>NZ_JCAXEB010000003.1:0-482436 GCF_059758655.1 Flavobacterium sp. GQ95
GCGTTATTTTTTTTCTAATTATTTTTACCGCAAAGAACGCAAAGATTTTTATCTAAGAATATCTTTGAAAAGTATAAAGTTCGCAAAGCTAAATAAATACAAAGCTTTGCGAACTTTGTGCTTTTTTATATAAAGCTAGAGTAAAAATCTTTGCGTTCTTTGCGTTAAAAAAATATAATGTGTAAAAAACACACTTATTTTAACAGAGAGCAGGAGGGTACAGGATGCTTATATTTTAAGGTTACTTTAAATTGGTGCCTAATTATTGTATAAAATGTTAAAATTCTTTAGAATATAAGTTTTTTACTAAGAAAATTTACATTCTGAATTATATTTAAGCATTATTAAAAGTAAAAATATAAAATGCGTTTACTCACTCGTAATAAAGTACTTATCTTTTTTTTGATCATCTGTTCTGTGTTTTCAGCAACAGCAGCCGAGATCTGGGTTTCGACCAATGGAAAAGATACAAACTCAGGAACAAAAATAAGTCCGTTAGCGACTGTTCACATGGCAATAAGAAAAGCCAGAGAATTACGTCGTCTAAAAGATCCATCAATAAAAGACGGAATTCATATTATCGTAACTGACGGAACGTATTACCTAAACGAACCTTTATTCGTAAGACCTGAAGATTCAGGAACTCCCGCAAGTCCAACCACAATTGAGGCGGATGTAAATGCAAGACCAATTATAAGCGGTGGACTGGAGATTAAAAACTGGAAAAAATCGACAACCATAATAAACGGACAAAAAAAAGGAAATATCTGGGTAGCCGATGCCCCTCAAAAAGGGGGTGAAATTATCAATTACCGACAATTATGGGTCAACGGAAAAAAAGCGGTGAGAGCCAAAAGCACTTCTGGAAACCAAATGGATCGTATACTTTCCTGGGATGTGGCAACAGAAACTTGCTGGATTCCTTTTAAAAATAAATCCATTAAGTACGAACCCGGAATGGAAATGTTTATCATTCAATGGTGGTCAACAGCTAATCTTCGTATCAAAAATATTGAAGTCCAAAAAGACAGTGCCCGACTTTCTTTCGAACAACCAGAAAGTAGAATTCAAAGTGAACATCCGTGGCCAGCGCCGTGGATTTCAAAAAACAACGGAAATTCAGCGTTTTATCTGAACAACGGAATCTCAATGTTGAACGAACCAGGCGAATGGTTTTTGGATAAAAAAAATGCTAAAATCTATTATATTCCGAGAGCAGGTGAAGATCTAACTTCGGCAAAAGTTACGGTTCCCGTTCTGGAAAATTTAGTGGAGATGAAAGGAACAATCGATTCTCCGGTGCATCATTTTAATTTCAAAGGAATTTCATTTCAATACAGTAACTGGCTTCGCCCTTCGCAACAAGGTCACGTTCCGTTGCAGGCCGGAATGTATTTATTGGATGCTTATAAATTGAAAGTTCCCGGAACTCCAAATCAGGAAAATCTGGAAAATCAGGGTTGGGTGGGGCGACCACGAGCAGCTGTTGAGTTAAATTATGCTCACAATAATCAATTCGAATCTTGTCGTTTTGAACATTTATCTTCAACCGGATTAGATTTGAATAAAGGTACCAATCACAATACCATCAAAGGAAATTTATTTAAAGATATTGGCGGAAATGCTATAAGTATCGGTGTTTTTTCCGAAGAAGCTTTCGAAGCGCATTTGCCTTTAGTTATAAAAAATGAAAGAGAAATTTGTTCCGATGAAGTAATTGCAGACAATTTAATTACGAATGTTGCCAACGAAGATTGGGGATGTTTAGGGATTGCAGCCGGTTTCGTAAAAAATCTTACCATTGAACACAACGAAATTTCGGATGTGGCCTATAGCGGAATCTCAATGGGTTGGGGTTGGACACACACTAAAAATGTAATGGAGGGCAATAAAATTTTAGCCAATAAAATTCATCATTACGCCAAACATCTTCATGATGTTTCGGGAATTTATACACTTTCTTCTCAGCCAAACAGCCGAATAGAAGAAAATTATATTGATAAAGTGTACAATAGCCCCTACGCACACGATCCGTTTTTGTGGCTGTATTTGTATACCGATGAAGGAAGCCAGGGCTTTACCATCAAAAATAACTGGATTGCAACTGAGAAAATCCTAAAAAATAACAACGGTCCGGAAGGCAATATTTGGGAGAACAATAACCCATACGTAAACACAAAAATTAAAGAGGCTGCCGGAATCAGAGCGCCATACACAGCTTTAACAAAAGAGGCAATTATTGATGATGCCTGGGGATTACAGGAATTACCAAAATCGGTAGCGATCGAAATGATCGGTTCTGATTTCGATATTGAAAAAGTAAAATCAACAATCAAAGGTTTCCGAATTGTGGGCGAATCAATCTACCAATGGAAAAATCATTTGGTGATTTACGGAAAAATGAATCAGCCGGAAAGAACGAAAAAGAAGTTGGCGCTTGCTTATCCATCGGCAGAAATAAAAATTTACGAAAAACCGATTTACGATTTCCAAAATTTTGAAAGATGCAAAGATTCGAAGCCAGCATCAGAATGGGAAAATATCGTTTTAACAGCGAATTTGGTAAATGACGAAAAATTGCAAAAAGAGTATGTAGATTATCATACGACTCAATTTGAAAAATGGCCGGAAATCGCAAAAGGTTTCTGCAACGCCGATTTTCAACAATTACAGGTTTTCAAAAACGGAAGACAATTGATGTTGATTATCAGTATTCCGAAAGGAGAAAGTCTGGACAAGCTGAATCCAAAAACAACAGAAAATAATCCACATGTAGACGATTGGAATACCCTAATGAAAAAATACCAAACCGGAATCGAAGGCGCAAAACCAGATGAAACCTGGATTTTCTTAAACAAAGTAGAGTCAAAATAATTACATATCGGTTAAACCCGACAGGTTTTTAAAACCTGTCGGGTTTACGTTGAAGAAAATAAATTAAATATTTTGCCACAGATTAAAAAGATTAGCACAGATTAAAAAATCTTTTAAATCCTTTAATCTGTGGCAGAAAAAAAACTAAAACCATTGTTGATAGAAAGAATCTAAAATTTAAAATCAACAATCTAAAATAATAAATCCTCATGTTAAAAATAGCCATTTTAGGACTTGGAGAAGGTCGCAGCACAATGTCGGCAGCTTTAAAAAGCGCGAAATTAGAGCTTGTTAAAGTATGTGACCGAAACGAAGACTTGTGTAAACAAAGAGCAAAGGAATTTGATTTTCATTCGTACACAACAAATTACGATGATTTATTAAAGGATAGCGAAATTGATATCATCGCCATTTACACACCAGATCATCTCCATGCTGATCATGTGAAACAAGCTTTACTTCACGGAAAACATGTAGTGTGTACCAAACCTTTTATCGATAATCTGGCCGATGCAAAAGAATTATTAGCCTTGAGCGAGAAAACAGGAAAGAAAGTTTTTATTGGTCAAAGTTCAAGATTTTTTGAACCGGCAAAAAGACAAAGAAATGATTTTGAAGCAGGATTAATAGGCGACTTAATTACAATAGAAGCGCATTATCATGCAGACCACAGATGGTTTTTAGAAAAAGAATGGTCATTATTGCAATCTTTCAAATGGCTTTACGGCGGTTTAAGTCATCCTGTAGATTTCATCAGATGGTATTTGCCCAATATTGAAGAAGTAATGGGTTACGGAATGATCAGCAGCAACGGAAGTGTCGCGGGTTTAAAAAATGAAGATACGATGCACTTCATCTTCAAAGCAACTGATGGTAGAATTGCCAGAGTTAGTGGTGTTTATACATCGCCAACACAACCGGCCCAAAGAGACAGCGGAATGAGCACAATTCTAAGAGCGACCGAAGGCGCAAGCCAGGCCGACTATCACGAATTGCGTTACGCCATTACAGACAAAACTGGTGAAGAAAAAGTAATAACCTGGGGCGATGCCACCTTAAAACATTATTTCCGTTTTGAAGGGCAAAGCCATCATGCAGGAGAATATCAAAATTATCTGGAATATTTTGTAGACAGTATCGAACAAAATTTCACAGCTTATCCGGACATGAAAGAAGGTATCGGAACAGTGGCCCTATTACAGGCGATGGACAAATCTTTACAAACCGGAATGCCAGTTAAAATAGCTGATGTTTTAAAAGAATATGAGCTATGAACAGTATCTACGATAAGTTAACAACCTTAGATTTTATCATCGTTGCTGTTTATTTAGTAGCCTTATTAATTATTGGTTACGTTGTAAGTGTGAAACAAAGCAAGAAAGATGAAACTCTTTTTCTGGCCGGGAATTCGCTAAAATGGTACAGCATCGGGTTTAATATGTGGGGTACCAATGTTGGTCCGTCCTCCTTATTGGCTTTTGCAAGTATTGGTTACGCAACCGGAATTGTAGCCGGAAATTTTGAGTGGTACGCTTTTGTTTTTTTACTGCTTTTGGCCATGGTTTTTGCACCGCGTTATATTGCGAGCAAAGTCAGTACGATGCCGGAATATATGGGAAAACGTTATGGCGACAGTACACAAAATATTTTGGCATGGTACGCTTTGGTAAAAATATTGGTAAGTTGGTTATCGTTAGGATTATTTAGCGGAGGAGTTTTGGTACGTCAGATTCTCGGAATTCCGATGTGGCAAAGTGTAACCGTTTTAGTCATTTTTTCCGGAATTTTTACTTTCGCCGGAGGATTGAAAGCCATTGCAAAAGTGAATGTTTTTCAGATGATTTTATTAATTGTTGTTTCATTGACATTATCCTATTTAGGATTACAAAAAGTGGGAGGTATCAGCGCCTTAATAGCAAAAACACCTTCTAACTTTTGGAATCTGGTGCAGCCTGCAAGCGACGCACATTATCCGTGGCCGGCTATTTTGTTGGGATATCCGGTTGCGGCGGTTGCTTTTTTCTGTACCGATCAATCGATGGTACAGAGTGTTTTGGGAGCAAAGAATTTAGAGCACGGACAATTGGGTGTGAACTTCATTGGCTGGCTAAAAGTATTGGCGTTGCCTTTGTTTATTTTACCTGGAATTTTGTGTTATGTTTTATATCCTGAATTAGGCAAAAATTCGGATCTCGCATATATGACAATGGTGACTAATTTATTCCCAAGTGGAATGAACGGTTTGGTGATTTGTGTGATGATTGCTGTTTTAGTTGGAACAATTGGTTCGTCATTAAACGCCTTAAGTACCGTTTTTACTAATGATATTTATGTGAAGAAAATCAACCCGACAGCGAGTATCAAAGAACAAATTAAAATTGGCCGTATCACAATTGCAGCCGGATGTTTGTTCGCCATTTTGATTGCCGTTGCCATTGACAATATAAAAGGGCAAAATTTATTTAATATTTTTCAGGCCGTTTTAGGATTTTTGGCGCCTTCCTTATCTGTTGTTTTCTTGTTGAGTATTTTCTGGAAACGCACTACAAAAAAAGCTGTAAACGCAACATTATCTTGGGGATCCGCCTTTAGTTTATTTGTGGGAGTTTTATATTTATGGATTTTCCCTGCTGATAAATACCCAGTTTGGCCTCACTTCTTATTAATTTCATTTTACATTTTTGCGACACTATTAGCAGCAGCGATTATTATTTCATTAGCAGATAAAACTCCGGAAACTAATTTTGTGAGTGAGACTGATGTTCCTAAAACCAGTAAAAAGGTCAAATTATTATTTGCTATCTTAGGAATCGTAATTTTGAGTTTGTACCTCATTTTTAATTTTAATTAATATGGACACATTTTCATCTTTTCTTCAACATAAATTCAAAACCATAATCTGTATTTGCGCATTATTATTGATATCTGAAAATACTTTTGCCCAGACATGGATCTGGTATCCAGGTGATTTTGAAGTTTGGTTAAGCAATAAAATGCAAGTAAGACGTACGGAACGCGAAGCAGTATTTCCACCGCTTTGGCAATATTACAGTCCTTATTCCTTGGTAACTTTTCAAACAGAAGTAGATATTCCGGAACCAGACGAGGTAAAAATCTACTCGGAAGGCTCTTTTCAATTACTTTTAGATGGTGTTCAGGTTTACGGGCAGCCAAAGTCAATAAAAATTCCTTCCGGGAAACATAAAATTTCATTTAAAGTATACAATCAGGAAGTGTTGCCGGCTATTTATATAGATGGTAAGTATGTTAAATCGGATCCATCCTGGAAGGTAACCAATGAAGATAAACTTTGGATTGATGAAAATGGAAAAGCACAACAATCAGGCACACCATGGGTACCTGTTGGTTCCTGGAATTTTTATTCACCAGAGAATAAGCCTTCAGGGTTTAAACTAACAACCAAACCTTTAAGCGCAAAAAAAACAGAAAAAACAGGAGCTGGTGCGTTGGTAGATTTTGGTAAAGAAACTTTTGGTTATATTAAAATTCACGGTTTAAAAGGAAAAGGTAAAGTAGCGCTTTATTATGGTGAATCTCGTGAGGAAGCGCTGGATTCTGCCAAATGTGAAACACTCGACCATTTATCTTTTGATGGAAACCAGCCTGAAACCTACACACATGATGGATCCAAAGCATTCCGCTATGTTCAGGTACAAGCAGATGCAACGGTAAAATATGATTCTATTTCGATGCTTTATGAATATTTGCCATTAGACTATCGTGGAGCATTCAAATCTTCGGATGAACAATTAAATAAAATTTGGGATGTGTCGGCTTACACGATGCATTTAACAACTCGCGAATTTTTTATAGACGGGATTAAACGCGACCGTTGGGTTTGGTCAGGCGACGCATATCAAAGCTATTTAATGAATTATTATTTATTCTTTGATTCGGCTTCGGTAGAAAGAACGCTGTTGGCGCTTCGTGGTAAAGAACCTGTGACGGCTCATATTAATATCATAATGGATTATTCGTTGTATTGGTTTGTGGGTGTTTACGATTACTATTTACATACCGGCGACACGAAATTTATCAAAACTTTTTATCCACGAATGAAATCACTTATGGAATTCTGTTTAGAAAGAAGAAACAAAAACGGATTCCTGGAACCCTTAGAAGGCGATTGGGTTTTTATTGATTGGGCAGACGGATTACCAAAAACCGGCGAGGTTAGTTTTGAGCAAATGCTTTTAGCGAGAAGTTTAGAAGCCATGGCCGTTAGTGCTAAAATTGCAGGTGAAAAAGATGACCAAAAACAGTATGAAAAATTAGCTGATGATTTAAAAACAAAATTATTTGATGTCTTTTGGGATAAAAAAGAAAACGTAATGAAGCACCAGCGTATTGATGGTAAAATGCAAGACATTGTAACCAGATACGCTAATATGTTCGGTATTTTTTTCAATTATTTTAATGAAGAACAAAAACAAAGTATAAAAAAGAAAGTGTTACTTAATGATAATGTTCTTAAAATTACAACACCCTACATGCGTTTTTACGAGTTGGAAGCCTTGTGTGCGATGGGTGAACAAGATTATGTGTTGAAAGAAATGAAAGACTATTGGGGCGGAATGTTAAAAGAAGGTGCAACTTCTTTCTGGGAAGAATACAATCCAACCAAAAAAGGAACAGAACATTTAGCGATGTATGGGCGCCCTTATGGAAAAAGTCTTTGCCATGCCTGGGGTTCTAGTCCAATTTATCTACTGGGAAAATATTATTTGGGTGTAAAACCAACTGCTCCGGGTTATGCAGAATATGAAATCAAACCCAATTTAGGCGGATTACAATGGATGGAGGGAAAAGTGCCAACACCAAATGGTGAAGTAGCATTGTACTGCAGTACCAAAGAAATCAAAGTAAAAGCAGGGGAAGGCGAAGGAAAATTGATTTTTGAAAGTTCAGGTAAGCCAAAGACAAATTCAGGAACGATTACAACATTAGCTAAAAATAAATATCAATTGATTGTGAAGCCGAATGTGGAATATAAAGTGAGTTATAAAGCGATTTAAGTTCTTAGTAATTAGTTCTTAGTGATTAGTCATTAGCCCATAGTCTGTAACGTCTAGTTTGTCATTGCGAGGAACGAAGCAACCTCACTAATAATAAGCAAAGTTTGATGTTGTAAATGTGATTGCTTCGTTCCTCGCAATGACAAGATTGAGCTTAAGTTTTAAAAATAAAAAACCAATGTTTTCAAAAAATACAAAATACAATTTCAAATTAAAAGCAGCTTTTCTGTTGTTGTTTTCGTTGTGCTTTCAATTTTCAGTTTTGGCACAAAATTCAACATGGAAACAAGCCCCTTTTGAAGTAGTTAATAAATACAAAACCTTCAAAACAACTCAATACGCACATGTGTTTTCGGGAAGTAAACACAATATCGTTCGATTAGCACCAGAATTAGAAGGTTTAACGGGTGTTGAACTTCCTTTAAATCAATATAAAAGTGGAACAGATACGCCGTTAAAATTAAAATTTAAAGAAAATGTTCAGGTATTAATTGGTGTTTTTCAGGAGAAAGAAAACCTAGAATATCTTCAATTTAATAATTCGGCGAAAGCCAAATTAATCTTAGAAAATGGAGCAACAATTACAGGTTTACCTCCCGTAAATGTGTATGCTGTTTCCTATTCAAAAGGAACTCAAACTGTAATTCCTGGGAAAGGTTTATTTGCCATTTTAGGAGTTGTGAAAGAAAGTCAAAAACTAGAATCTAGAAACGCAGCACTTCCAGACGGAAAACTATGGAACCCAACTTTCATCGTCGAAGGATTTTCAGATGAAAAACCACTTTTCGAAATCATCGGTGGAGAAAACAAACCCGTTATAGACGAAGGAATGTCCGGAACCGAAGAAATTCAGGGAGGTTTTGAAGGCGGTCGTATGGTAAAAGTTGGCGAAACCTATCATATGTTTCCAACAGAAAGAGCCGGCGAAAAAGGAGTTGATTATTATTATGATCGTGTAAAAACCCGAATCGGACATTGGACGAGTAAAGATGCTGTCAAATGGAAAAGAGAATCGACAATTTATCAGGCAAGTGGAACGTACGCGGTAACAGAAGACGATAATCCAATGAATGATCGCCGTGCCGCAATTTGGTCGTATATGCCGGTTTTTAACGAAAAGGCAAACAAATGGTACGGCTATTATTTAGCTTACACGGTTAGTAAAACAATAGAACCGAATCATTCTTTCGGAAGAATTTGGCGTTGCGAATCAACAGTAGATGGAATTGACGGAATTGGCGGTCCCTATAAAGATATGGGAATCATTATGGAGCCAGGTCTGGATTCTCAGCCTTGGGAAGGACGTCAGGGAGTTGCTTCCTTTTTTCCATATAAAGTAGGCGATAAATACTTCGGATTCTATAGCGGAGCATATCCGTTTAATTCCTGGGCAGATTATCCAAAGAAATCAGGAAAAGGCTGGTTTGTCGCTTTGGCCGAATCAAAAAGTTTAGAAGGCCCGTGGCAAAGAATGAATAAAGGTTTGGAACCAATTAAATCAATGCACCCGCAGTTTGTAGAAAATCCAATAGTAAGTCAATTACCAAACGGAATGTACATCGCCATTTTTGATGGAGGCCCGGACGGCTGGGGACATCATTTACCAAATATGATTGGATATTCACTTTCGAAAGACGGAATCAATTGGGGAGAAGCACGCTACCTGCCCATAGAAACAAAAGTCGATAAATGGTGGGATATTATGCGAACGCCTTTGTGTTTAATTCCCGAAGGAAACGACGTTTATACAATCGTATACAACGCCATCGATCTGAAAAGAAGATTTCACCCGACAGGAATGGTAAAAGTTAAACTGAACAAAGAGGTAATGGAATCTCGATTGAAAGAGTTGAAATAGAGTCAAGAGTCAAGAGGAAAGAAACAAGAGTATAGAGAATAGAATATAGAAACTTTGCGACTTTGCGTGATTTTCACCAGCTTGAATTAATTTCACGCAAAGTCGCAGAGTCGCAAAGAAATAAAAAACTTAGTGCCTTAGCGCCTTCGTGGCTAAAACCAAAAAAAATGAAACTTAAATATTTACTTATCGCCATTACAGCACTTTTCGTAACTAGTTGCGCAACGACAAAATACAAGAAGAGAGAAATTACTGATAGTGTAATGCATGAGATTTACAACGAAATCAAAACGCCTTATAAATACGGTTTGGTGATGGTGCCAACGGACAACTCATACAAAATGGATTGTCCTAGTGTATTCAGAAAAGACGGAAAATGGTTCATGACGTATTTGATTTACGATGGAAGAGGTTACGAAACCTGGCTGGCTGAAAGTGATGATTTATTGCATTGGAAATATTTAGGAAAAGTAATGTCTTTCTCAGAAAATGAAAAACATTGGGATGTCAACCAAAAAGCAGGATATATTTCGTTGCAAGACCCAACCTGGGGTGGAAGTTACGAATGGGAAAAATACGATGACAAATATTGGATGAGTTATTTTGGTGGAAACACCAAAGGTTACGAAGCCGGAGTATTATCAATCGGAATGGCGTACACCAAAGAATCTCCGACAAAACCACACGAATTTGAGCGTTTAGAAAATCCGGTTTTAACTCCAAAAGATAAAGACGCCAGATGGTGGGATAACAGTACCATGTATAAAAACAGTGTGATTCGCGATAAGGACAAAGTTACAGGTCACAATTTTATCATGTATTACAATGCTCGTGGTGATAGTCTAAATCCTGCTAAAGGCGCAGAGCGTATCGCTATGGCAGTATCGAATGATATGAAAGAATGGAAGCGTTATGGTAATAAACCTTTAATCAATCATCATAAAGGAATCTCAGGAGATGCCTATATTCAGCGCATTAATGATACTTGGGTGATGTTCTATTTTGGAGCTTTTTGGACGGGTTGGAATCAAGGTGCATTTAACCGTTTTGCAGTTTCGAATGATTTAGTAAACTGGACCGACTGGAAAGGTGATGATTTAATTAAATCGTCTGAACCTTATGATAATATGTTTGCGCACAAATCATTTGTTGTAAAACACGATGGAGTAGTGTATCATTTTTATTGTGCGGTAAATAAAGCTGAACAAAGAGGAATTGCCATTGCAACTTCTAAAGATTTAGGTAAAAGTGAAATGAATTTTGTGGCACCGCCAGAGAAAAAAGAAAAGAAATAAAAGTATTCAGTCGCAGTCTCAGTATTCAGATTGCAGTTATATAAAATATTATGGTTAAAATAGGTCAATGGTTATTCAAGTTTCGATTTTCGATTCACAATTTACATTTCACATTTTACTACTTACTGTTAGCAGTCAGCGTTCAGGCTCAATCCGTTACCGGAGAACCTGCAGGAATTCCTGAAGTCCCAAAAAAATACGAATTTGCTCCGTGGGAAGATCCAACGGTAACAAGTATTAACAGGCAACCTTCAAGAGCAACGGGATATTCATACACCAATATCGAAGACGCCCTAAAAGGAGACCGAACCAAAAGCCGACTTAAAATGTTAACCGGCGATTGGGATTTTAAATACGCTTCAAACTTAAAAGAAGCTTCAAAAGATTTCTATAAAAGTAGAGTTGCTGGTTGGGACAAAATCGAAGTACCATCCAACTGGGAATTAAAAGGCTATGATATTCCGATTTACAAAAGTGCGGTTTATCCTTTCAGACCTATAAATCCGCCTTTTATTCCTAAAGATTATAATGGTGTTGGTTCCTATCAACGCACTTTTACCGTTCCGGAAAATTGGAAAGGTATGACCATTACTTTGCATTTTGGCGGAGTAAGTTCCGGTTTCCAGGTTTGGTTAAACGGAGAATTTTTAGGATATGGAGAGGATAGCTGTCTGCCTTCAGAATTTGATATTACGCCTTATTTGAAAGAAGGAGAAAATGTAGTGTCAGTACAGGTAATTCGCTGGACAGATGGTTCATATCTGGAAGATCAGGATCATTGGCGCGTAAGCGGAATCCAGCGTGAAGTTTTTATTATGGCCGAGCCAAAATTGCGTATTCAGGATTTCTTTTATCAAACCAAATTAGACAAAGAATACAAAGATGCTTCTTTTCAGCTAAGACCAAAAGTTGAAAATTTAACAGGCGAAAAAATCAAAGATTATACTTTTCAGGCACAATTATACGATGCTAATAATGTGGCTTTATTTAAAGAACCACTTCAAAAACCCGTTATCGACATGATCAACGAAAGTTATCCTCGTTTGGATAATGTGCGTTTTGGAATGTTCAAAGAAAACATTACGAATCCAAAAAAATGGAGTTCTGAAGAACCGAATTTGTACACTTTGGTAATGTCGATAAAAGACGCCAACGGAAATATTACAGAAGCAAAAAGCTGTAAAGTTGGTTTTCGATCTATCGAATTTTCTAAAGAGAATGGAAAAATGCTCATCAATGGAAAAGAAACTTATGTGTATGGTGTAAACCGTCACGATCAGCATCCCACAAAAGGAAAAGCGGTAAATAGGGACGATATCAAACAGGATATTACGACCATTAAAAAGTTCAATTTCAATTTAATAAGAACCAGCCATTACCCTAACGATCCTTATTTCTATGAATTATGCGATCAATACGGAATCATGGTGATGGACGAAGCGAATCAGGAAACACACGGAATTGGCGGGAAATTAGCCAATGATCCAAAATGGACCAACGCCTATTTAGAGCGCATGACCAGAATGGTTGAAAGAGATAAAAATCATCCATCAGTAGTTTTCTGGAGTTTAGGAAATGAAGGTGGAAAAGGACCAAATCACGCTGCCATGTCGGGTTGGGTTCACGATTTTGATATTACGCGTCCGGTGCACTATGAGCCGGCGCAGGGAAATCCGAGATTAGAAGGTTATATCGATCCGCTTGATCCGAGATATCCAAAAACGATCGATCACGCGTACCGATTTGAAAATCCGCAGGATGAACCGTATGTTGATATGGTAAGCCGATTTTATCCGGGAGTTTTTACACCTAAATTTTTGGTGGATCAAAAGAAAGATACACGACCAATTATTTTTGTGGAGTATTGTCATGCTA
Source organism: Flavobacterium sp. GQ95 (assembly GCF_059758655.1). Classification (NCBI taxonomy): domain Bacteria; kingdom Pseudomonadati; phylum Bacteroidota; class Flavobacteriia; order Flavobacteriales; family Flavobacteriaceae; genus Flavobacterium; species Flavobacterium sp. GQ95. The sequence continues at coordinate 12,939 of NZ_JCAXEB010000003.1, forward strand.
TGGGAAATTCGGTTGGAAATCTTAAAGAATTATGGGATGAATTCCGTTCGCTTCCAAGAGTGATAGGAGGTTGTATCTGGGAATTTAAAGATCAGGGATTGGTGAAAAAAGACCCTGCAACGGGTCAGGAGTTTTTTGCTCATGGAGGAGATTTTGGTGAAAAATACCACGATGGAAACTTCAATACAAAAGGAATTGTTGATTCTAACGGAAAACCAAAAGGATCGATTTATGAAAATAAATGGATTTATCAGCCAGCGACAAGTACATTAAGAGACAACTTTCAATTAGAAATTAAAAATCGTCAGGCGGTAAAATCTCTGGCAGATTATGTTCCAGTCTTAAAAATATTGGAAAACGGAAATGTTATCAAAACTCAAATATTAAAACCTTTCAATTTAGAGGCCGGACAATCTACCGTTTTAGATGTAAAACAGTATTTGCCAAAATTGAAAAAGGATGCCGAATATTTTCTGAATATTGAATTCCAACTTTCAAAAGACGAGCTTTGGGCTTCTAAAGGTTACGCTGTCGCGGAAGATCAATTTCTGTTGAAAAAATCAGATGTAGTACTTGATTTTAAAAACGAAAAAGATTCAAAATTTAAAACCACAGAAACCGATGCTGATTTTAAAATCAAAGGAAAAAACTTCGACATCAATATCAGTAAAACAAATGGAGCGTTGAATTCGTACGTTTTCAATGGCGAAGAACAAGTTTTTGCTCCGTTGTTACCTAATTTTGTGAGACCGCTTACCGATAATGATAAAAGAGGATGGAAATCGCATAAAGTCTTAAAACCATGGTATCAGGCAAAACCAAAATTGGTGAATACAAAAATGGCAATCGCAATTGACGGAACGATAATTACAAGTGATTATGAAATTATAAAAGACAGCGCGCAAGTTCAGATTGTTTATAAAATCAATCAAAACGGAATTATAAAAGTAGACTACAGCTTGAAAGCCACCAATAAATTACCAAACATTCCAAAAATCGGAATGCAAATGGGAGTTCAAAGAAAGTTTGATCAAATTTCGTGGTACGGAAAAGGTGAATTAGAAAACTATATTGACAGAAGCTTTGGTTCGTTTGTTGGAAAATATTCCTTACCAATAAATGGTTTTCTGGAGCATTATGTAAAACCTCAGGAAAACGCCAACAGAACCGAAGTAAGATGGATGGCTTTTACAACGCCGCAAAAGAATAAAGGTTTATTGGTTGTTGATGATGCCAAAGTTTTAAGCATGAGCGCCTGGCCGTATACACAGGAAAATTTAAGTGCTGCTAAACATACTTTTGATTTAAAAGATCCTGGATTTTTAACCGTGAATATCGATTTGATTCAGATGGGAGTGGGAGGAAATGACAGCTGGACAGCAGTAGCTCAGCCTTTAGAAAAATATCAAATTAAATCAGGAGATTATCAATACAGTTTTTATTTAGTTCCGTTTTCAGCAACAAAAAATGGATTGGAAGAAAGTTTGAAAAGATTTAAATATTAGTAATTGATAATTGTAAAATTAAAAACTAAAAATTTAACGATGCAGTTTGTCATTTTGATATAAGGAGAAATGACACAAGAATTCGACACAGATAATCAAACATAGCCCGAGGTTTCAACCTCGGGAAACGTATTGTGAAATCACGTTACGTCCCAATGGTTGAAACCATTGGCTATATTTTGTAATGATAAATTAAACCAGACAAGTTTTTAAAACCTGTCGGGTTTTCGTAGATAAATAAAGTTACAGTTTGTCATCCTGACGAAGGAAAGATGACACACGAAACTCCGCAAAGAGAATCGCCAATCTTTGTCGAGCTACTAGTGTGATCCTTCCTTCGTCAGGATGACAAAAAAGAAAAAAAGCAAAGCATGTTTCAAAAAAAACACCTCTTTTTATTGTTACTCTTTGCGGGATTCGTTTCCGCACAGGAACTTCATAAAAAAGAAACAACAGAATTCCAGCCCACAATCGAATCCTCAAAACCCTGGGTGTATTGGTATTGGATGAAATCAGCTTATTCTAAAGCGGGAATCACAGCCGATTTAGAAGCGATGAAACAAGCCGGAATTGCAGGTGCCTATCTAATGACCATTAAAGGTCCTGCCAATCCGCCATTGATAGATCCGCCGGTTTTGCAATTGACACCGGAATTTTGGGATATGATTCATTGGGCTTTTCAGGAAGCAAATCGATTAGGTTTAAAAATGGCTTTTCACGGTGCTGATGGTTTTGCCGTTGCCGGTGGACCCTGGATTACCCCGGAAATGTCGATGCAAAAAATTGTTTGGTCAACAACAGAAATTGCGGGAGGAAAAACGATTACTTCAAAATTACCAGTTCCGGAACATTACAAGGACTATTATAAAGACATTGCGACTTTTGCCATTCCGATAAAAGAATATCAAACCAATTCGCAATTACAATTACCAAAAGTTACGACTTCAAACAATACAGATGCCTCATTTTTGGCTGATCCTAAAAAAGACGAGAACTTTAAATTTGCTGAAAAAGGATGGATTCAATATGAATTTGAAAAAACGTTTATGTGCAAATCAATCGCAATTGAAACGAAAGGAAGAGATTTTCAGGCGCAGCGATTAATTGTTGAGGTAAGCAATGACGGAGTTAATTTTAAATTCCACGAAAGAATGGTTGCCTCTCGTCACGGTTGGCAAGATATGGATTATGCGCATACACATGTTATTGCGCCAGTGACTGCAAAATATTTCAGATTTGTTTACGATCCTGTTGGAACTGAACCTGGTGCCGAAGATTTGGATTTTGCGAAATGGAAACAGAATTTAAAAGTCAGTAAAATTACGCTTTCGAATCAGGCCATGATTGATAATTACGAAGGAAAATCAGGAGCCATCTGGCGTTTGAGTCCGGAAACTTCGGCTAAACAAATTCCAGATTCTGAGTCATTCAAAAAATCAGAAATCATTAATATTTCAAATTTGGTGGATGCTAACGGAAATTTGAATTGGAAAGCACCGAAAGGAAAATGGAAAATTATCCGAATGGGACATACTTCTACCGGTCATGAAAATGCTACGGGCGGAGCCGGAAAAGGTTTAGAAGTCGACAAATTTAATCCCGAATTAATTCGTTTTCAGCTCGATCATTGGTTTGGTGAAATGGTTCGCACTATCGGACCTGATTTGGCTGCAAAAACTTTAGAAATTTTACATTTTGATAGTTGGGAATGTGGAAGTCAAAACTGGTCGTCCGTTTTTCAGGCTGAATTTCAAAAAAGACGAGGTTATAATTTGGCAGATTATTTGCCTGTTATGGCCGGAATTCCAATTGAAAGTGCCGATGTTTCTGAGAAAGTTTTATACGATGTTCGCAAAACCATTGCCGAATTAGTAGCTGATAATTTCTACGGAACTGTTGCTCAAATCGCCAAAGAAAACAACGTAAAATTAAGCTCAGAAAACGTAGCACCTGTTGTAACCAGCGATGCGTTATTGCATTTTAAATATGTCGATTATCCGAGCGGAGAATTTTGGTTAAAAAGCCCAACGCACGATAAACCTTTTGATATGATGGACGCCATTTCTGGCGGACATATTTATGGAAAAGATATTATTCAGGCCGAATCTTTCACAGCTTTAAGAATGGATTGGGACGAACATCCCGGAAACTTAAAAACAACCGCTGATCGCAATTACGCTTTAGGAATTAACCGATTGTTTTACCACGTTTTTGTACATAATCCGTGGACAGACAGAAAACCCGGAATGACTTTAGACGATATCGGAAGTTTTTTCCAAAGAGACCAAACCTGGTGGAAACCGGGAAAAGCCTGGTTTGATTATTGTCAAAGAGTGCAATTGCAATTGCAAAAAGGAAAACCGATTATAGATTTAGCAGTTTTTATTGGCGAAGATTTTCCGTCGCGTTCTTTTGTGCCGGATCGTTTAGTGCCTTTTATTCCGAATGTATTTGGAAAGGAAAGATTGGAAAGCGAAAAAATACGTTTGGAAAATGACGGGCAGCCAACAACAAAAATGCCGAAAGAAGTTACGTATTCTAAAAATAATACTGATTTATCGCAATGGATAAATCCTCTAAATGGTTATCAATATGATTCTTTTAATGCCGATGTTTTAATCAACAATGCTAAAGTTGAAAATGGAAAAATCTCTTTTGGTGGCGGAATCGAATATGGAGCTTTATTATTTCCGGGAAGTCATAAAATGGCGCCCAATAAAATGATTTCTTTGGCTGCAGCCGAAAAAATGCTGCAATTAGTAAAAGAGGGAGCAACTGTTTTTGTTGATGAAAAGCCAGATTTGCAACCTGGAATGCATTCTGATGAAGATCATACAAAATGGCAGAATGTAATAGATGAAATCTGGAATAATAATTCGAATGCATCAACCTGGAAAATCGGAAAAGGAACCATTATTAAATTGCCGTATTTAGGAAATGATTTTGCTTCAATCGGAATAGAACAAGATCTTTATTTTCCGAAATTAAACAGAGCCGATTCAGAAACTATTGCCTGGACACACCGTAAATCCGATACCGAAGATATTTATTTCATCTCTAATCAAAAAGAAGAAAAGCGTTCGTTTGAAGCTTCGTTTAGAATAGCAGGAAAGATTCCGCAATGGTACAATCCGGTTAATGACAAAACTTCGGACGTAGGTAGTTGGATGATTTTAAATGATAGAACAATCGTTTCATTGACTTTAGATGCCAATGAATCTGGTTTTGTAATTTTTAAAGATAAACTAAAAGAGGTTATGATAAGGGATTATCATAAAGGTTCAGAATTTGAAAACGTACAAACCTTAAATGAAAATTGGGAAATACAATTCGATCCAGAATTTCACGGACCAAAAGAAATTGTAAAGACAAATAAACTATTTGACTGGAGCACTTCTACAAATGATCCGATTAAATATTATTCGGGAACAGCAGTTTATAAAAAAGAATTTATCTGGAAAGGAAAAACCAACGAGAAATTCTGGCTTGATTTAGGGACAATTGCCAATATTGCTGAGGTAACCATAAATGGAGTCAACTGCGGAACAATCTGGACTTTTCCATACAAAGCAGATATTTCGGAAGCTTTGAAAAAAGGAAAAAATACGATAGAAATTAAAGTAACAAATACCTGGGCAAACCGATTAATTGGCGATGAAAAATTACCAAAAGAAGAAAGATTAACATGGACAACAGCGCCTTTTAGATTGCAGGAAGGAATATTATTAAAAGCCGGATTGTTAGGGCCGGTTACGATTGTAAAAGAGAAAATAGCCACAGCTTTCAGAGACTAAAATCCTTTTAAATCTTTAATCTGTGACAAAAGAAAATGAATATTAAGCAGGAATATATCGCGCCTCCGGAGCTAATTTTCGGGGTGTTATTTCTTTCTATAAACATATCGTCCCGATGGGACTAAAAAGCTCCGTAGGAGTGAAATGTTTATAGAAAAAGAGTGTTGAAATTGGTGCCTATTTAATAAATATATCGGCCGATGGGATTAAAAAGCTCCGTAGGAGCGAAATATTTATAGAAAGAAAGAATGTTGAGATTAGTTTAGCTCCAGAGGAGCGACATATCTTTAAGATAATTTAAAGAATAAAATAAAATGAAAAATTTTAAACACATTTTTATTGCCTTAATTGCGCTTTTTGGAAGCTTCCAAATTAACGCAAAAATCAAATTACCAGCATTGTTCTCAGACAATATGATATTGCAGCAAAAATCAAATGCGCCAATGTGGGGCTGGGCAGAAAAGAATGGAAATCTGACTATAAAAACGTCATGGAATTCTAAAATTTATAAAGCAAAAGCTGATAATTCAGGGAAATGGAAAGTAGATTTACAAACGTCCGTTGCCGGAGGCCCATTTACCATTGAAGTTACAGAAGGAACTGAAAAAGTAACGGTAAAAAATGTCCTGATTGGCGAAGTTTGGTTGTGTTCAGGACAATCCAACATGGAAATGCCTTTAAAAGGTTTTCAGGGGCAACCCGTAACAAATGGAAATGATATTATTGTGAGATCAACCAATAAAAACATTCGTTTGATCACGGTTCCGCGTGCGACGGTTTTAGAACCTTTAACTGATTTTGAAGGAAAATGGGAGGTAGCTTCACCAAAATCAACATCAAATTTTAGTGCGACAGCCTGGTATTTTGGATCACTTTTGCAGGAAGTTTTAGATGTTCCGGTGGGATTAATTCATGTTTCGTATGGAGGTTCAAGCATGGAAGCCTGGATGAATCAGGAAATGCTGAAAGATTTTGCAAGCGCTAAAATTCCAACCACAAAAGAAGAATTAGCTAAAGATCCCAATCGTGTTCCAACGACTTTATTTAACGGAATGCTTTCACCAGTTATTGGTTACGGCATCAAAGGCTGTATTTGGTATCAGGGCGAATCAAATTACGAAAGAGCTGCTGAGTATAAAAATTTAATGAAAAAGATGGTAAGCAGTTGGAGAGCGTTATGGAAACAAGGTGATTTCCCTTTTTATTACGCTCAGATTGCGCCTTTTAATTATGCGTCATTTCATCCAAAAGATTATTTGGACAAATATAATTCGGCTTATTTGAGAGAAGCACAATTGAAAGCTGCAAAGGAAATTCCGAATTCGGCTATGGCAGTTTTAATGGATATTGGGGAAGAAAACAGCATTCACCCAATGGATAAGGAAAAAGGCGGAAGCCGTTTGGCTTATCAGGCTTTGGCAAGAACGTATGGCATTGAAGGTTTCGAATTTGAAAGCCCAAAATACAAATCAATGGAAATAAAAGATAATTCGGTAACCGTTTCTTTTGATGATGTTGCGAACGGAATTACGTCATATGAGAAAGAAGTAACCGGTTTTGAATTGGCCGGAGATGACAAAATATTTTATCCTGCTAAAACGGTAGTTCGCAGAAAATCAGTAGTTTTAACTTCAGATAAAGTCACAAAGCCGGTAGCGGTTCGTTACTTATTTAAAGATTTTGTAAAAGCAGAATTGTTTAGTGCAGGAGGTTTGCCAGTATCCTCTTTTCGAACAGATGAGTGGTAGTCGATTAAACCTTTTCTAATTTATCTAGTCTAATCATTATCATTTAAGTTATTACTTGATTAGTTAAAAATTTGGATTAAACCTGACAGCTATTTTATAGCTGTCAGGTCTTTCCTTAAACAAAAAAATATTAGGATTATAAAAAACGTTAAATATAAAGTGAAGCTCCACTTTTAAATAATTTTACGTCTAAATAAATAAGTGTGAAAAATACAATAATATTATTTTTTCTTTTCACTACGCTTTTCATAAAGGCGCAAACTCCTGTGCTTCAAAATTATAATCCTGTTTGGAGTACGCAAAGTACTAATTCATCAGAATCTATGCCTTTAGGAGGCGGCGATATTGGTTTGAATGTTTGGGTTGAAAAAGGAGATTTATATTTCTACTTTTCGCGTAGCGGAACTTTCGACGAGCATAATACTTTATTAAAATTAGGTCGCGTAAAAGTTACTTTGACTCCAAACCCGTTTAAAGATAATGAAGGTTTTCGTCAGGAACTGGTTTTAAAAGACGGCTATATTTCGATTGCTCAGAATAATACTAAAATCAAGCTTTGGGTTGATGTTTTTAAACCGGTAATTCATTTAGATTTAGAAAGTAAAGCTCCATTGAAAATGACGGCTTCTTATGAAACCTGGCGTCATTTCAACCGTCCATCAAAAGGAAAAGCAAATAATGCCAATTCTTATAAATGGGCACCACAAGGTGAAATTTTTACCTTTAAAGATTCGGTTTCAGTTGAAAATAATGGTATCCAATTTTACCATAGAAACAGAGAACAAACTGTTTTTGATGTTGCGGTAAAACAACAAAAAATGGAATCGGTAAAAGATCAGATGCTGAATCCTTTAGCAAATCTAACTTTTGGCGGATTCATGACGGGGATAAATTTAAAATCAGACAGAACTTATTTAGGAAAATATCAGGATACCGATTTTAAGGGTTATTCACTTTCAAGTGTAAAACCGTCTAAAAAAGAGAACCTTCAAATTCATTTATATACCAATCAATCTGCCCAACAATCTTCCTGGGAAAAGGGTTTGAAGAATCAAATTTCAGAATATAAAACGATTTCCAAAAAAGCAGAAAAAAATACGATCAACTGGTGGAATAATTTCTGGAATCGCAGTTTTATTTATACTCAAAAAAATAATACTGCTGAAAAAGACTCGGTTTATCAAATCGGAAAAAATTATCAATTGTTTCGATACATGTTGGGGTGCAATGCCTACGGAAAATATCCAACAAAATTCAACGGCGGATTATTTACAGTTGATCCGGTTTTTACTAATGCGGATTTAAATTTCACACCTGATTTCAGGAATTGGGGTGGAGGAACCATGACCGCTCAAAATCAAAGACTGGTTTATTTTCCGATGCTAAAAAGTGGTGATTTTGATATGATGAAATCGCAATTGGATTATTATCTGAGTTTGCAAAAAAATGCAGAACTAAGAAGTAAAGTGTATTGGAATCATAACGGAGCCGCTTTTACAGAACAATTGGAAAATTTTGGTTTGCCAAATCCGGCAGAATACGAATGGAAACGTCCCGCAGATTACGATCCGGGAATGGAGTATAATGCGTGGCTGGAATATGAATGGGACACCGTTTTTGAATTCTGCCAAATGATGTTGCAGCAAAAGGAATTTGCAAAAGAAGACATTCAGAAATACAATTTGTTTATCATAAGCTGCCTTCGATTTTTTGATGAACACTATCAATATCTCGCCAAACAAAGAGGCAGAAAAGCGTTGGACGGAAACGGAAAACTAATTTTATTTCCGGGTTCAGGTGCCGAAACGTATAAAATGGCCAATAATTCTAATAGCACAATTGCCGCTTTGCAGGTAGTTACAGAAAAGCTATTAAATCTTTCTTCGGAACAATTATCGAAAGAAGAATTGGAGTATTTAAAAGGTTTTCAAATGCGAATTCCGCCTTTGAATTTTGGCACAATCGAAAATCATAAAGTATTGGTTCCTGCAAAATCGTGGGAAAGAGTTAATAATTCTGAAGTACCACAACTATATCCGGTTTATCCCTGGGGAATTTACGGACTAGGAAAACCAGATTTAGAAACGGCTTTGAATACCTGGAAATACGATGCTGATGCCATTAAATTCAGAAGTCATATTGGCTGGAAACAAGATAACATTTTTGCTGCAAGATTAGGTTTAACCGATGAAGCGGCCAAATACAATCTCTTAAAAATGAGTGATTCCGGAAGACGATTTCCCGCATTTTGGGGTCCGGGTTTTGACTGGGTTCCGGATCATAATTGGGGCGGAGCCGGAATGATTGGCATGCAGGAAATGTTGTTACAGGAAGCGAATGGGAAAATTTACCTTTTTCCGGCCTGGCCAAAAAACTGGAATGTTCATTTTAAATTACACGCAACTCAAAATACTATTATAGAAGCCGAGCTTCAAAACGGAATTACAAAAATTATTAAAGTGATTCCTCAGGAAAGAGAAAAAGACATTATAAATCTGTTAGGGATTTCAATAGAAGAAAAGAAAAAATTAGACTAACTAACTATTACCAATTACAATGATAAAGAAATTATTAAGCGCTGCTGTTTTGTCAATGCTGTTGACAACAAACGGACAGGCACAATCAGCCGGAAAACAAATTGTGAAAGTCGATTTCGATTTTTCGGGAAGAAGAGTGGAAGAAGTAAGTGACCCGAATTATAGTTCATGGCCAATAACGGAACAAACTGAAGCAGAAAAATCTTTTAATAATGTAAAATTCAAATTAAAAGGAAATTTTTCATCGAAATGGTTTAAAGTCGGAATGAACGCACCATTTTACGGCCGATTAACAAGTGACGGTTTAGTAACCGATAAAAGTTTAGAACTTACGATAAGCGGATTAAAAGCAGGACAACATTCTTTGCTTACTTTTCATAACACTTTCGATAAAATCGAAGGAAAATCATTTGCTCCTATTAAAATATTTGTAAATAATAAATTGGTTGAAACTGTAATTTCTACTAACAGAGCAACTTCGACAATTGAAGCTGCAACAGCTTATATCGTCTTTAATGCTCAGACCGGTAAAAATGTAGTAATCCGTTTTGAATTAGATTCTAAAGATGCCAATTTAATTCAGCAATTGGTTATTAACGGATTTGAAATTGATACACCAAATCTTAAAAAACAAGCACATACTCCAAAACCGGAAGATGCAGATGCACATGTTGTTTTGGGTGAAAAATTCATGTTGAACTGGCAAGCTTCAAAAGAGGCTGTTTCCCACAAATTGTATTTCGGAACAAATTTGAAAGCAGTTACAGACGCTACTGATAAAGCACCGGAGTTTAAAGGAAAACAAACAGACACTAAATTTGCTGTTGCTGATTTATATAGTATGACAACTTACTACTGGCGTGTTGACGAAGTCGATGCAAAAGGAAATACAACTTTAGGAACAGTTTGGTCATTCAAACCAGCACAATTGGCTTTTCCTGGCGCTGAGGGATACGGACGTTTTGCCGTAGGTGGAAGAGGAGGAAGAGTAGTTGAGGTTACTAATTTAGATGATAGCGGTCCCGGAAGTTTTCGCGCTGCTGTAAACGAAGGAACTGGCCCAAAAACTATTATATTTAATGTTTCCGGAAATATAAAATTAACAGATCGTTTAGTGGTAAATAATCAGTATATTACAATTGCAGGACAAACTGCTCCGGGTGAGGGAATTACGATTAGTAAAGCTCCAGTTGGATTAACCGGAAATGATGGAGTGATCCGATTTTTGAAAGTTAGAATTGGAAGCGGAAAAACATATGATGGAATGGGATTAACTGGTGCCAATCATAGTATTATTGATCACTGTTCTATCAGCTGGACCATTGATGAATCTTTCAGTTCACGTGGTGCACACAATATTACTTTGCAACGTACTTTAATTTCTGAAGCATTGAATGTGGCAGGACATGATAAATATGAAGTAGGTAAAATGCACGGATTTGCTGCAACTATTGGCGGAGATGTAGGTAGTTTTCACCATAATTTATTGGCCCATAATTACGGAAGAAACTGGAGTATTGGTGGAGGTTTGAACGGAGACGGATATTATACAGGAAGACTGGACATCAGAAATAATGTCGTTTACAACTGGGGTCAAAGAACTACTGACGGAGGTGCAAATGAAGTTAACTTTGTAAATAATTACTACAAACCAGGAGCTTCAACTAAATATTTCTTTGCTTTGAATGCACAACATGAAGGTGTTGGAAAAGGCATGCAACGTTATTATTTTGATGGAAATATCATGCAGGGTTATTTTGATGAGAAAACCCAGGAGAAAGGCAGAACATCTACAATCTCGCATAATGAAATTGTGAAGTATGAAACTTTTGTTGATAAGCCTTTCTTTGAATCGCATGTAAAAACAGAAAGTGCGGTAGGTGCTTATAAAAATGTCCTTTCGGATGTGGGAGCAAGCGAACCATTTTTTGACAAACATGATAACCGAATTATCGATGAAACCTTAAAAGGAACTTTTACTTATAAAGGAAGCAAAAGCGGTTTAGGCGGAATGATTGATTCTGAAAAAGATTTAGGAGATTTAGGTGAATATGCAAGTGAAAAACGTGCTGCAGATTGGGATACAGATCATGACGGATTACCAAATTGGTGGGAAGCTGCAAAAGGTTTAAATGAAAATTCAAAAGCGGGAGATTTTGCTGATACGAATCTAGATGCAGATAAAGATGGTTTCACACAATTAGATGAATATTTAGACTGGATGGCACAACCACACTTTTTTATTAATTCAGGAGAAAATAAAGAACTTTCTGCAGCTGCTTATTTTAAAGGATATGAGAAAACTCCGGTTTATACTTTCTCAGATCTTAAAAATGGAAAAGTAGTTTTAAAAGGAAAAGACATTCAGTTTACAGCTATCGAAAAAGGATTTGCATCTGTAGTAATCACAGTTAAAGATGCTGACGGAGATTCAATGAGCCGTACCATAAATTTCTTTGTAAAATAAAAAAAATTTGCCACGAATTACACGAATTTTTACTAATTAATTTTTTTTTATTGTTTTAATTATCAAAAAAATTAGTGAAAATTCGTGTAATTCGTGGCAAAAAAATATCACAATATTAAGAACGAATCAAAATGAAAAAGAATATCATTTTATTGTCATCTATACTTTTTTCAACAGCAATCATGGCTCAGAATAAAGGGTTAGTGGCAAATTCAAACAGCCCCTATTCTAAATTGCAAAGTGTGAGTTTAGAAGATGTGAAATGGACAAATGGCTTTTGGAAAGAGCAATTTGATGTTGAAACCAAAAGTACATTGCCTTATATGTGGGATTTGTATCATAATGATTCGATTTCGCATGCTTATAAAAATTTTGAAATTGCAGCCGGAGAAAGTAAAGGAACTTTTAAAGGGCCTTCGTTTCATGATGGTGATTTTTATAAAATTTTTGAAGGAATGGCGGCAACTTACGCCGTTACAAAAGACAAAAAGTTAGATGCCGAAATGGATCAGGCTATTACGTTATTTGCAAAAGTGCAACGCAAAGACGGTTATATTCATACGCCGGTTCTAATTGATGAACGTTGGGGAACTTTAGGACCTGAAGAAGTAAAAAAACAGTTAGGTTTTGAAAAATACAACATGGGACATTTAATGACTGCCGCTTGTATACATTACCGTGCTACCGGAAAAACCAATTTTCTGGATATTGCTAAAGGTGTAGCCGATTATTTATATGATTTCTATAAAAAAGCTTCACCGGAATTAGCCCGAAATGCAATTTGCCCATCTCATTATATGGGAATTGTGGAGATGTATCGCACTACCAAAAATCCAAAATATTTAGAATTGGCCAATAATCTTATTGATATTAGAGGAACCACAAATGACGGAACCGATGATAATCAGGATAGAATTCCGTTTAGACAGCAAACCACCGCGATGGGTCACGCTGTACGAGCAAATTATTTGTATGCTGGCGTTGCCGATTTATATGCAGAAACCGGAGAAAAGAAATTATTAGACAATCTGGAATCGATTTGGGACGATGTTACCTACCGAAAAATGTACATTACGGGAGCGTGTGGAGCCTTATACGACGGAGTTTCACCAGACGGAACATCTTATAATCCGACCGATGTACAGAAAATTCATCAGGCATACGGAAGACCTTTTCAATTACCAAATGCAACGGCTCACACAGAAACCTGCGCAAATATTGGAAATGTTTTATGGAACTGGCGAATGCTGCAAATAACTGGCGATGCCAAATATGCTGATATTGTCGAGTTAGCACTTTATAATAGCGTTTTATCAGGAATGAGTTTGGAAGGAACGAAATTCTGTTACAATAATCCTTTGAATGTTTCTAAAGATTTACCTTTTAAGCAAAGATGGAGTAAACAGCGTGAAGGTTATATTGCATTGTCAAATTGTTGTGCACCAAATGTAACGCGTACTATAGCTGAGGTAAATAATTATGCGTACAGTATTTCAAAAGAAGGTTTGTATGTTAATTTATATGGAAGTAATACTCTAAAAACTACACTGTCAAACGGCGATAAAATTGAAATTGAACAACAAACCAATTATCCGTGGGATGGAAAAATTATACTGAAAATTGTAAAAGCGCCAAAAGAAGCACAATCTTTCTTGCTGCGAATTCCCGGATGGAGTCAGGATGCTGTAATTTCCATTAATGGAAAAAAATCAGATGCTGCAGTCACTTCAGGAACCTATTCAAAAGTAAATCAGAAATGGAAAAAAGGTGATGTTATCGAATTGAATCTCCCAATGCCGGTAGAATTAATGCAGGCAAATCCATTAGTAGAAGAAGTTAAAAATCAGGTTGCGGTAAAAAGAGGACCAATTGTTTATTGTTTAGAATCGGATCAGCTTCCAGCAAATACTAGTATTAATGAAGTTGTTTTGAATTCAAATTCGGTATTTACAACCAATTTTATTGAAGTAAATAATAGACAATTACTAACTATAAACGCAACTTCTCTAATTGATCAGGATAGTTCGTGGGATAAAAAGCTTTATCAATCTGTGTCTGCTAAGAAAAGTGCAGTATATAACCTAAAATTAATCCCCTATTTTGCCTGGGGAAACCATGGTGCAGCAGAAATGACGGTTTGGATGCCGCATTAAACTTCTTGTAAGTCCTGTCTGGATACTATTTTTGTAGGATTTAACTTTGATTGATCTGAAAAAGTGTTAAATTTTTAAGTGAATTTAACAGGTATCCAGAAAAAATATTCAATTTTATTCTGTAAGTTTTTTATTCGAATAAATGCCGTTTTATAATTTTTACAGGAATTATATTTGTAAAAAAGAACGCTAAATACTTCAATAACAGATCTAACTCGTGATTCATTTTGCGAATTAATCACGTTATAAAAGTTTTTATTAGATAATTTTCGGATTTTCCATTAAAATGGGTTTGGATATTCCTGAATATTCAAACCTTTTCCTTAATTTTTGGTTTCTGTATATTTTTTCTTTCATTTTTTTGTAGATATGGTTTTTTTTAAAAGCTTTTTTTGGAATAATAAAATTAAAGCAGGATAGCACAGGACGGTTGAACTTCGCAATCGTTATATTTTTGAGGCAAATAAATAAATGTGATTTTAACATTTAAACATATGAGATGTTAATTTAAATTTAGAATGCATTTTTTTATAAAAACAAAAACTAACTAACTAATAATGACTAACCAAAACAAAACATTTATGAAACAAACGCTTATAAAGAGATGTAGTTTTCTATTGTTTATGCTGATGAGTATTTTGGCTTCAGCTCAAAACTCAAGTGATGTAACAATTACAGGAACTATTACAGATGATTTAGGAGGCCTGCTTCCTGGGGTTAACGTAACTGAAAAATCATCAAAAAATACTGTTACCACAGGATTTGATGGACAGTATAAAATTAAAGTAAGAGCTGGTGCAACGTTAGTTTTCTCTTACATTGGTATGAGAAAAGCCGAAATTCCTTTGGCAGGACGTACAAAGCTTGATTATAAAATGCAATCAGATTCTAATGAATTGAATGATATTGTTGTAGTAGCATATGGTACGCAGAAAAAGCAAAAAATTACCGGTGCATTAGTTACAATAAAACCAGATGATATTCAGGATTTACCTGTCTCAAATTTATCTGAATCTTTGAGAGGCCAAACCCCTGGACTTAATGTCTCTGGTGGTTCAGGTCGTCCAGGAGATGCTGCTAGTGTTCAAATCCGTCAAACATTTGGTTTTTCAAAAGATGGAAATTCAACAAATCCTTTAATTGTAATTGATGACATGGTGCAGATAGATCCAACAACGGGATTAGCTACACTAGAAACTTTTAACAGATTAGATCCTTCTGAAATTGAAAGTATTACTATTTTAAAAGATGGTTCTGCTGCTATTTATGGTTCTCGTGCTTCTCAAGGAGCAATTGTTGTAAAAACGAAAAGAGGTCAGGATGGTAAATTAAAATTTTCATATTATAGCCAGTCTGCATTCAATGATGCCATAAGTCATAGTAAAACAATGAATGCTTATGATCATGGTGTTTGGAAAAACAGGTTCTTAAGTTCTAATCTTGAAGCTGACCAAACGAAATATTTTTCAAATGCAGAGTTAGAGCAAATGAAAGGTTTAGATTATGATTGGTTAAAGAAAGCATGGAAACCTGCGACACAGCAAAGACATTCATTGACTGCCAGCGGAGGAAATGAGAAAGCAACATATTTTGCAGGTATCACCTATTTTGATCAGGGTGCCAATCTTGGAAATCAGGATTACAAAAAATGGAATTTCCGTGTTGGTATGACAGCTAAACTGTCTAAAGATTTTGACTTCGCTGCTACTATTTCTGCAAATACTGTAGACACTCAAAAATCATTTTCTAAAGCTTCTGCCAACATAAGTGATTCTGGTGTTGGTTCAGCTGGAGGAGGAGAGCAGGCAGATTATGCCTATTTATTGCATATGCCAAAATATATTCCCTGGTCGGTAACTCAAAATGACAAAGAATATTGGTTATCTCCAATCGCTCGTACAGATCGTAACTTAGGAAGTGCAAACGCAAACAATACAATAGCTGGTTGGAACTATTTCGCAAGTTTAGATAGCGGTGTACAAATTGACCAGGAGTTTTCTTATAATGTGAATTTGTCCCTAAATTATAAAGTTCCATTTGTTAAAGGATTAGCTCTTAAAGGTAGCTACGCAAGAAGCCAGTCTAGTGCAAATTCAGAACAAGTGCAGTTACCTTATGACTTAGCTCGTATTACAAATTACGAAAGAGCAGATAATCATCTTGTAAACCCAAATTCTATATATGCTTACGAAACAAACGTACGTAATTCAAGAGTTTACTATAATACAGATACAGATAAAATTATTCAGTCAAACTTTTTTGCTACTTATGCAAGAACTTTTGGAGACCACAGTGTTGATGCATTATTTGGTATAGAGAAATCGGAATCAAATTACAACACTGTTAGATTGGCTTACGAAGGTACATCAAAAGATTATTTAGGAAGTAATACAACAGCGGGTACAATTAGTACTAACTCACAAGCACTTAAAGGAGAATCAGGAACATTTTCTTATTTAGGCCGTGTGAACTATAGTTATAAAGACAAGTATTTGTTTCAGGCCCTTTTTAGAAGCGATGCTTCTACAAAATTTGCACCAGACAATTATTGGGGCTTTTTCCCATCAGCTCAAATAGGATGGGTAATTTCTAATGAAGGTTGGTTTAAAGATGCAGTTCCGGCAGTTAGTAGCTTGAAATTGCGTTATTCTATAGGTCAAACAGGAAAAGATAATATTAAACCATGGCGTTGGCTTACTCTTTATGATGTTATCCCGGATAAAGGAAACCAGTTTGGTTTAGGTGGAGGAACATTAGGAGGTGGTATATCACCAAGACCAACACCAAATGAGAACGTGAAATGGGATTCAACTATTAAGCATAACATAGGTATTGATCTGGGCCTTTTTCAAAATAAACTTCAGGTTACCACTGATTTTTACTATGACAAATCTACTGATATGTTAATTTCTCTGGCAGGGGAAGCTGGAACTCCTATTTCTACAGGTGGTGCTTTTGCTGAACAAAACTATGCGGATGTAAATGCTTGGGGTACAGAGATTAGTGTAAACTGGAAAGATAAAATTAACAGAAATTTGAGTTATAATATAGGAGTAAATTTTAGTTATTCTGATAATGAATATAAAAAATATCCTACAGCACCAGTACAACATCCATCATACAATACAATTCAGGAAGGGTATTCTAGTTACAACCCAATATGGGGATTCAGAACATGGAAAGGAACTTCTACTGGTGATGGTATTTTACGTACAGATGCAGATGTTACTAATTACTGGAATTATTTGACAGCCAATGCAACAGCAGTTGGTGGAGTGCCAAATTATCTAGGAATAAATAATGTGACATTAATGAGAAAAGGGATGTTAGCTTATGAGGATGTAGGTGGTGCATATGATGCTACTAGTAAAACTCAGGCTCCGGCTGATGGTCAGATTGCGAAACAATTAGATTATATTAAATTAGCTAAAAATAACAGAATATATGGTTTTACTTCAAATTTAGGAATGAATTATAAATCATTTTATTTTAAAACTCAAATTGCTACTTCTTGGGGAGGTTACAACTCTATTGATTTGGTACAACAAAGTACTGGTTCTACTCAAAATGATTGGGGGCATGAAACTTTTTGGAATGATATGTATGATGCTACTACAAACCCTAATGGTAAATATCCTAATATGGGTCAGCAGGCAACTGCTTTTGCACCATCAGATTTTTGGGAACTTAGTAATTTTAGATGTACAGTTAGAAACCTTACAGTAGGATTTGAAGTTCCAAAAGAGCCTCTTAAAACAATTGGTATTCAAAGAGTAACTTTAGGTGTTACAGGAAACAATCTTTGGGATTTATATAACCCATATCCGGATCACTATCGTAATATGTATGATAATTCTATATCAAGATATCCTACACTTAGAACATGGTCAGTTAATTTGAATGTAACATTCTAAATTTAAATTTAATTATTATGAAAGCAAAGATTAATAAATATATAACACTGGCACTTTTAGTTGTCTTGGGCACTTCGTGCAGTGATAATTTTCTGGAAGAAAAGAAACAGTACGGTTTCTTTGATGACGAATTTTTTAAAAGTGAAGAACGTGTAAATTGGTACGTAAATAATGTGTATTATGACTTTTTTGATGCCTACAAATCGCCTATGGCCACTGTGGTAGGATCATTTAGTACGACACAATCTACTTATACAGAAGAAGTAGGAGGTATTTCAAATAATATCAACGACAAAAGTTTAATCAATCCTAATTATACTTGGGAAAACGCTGCCGATGCTTCAAATTATTATGGAACTCCTCTGGCAGATGCTATCAAAAACGAACCTTATAATAGAATTAGAGATTGTAATATTATGTTGGAAAGTATTGATACGAAAGGAGCTAATCTATCGCAGACTTTTCGTGATCGTATAAAAGGACAAATGTATTACTTACGTGCTATTCAATATTTTGATTTAATGCGTACTTTTGGAGGTGTTCCAATTGTAACTACAGTTGAAGATGCAGTTTCTAATAACCCAGTGACACAGCGTCCAAGAGCAACAGTTGCTGAACTGGTTACTCAAATTGTAAGTGATTTAGATTTAGCTGCTAGTTTATTACCTACAACATCTGGATGGGGAGCTTCTGATTATGGCCGTTATACTAAAGGTGCTGCTTTGGCTCAAAAGTCAAGAGTTTTATTAACTTACGCCAGCCCTTTGTTTAATAAAAACTGGGAATCTCCAGAGCGTTGGGATGTAGCTTTAAAAGCAAGTTTAGAAGCTGAAACACAATTACTGGCTTCAGGTAATAATTTATATGGTGCATCTGCAAGTGATTGGGCAAAAATGTTTTATGTTAATGACAATATTGCAAATCCTGAAGCAATTACAGTTCGCCTTTTAGGTTCTGGGACTTTATCAATAAATTCAAACAATTCCTGGGAAAGATCAATCAGACTTGCTAGTCAGGGTGGAGTAGCAGGAAGTGGTGTTAAAGCACCAAAAAGAATGATAGATTTGTTTCCTATGAAAGATGGTAGACGTCCTACTACTGCAAATGGATATAATGATTTCTTATTCTTTAAAGATCGTGACCCACGTTTTTATAGAACTTTTGCATTCTCCGGAAGCAACTGGACATATACTAATAGTCTTACTACAGCAGCTCAGCCTACTGTATGGGCATATCGTTGGTCAACAAATGCAACAACTGGTTTTGCTTTTAGTATGGGTAATGATGTTCCAAGTCCTGCTTTTGTCCGTAAAATGTCAAGCCCGACTGTAAGTAATGCTACAAATTTTCAGTATTCAGGTACTGATATTATTGACTACCGTTTTGCTGAGTTATTACTTAACATTGCAGAATGTTATGCAGGAAAGGGAGATATGACAAATACTTTAAATTATTTAGGAAAAATAAGAAATCGTGTAGGAATTCCTTCTGCAAATAATTATGGTATTGGTACATTATCAACTAAATATGAGGCTTTTGAAGCTTGTTTATATGAGCGTAGAGTAGAGCTTGCGTATGAAGGAAAACGTTTTTGGGATATTCAAAGATGGATGTTATATGGTAGTGAGTCAGGAACTTGTGCCAAGTTAGGTATAGAACCTATCAATGGTACGCAACGTGTTGGAAATTATTTACATTACAAAAATGGTATTAGTCCTGCTGGTACAGATCCGTTAGCAACTGCTCGTGCTTCTATTTCAGTAGATCCTGATGCAGCGAACTTTCAGGCACAGATCACTGCTTTAGCTGCTTTTTATACTGCTAATTTCGAATTCCGTGCTCCTCCAACACCTATGGATAATATTGGTGGTGTAGCAACTCCTATAAGCTGGAAACCGAATTATTACATTCAGGGTCTTAATCAGGCCGTGTTAGCTCAAAATCCATGGTTAAAACAAACTGTTGGATGGAAAGACGCAAATGGTGCTGCAGGTACTTACAACTATCAAGAATAATTTTTGCCCCAAAAAAAATTATTAAAACATAAAAACACTCACCTGTATTCTAAAAAATACAGGTGATTTGTTTAAAAAGATTACCATAATAAAAAATTAGTATGAAAAATTTCACTTTATCGGCTGCTTTCCTATTGTTTTTAGGAAGTTTCCAATGTTTTGCCCAGTATCCCAAAATCACTCCTGAAGTTCAGGCACAATCCAAAGTTATTATGGATGAAGCTGAAAAACGTTCAGACGAAGCTTGGGAAAAAGCGCTTGTAATTATTGAGGAAGAAGCCAAACATGGCAAGCCTTACATTCCGTGGGCATCAAGACCAAACGATTTACCTCAGGCAGAAATTCCTTCTTTCCCTGGTGCGGAAGGTGGAGGAATGTACACTTTTGGCGGACGTGGCGGAAATATTTACACAGTTACAAGTTTAGAAGACAGCGGACCTGGAACTTTAAGAGAAGCTTGCGAAAAAGGTGGAGCCAGAATTATTGTTTTCAATGTTTCCGGAATTATCAAAATTAAAAGTCCATTGATTATTCGTGCACCTTACATCACTATTGCAGGACAAACTGCTCCTGGAGATGGTATTTGTGTGGCAGGAGAATCTGTTTGGATTAACACGCATGACGTAATTATCAGACATATGCGTTTCCGCAGAGGAGAAACTTTCGTAGGTCGTCGTGACGATGCTATTGGAGGAAATCCTGTTGGAAATATTATGATCGACCACGTTTCTGCAACCTGGGGATTAGATGAAAACATGTCTATGTACAGACATATTTACAGTCCGGGTCCGGGTTATCCAGATGTAAAAGTGGGTACAGTAAATATTACAATCCAAAACAGTTTATTCGGAGAAGCATTAGATACCTACAATCATGCTTTCGGAAGTACTTTAGGTGGAGAAAATTGCGCGTTTATCAGAAATATGTGGGCAAATAATGCCGGAAGAAATCCTTCAATTGGATGGAACGGTATTTTTAATTTTGCAAACAATGTGGTTTTCAACTGGTACAACAGATCTACAGATGGTGGTGATTACACTGCTATTTACAACATTATGAACAACTATTACAAACCAGGGCCGGTAACGGATTTGACTCAGCCAATTAGTTACAGAATTTTAAAACCAGAATCTGGAAGAAGCAAATTGCCTTATATGGTTTTTGGTAGAGCCTTTGTAAGCGGAAATATAGTTGCTGGTAACGATAAAGTTTCAAAAGACAACTGGGACGGCGGTGTTCAGATCGAAAATAAAAAAGGCGAATTAATGAGCTTTGAAGAGGCTAAAGGTTATTTCGACAAAATGAGATCTGACAAACCATATCCAATGCCATGGTTTCATCCATTCATGAAAGCGGATGAAGCTTATGAGTTTGTGTTGAAAAATGTTGGAGCAACTTTACCATTAAGAGATAAAGTAGACGAAAGAATCGTTAGAACGGTTAAAACCGGAGTTCCTGAATATGCAAAAGGATTAGAGAAAAAAGAATTCTTTCAGTTTGAGCACAGACGTTTACCGATGGATTCTTATAAAAAAGGTATCATTACTGATGTTTCTCAAGTAGGTGGATATCCGGAATACAAAGGAAAACCTTATGTAGATACAGACAAAGATGGTATCCCGGACAAATGGGAGAAAAAACATGGTTTAAATCCTAATGATCCGGCTGATGCTAAATTAGATTCAAACAATGACGGTTATACCAACATCGAAGATTACATCAACGGTATCGACCCGACTAAAAAAGTAGACTGGAAAGATTTAAGTAACAACCAGGAGACTTTAACAAAACCTTTACAAGAATAGTTTTAAATGACATTCTTATTTCATGATGAAAACCGTGAAATAAGAATGTTTTTTTCAAACAGAAATTTCAAAATTAAAAATCATGTCAAAAAGTAAATTAAATATAAGCGTTTTGATGTTGCTATTGGTATTCTTTAACGGAATCGCACAACAACATTTAGATCCGGAATACATCAAAGTAACCAACGAAAGAGCTTCTAAAATTGTCGCAAAACTAGAGTTGGCAAATCCGGCAAAAGAAAAAGCAGTAACTGATATTGTTGCACAACAATTTAGAGATTTAAGCGAAATTCAGGATGGAAGAGACGCTGAAATCAAAAAAATAAAAGAAGACACTAGTTTAGCGAAAGAAAAACAAAACGAGAAAATTGATAAGTTAAAATCAAAAGCCGATACAGCTATTGAAAAATTGCATAAAGCCTATTTGAAAAAATTAGGAACTCAATTATCTGAAGATAAAATTACTGAAGTAAAAGACGGAATGACATATGGCGTTTTGCCAATTACCTATGCAGGATATCAGGATATGTTGCCAGCTTTAACTGCTGAACAAAAAGATTATATTTATAAAGCTTTGGTAGAAGCAAGAGAACATGCAATGGACGGTGGATCCTCTAAAGAAAAACACGCGTGGTTTGGTAAATACAAAGGAAGAATCAATAACTATTTATCAAAACAAGGTTACGATTTAAACAAAGAAAGTGCTGACTGGCACAAACGTGTTGAAGAAAGAGAGAAGAATAAAAAGAAGGAATAGTAAATAATTTTTCATAAGTGTAATTTTAACATTTTTAAATTAAACCTTTTAGGAATTATAATGTCAAACTGTTCTAACTTATAACTTTCAGACTAACTCTCATGAAAAACAACTCTCAAAAAATAACCATGAAACGAACAATGATGATACTATCATTTTGTTCTTTCTTCTCTGCAGCCTATGCACAATATCCGGAAATTCCAAAACCTCTTCAGGATAAAACCGATGCGATTTTAGCCGATGAAGAAAAAAGATTAGCCGAAATCTGGAATGCCAATTCTAGTGTAATTCAGGCTGAAGCCAAATTAGGCCGCCCGTATTTGCCTTGGGCTTCTTACCCAAAAGATTTTGTTCATGCCGATATTCCTGCTTTTCCGGGAGCTGAAGGTGGTGGAGCTTTTACACCCGGAGGAAGAGGCGGAAAAATATTCGTCGTAACCAGTTTGGAAGACAGTGGAAAAGGAACTTTCAGAGAAGCTTGTGAAGCTGTTGGAGCAAGAACAATCGTATTCAATGTTTCCGGAATCATCAGATTAAAAAAACGTATCAGCATGCGTGCGCCTTACGTTACAATTGCGGGACAAACCGCTTCTGGCGACGGAATTTGTATTGCCGGAGAAACGTTGGAAATCGATACACATGACGTGATCATCAGACACATGCGTTTCCGCAGAGGTGAAACGGATGTTACCCGCAGAGACGATGCACTTGGCGGAAATCCTATCGGGAATATCATTGTAGATCACTGTTCTGTAAGCTGGGGATTAGATGAAAACATCTCCTTATACAGACACCAGTTTCAGGCAAACGATAAATCAAAACTGGAAAAATTGCCTGCTTGTAACATTACAATTCAAAATACAATCTCTTCAGAAGGCTTAGATACGTACAATCATGCATTTGGAAGTACAATAGGTGGTTTAAATAGCACATTTATGCGTAACTTATGGGCCGATAACATTTCAAGAAATGCATCGATCGGAATGTATGGTGATTTTAATTTTGTAAATAATGTGATTTTTAACTGGTGGAATCGTTCTTTGGATGGAGGTGATTATCGTTCGATGTTCAACATCATCAATAATTATTTCAAACCGGGACCAATAACACCAACAGATCAGCCTATTCGTTACAGAATTTTAAAACCGGAATCTGGATATATGAAACCTAAAACATACGGAAGAGCTTATGTTGCCGGAAATTATATTGATGGTTCTCCCGAAGTTACAGCAGATAACTGGAATGGTGGTGTGCAATTGGAAGATCTTTCAGCTGCAGAAACAAAAGGTTATTTAGAAAGTATCAAACAACCAAAAGCATTCTCAATGCCACAGATAACAATTATGAAGGCTGAAGAAGCATATGAATTTGTATTGAAAAATGTTGGAGCGACTTTACCAAAAAGAGATGCTGTTGATGAAAGAGTAATCAAACAAGTTCGCACAGGAAAAATTGAGGTTAAAGACGGTTTAGAAAATGCAATAGGTAAGGAATTTATTAAAAGAAGATTACCTGCTGATTCGTATAAAAAAGGAATTATCACCAATCCAAATCAGGTTGGAGGATATCCGGAATACAAAGGAAAAGCGTATAAAGATTCTGATAATGACGGAATCCCGGATGCATGGGAAAAGAAATTTGGTTTGAATCCAAATGATGCTTCAGATGCAAGTAAAGATTCAAACGGTGATGGTTATACCAATCTTGAAAAATATTTTAACGGAATCGATCCGACTAAAAAAGTAGACTGGACAAAATTTGAAAATAATACGGATACATTATCGAAAGTATTATTGCAGTAAATTTAGAAGGTAGAATATAGAGAATAGAATATAGAGTAAAGAGCCAGGAGAAAAGATTCTCAAAAATGGGAAACTAGCTTCAAAATAATCTAAAATCTAAACTCAGAAATCTAAAATAAGCTCACAGTTTGTCATTTCGACGGAGGAGAAATCCTCGCGAGAAGCTCTACAAAGATTGGACTTTAGTTACAGAGTTACTTACGAGGATTTCTCCTTCGTCGAAATGACAAGATCGCGGGAATTAGGAATGAAATGATAAGCCTGAAAAGCATAGAACTGATAAGGTGTAATTTTAAAGTCTAAAAAAAATAAAATTAAGGTGAATTTTACTCAACTGAAAAATATAATCCCTCTTCAAAAAAACAAAATGTTTGTGTTCTGTTTCGCTTTGCTTTTAAATATAAACAACGGAACAGCACAAGCCACTTTCCCTGATATCGTAAAAACAAAAGAAGGAAAACTTTCTTTTACTGCAGATGCTAAGGGAAATCAAATTCCTGATTTTTCATATGCGGGATATATGGCTTCTGAAAAAGCAATTCCGAATGTGGAAAATAAAATTTTTGTTCCGAAACAAGAAGAAGATGCAACCCAAAAAATTCAGGCAGCGATTGATTATGCGAGTAATCTTAAACCCAATAAATCAGGTTTTCGTGGTGCCGTTCTTTTAGATAAAGGTACGTTTAAAATCAGCGGGACTTTATTTATTAGAAAATCAGGAGTGGTTTTACGCGGAAGCGGAAACAATGAAAACGGAACCATCCTTTTAGGAACCGGATTAAAAAGAGAAGCTGTAATCAGAATTTTAGGAGTTGATGATAAAAAAATAGGGGATGCTTTTGAATTCAATACCACTTACACACCACTTGGAACAACAAAAATCCAATTAAAAAATACTGCTAAACTAAAGCCTTCTGACGAAATTATCATCAGCAAACCTTTAACCGATAATTGGATTAAAGAGTTAAAAATGGATGATTTTGGAGCAGAAACCGGTTGGGTTGGTTGGAAAAAAAATGATTGGAGCATCAATTGGAATAGAGTCGTAACCAATATCAATGGAAACGAAGTGACACTAAATGCGCCGTTGACCATGACTCTGGATGATGTGTACGGACCTGCAAAAGCAACAGTATATACGTGGACAGGAAGAATTGAACAAATCGGAATTGAAAATATTTTGATGAAATCAACTTATGATCAGTCAAAACCAAAAGATGAAGAACACAGATGGTTAGGAATTAGCATCGAAAACACGAAAAATGCCTGGGTGAAACAAGTGAATTTCAAGCATTTTTCTGGTGGTGCAATAGCTTTATTAAAATCGGCTCAACAAATTACGGTTGAAGATTGTATCGCAACCGAACCCGTTTCTGAAATCGGTGGTTTTAGACGACATACTTTTTATACCGAAGGTCAACAAACCTTGTTTCAACGTTGTTACTCAGAATACGGTTATCACGATTTTGCTGTAGGCGGATTTGGAACAACGGGTCCAAATGTGTTTATACAATGTGAATCGTATTTACCTTTCAATAATAGCGGAGCGATTGGCAGCTGGGCAACCGGAGTATTATTTGACGTTACTTATGTAGACGGACATGCTTTAAGTTACAACAACAGAGAACAAAACGGCAGAGGTGCAGGCTGGACGGCTGCAAATAGTGTGATCTGGGAAACTTCAGCATCTAAAATAGAATGTTACAGTCCGCCAACGGCACAAAACTGGGCTTTTGGAACCTGGGGTGGAATCATGGCTGGTGATGGGCATTGGAAAGAGGTAAACGGTCATATCAGTCCTAGAAGTTTATTCTATGCGCAGTTAGAAACTCGTTTAGGGCAACTTCCTGTTAAACCCTTTATTTATGATTTAGGTTCAGAACCTTCATCAAGTCCAGAGGTTGCAGTAGCTCAGGAATTAACTAAAAATTCAGTTGAGCGAAAAGAGAATTTATTAGAATGGATTGCTGAAGTTTCAAAAGCAAATCCAATTGATATCAATGCTTCAGGTCTTAAAAATGCGAATGATTTAAAAATCAATTCGGCACAAAATAATAGTTCAAATATTAAAGTTGTAACACAAAACAGCTGGTTGACTTATGACGGAAAAGTAATTGCCGGAAACAGATTAAGCGTGCCTTGGTGGCGAGGAAGTTTGAGAGATAGTGATATTTCGAAGTCATTGCCGGATGTTACAAGATTTGTTCCAGGAAGAACGGGAACAGGATTTACAGATAATATCAATGACGTTTCAGAGTATTTGAGCACTAATAATATGGTTGCTTTAGAACATAATTACGGATTATGGTACGAGCGCAGAATGGACGACCACGAAAGAGTTCGTCGTTTTGATGCTGATGTTTGGCCTCCGTTTTATGAGCAGCCATTTGCCAGAAGTGGACAGGATTTAGCCTGGGATCAATTAAGCAAATACGATTTAACAAAATTCAATGACTGGTATTGGGACCGTTTATCACTTTTTGCTGATGTGGCGGAAACCAAAGGGCAATTGTTAGTCAATCAACAATACTTTCAACATAATATTATCGAGGCTGGTGCGCACTGGGCGAGTTCTCCATGGCGTTCAGCAAACAATATAAACAGCACAGGCTTTCCGGAACCGCCACCTTATGCGGGTGACAAACGTATTTTCATGGCAGAACAATTTTACGATGTTAATAATCCTGCCAGAAGAAAATTGCATCAGGGATTTATTCGTAAATCATTGGAAAATTTTCAGGACAACAGCAACGTAATTCAGTTGACAAGTGCCGAATATACAGGACCGCTTCATTTTATGCAATTTTGGATTGATGAAGTTCAAAAATGGAAAGACGAAACTGGTAAAAAAGGAATTATTGGTTTAAGTGCTACAAAAGATGTTCAGGATGCTATTTTGAATGATGCCCAAAGAGCCAAAACAGTAGATGCGATTGATATTCGTTATTGGTATTACAAAGAAGACGGATCGGCGTATGCGCCACAAGGTGGTCTGAATTTAGCACCAAGACAACACGCCAGAAAATTAAAAGTCGGAAAAGAAACAGACGATCAGGTGTATCGCGCTGTTCGCGAATACCGCGAAAAATATCCTGAAAAAGTAATTTTATATTCTACGGATGGGTCATCAAGATTTGGATGGCCCGCTTTAATGGGAGGAGCTTCATTGCCTAACATTCCAAAAATAGCACTTCCGGAATTTTATTCGGCTTTAAGCCAAATGAAATTAGTTGCCGGAAATACTTTTTCAGACAGCATATGGGCACTAGAAAATAAAGGAAGCAGCTATCTTTTTTACATCAAAAATGAAAAAGAAGTTTCAATTGATCTTTCAGCTTACAAAGGAGATTTCGAAGTTTATGCAATAAACGCAGCAACTGGAACTTTCACTAAAAAAGCAAACATCAAAGGCGGAAAAAATGTTATCATTCCAGCTTCTGAGATCAAAGAAAAAGTATTGTTCATAATCAAAAAATAAATGCCCACGGATGACATAGATTCCACAAATTAAAAGAATTAAAAATTAAGAATTAAAAATTAAAATCTGCGTAATCTGCAAAATCTGCGAGAACAAAAAAACTCAAGCAGAATAAAAATTAGTGAAAATTAGTGTAATTCGTGGCAAACCCAAAAACACACAATTAAAATAAACACAAAATGAATCTGAAAATTAAATATCTATACGCCCTCGGTCTAAGCTTAGTGTTAGTTGTACAAAGCGGATATTCTCAATCTGCAGAAAAAGGCGCTTTGCCAAAAATTAAAGTTTCAAAAAATCAGCATTATTTTGTAACCGAAAATGAAAAACCATTTTTCTGGTTAGGCGATACCGGTTGGTTAACATTCGGAAAATTAGACAGAGCGGGAGTAGATAAATATTTTAAGGATAGAAAAGCAAAAGGTTTTAATGTGGTTCAGGTAATGGTTTTACACAACATTAATGCAGTAAATGTATATGGCGATGCGGCTTTAATTAAAGAAGACGTTTCTAAACCCTTAATCACAGCCGGAAATAATTTCAGCAATCCCCAAGAATACGATTATTGGGATCATGTAGATTATACGTTGGATGTTGCTCAGAAAAACGGAATCTACGTAGCAATGGTCCCAGTTTGGGGAACCAATGTTTCAAAAGGAAATAAAGTAAACAAAGAACAAGCTATAGAATATGCAACGTTTTTAGCAAACCGTTATAAAAACAAAACCAATGTAATCTGGTTAAACGGAGGAGATACGCACGGAAATGAATTTAAAGACATCTGGAATGCCATCGGAAGTACATTAAAAACCAATAATCCAGAGCAATTGGTAACATTCCACCCTTTCGGGAGAACCGATTCTTCAGATGATTACCATACTGCAACCTGGTTAGATTTCAATATGTTTCAGTCAGGTCATAGAAGATACGATCAGGATTCAGTGAAAACGAATTTCAAAGAAGACAATTACAAATTCGTCCTAAGAGATTTCGAATTAAAACCAACAAAACCTACACTTGACGGAGAACCATCTTACGAAGGAATTCCACATGGTCTGCACGATACTTTACAACCAAAATGGAAAGCAAGCGACGTACGCCGTTATGGATATTGGTCTGTTCTTTCAGGTGCTGCAGGTTATACTTACGGTCATAATGCTGTAATGCAAATGTTCAGAAAAGGCGATAAACCAGCTTACGGGAACAAAGAATTATGGACATCAGCAATTAATGCGGAAGGTGCCGGACAGATGGTTTACATTAAGAAATTAATGGAAGAAGTTCCGTTTTTAGAAGGAGTTCCAGATGTCTCTTTAGTTGTTAATCAAGGAGAAAAATACGATTATATTCCGGCAATAAGAGGAGAAAAATACGCTTTGCTATACACCTACAACGGAAGAATAATAGAAGTAAAACTAGGAAAAATTTCCGGTGATAAATTCGAAGCGACTTGGTACAATCCAAGAAATGGAAAGAAAACTAAAATTGGGACATTTGATAATAAAGGAACTCAAAATTTTCAACCAGCAGGAAAAAAAGAAGACGGTAATGACTGGGTTTTGATTTTGAGATCGAATTAACCACAAAGTATGTCATTGCGAGGAACGAAGCAACCTCACTAACAATAAGCCACAAAGTTTGATTTTGTAAATGTGGTTGCTTCGTTCCTCGCAATGACAAAAATGAGAATATAAAGCTCTCGCAGATTTTGCAGATAAAGCAGATAAAAAAATCTCCATAATCTGCTAAATCTGTGAGAGAAAAAAAACAACATAGCGATGAAAATTAAAAACATATTACTAATTCTATGCTTCATAACTGGACTTAACACCGCTTTCGCAAATGACGGCTGGTTGAATATCCTAAACGAAGGCGGAAATAACAAAGGAATAAAATGCACCGAAGCCATTCAGAATGCTATTGAAAAAGCTTCAAAAAATGGTGGCGGAACTATATTTTTCCCTGCCGGGGAATATTTAACAGGCGCTTTAAAACTAAAAAGCAACATCACGATTCATTTGGATTCGGGTGCACTTTTGAAATTTTCAGACAATTTTGATGATTATTTGCCTTATGTCGAAATGCGTTATGAAGGATTGGTGATGAAATCTTTTTCACCCTTATTTTATGCCAAAGATGCCGAAAATATTACCATCAAAGGAAGAGGCGTAATCGACGGTCAGGGAAAAGCGTGGTGGAATGAAGTATACCGAATTGAAACCGCAAAAGGCCCAATTCCCGAAACCAAATACCAAAAAATGTGGACTGAGCAAAACAAAGGAATTGTCTATGAGCCTTACTATAAAAGAACGATTGACAAACACTTTTTCCGTCCTTCTTTCTTTCAGGCTTATGGTTGTAAAAATATTTTGATTGAAGGCGTAACGTTTCAAAACTCACCTTTCTGGACGATCAATCCTGAATTTTGCGATAATGTTACAGTTACCGGAATTTCTATTTTTAATCCACATTCACCAAATACAGACGGAATCAATCCTTCATCTTGTACAAACGTTCATATTTCGAATTGCCATATCAGTGTTGGAGATGATTGCATTACAATCAAATCGGGTAGAGATGCCGACGGACGTAAATATGGAAAAGCGACTGAAAATGTAACCATCACCAATTGTACCATGTTAAGCGGTCACGGTGGGGTTGTTATCGGAAGCGAAATGTCAGGCGGAATTAAAAAAGTGACCATTTCAAATTGTGTATTTGATGGAACCGATCGTGGAATTCGTATCAAATCGGCGCGTGGTCGTGGAGGAGTGGTAGAAGATATCCGTGTCGATAATATTGTGATGAAAAACATCAAAGAAGAAGCCATTATTTTGGATTTGTTCTACGATAAAGATAATGCTGCAGAACCGGTTACAGAACGCACACCAACTTTCAGAAACATTCACATCAGCAATGTTACGGGTGGAAATGTAAACAAAGCGGGATTTGTTCGCGGAATTTCTGAAATGCCAATTCAAAATATTTCTTTCTCGAATATTAATATGGATGGGAAAGAAGGTTTTACTGTAATTACTGCAACAGATATTGAGTTCCATGATGTAAAAGTAAATGCATCAGTTGGTTCTTCTTTTAAAATATCAAATGCTAAAAATCTTATTTTAGATAATGTGGGTTCATCAACTCCAATAAAAGGAGTTCCGGTGATCAAGATTGACAATGCGTCGAATATTATGATCAATAATAATTTTCCTTTTAATGCGACAGATGTTTTCATCGAAGCTGACGGAAAAGAAACAAAAAATATCTTCCTGAAAAACAATGTATTTAATAATGTAAATACGGTTGTGAAAAAAGGAAAAGACCTGGATAAAAAAGCAATTACAGAATAGCATAATAATAGAACACTAATTTCACAGATTTACACCGATTCAATTTGTGTTAATTAGTGAAATTAGTGTTTAATTTTAAAAGCATGAAAAAAATATTTATCATAATAATCCTTTTCCTTTCTACGATAAGTTATTCGCAGAAAAAGAAAGAAATTTATCTTTTTACGTCGTTTCGGGAACCGGCGACAGAAGGTTTGTATTTAGCCTACAGCGAAGACGGCTATAACTGGAAAGGCCTTGAAGGATCGTTTTTAAAACCGGAAATCGGAGCCAGCAAAATCATGCGTGATCCTTCGATTACAAAAGGGGCTGACGGAACCTATCATTTGGTTTGGACAACAGACTGGAAAGGCGGAAACGGTTTTGGATATGCCAGTTCAAAAGATTTGATTCATTGGTCCAAACAAGAATATATTCCGGTGATGAAAAACGAACCGGAAGTGGTGAACGTTTGGGCTCCGGAAATTTTTTATGATGATGTCAAAAAAGAATACATCATTATTTGGGCATCGACAATTCCGTTTCGATTCGAAAAAGGAATTGAAGAAGAAAAGAATAATCACCGTATGTATTATGTGACTACGAAGGATTTTAAAACGTTTTCAGATACGAAATTATATTACGAGCCGGGCTTTAGCGTGATCGATTGTGTGATTGTCAAAAAAGCAAAGAAAGATTATGTGTTGGTTTTGAAAGACAACACCAGACCGATGCGAAATATAAAAGTAGCTTTCGGGAAATCGCCTTTAGGGCCATTCGGAAAAAGCTCTGAACCTTTTACATCGCATTTGTCAGAAGGACCAACTGTCGTAAAGGTCGGTAAAGAATGGCTGATTTATTATGATAATTACGGTGAGAAAAATTATAAAGCTTCAAGCACAACAGATTTTGTTCATTTTGAAGATGTAT
The DNA here is from genome assembly GCF_059758655.1 of Flavobacterium sp. GQ95. NCBI lineage: Bacteria > Pseudomonadati > Bacteroidota > Flavobacteriia > Flavobacteriales > Flavobacteriaceae > Flavobacterium > Flavobacterium sp. GQ95. The sequence continues at coordinate 45,176 of NZ_JCAXEB010000003.1, forward strand.
CTTCAAAAATAAGTCTTCCCGAAGGACACAAACACGGAACGATTACAACAATTTCTGGAGAAGTTTTAAAAGGATTAATTGATAAAAAATAAAAATCTCCATAATCTGCCAAATCTGCGAGAGTAAAATTTTTTTTCCCGCAGATTTAGCAGATCAGGCAGATAAAAAAGTTAGAAAAATTTCACGCAGATTTAAATTGATTTTAGCAGATTTAGCAGATTTTTATTTAAAATAAGCAGATAAAAAAAATCTGCTTTGATCAGCCAAAATCTGCGTGAAACAAAAAATAGAAACAATGATTACTTTCCAAAACATAAAAACCAACATCCTAACTACAGCCACAATTCTATTGACTTGTACAGCTGTAAATGCGCAAAACGATACTGTACGTTATGTTGGTAAAACACTTTCAAATGTCGATTATCATCACGGACAATTAAGTCCGGCGGTGGGCGTTCACGCCACGCAGATTATGCGTGCCAGCCGTGAACATCCGGAAAAAGCAGATGGTTTTGGGTGGACGTACAACCACCAACCTATGATGGCGTATTGGAACAATACTTTCTATTTACATTATTTAAGCGACCCATCGGGAGAACATATTCCGCCGGGACAGACCTTTATGATGACTTCAAAAGACGGAGTGACGTGGACAAAACCTCAGGTGCTTTTTCCGATTTACCACGTTCCTGACGGATTTAAAAAAGAAGATGTTGAAGGTGCGGCTAAAAATTTAGACGCAGTAATGCACCAACGAATGGGCTTTTATGTTTCATCAGATAACAGATTGCTTGCAGTGGGTTATTACGGAGTAGCATTAGACAAAAAAGACGATCCGAATGACGGAAAGGGAATTGGTCGTGTGGTAAGAGAAATTTACAAAGACGGAAGTTATGGTCCGGTTTATTTTGTTCGTTATAATAAAAACGGAAATCCAGTACCGACAACATTTCCATTTTATACGAAAAGCAAAGACAAGAAATTCATCAAAGCTTGCGATGAAATGATGTCAAAACCTTTATTAATGCAACAATGGGTGGAAGAGGCTGACAGAGATGACGCTTTGATTCCGTTGAAAAAACAATATAAAGCGTTCAATTATTATCATTTACCAAACGGAAACGTAGTTGGTTTATGGAAATTTGCGCTGACTTCTATCAGTAAAGACGATGGAAAAACCTGGCAATATACGCCAACAAGAGCACCGAGTTTTGTAAACAGTAATGCTAAAATCTGGGGACAAAAGACATCTGATAATCGTTATGCAACAGTTTACAATCCATCAGAATATCGCTGGCCATTGGCAATTTCAACCAGTGATGATGGATTGAATTACAAAGATTTATTATTGGTTCACGGCGAAATTACCCCAATGCGCTACGGAGGAAACTACAAATCTGCAGGTCCGCAATACGTTCGCGGAATTCCCGAAACGGACGGAACTCCGCCTGACGGAAAACTTTGGGTAAGTTATAGTGTCAATAAAGAAGATATTTGGGTAGCATCAATTCCGGTTCCGGTAACCAGCGAAGTGAAAGAAAATGTCAATGATGTTTTTAATAATTTACCAAATGGCGAAGAATTGAAATTATGGAATACGTATGATTTATCATGGGCTTCTACGAAAATAGAAAGGAAAGCCGATGGCGTAAAATGGTTGACCTTAAGAGATCAGGATTATTTTGATTACTCTCGTGCCGAACGTGTAATTCCGTTTGCACAAAAAATGGAAGCGACTTTTACCGTCAAACCGGAACAAAATAATCATGGTTTATTGCAGATTGAATTCCAAAACAAACAAGGTTTACCGGCTATTCGTTTGGAGTTTGATTCTGATGGAGAATTAAAAGCGAAAAATGGTGCCCGTTTTGGTGGACTTACAAAATACGAAGCAGGAAAAGAATATACGATTACAGTTAAATTAGATGTTACTTCCCGTTCGTATACGGTAAAAGTAAATGATGGAAAAGAAACCAACAAAATATTCTACGCTCCGGTTGATGGTATTTCGCGCATCATGTTCCGTACCGGCAATCAGCGTTACACACCAAATGCCGATACAGAGCCAGACACACCAGATTTTACTGATTTACCTGATACGGGAAAATTAATCCCGGAAGCAGTATTTAATATTAAATCATTGGTTACTAGAAAAATATAAAGAATCACCACAAATTACGCAAATTGCACAAATTTTTTAGCTGAAATAAAAAGAATAATTTGTGTGAATTTGTGCAATTTGTGGTAAAAAATATATAGCGTGAAGTTTTTTAAAAACATATTATTCCTCTTTTGTCTCTTAATAACTTTCATTTCAAATGGACAAATTGCTGCTGAGTATTTGACTTGTGAAATGACAGAAAATCCATTGGCTGTTATTCAAAACCAACCAAGATTAAGCTGGCAATTGGTTTCAAAAGAATCAAATGCATCACAAATAGGGTATCAGATTTTGGTGGCTTCATCTGAAGAAAAACTAAAAAATGACGAAGCTAATATCTGGAACAGCGGAAGAGTAAATTCCAGTAAAAATCTGCACATTCCTTATAGCGGAAGTACTTTAAAACCCGAAACCAAATATTTCTGGAAAGTTAAAGTATGGAATCAAAAAGGCAAAATTTCTAAATGGAGTAAAACTGCTTCTTTCAGAATTGCTCCAAACGAATCCGACTTAAATCCAATTTGGATTGGAGCGATTACAAAAGCCGATAGTCATTTACCGGAAGGCCGAAATTTTCACTCCGCAACTTACAAAAGAGAGAAAAAAGATGCGATAATCAATGCTTCAGATTCTTTATCCCGCAGAAGTATTATGCTTCGAAAATCATTTAATGTTGCCAAAGAAATTAAGGAAGCCGTAGTTTATATTTCCGGTTTAGGCCATTATGAATTGACATTTAACGGAAAGAAAATCGGCAATAGTGAATTTGCACCTTTATGGACAGATTACGATAAAACCGTAAATTATAACACTTACGAATTATCGGCTGAAGAATTGGAAAAAGGCGAAAATGTAATTGGTGTGCTGCTAGGAAATGGAATGTACAATACGCTTGCCGAACGATATACCAAGTTTTTTGTGAGTTTTGGTCCTCCTACTTTATTCTTCAAAATGAAAGTGGTTTACAAAGACGGTTCAGAGGAAATCATCAAATCAGATCAAAGCTGGAAATACAGTAAAAGTCCAATTACGTACAACAGTATTTTTGGAGGTGAAGATTACAACGCCAACTTAGAGCAAAAAGGCTGGAATTCTAAAGGATTTAATGATTCGAACTGGAAACCAGTTGTCGTTCAGGAAGCACCCAAAGGAGTTTTAAGAGCACAGACTGCACCGCCAATTACGATTCAGAAACGATATGAAATAAAAGAAGTAAAAGAGTTGAAACCCAACTTTTATGTTTTTAATATGGGACAGAATCTTTCGGGATTTCCAACCATAAAAGTAAAAGGAAAAAAAGGTCAAACCATTCGTGTTTGGGTTGGTGAAGGATTAAATGATGACGGAACTATTGGTCAGGGAAGATCTGGAAAACCTTATTATTACGACTATACTTTAAAAGGAGATGGCATTGAAGAATGGCAGCCAAAATTCAGTTATTACGGTTTTCAATATGTTCAGATTGAAAATATCAATTATGAGAAAAGCGAAGATAAAAACCTGCCAACGTTGGTCGATTTAAAATCAAATTTCATTTACAATTCGGCTGGAGAAGCTGGAACTTTTGAATCTTCGAATGTGATTTTCAATAAAGCACATGAACTGATTAATAACTCAATAAAAAGTAATTTCCAGAGTGTTTTCACCGATTGTCCGCAACGCGAAAAACTGGGTTGGTTAGAAGAAATTCACTTAAACGGTCCAGGATTAATGTTCAATTATAATCTCGAAAGTTATATTCCGGCCACAATGCAAAACATCTCTGATGCACAAAGAGAGGATGGTTTAATTCCGACCATAGTTCCTGAATATGTAGTTTTTGGTGGCGATTTTACCGATTCTCCGGAATGGGGTGTAACTGGCGTAATTCTGCCATGGATGTATTATGAATATTACGGCGATGCTTCTTTATTAGAGAAATATTATCCGGTAATGAAAAAGTACGTGGATTATTTAGGAACAAAAGCGAAGGATCATATTGTATCGCACGGTTTGGGCGATTGGTACGATTACGGAACGCACGCCGCAGGATATTCTAAAAACAGTCCGATTGCACTTTCAGCGACAAGTCATTATTTTTATGGAGCGAGTTTGGTGGCGAAAGCGGCTAAGTTTTTGAATAAAACAGAAGATATTCAGAAATATGAAACGCTAACGTCTGATATAAAAACAGCTTTTAACGCGGCATTCTTCAATCCTGAAACAAAACAATATGGTACAAACAGTCAGTTTAGTAATGCAGTTCCGGTTTATATGGATATTGTAGAACCGCAATATAAAGCGGCTGTAATGCAAAATTTACTGGCAGATATAAAGGCAAAAGGCGACAGATTAACGACAGGTGATGTTGGAAATCGTTATTTATTTCAGGCCTTGGCGCAAAATGGCGAAAACGAAATGATGTATAAAATGAACAATCATTATGATGCGCCGGGTTATGGTTTTCAGATTAAATTTGGATTGACCACTTTAACCGAACAATGGGATCCGCGAAAAGGAAATTCATGGAATCACTTTATGATGGGACAAATTGAAGAATGGTTTTACCAAAGTTTGGCAGGAATTGTTCCCGATGATAAAAAACCGGGTTTCAAACATTTCTTTATTCAGCCGGAAATTGTGGGCGATATGACTTTTGTAAAAGCAACTTACAAATCGATTTATGGAAATATTGCTTCGGCATGGGAAAAGAAAGACGGAAAGTTGATATTGAAAGTGGAGATTCCGGTGAATACTTCAGCAACAATAAAATTACCTGTTCCGAAAAATACCGAAATAAAAATCAACGGAAAAGTAGCTAAAAATTTAGAATTAGGATCAGGGAAGTATACAATTGAATGTACGTTGTAAGATGTGAAATGTAAGATGTGATTTGTCAAGATGTTGATAGTTAATCATCCTTGATATTGTAAAACGATAAAAATAAAATTGAATAGCCTCCAGCTTTAGCTGGAGTTCAAAATATGCAAATCAAAAGGCTTTAGCCAAATTAATAAGTTAGGCTAAAGCCATTTAGAAAACAATTTATTCTCCTCCAGCTAAAGCAGGAGGCAATTCAAAAAAGTTTGATATATAAATGAAAAATTTAAAGAACATAAAACTCGCAATATTTGCTTCAATCTTTGCATTGACAATTTCAAATGCGCAGATAACTTCTGATGAAAATTTTAGAAAACCGGTTTCAGAAACCCTGAAAAAAATTGAAACTGTTTTTCATGTTACCATTAATGACGACCGGGGTTTATTAAAAGGAAAAGAATTGGACTATGCTGATTGGAGAATCGAACCGGGCAATCTGGCGATCTCTTTAACGAACATTTTAGCGCCTTTTGAGTTGATGTATTTCAAACAACCGGACGGAACTTATATCATCAGAAAATATGAGAATCATAAAGTTTCAGTTGATAAAGGAAGAGAGCGTTTGGATTATTTGACGACTTTATATTCGAATGTATCACAATGGGAAGCGCGTAAAAAAGAAATAAAAGCCTGTATGATTACGTCGTTTGGATTGGACAAAGCGCCACCAATGCCAAAATCAAAACCAACTTTAACGCCAAAAAGAATCTACAAAGATTACAGTGTCGAAAATATCGGATTGGAAATTTTGCCAGGCGTTTATGCAACAGGTTCTATTTACAAACCATATCCTTTAAATAAAAAAGTACCGGTTATTTTAACTCCTGACGGACATTTTGGAGACGGAAGATATAGAAAAGACGAACAATACCGTTGTGCTATTATGGCCAAAATGGGAGCGATTGTAGTGAGTTATGATTTGTTTGCCTGGGGAGAATCATTATTGCAATTCCCGGAACAAACACACAGAAATAGTATTGCATCAACAGTTCAGGTTTTAACCGGAATCCGTTTACTGGATTATTTATCGACTCAAAAAAATGTTGATATGACGCGTGTTGGCATAACCGGAGGTTCAGGTGGAGGATCTCACACGATGTTTTTAGCCGCTTTAGATGATAGAATTACAGTTTCTGCTCCGGTGGTAATGGTTTCTTCTCATTTTTCAGGAGGTTGTCCGTGTGAAAGTGGTCGCGGAATTCACCTGTGTGGAAACGGCACCAATAATGCTGAAATCTCAGCGATGATGGCACCAAAACCACAACTAATTGTTTCAGATGGAAAAGACTGGACATTGGCGGTTCCTGAATTGGAATTTCCTTTTATCCAAAGAACATATGAATTGTATGGTAAAAAAGATTTAGTAGAAAATGCTCATTTTCCTAAAGAAGGACACGATTTTGGAGTTTCAAAACGTATGGCATTGTATCCGTTTATGGCAAAATATTTAGGTTTGGATTTGAATAAAGTCAAAAACGCAAAAGGCGAAATTGACGAATCTACTTGTGTAATTGAACCTTATGATAAATTATATGTCTTTGGAAATAAAGCAGAAAATTTACCTAAAAATGCGCTGAAAGATATCGACAAATTATACGAAATGTTTGGCGAGAAGAACAACAAAATTTACGAGGTTAAGAAGTAAGATAGAAGAAACAAGAAACAAGAAGCAAGAAAGGGTTGCCACGAATTTCGCGAATTTTCACGAATGTAATGGCTGTAATTTATTTTTTTTGCCACAGATGAATGGATTTTGATTGATTAAAATCTGCGTAGAAAGATTACTCTCGCAGATTTAGCAGATAAAAAAATATTCTAATCATTTAATCACTGGCAAAAAAATTAGAGAAATTGAAATAAAAATTAAAAAAAAATTAGTGCCAATTCGTGAAATTCGTGGCGAAAAAAAATATTTATATGAACCTAAGAAATAAAATAATAGAGATTTGTGTTGGAATTGTTTCGTTTGCTGCAACGGCGCAAAGTAACAGCGACCTGAAATTATGGTACGATAAACCGGCTGCCATCTGGAATGAAGCACTTCCTTTGGGAAATGGCCGTTTGGGGGCAATGGTTTTTGGAGATCCGGCGGTGGAGCGTTTGCAATTGAATGAAGAAACTATTTGGGCAGGTTCACCAAATAGTAACGCGCACAACAAATCCATAAAAGCTTTGCCGATTGTTCGTCAGTTGATTTTTGATGGAAAATTTGATGAAGCACAGGAATTGGCGACTCAGGATATTATGTCGCAAACCAATGACGGAATGCCATATCAAACTTTTGGGAGTGTTTACATTTCGTTTCCGGGACATCAAAAGTATACCAATTATTACAGAGATTTAGATATTTCAAATGCTACTGCCAAAGTAAAGTATACCGTAAATGGAGTAGAATTTACCAGAGAAATTTTGACTGCTTTTTCAGATCAGGTCATTGCGGTGAAATTATCGGCAAGTCAGCCGGGACAAATTACTTGTAACGTTTTCATGAACAGTCCGATTGATAAAACCGTTTCCGCTTCAGATGGAGATCAAATTTTGCTTTCGGGAATCGGAACTAATTTTGAAAATGTAAAAGGGAAAGTTAAATTTCAGGGAAGATTAGCGGCTAAAAATAAAGGTGGAGAAGTTTCGTCAAGCAACGGAATCCTCAGCATCAACAAAGCCGATGAGGTGACGCTTTATATTTCGATCGCGACGAATTTCAAAAATTATCAGGATATTTCAGAAGACGAAGTAGCGAAGAGCAAAGGCTATTTGGCGAAAGCCGAAACCAAAGATTTTGAAAGCATCAAAAAAGATCATATTGCCTATTATCAAAAATTCTTCAACAGGGTTTCTTTTGATTTAGGTACAAACGAAGCGGCTAAGAAACCAACAAACGAAAGAATCAGGGATTTTTCAAAACAATTCGATCCGCAATTGGCGAGTTTGTATTTTCAATTTGGACGTTATCTTTTAATTTCAAGTTCTCAACCTGGCGGGCAACCTGCCAATTTACAGGGAATTTGGAATGATATGGTGACACCGCCATGGGACAGTAAATACACCACAAACATTAACGCCGAAATGAATTATTGGCCGGCTCAGGTTACAAATCTTCAGGAAATGCACGAGCCTTTTGTTCAAATGGCAAAAGAATTAAGTGTTACGGGAGCGGAAACAGCAAAAAAAATGTACAATGCAAACGGTTGGGTTTTGCATCATAACACAGATATTTGGCGCGTGACAGCTCCGGTAGATCAGGCGGCATCTGGAATGTGGCCAACTGGGGGCGCGTGGGTTTCGCAGGATTTATGGGAAAGATATTTGTATACAGGAGATAAAAAATACCTGGCAGAAATTTATCCGATAATGAAAGGAGCAGCAGATTTCTTCCTTGATTTTATGGTTATCGATCCGAATACAAAATATTTGGTAGTGGTTCCTTCAAGTTCGCCTGAGAATACGCATGCAGGCGGAACGGGAAAAGCGACAATTGCATCTGGAACAACAATGGATAATCAGTTGGTTTTTGATTTGTTTACGCATGTTATCGAAGCATCAAAATTGGTTTCCCCAGATGCTGCCTATGTGAAAAAAGTAAGCGAGGCTTTGGCAAAAATGCCTCCAATGAAAGTGGGAAAACACAGTCAGTTGCAGGAATGGCAGGACGATTGGGATAATCCGAAAGACAATCACCGACATGTTTCACATTTGTACGGTTTGTATCCGAGTAATCAGATTTCGCCAAGCAAAACACCAGAATTGTTTGAAGCAGCTAAACAATCGTTGATTTACAGAACAGACGAATCGACTGGCTGGTCAATGGGCTGGAAGGTGAATTTATGGGCGAGATTATTAGATGGAAATCACGCTTATAAATTGATTCAGGATCAATTGCATTTGGTTACGGCAGACCAAAGAAAAGGGGGCGGAACCTATCCAAATATGTTAGATGCGCATCAGCCCTTTCAAATTGATGGTAACTTTGGATGCACGGCCGGTTTTGCCGAAATGCTTATGCAAAGTCAGGAAGATGCGATTCATTTATTGCCTGCATTGCCAACGGTTTGGAAAGACGGAAATATAAAAGGTTTGGTGACTAGAGGTGGTTTTGTGATTGATATGACTTGGGAAAATAATAAAGTTTCTATATTGAAAGTCTATTCAAAAATAGGAGGTAATTGCAGACTGCGTTTAGAAAATGTACTTACTACTGAACATTTTACCTATGTTGCAAGTGATGGAAGGCAGGCTTCAAGTCCACAGTTGTTGGGGAGAGTAGGTTACGATGTATATAAGTCCCGACCTGAAAAAGGAATAAATATTAAAAAAGCAAAAGGAAAAAATCCGAACCCTTTGTTTTATGATGTTGAAGTGAAGAAACCAATTATTTCTAAAGAAGCAAAATTATCTAAAGTTCAACTGCCGAAGTACAATGAATACGATGTTCAGATGAAAGCGGGGCAGACTTTTACTTTTTATGGGAATTAGAAACGTTTCCTGCAAGGTTTTCAAAACCTTGTAGATATCTCTATAGATAAAGAATGTCTGAATTGCCTCCTGCTTTAGCTGGAGGAATAAAATTTAGATAAAAGTTTTTGGCTTTAGCCGAACTATGCATTTGGCTAAAGCCATTTAAGATCATTTATTTTGACCTTCAGCTAAAGCAGGAGGCAATTCAAAAACAGGGTAGAAAAATAAAATTTGAATAATAATGCTGAATATGTTACACCATTTCAAATACAAAATGATAGCTTTCCTAATCCTGATTACAACTTTAAATAGTTGTAAATCCGGTACGGGCCATTCAAAAAGCACAGCTGCAATTCTAAAACAAGAAAACTTCAAACATTATGTTGATTATTTCAACACGATGGAAGACGAAAATTTAAAATTTGCCATTCCGAATGATTCTGCGTGGACATGGATGGAAAAAAATATTCCGTTGTTTGAATGTCCGCAGCAAAATTTTGAGGAAATCTATTATTTCCGTTGGTGGAGTGCGAGAAAACATATTAAAAAAACGCCTCAGGGATATGCGATTACAGAATTTTTGGTAGATCGTTCGTATGCCGATAAATACAATATGATCAGTTGTGCTTTGGGACATCATATAAATGAATTCAGATGGGTTCATGATCCTCAATATATTGAGCAGGATGTTCAGTTATGGTTCAGAGGAAATGACGGTAAACCGATGAAAAAGCTTCGTACTTTTAGCAGTTGGACGGCGGATGCTTTGTATAATAGATATTTGGTAAATAAAGATGACAAGTTTTTATTAGATATGTTTCCAGATTTAACAGCTGAATATGCCGCCTGGGAAGGCGACCGAAAACGCAAAGATGGTTTGTTTTGGCAGTTTGATGTCAAAGACGGAATGGAAGAATCGTTAAGTGGAGCAAGAAAATTCAGAAATGCGCGCCCAACGATCAACAGTTATATGTTTGGAAATGCAACGGCTTTGGCTAAAATAGCAAAGTTGAAAGGTGACGCTAAACAAGAAAATTATTTCGAAGCGAAAGCCGATACACTTCAGAAATTAGTAGAAACAAAACTTTGGAATGCTAAAAGCGAATTCTTTGAAACATTTACAGAAAAAGATACTTTGGCGCAAGTTAGAGAAGCAATCGGATTTATTCCGTGGTATTTCAATTTGCCACAAAAAGACAAAGGTTTCGAAAAAGCCTGGGAACAAATTAAGGACGAAAAAGGATTTTCAGCACCTTTTGGATTAACAACGGCAGAAAGAAGAAGTCCGCGTTTTAGAACTCACGGAACAGGAACCTGTGAATGGGATGGTGCCATTTGGCCTTTTGCGAGTTCACAAACGCTGACTGCTTTGGCCAATGTTTTGAATAATTATGATCAGAATTTTGTTGGTAAACCGGACTATTTCAAGCAGATGAATTTATATGTTGAATCGCAATATTTCCACGGAAGACCTTATTTAGGAGAATATTTAGATGAAACTACCGGATACTGGTTAATGGGCGAAAGAGAACGCAGCCGTTATTATAACCACTCCACTTTTAATGATTTGGTGATTACAGGTTTGGTTGGTTTACGCCCGAGAGCAGATGAAAAAATAGAAGTGAACCCGTTGATTCCACAAGAAAAATGGGATTGGTTTTGCTTAGATAATGTTTTGTATCACGGAAATATTATCACGATTCTTTGGGATAAAACCGGAGAAAAATATCATAAAGGAAAAGGATTTAGAATTTTCAAAAACGGTAAGGAAATTGCGGTTTCTGAGAAATTGGAGAGATTGGTTTCGGAATAGAGTTTTGAATGCTTCAGAGAAGCATAATATTTATAGCAAATAACACACCTGAATGATTAAAAGCTCCAGCGGAGCGACACATATTGGGAATTATTTCGCCCCGCGGGAGCTTAATGAACTTACTATTATAAAATCTATAAATATATCGTCCCTCTGGGACTGTAAATAGGTTAAAACAAAAATTATGAAAAAGTTTTTTTTACATATTACATGCATCATCATAACATTGATTTCCTTTTCGGCGAAAGCCCAAAACAAAATTAGCGTTACAAATTTGCAATGCGAAATGCTGAACAATCCGGAAGGAATCGATGTTTTGCAGCCAAGATTAAGCTGGCAAATTAATGCAGAGGTGAACGATGTAAAACAAACAGCGTATCAGATTTTAGTGGCTTCAACTTTGGAAAAATTAAATGCTAATAATGCCGATTTATGGGATAGCGGAAAAGTGGAAAGCAATGAAGCTGTTAATATTGTTTACAAAGGAAAAAAACTGGAAAACAGACAAGACGTTTTTTGGAAAGTTTCAGTTTGGACGAATAAAGGAGAAATAAAATCAAATGAAAATGCACATTTCAGCATCGGAATTTTAACCTATGCCGACTGGAAATCGACCCGTTGGATTGGATATGAAAAATTGTCGAAGGATGACAGTGTTTCTCAGTATGCAAGATTATCTGCCCGTTATTTAAGGAAAGAAATAAACCTTAAAAAACAGGTTAAAAATGCCAAGGTTTATATCATTGGAATGGGCTTGTATGAGCTGTACATTAACGGAAATAAAATTGGCGATCAGGTTTTGGCTCCCGTTCCTACGGATTATACAAAAAATGTAAAATACAATGTTTTTGATGTGACTTCGCAATTGAAAGAAGGTAAAAATATGTTAGGAACCATTTTAGGGAACGGACGTTTTTTTGCCATGCGACAAGATTATAAACCGTATAAAATAAAATCATTTGGATTGCCAAAAATGGCGCTGCAGTTGTTTGTTGAATATACCGATGGAACGCAGGATATAATCAGAACAGATGATACCTGGAAAGTAACGACTGACGGACCAATTTTGTCCAACAACGAATATGATGGTGAAGAATATGATGCCCGTAAGGAAATGAAAGGGTGGAATACGACCAACTTTGATGATAAAAACTGGGCAAAAGCCAGATACGTGCAGGAACCGGGTGGTTTTTATGAAGGGCAAATGACGCCGAACATGAAAATAATGGGCGAAGTAAAGCCTATTTCTATAAAAGCTACAGCAAAAGGGACTTATATTTTAGACATGGGTCAGAATATGGTAGGCTGGCTGCAATTGAGAGTGAAAGGAAAGAGCGGTGATCAAATTACAATGAAATTTGCAGAATCTTTACAAGCTGATGGCTCTTTATATATTGCCAATTTGCGCGATGCAAAAACTACCGATGTTTATACTTTAAAAGGCGAAGGTGAAGAAGTTTGGGAACCCCGATTTATATATCATGGATTCCGTTTTGTTGAAGTTTCCGGATTTCCAACAAAACCAACTGTAGATAATTTTGTTGGAAAGGTAGTTTACGATGACATCAAAACAACTGGAACTTTTGAATCTTCGGATGCCATAATGAATCAGATTTTTAAAAATGCCTATTGGGGCATCAGGGGAAATTACAAAGGAATGCCAATTGATTGTCCACAACGAAACGAACGTCAGCCTTGGTTGGGAGACAGAACAACCGGAGCTTATGGCGAAAGTTTTCTATTCGATAATCAGACTTTATATGCGAAGTGGTTGGATGATATAAAAAATGCACAAACTCAGGACGGAGGATTACCAGATGTAGCGCCGGCATTCTGGCGTTATTATGGTGACAACGTGACCTGGCCAGGGACTTATATTACGGTTGCAGATATGTTATACCAACAATTTGCTGATAAGGAAGTGATTAAAAAACAATATCCATACATGAAAAAATGGATGTTGTATATGGAAGAAAATTATCTGGTAAACGATTTGATGGATAAGGATAAATATGGCGACTGGTGTGTGCCGCCTGAATCGTTAGAATTGATTCGTTCAAAAGATCCGGCTCGTTTAACGGATGGTGGATTAATATCAAGCGCGTTTTATTATCAGTTATTGGGTATCATGAAAAAGTTTGCCAAAATCGCAAACGCAGATGCTGATATCGAACGTTACAATGATTTATCAGAAAGAATAAGTAAAGCATTCAATGCAAAATATTTAAATGCAGCAACGAATACGTATGCCAATAATACAGTTACGGCAAACGTATTGCCTTTGGCTTTCGGACTTGTTCCTGAAAATATAAAAGAGAAGGTTTTTCAAAATATGGTTCACGAAGTTGAGGTAACGAAAAACGGTCATATTAGTACAGGCGTAATCGGAACTCAATTTTTGATGCGAACGCTGACCAATTTTGGAAGAGGAGATTTGGCTTTCAAATTAGCATCTAATAAAACATACCCAAGTTGGGGATTTATGGTAGAAAATGGTGCGACAACCATTTGGGAATTATGGAATGGAAATACTGCAGATCCTAGTATGAATTCTCAAAATCATGTTATGTTATTGGGCGATTTATTGATTTGGTATTATGAAAATATGGCTGGAATCAAAAGTAATCCTGAAACGCCGGGTTTCAAACAAATTATTATGAAACCTGATTTTGAGGCAGGATTGACTTATGTAAACGCTTCTTACGAATCCATTCACGGACTGATAAAAAGCAACTGGAAGAAAAGCAAAAACAGTATGCAATGGAATATCACTATTCCGGTGAACACATCGGCTTTGGTTTATTTGCCAACAACGAATGCTTCAGATGTTACTTTAAATGGCAAAAAGATAACTACTGGAACTTTTAAAACCGAGGGGGCTAAACTTGTTTTAGCTTTACCTTCAGGTACTTACAATGTGAGTGTAAAGCTTTAATTTTAGTATTTCGGGACAGTACAGGATACATCTTTAATTTTTTAGTGTCATTTTTACACTTAATAAATATTTTTGTGCGAAAAATTATGGGTACTGCATAAAAATTCAAAAAAAATAATCCAAAAATAAAATTAAGAATGAAGATCATAAAATTAACTTTTGTCTTATTCGGTTTATTGCTTTTAGGAAGTTGTAAATCTGCTTTAGAAAAAAAGACCTGGAAAGAAGGAATTTTAGTTGATGAATTTATCTATGATAAAGCACCTTATCCATCTTGCCACGCAGTTACAATTGTCGAAGCAACAAATGGCGATTTAGTAGCATCATGGTTTGGAGGAACAAAAGAAAGACATCCTGATGTTTGTATTTATGTAAGCAGAAAACCAAAAGGAAGCGACAAGTGGACAGAAGGGATAAATGTTGCTGACGGTGTGATGAAAGACGGACCGAGATTGCCAACATGGAATCCGGTTTTATATCAAATTCCGGGTGGCGATTTAATGTTATTCTACAAAATTGGACCAAAACCATCGGAATGGTGGGGCGTAATCAGAACTTCATCTGATGGAGGGAAAACCTGGTCTGAAGCCAAAAAAATGCCGGATGGTTTCTTAGGGCCAATCAAAAATAAACCTGTTTTATTAAGTAACGGAACTTTATTATGTCCGTCAAGTATCGAAGGTGATGGATGGAGACTTCGTATGGAATCGACCCCTGATTTCGGAAAAACCTGGGTAATGGGCGATACGCTTCCTAGAGGAAAACAAAAAATCAATGCTATTCAGCCAAGTATATTATTCCACAAAGATGGCAGTATTCAGGCTATTGGAAGAACGAGAAACAGAGCTATTTTCAGCACGTTCTCAAAAGATAACGGAAAAACATGGTCTGATGTAGAATTGATAGGACTTCCAAATAACAACTCAGGAACCGATGCCGTAACGCTTAAAAATGGAAAACATTTATTGGTTTACAATCACGTATTGCCTCCGGGAACAGAAGCAAAAGGACCAAGAACGCCTTTAAACGTTTCGATTTCTGATGACGGAATTAACTGGAAAGCCGCTTTGGTGCTGGAAGATTCAAAAATTAGTCAATATTCCTATCCATCGATGATTCAAAGTTCTGACGGAATGGTGCATATCGTTTATACATGGAGAAGAGAAAAATTGAAATACGTAAAAGTTGACCCAAGTAAACTAAAAGCATTCCCAATTAAAAACGGAATCTGGCCTGGAGACGAAAACAAAACCGTAACCGCAGTTAAAGCTGAAGAGGAATAGATAAAAAGTTTGCCACGAATTTCACGAATTTCACGAATTTTTTTTCAATCTTAATTTGTGAAAATTTGTGCAATTTGTGGCTAAAAAAAACACAGCAATGAGCAATTTCAATAATAGTTTTATAAAATTAACGGCTATATTTTTTATAGTTATCTTGACTGGAACCTTCAATAGCTGCGCAACGGCTCAGTCATCAAAAAACAAACAACAATATAAAGTTGCGGTTTGCGACTGGATGATTTTGAAACGTCAAAAATTAGGTGCTTTTGGTTTGGCAAGCGAAATCAAAGCCGACGGAATAGAACTGGACATGGGAGGTTTAGGAAAAAGACCAACTTTT
The DNA here is from genome assembly GCF_059758655.1 of Flavobacterium sp. GQ95. Classification (NCBI taxonomy): domain Bacteria; kingdom Pseudomonadati; phylum Bacteroidota; class Flavobacteriia; order Flavobacteriales; family Flavobacteriaceae; genus Flavobacterium; species Flavobacterium sp. GQ95. Next base: position 61,025 of record NZ_JCAXEB010000003.1, read on the forward strand.
GATAGTAAACTGGGAGATCCGGTTGAAAGACAAAAGTTCTTAGATAAATCTAAAGAGTTGCATGTGGGAATCAGTTCTATTGCCATGTCCGGATTTTATGCACAGTCTTTTGCAAAGAGAGAAACTATCGAACCCATGATTAATGATTGCGTAAAAGCGATGAAAGACATGAAAGTAAAAGTGGCGTATCTTCCGTTGGGAACCGAAAGTGATTTGGTTAAAAATCCGGAATTGCGTCCGATTGTTATTGAAAGATTAAAATGGGCAGGAAAACAAGTGGGTAAAATTGGTGGTGTGATCGCCATTGAAACTTCATTGAACGCAACTGAAGAGAAAAAATTACTAGAAGAAATTGGCTCAAAACACATCAAAAGCTCGTTCAATTTTGCGAATGCCGCAGATAACGGAAGAGACATTGCATCAGAACTAAAAATATTAGGCAAAAAGCATTTAGCACAAATTCACGCTTCAAACACCGATAAAGTTTGGTTGGAAAATGACACCATGATCAATATGCCGGATATCAAAAAAACGCTCGACGAAATGAAATGGAGCGGCTGGTTAATTGTAGAGCGTTCAAGAGATGTAACACAAGTGCACAATGTAAAGGTAAATTACGGCGCAAACGTAGCGTACCTAAAAAAGATTTTTCAGAATTAAAAGTTTAAAATAAAAGTGCTGAATATGTAAAAGTTAAACAGTACAAGTTCACACTTTAAAAAAAATCTGCTAGATCTGCTAAATCTGCGAGAGTTAATTTTCTCACGCAGATTTAGCAGATATGCAGATTTTAATCTCATTTTTTGTCATCCCGAGGAACGAGGGATCCCCGCAAGAAACTCGACAAAGATTGGCTATTAGGAACGGAGCTACTTGTGGGGATTTCTCCTTCGTCGAAATGACAAACTATATGAAAAGAATAATTTGCCAAGAATAAATTACGATACCATGAAATACTTCAGTTTACTTTTATTATGTTTTTACGCCACTTTCGCAACAGCGCAAAATATTACTATTGTTAGTGATCCAAAATCGCCAAGAGCTCAGTTTGGGACTGAAAAACTATCTGAAATAGCATCAGCTAAAGGATTCAAAGTAATTGCTGCAGATAAAATAACTAAAAGCTCAAAAGATAAAATCATTGTAATTGGTGAAAAAGGAACTGATTTTTGGAAACAAAATTCAAAAGCTGCTAAAATCGACGATAGCAAATTAACTAAGAAAGAAGGCTTTCAAATTCGTACGCAAAAAAACATCATTTACATCGAAGGAACTGATGCAAGCGGTGCTTTGTATGGCGCAATGGAATTGGCAGACCGCACTAAAAGTGCAGGACAGATTCCGTCAGAAATTAATATTGATGACAGTCCGGAAATGGTATTGAGAGGTGCCTGTATCGGAATGCAGAAACCAGTTTACCTTCCTGGACGTGATGTATATGAATATCCATATACACCGGAAACTTTTCCATGGTTCTACGATAAAAAACTCTGGATAAAATATCTGGATATGCTGGTAGAGAACAGAATGAATTCCTTGTATTTATGGAACGGACATCCCTTTGCTTCTTTGGTGAAATTAAAAGATTATCCATTTGCCGTTGAGGTTAGCGACGAAGATTTTAAAAAGAACGAAGAAGTTTATAAATTCCTTACAGTAGAAGCTAATAAAAGAGGAATCTGGGTGATTCAGATGTTCTACAATATTATCGTTTCGAAACCTTTTGCAGAGCATTATAACATTAAAACACAGGATCGTTCCAGACCAATTACGCCTCTACTTTCAGATTATACCCGAAAATCAATTGCCGCTTTTATTGAAAAATACCCAAATGTCGGACTAATGGTTTGTTTGGGAGAAGCCATAAATACGGTTGATGATGATGTTGAATGGTTTACAAAAACAATTATTCCAGGCGTTCGCGATGGTTTACAAGCATTAGGAAAAACAGACGAACCGCCAATTATTTTGCGTTCGCATGATACCGATGGACCTTTGGTAATGGAAAAATCGCTTCCGTTGTACAAAAACTTATACACAGAAAGTAAATATACAGGAGAATCGCTGACGACTTATACGCCAGGCGGACCTTGGGGTGAAACGCACAAACAGTTAAGCGCCTTAAAATCGATTCATATTGAGAATGTCCACATTTTGGCAAATCTGGAACCTTTCAGATACGGTTCACCAGATTTTATCCAGAAAACGGTAAAGGCAATGCACAGTGTTCACGGTGCGAATGCATTACACTTATATCCGCAGGCTTCTTATTGGGATTGGCCATATTCTGCCGATAAAACAAAAACAGGGGAACGATTACTCGAAATGGATCGCGACTGGATTTGGTACAAAGCCTGGGCAAGATATGCGTGGGACAGTAAAAGAGACAGAAACGAAGAGATAAAATTTTGGGATAAAGACTTAGCTGCCAAATACGGAACAGATACAGAAGCAGCAAATAATATTCAAAAAGCATACGACGAATCTGGAGAAATTGCTCCAAAAACATTAAGACGTTTCGGAATCACAGAAGGAAATCGTCAGACATTGCTTTTGGGAATGTTCGAAAGCCAGTTAGTAAATCCGGCGAAATGGCGCGTTTATCCTGGTTTCCATGAATCTTGTGGTCCGGTTGGAGAACTGCTTTTGGAATATTCTAAAAAAGAATGGAATCACGAACCACATGTTGGTGAACTTCCAACCCAAATTATTGCGGAAATCACAGAACACGGAAGACTGGCTGTTGAAGCAATCGACAAAGCTGAACCAAGTGTAACCAAAGACAAAGACGAATTTTTACGTCTTAAAAACGATATGCATTGCTATAAGGCTTTCGCCGATTTCTTTTCAGAAAAGGTAAAAGCGGCCTTATTGGTTTTAAGATACAGTTATTCAAATGATATTTCAGATTTGGATAAAGCGCTTCCGCATTTGGAGAAAAGCATCAAATATTATGAGCTATTAGTAAATTTAACGAAAGATCATTATTGGTATGCGAACAGTATGCAAACCGCACAACGCCGTATTCCGATTGGTGGTGATGACGGAAACAATAAAACCTGGGCAGAATTATTGCCGCATTATGAAAGAGAATTGGTAAATTTCAAGAGAAATCTTGATTTATTGAAATCATCAAAAGATGGAAAAATTGCAACCAAAGAAGGAAAACCATGGCAAACCGCAGACGTAACCTTGCTAAGTGAAAGCAAAGGAACTTATGCCGTAAAAAATGGTACAAAAGTATACGGAACGCCAATTTCAGAATTGACAAAAATTGCTCCTGAATTGCAAAACCTTAAAGGAATTGCTTTTGAGGAAACAGCACAAAACGAAAAAGGAACACAACTGAAATTCAAAAATACCAAACCTGTAAAACTGGTTGTAGGGTATTTCAATTCAGATCAAAAACGATTTTTATTTCCGCCAAGTTTAGAAACAGACGCTGCCGGAAATGCTTACGGTCAGGCTGAAGTGATTTTAGCAAGCGCCATGAATTTAAAAGAATTGCCTCGTGTAAATATTCATACCTACACTTTTCAGCCGGGAGAAAATGAATTGAATTTAGGAAAAGGAAGAGTGTTGATTTTAGGATTTATAGATGCGAATCAAACCATCACACCGCGCGATGTGGGCTATATTGATGCCGGAGAAAAAGGTGCGATTGACTGGTTGTTTTATTAGATTACGATTCCTGCAAGGTTTCCAAAACCTTGGGTATTTAAGTCAAGATTAAGAATCGCGTAAAAATTTAAACCTACAAGGTTTTGAAAACCTTGCAGGACAGTAAAAAAACATGAACAAGATATTTTTTTTTATTTGCTTTTTTTTAGTTTTTAGCTCGGTAGAGAGCCAGGTGAAACACGACTCAGCGAAATTACGTAAAGAAATTTCGCTGAATTCATCTTGGGAAACTATTATCATAAGCGATCCTGTAAAACAGGAAGAAAGCTTTGTGAGCGATCCAAAAATTGATGCAAATTGGGAAAGAACAGACGTTCCCCATAACTGGGACCAATATTATGGTTACCGCAGAATGAAACACGGCAATTTGCACGGAACAGCCTGGTATCATAAAACATTTAGCGTCGACAAAAAAGATAAAGGCAAACGCCTTTTTTTGTATTTTGAAGGAGTTAGTTCTTACGCGACAGTTTGGGTAAACGGAAAAAAAGTAGGAGCGCACAAAGGGGGCCGAACGACTTTTACTATTGATATTACGAATGCCGTTTCTTTTGAAGGGCAAAATAATATGATGGTCAAAGCAGAACATCCATCCTTTATTGCAGATCTTCCATGGGTTTGCGGTGGTTGCTCTGGTGAATGGGGATTTTCAGAAGGTTCTCAGCCAATGGGAATTTTCAGACCGGTTTCTTTAGTGGTTACAAATGAGGTTCGTATTGAACCTTTTGGCGTTCATATCTGGAATGATAAATCAATTTCTAAAGAAAAAGCGATTCTTCATACAACAACCGAAATTAAAAATTACGGAAAATCAAACCGCGATTTAACGATTGAAAATATACTTTTTGATGCTGCCGGAAAGAAGGTTGCTATAAGTAAAAGCGATATCAAAAACATTTCAGGAGAAACAAAAGAAATAGCACAGACACTTCCGGAAATTGTAAATCCGAAATTATGGTCGCCGGCAAGTCCCTATTTATATGAGTTAGTGACCTCGGTTTATGAAAACGGCAAAAAAATAGACGAACTAAAAACGCCATACGGAATCCGTTGGGTGAGCTGGCCAGTGAGTCGCGACGGAAAAGACAATCGTTTTTATATTAACGACGAACCTTTGTTTGTAAACGGAACCTGCGAATACGAACATTTGATAGGGAAAAGCCATTCGTTTTCAGATCAGGAAATTCATGCCAGAATTGAGCAAATAAAAGCCGCCGGATTTAATGCTTTCAGAGAAGCGCATCAGCCTCATAATTTATTATATCAAAAAGAATTAGACGAAAACGGAATTCTATTTTGGAGTCAGTTTTCCGCACATATTTGGTACGACACGCCAGAATTCAAAGAGAATTTCAAAACCTTATTGCGAGAATGGATTAAGGAACGCAGAAACAGTCCGTCAGTTGTACTTTGGGGATTGCAGAATGAAAGCACAATTCCGAAGGAATTTGCTGAAGAATGTACCAAAATCATTCGCGAAATGGATCCGTTGTCTGCTTCTCAAAGAATCGTAACCACTTGCAACGGCGGCGAAGGAACAGACTGGAATGTCGTTCAAAACTGGTCCGGAACTTACGGTGGTGATCCTTTAAAATATCATCTTGAAATGAGCACGCAACTCTTAAACGGAGAATATGGCGCCTGGCGAACAGCAGATTTACACACGGAAGGAGAATTCGATCAAAAAGGAATTTTGAGTGAAAACCGTTTTTCGCAATTGATGGAAATCAAAGTCCGCGAAGCCGAATCGGTAAAAGATAGAATTGCGGGACAATTTAACTGGCTTTTTGCTTCACATGAAAATCCGGGACGTTCTCAAAATGGGGAAGGTTTCAGAGATATTGATAAAGTTGGACCCGTAAATTATAAAGGACTTTTTACCGTTTGGGGCGAACCGCTGGACGCGTATTATATGTACCGCGCCAATTATGTTTCAAACAAAACAAATCCGATGGTTTATATAGTGTCGCATTCGTGGCCAAACCGTTGGGAATTGCCAGGCATAAAAAACGGAATCGATATTTACTCCAATTGTGATGAAGTTGAATTGTTCAACGATGTCAATAAATCATCTTTAGGCAAATTGAAAAATCCGGGATTAGGAAAACATTTCCAATGGAACAATGTCAATATTCAATACAATGTTTTGTACGCTGTAGGTTACGTAAACGGAAAAGCAGTTGCCAAAGATTATGTCGTTTTGAATACACTTCCCCAGGCACCAAATCTATACCAATTATACACAGATCAGGCTGATATTACAAAAGCTAAAAAAGGATACAATTATATTTACAGAGTGAACTGCGGAGGTTCTGAATTCATCGATGTTGAAGGAAACACCTGGTTGACCGATACGCATAAAAATGGTCAAAATACCTGGGGATCTTTATCGTGGACTGATAAATTTGAAAACCTTCCGGATTTTTATGCGAGTCAGAGAAGCACTTTCGATCCAATTTCGGGTACAAAAGATCAGATTTTATTCCAAACTTTCAGATACGGAGCCGATAAACTGAGTTATGAATTTCCTGCCGCTGATGGCGAATATTTAGTCGAATTGTATTTTACAGAACCCTGGTACGGAACCGGCGGTGGATTAGATTGCAAAGGCTGGCGATTATTTGATGTGGCAATTAATGACAATGTCGTTTTGAAAGATTTTGATATTTGGTCGGAAGTTGGGCATGACAGAGCTTTGAAGAAAACTTTCGTTGTTAAAAGCAAAGGAGGAAAAATTAGAATTTCGTTCCCAAATGTAAAAGTGGGAGAGGCGATTATTTCAGCAATTGCAATTGCAACTAAAGATAAAAATATACAACCTGCAAAAGAGTCTGAAAAAAACATTCAGAATGTGGTGTTAGATGTACCTTCCAAATTTAAAATAGGTTCATGGCTGGATATTGATTCCAAACAATATAGTAATGGATCAGTATTTTTTACGCAAATCCCATCGGAACTTTCAGGAGCAGATTATATACAATTTTCAGATTTAAAAATAAGTGGCGGAAGTTTTAATGTGCTGAAAGATTCAAATGTATATGTACTTCTAGTGAGTGGAGAACCTGTACCTGCATGGCTAGAAGGTTTTACTAAAATTGAAGAAAAAGCTAAAAACGATCTGAGATTTACTTTGGATGTTTACAAGAAGAAAGTACTAAAAACAGATAAAGTTTTCTTCGGAACTATGGGTTCACATTTTACTATTGCCGCTGTTCCAATTTACGATATGGGCGAAAAAGACGATTCTCGTCAAACCTTAGTTTTAGAAGCTGAAAATGCCAAAACAACCGGAACCGATATCGTAAAAGGAAACTTCAAAAAAGCAGATTATATTGAGTTCACCAAAAAGACCAATAACAGTATTGAGTTTGAAGTAAAACCCGGAGTTGCCGGAATTTATTTAATGCGTTTTAAATTTATGAATAGAAACGAAATACCATTAAAAGTAAAATTCAAAATGGAAGATGCATACGGAATTTTGATGCGAAACGATACAATAGAATTTTTCCCGGCAACAGAAAAATGGAAGGTTTTGAATACCACTTCTGGAGGATATATTAATGCAGGAACGTATAAGATTACTTTAGAAGGAGACGATTTGAAAGGATTGATGTTGGATTCTTTTGAGTTTCAATAGGAGGAGAGAAAAGAATAAATAATAAATAATAAAGAACATAGACTAGTCGTCCATATTTGAACTTTAGAGAAATAAGAAATTTATTTTAGGAACTTTAAAGTATTATAGTTTGCGGTTAGTTTGTCATCCTGAGGAACGAAGGATCACACAAGAAACTCCGTACAGAATGTCGACAATCTTTGTCGAATCCCGAGTGTGATCCTTCGTTCCTCAGGATGACAAACTGGACGAAATTGGATTTAGAAAAAAAACAATTGTAATGAATAAACATAAAAACATTCTACAAAAAACAACAATACTACTAGCATTACTGCTCTTGGCAGCCTGCGCTACAAAAAGTAAAAATGCAAGAATCGTTGAAGATTTCAACAAAGACTGGAATTTCAAAATAGGGGATTATCCAACTGCGATTCAATCTGATTTTAATAGTTCAGATTGGAGAACACTTCAATTGCCTCACGATTGGAGCATCGAAGGTACTTTCGATAAAGAAAGTAAAACAAAACAAGCGCAGGGATTTTTACCAGCTGGAATGGGGTGGTATCGCAAAACATTTACAATTCCGCAGGATTGGGAAAACAAAACGGTTTCGGTAGAATTTGATGGTGTTTTTAAAAATAGCGAAGTCTTTATAAACGGACATTCTTTAGGAATTCGTCCGAATGGGTATATTTCATTTTCTTATGAATTATCAAAATATTTGAAATTTGGAGGACAAAATATCATTGCGGTAAAAGTCGATAATTCGGCTCAGCCCAATTCAAGATGGTATACCGGTTCCGGAATTTACAGAAATGTACGATTAGTTGCCAGCGATAAATTACACGTGGCAGAATGGGGAACTTTTGTAACGACACCTGAAATTTCAAAAGAAAAAGCTTCGATTCATTTAGAAGTTGAGGTAAAGAATGCTTCAGAAGCGGAAAAGGAATTCAGAATGGTTTCTTCTATTCTGAATAAAAACAATGTTGAAGTTACACAAACCGAATCAACACAAAAAATCGCAGCCAGTTCTTCTTCAAAAAACATTCAGAATTTCACTTTAAACAATCCGATTCTTTGGGATACAGAGAATCCCTATTTGTATAAAATCGTCACTAAAATTTATGAGAAATCAACTTTAGTCGATAGTTACGAAACACCGCTTGGGGTTCGTTATTTTAATTTTGATGCTGAAAAAGGCTTTTCATTAAACGGAAAACCAATGAAACTTTTAGGTGTTTGTCTGCATCATGATAACGGTGCTTTAGGAGCTGTAGAAAATATTCATGCGGTGAAAAGAAAATTGACAATTCTAAAAGAAATGGGAACCAATGCGATCAGAATGTCGCATAATCCGCATTCTTTAGAAATGATGCAATTGTGTGATGAAATGGGTTTCATCGTTCAGGATGAATTTACCGATGTCTGGAAAAAGAAAAAAGTTACCAACGATTACCATAAAGACTGGGATGCTTGGCACAAACAGGATCTGGAAGATTTCATCAAAAGAGATCGTAATCATCCTTCGGTGATAATGTGGAGTATCGGTAACGAAATAAGGGAACAATTTGACAGCACCGGAATTGCCATAACCAGAGAACTGGCTCAAATCGTAAAATCATTAGATACAACGCGTCCGATAACTTCTGCGTTGACAGAAAATGTTATTGAGAAAAATTTCATTTATCAATCGGGTGCTTTAGATCTTTTGGGATTTAATTACAAACACGAAGATTATAAAGATTTTCCAACCCGTTTTAAAGGGCAAAAAATACTTGCATCTGAAAGTGTTTCGGCTTTAGAAACACGTGGTCATTATGATTTTCCTGCGGATGGTGTTAAAGCGTGGCCAACAAAATATGGTGCTGCTTTTGACGGAAATAAAGATTGGACCGTTTCTGCCTTTGATCAGGTAAAATCGTATTGGGGCGCAACGCACGAAGAAAACTGGAAGACCATCAAGAAACAGGATTTCATGGCAGGAACTTTTATCTGGACGGGTTTTGATTATATCGGCGAACCAGATCCGTATCCGTATCCTGCAAGAAGTTCTTATTTCGGAATTGTTGATTTGGCGGGTCTTCCAAAAGATGTGTATTATATGTACCAAAGTGAATGGACGACCAAACCGGTTTTACATATTTTTCCGCATTGGAATTGGACAGCAGAACAAGAAGTTGATGTTTGGGCCTACTACAACAATGCCGATGAAGTGGAATTATTCTTAAATGGAAAATCTCTCGGAAAAAAAGCAAAACAAAATGATGATTTGCATATTTCATGGCGTGTAAAATTTGAGCCGGGAACACTAAAAGCCATTTCCAGAAAAGACGGAAAAGTAGTTTTAGAGGCAGCAATTCATACTGCCGGAGAAGCTTCTAAAATAGATTTAAAAGTAGATAAACCAACCCTTAAAAATGACAGTTACGATTTGGTTTACGTGACCGTTTCTATCGTTGATAAAGACGGAAATCTTCTTCCAAACGCAAATGATTTAATTAATTTTGAAGTTTCGGGCGGAGGAAAATTAGTGGGCGTTGATAACGGTTATCAGGCAAATCTGGATTCTTTTAAAGCGAATTCCTGTAAATTGTTTAATGGAAAATGTATTGCGATTATTCAGTCGAATGGGAAAAGAGAAAATATTCAGTTGAAGGCTTCTGCTGGAAACGGGATTCCGGTTTCTGTTCTGGATATAAAAGTAAATTAATTGTCAATTCATATTTCGCCCCTATGGGGCTTTGATCCTAATCTTTATTGTTTTCTATAAACATTACACTCCTCTGGAGTTATTCAAAATATACTATAGAAGATTTTTAGCTCTGGAAGAGCGAAATATTTATAGAAAAGAATTAATTAACTTATTAAGAGCTCCATAGGAGCGAAATGTTTAAATTTCAATACAAAATCAAAAAACGTCATTAGTCTAATGGAGTTTTTTGAATTATATATGCTAATTTAAGTCTTTTCTTAGGTCTAACTTATCCAGGTTTCCCATTTAGTGACTATCGTCCATTTTCCATTTACTTTTTTTAAATAAATAGCTTTTCCACTGCCACAAAGGCTTCCACAATGATAACCTAATTGAACATATGCTTTCAGTCCGTCAAAAGAGAAAACGGGTATAGTCATTTCATAAAATCTAAATCGCTGATCTTTTTTACGCTGCGTTGTTAATTTTTCAATTGTAGTAGTGTTCAACCTATTAATTAAATCCCTTTCAATTTTTAGTTTTTCCGGATTTGAATTTTGTTCTAATAGATGTAGGGAATCTTTAGATGAAAAAAAACTTTCTCCTTTTATCTTACTATTTATTAATTCGGTAATATAGATATCTTGAGGTGGTGGAGGTAAAGATATTCCATCACTCCTTTTTTCCGGAATGTAGATATTTAATCTCCTAAGTTCGTTACAAAACATTGTAGAGTCTGGACTTTTCGAAAATACATTCAAGCTGTCCTGAATTATTATTGCTTCAACAATTTCATTGATATTCTTAATTTCTTCAGAAGCAATATTAGTTTCTTCTTTTTTGTTTTGACAATTAGAAAAGGCAAAAATGATAACGATATAAAGAATAATTTTTTTCATCTACTTTACTAAGATTATGTTTGGACTAAAGTAAAAGTAGCGAATTTATGTTTATAACCTTCATAACTCATTCCCCTCAGTCATATCTATTGTTTTTGGATTTAGGCTAACCAGTTGTAAAACGATGGCAGTAACAACAACAAATAATAGAAGTACAAAAACGTGTCTCATTCCTCCATTATCAGCGGCTTTTCCTAAAAATTCGGTGATAACAGCCCCGGCCGAAATACCTACAAAATTCATAATTCCATATCCGGTAGCCCTGTAACGAGGTGCAACAAACTGGCAAAGAATAGGCATATTGTTGGTGTCGTATATTCCAAATCCAAGTCCAAAAAGGATAGCGCCAAAAATAATCGCTTCTATGTCACAGCAATAGCCAAATAAAAACAATGCCGGAATGGTAAGAAATAATCCAATAGCGCTGGTGTAAATTCTTCCTTTAAGATGTTTCATCACCCATCTGTCTGAAATGGCACCACCAATTAAAACGCCAAAAAAGGAAGACATCGAAATGGTTACCGTTGCAATTGGTCCAGCCAAAGACATGTCTAAATGTAAAGTTTCAGTAAATAAGGTGGGTAACCAGTTTTTGGCCGCCCAACCCGGTAAACTTGGTGCAGAGAAATAAAAGAGTAAAACCCAAAAGGAGATATTACCGAATAATATTCCCAATCCTTTGAACATTTGCCTGAATTCATAGCTGACAGACGATTTTTTGGTAGGATCAAAAAAATAAGTTTTCTTCTCCTGTAGAAAAAATAGCAGTACTAAACTGTAAAGTACACCGAGTAAACCTACGGAGTGAAAGCTGAAATGCCAGGAAAAATGCTTAGAAATAGTGGCTCCAAAACCACCCAGTGCCTGTCCCAAATAAATTCCGGTGGTATGAATTGCAATAGCAAAAGAACGTGTTTTTTCCTGATGGTAATCTGCTATTAAGGATAAGGCAGCTGGAATATAAAAAGCTTCACTAAAACCCATAATGCCGCGCAAAATATAAATTTGGTTGAAAGTTGTGGCATAACCCATCGCCATAGTAACCCCGGACCAAATAAAAAGACTTGCTATAATTATTCTTTTTCGGTTAAATCGATCCGCTATAATTCCCGAAACAGGGCTCATCAGTGCATATATCCAAAGAAAAATAGCCATTAAGAGACCGAAATTTTCAGCTTTAGCCAATTCAGGAATGTCATCCATCATTGCTGCTTTCATAGTGGAAAGCATTTGTCGGTCTAAATAATTCAATAAAGCTACAAACCACAACAAGCCAACAACAATCCATGGATAGGATTTTTTTTCATTCAATTTTGCAATCATTTTCTTTTTTCAAAATAATGGCCGAATATACGAATTCCAACGCAACAGGGAATAATTGTTTTTTACTCTGTGCTGCATAAATTATAATTAAGGCATAGTAGCAGCTACAAATTTGCTAACAACACAAAAAGTAATGTTGCCAGAATAAATATTTACCTGGAAACTATTATATTCGTATTGTAATCAGATTAATATGTAATTCAAAGAGCCCATGACACCTAATGACAAACAAAATGAACGTGTAGCCCAAATGACATTTGCTTCGGTTTATCCCCATTATGTAGTTAAAGTGGAGAAAAAAGGCAGATCCATAGCCGAATTGCATGAGGTAATCGAATGGTTGACGGGATATGACGAAAAGAAATTACAAAAACTGATTGATGAAAAAACAACCTTTAAAGACTTTTTTGAAAAAGCCAATCTAAATCCTAATGTTTCGCTCATTACAGGCGTAATTTGCGGTTATCGCATTGAGGAAATCGAGAATCCGTTGATGCGCCAGATACGCTACTTAGATAAATTGGTAGATGAGCTGGCAAAAGGCAAAAAAATGGATAAAATTTTGCGGGCTTAACAAGTTTTCTCATAAAAGCAAAGAAATTTATCAAATAATATCTTCTCAAACAGCACACAGCAGGACACTTACTCCCCATAAATTCATTTATTTAGAATCTCTTAAAAAAAATGAAAGACAATGGAAAGAGTTTTTGCAGAATATCTTATAGAAACCCCTTATGATGTAGAACAGGCTTCGGCAGTTTTGGCGGGCGAGCAGTCATCGGGAACTTTTGTCTCTGTTCCGGGTGAAACCGAAGAATTGAAAAAACGTTTTGCCGCCAGGGTAGAAGATATTCAGTTATTGGATTTAGCAGATGAACCTTCCATTCCAGGGGGAAGTATTCCTGGAAAAAAATACCAAAAAGCAAGAGTAAAAGTAAGCTGGTCGATTGAAAACTTTGGCTATAATCTGCCTGTGTTGATTAGCACTTTACAAGGAAATTTATACGAAATCACACAATTTACAGGTTTGAAACTAATGGATTTTGAACTTCCGGATTCTTTCAAAAATCATTTCAAAGGCCCGAAATTCGGAATCAAAGGTTCTAAATTATCCTGTGGTGTAACCGACAGGCCGATGATCGGAACAATTATAAAACCAAGCATCGGGATGAGTGTTGAGGAAACTGCTACTTTGGTAAAATCCCTTATTGATGCCGGAATTGATTTTATCAAAGATGATGAATTGATGGGATCTGCAGCCAACTCTTCGTTTGATGAAAGAGTAAAGGCGATCATGAAAGTCATTAGGGATAATGAGCAAAAAACAGGAAAGAAAGTAATGTACGCCTTCAATATCAGTGATGAAATTGACGAAATGCAACGAAAATACGACTTGGTTAAAAAGGAAGAGGGAAGCTGCGCCATGATTAGCATTAATAGTGTGGGTCTGGCCGGAACAAAGAAAATTTGTGATCAGGGCGAACTTGTCATTCACGGACACAGAAATGGTTGGGGAATGCTAAACAGACATCCTTTGTTGGGAATTGAATTTCCGGCCTATCAAAAAATTCAGCGTCTGGCAGGCGTCGATCAATTGCACGTAAATGGCATTCAGAATAAATTTTGGGAATCAGACGATTCAGTGGTTACCTCTATAAAATCTTGTTTGACACCTTTTTTAGGAGGACATGAAATACTGCCGGTAGTTTCTTCCGGACAATGGGGAGGACAAGCGGTGGAAACTTATCGCAGAACGCAAACTACAGATTTATTGTATATGGCGGGTGGCGGAATTCTGGCTCATCCAATGGGGCCAAAAGCCGGAGTAAATGCATTACAACAAGCCTGGACCGGAGCCGTAGACGGTTTGTCTGTGGAAGAAACAGCTCAGAAATATCCGGAATTTGCCGCATCGGTTAAGAAATTTTCTAAATAATGAACAGGAAAGATAAATTGCTATTGGCCTATTATGGTGATGATTTCACGGGCTCTACGGATGCTCTTGAATTCCTGACTTTGGCCGGAGTAAAAACGGTTCTCTTTCTTCGAAAACCTGAACAAAAAGACTTAGATCGTTTTCCGGGAATTCAGGCTATTGGTCTGGCTGGAAAAAGCAGGTCAATGTCGCCTTTAGAAATGGAAGAGGAACTTTTTCCTGCATTTGAAAATCTAAAAGGATTTGAACCGGAACATGTTCATTATAAGGTCTGTTCTACTTTCGATTCGGCACCGCATATTGGAAACATTGGAAAAGCAATTGAAATTGGAAGTGAAGTTTTCAATCAAAAAACAGTGTTGGTTTCGCCATCAGCACCACATTTGGGAAGATTCTGTGTTTTCGGGAATCTGTTTGCGCGAATGGGAACTATTGGAAATGGCGAAATTTATCGTATTGACCAACATCCCTCAATGAGTAAACATCCGGTGACGCCCGCTTTGGAAGGAGATTTGAGAATTCATTTGGCAAAACAAACCGAAAAATCCATAAATCTTATTAATCTGGTTACAATCGAAAAAGGGACAAAAGAGGTTCTGGATACGGTCGCGAATAATAAAACGGATATCCTGTTTTTTGACGGATTCAATTTGGAACATCTGAGAACTATCGGAAGTGTTTTTAACCAACGGGCAACAGAAAAAACATTGTTTTCTGTTGGTTCTTCAGGAATCGAAATGGCTTTGGGACTGGCCTGGAAGGAACAAAAAATAATAGAAGACAAAGCAGCTTTCAAATCAGCAGGAGAAGTTTCGCCAATACTCGTTTTATCAGGAAGCTGTTCTCCGGTAACTTCCAAACAAATTGAATACGCTCTCGAAAATGGATTTCTTGAAATTGCATTAGAAAGTAATGCTGTCGATATTCAAAATCAGGCAGAAATTATTAAAAGAGCCGTTTCTGAAATTACAACCAATTTCGAGAATGGAAAAAGCACGATTCTGCATACCAGTACAGGTTCAGACGATCCGCGTATTGCTGAAACCGAATCATATTTTATGGAAAACGGTGTGTTGAAAAATGAGATTCAGAAACAATGCAGTGCCGTTTATGGAAGTGTTTTAGGACAAATAACCAAAGAAGTATTAAAGTCTGTCAAAATAAAAAGAATCCTTTTTGCCGGTGGTGATACCTCAAGTTATGCAGCATCAGAATTGGATATTCTGGCATTAGAAATGATTGCACCATTGGCACCGGGCGCTCCGCTTTGCAGGGCTATTTCGGATAATCAGTGGGTAAATGGAATAGAAATGAATTTTAAAGGCGGTCAGGTTGGCACCGCTGATTATTTTATAAAAGTTTTAAAAGGAGAAAAATTATGAAAGCAAAAGTTTTAGGTTTTGTGCATACATCGGCAACATTGGTTCCGTTGTTTCAACAATTGAGTAATGAATTTTTACAAGGAGTCGAAACCTTCAATATAGTGGATGACAGTCTAATTAAAGATGTTATCAAAAAAGGAAAATTAATGCCAAATACGGCTTCGAGAGTGGTTACTCATGTTCAGGCAGCAGAATCTGCAGGGGCCGATGTGATTTTGGTAACCTGTTCGTCAATTGGCGTTGCTATAGAAACGGCTGCAACGTTAAGTACCGTTCCGGTAATTCGTGTTGATCAGGCAATGGCAGATGAAGCAGTCCAAATAGGGAATAAAATAGGAGTGATCGCAACTTTGCCTACAACCTTAGAACCTACCAGCGATCTGGTAAGAAGAAGAGCGGAGTTTGCAGGTAAAAATGTGACTATTTCTTCTAAATTATGCGAAGGTGCTTTTGATGCCCTGATGAGTGGAGATGCTGCAAAACACGATGAAATGGTTGCCAAAGCTTTGAAAGAATTAATGCAGGAGGTGGATGTAATTGTTTTGGCGCAGGCTTCAATGGCGAGAGTGGTTGACGGTTTAAGTACAGAAGAAAAGGTAATCCCAATTTTGGCAAGTCCGGCAATTGCAATGAAAAAATTAGCTGAGCTTTATTTTTAAATTAATAACCATTTAATTTAAACCATATAAGTCATATAAGTTCATATTAAGTTGGTTTTTAGAGTTTAACTTAAATGATCTTAATGAAGTCCTTATTTAATTTAGCTTAAATAATCTTATATGACTTATATGGTTTAATAATAACATATTGTATGCGTAAATATTTTCTTTGGTTTGCTCCGATATTTTTCATTATTGCCGGTTTAGGCTGGTTGCAGCAAGCGGATATTATTTGGAAAGTTGCATTGATATTAGGTTTTTCAGCTGTTGCTATTGGAATTGGGCATGTGAAAGTTTTAGCAGGATATCAATATACTTTTTGGATTATTACTGCTGTTTGTGCCGGATTATTATATCCGGAATTTTTTCTGCATGTAGGCGATTTTGACATGCGTAATAAATGGCTGATTCTAATCATCATACAAATGGTAATGTTCGGAATGGGAACGCAAATGAGTATCGAAGATTTTACAGGAATTCGAAAATCGGGAAAAGGTGTCCTTATTGGTTTGTTGGGACATTTTACAATTATGCCGCTTACAGGTTTTATTATTGCCAAAACATTTGGTTTTGAGCCTGAAATTGCCGCTGGAATTATTCTGATTGGTTCTTGCAGCAGTGGTTTAGCTTCGAATGTTATGACTTATATTGCCAAAGGAAATTTGGTTCTGTCTGTTACGGTGACGGCAATGTCTACGTTGGCAGCACCGATTATGACTCCCTTTTTAATGAAGATATTCGCCGGAACCATGGTCGAGGTTCATTTTTTTAATATGATGATGGAAATTATCAAAATTGTATTGGTGCCTTTAGCGGCTGCAATGATTCATGATATTTTGAAAACCTATGGCAGTACAGCACGAAAACGAATCTATTTCCTGACACTGTTGTCAGCGATTTGGCTTGCGATTGTTTTTTTCTTTGGAGATTCTTTTGCCATTGCAGAAGGCAGCGATTTTGAACATGTATTAGAAATTATAAATTTTTTATGTGGCGCTTTTATCGTAGGTTCATTGTACCATTTGTTGTATAAAGTATATCCGAAAATAGATGCTATTATGCCTTATTTTTCCATGTTTGGAATAATCTATTTTACATTGGTTACAACTGCTGCAGGTAGAGATAATTTAATTCAGATTGGATTTTTGCTCTTTTTAGCTTCTGTATTGCATAATGGAGCAGGTTACTTTTTTGGTTATTGGGTGAGCAGAATAAGTGGTTTGGACAAAAAAAGTTCTCAAACCATTGCTTTTGAAGTAGGCTTACAAAACGGCGGAATGGCATCAGGATTAGCAGGCTCCATGGGAAAATTAGCAACTTTAGGTTTAGCTTCTGCGGTATTTAGCCCGTGGATGAATGTTTCCGGTTCTGTCTTAGCTAATTATTGGGGTAGAAAAGAAGATAAGGAAGAAGAAATTGTTTCCTGATTTTTCTGTTTTTTATAAAAGATATTTAAAAACTCCATCAGCCACAGCTGATGGAGTTTTTTGTTATCCGTCATTTTGGCTAATGCAAACTCCAAAACGGCTAATTCCAATTTTAGACTTCAGGCCATCTTTGCATTATAATTTTAAATCAATTAAAAAATGCAAAAGACAATTTTTATTACAGGGACCTCAACAGGATTAGGAAAATCGACAGCAAAATTATTTCAGAGTAAAGGCTGGCAGGTAATTGCCACTATGCGTAATCCTGAAAAAGAAACCGAACTAAATCAATTAGAAAATGTAATTGTACTTCCGTTAGATGTTACTAATTCGGAACAAATAAAATCAACTATTAAAAATGTTACAGATAAATATACTGTTGATGTTGTGTTGAACAATGGGGGATATGGTTTAATCGGTGCTTTAGAATCTTTGGAAGAAGAACAAATTGAGCGTCAAATTGAGACCAATTTATTAGGCGTTATTAAAGTTTCGAAGGCTTTTGTACCTCATTTTCGCGAGAAGAAAAACGGTACTTTTATTAATATCACTTCTACTTTTGGATTAATGGGTTTTCCAACTTGTTCTATTTACAGCGCTACAAAATTTGCTGTTGATGGTTTTTCTGAAAGTTTGGCATCTGAATTAGTTCAATTTGGAATTCAGGTAAAAGTAGTCGCGCCGGGCGGAATGCAAACTGACTTTGCCATTCGTTCTATGGAATTAGGACAACATAAAGCTTATGAAAAACTAACTGCTGAAGTTAGTAAAGGCTATAGTCCTGAAAAACTGGAAAATTACACGAAAGCCGAAGATGTTGCCCAAATTATTTATGAAGCTGCAACTGATAATAAAAATCAACTGCGATATGTTGCCGGAAATGATGCAAATGCTTTATATGATGAACGTTTAAAATTGGGTGCCGAAACTCAGGTGCAAAACATTAAAACTATGTTTACTTTTTAATTTGAGAAATCAGATGAAAAATAAAGCGATAGAATTGACTACTTTTAAACTCAATGGTTGTACAACACAACAATTTATTGACGCGAATGCAGAAATTGATGCATTTTTAAAACGCCAAAAAGGATTTTGCTCCAGAACCATTTTCGAATTAAAAAAGGGAGTTGTTTGCGACATGCTTGTGTGGGATAGTACCGAAGACGGCACTAATGCAATGCATAAATTAATGTCAGAATTGAGCGATTCTGCTGTACACGATATGATCGATCAAAGTACGGTAAGCTGGAACATTGCACCAGTAGAACATTTTGTAAATTTGTACAATAGTATTTCCAAAAATGAAAAATCAGCCTAGAATATTCCAGTCAATATCAGAATTGCATAAAGCGATGGGGCAGCCAAAACCGATGCACCCGCTTATTAGCGTTTTGAATTATGGTGAAGCGATTTTTGATCCAAAGGATTTTGAGCAGGGAATCATTTTAGATTTTTACAAGATATCTTTTAAAACAAATTTCTCCGGAAAATTGCGTTACGGACATGGTTTTTATGATTTTGAAGAAGGCGGAATGTCATTTGTTGCGCCCGGACAAATTTTGAAAATGCAGGAAGAAGAAGCTGATTATAGTGGAATGTCGCTTAATATTCATCCTGATTTTATGCGGTCGTATTCTTTAAATGAGAATATTAAAAAGTATGGTTTTTTTTCGTATTCAGCGGCTGAAGCTTTGTACTTATCGGAGAAAGAAAAGAAAACGATTCTGGCCGTTTTTGCTAATATTCAGGAGGAACTAAACCAGCGAATTGATAACTTTAGTCAGGATGTAATCATTTCGCAATTAGAACTTTTGCTTAATTACAGCAATCGTTTTTATAACAGGCAGTTTATAACCCGAAAAGCGGTTAATAACGATGTGCTTTCGAAACTTGAAAATCTGCTGGAAGATTATTTTACTACTGAAAAACCGATGGGAAATGGTTTGCCAACGGTACAATTCGTAGCTGATGAACTGCAATTATCATCAAGATATTTAAGCGATTTGTTACGTAGTATTTCGGGACAAAACACACAACAGTTTATCCATGATAAATTGATCGAAAAAGCAAAAGAATATATTGCAAAAGGAACGCTTTCCATTTCAGAAATCGCTTATAAGTTAGGTTTTGAACATCCTCAATCTTTCAATAAATTATTTAAGAAAAAAACGAATGTTAGTCCGGTTGCTTTTCAGGAGTTATTTAATAAAAATTAAATTATGGCATCACTAAATTTTGAGCAGCTAAAAGAACGTTCTTTAAAAATAAGAGCAAAATATCGTGAGTTAGAGTTTACCCATCACGGAAGTGAGTGGACAGTAGAAGAAGATGCATTGGCTTTTTTAACAGATGCAGGTTTGGTTGCCAGAAATGTAATGTCGCAACAAGGAAGATGGCCAAAGTCAAATACCGACGATGAACTGAAACATAAAATAGGAGAATCGATTTGGTGGCTTACCGTTTTGGCTCAAAGAATGAATATTGATATTGAAAAAGCTACAGAGGAATTTTTAACTAAAACAGGAAAATTATTTTAGAATAATAATCAATTTTAATTTTGTTTCTTTCGTTTATTAATACAAAAAAAACTCCATCAGCCGCGACTGATGGAGTTTTTTTATGTTTCTAATAATCTGAAAAAATCAAATTTCAACAACATCTTTTCTATTCAACAGCGTTTTTATTTGCTTTCGCCAGCTTTTCTTTTCGGTTTTCTTCTTTTTGTTTCCCCATTTTCGGTTGTACCAGATAATGAATCCTGTTACGGGCAAACTTGCCCCAATAAATGCAGCTAAAAAGGCCAGTACTTTTCCGGGAAAACCTAAAATACTCCCGACATGAATGTCATAATTCATTTTGCGGAGTTTGCCTCCAAAACCAACTTCGTCGTATCTTTTGCTGTCAAGGGCTTCATCAGTTAATCGCTTTGCAGTATGCTGATCAAAATAGTAAAAATTAGAATTATAAAATTGCCCTCTTTTAGGATAAGCCATCATATAAATACTGGCTTTTGCATTGGTAGTATCAGGATAACTATAATAAAATCCTCCTGAATTTGGGTTTTCGGCAACCACTTTATCCCAACAGATATCCATGACTTTTTGAGCACTGAAGTGTTTTCCTTTTTGGAGTGAATCAGATTCTTTTTCTTTCCATTCAACAAGTTTTTCACCTCCTGTAGTGGTAAAATACAATCCTTCACTAAACCATTCAATTCCCCAAACCATTCCGGTTAAGGCAATTGCTGCCAAAAAAATCATGGAATAGAAACCTAATACGTTATGCAAATCAATATTAACACGTTTCCAGTTGGCTTTCCATTTTATTTTGAAGCTTTTGTCACGGGTTGTTTTATTCCATTTTTTAGGATACCACCACACTAATCCTGTAATCAAAATTATAACAAAAGTCAGCGTTGCATAATTAACGATTGGCCTTCCAATTTTCCATGGAAGCCACAAAAAACGATGTCCTTTTAGTATCCAGTCAAAAAACACAAATTCATCTTTATAATGTGTTTCCGTATCAACAACTTCACCGTTGTAAGGATTTAGTTTTAACGTATATCTTATTTTATCTTCCCAATCGCCCACTTCTACATTAATTGTTCTTCCTTGCTTATAAATGGCTGAAGAAACTTTTTTATGTGGAAATTTTTCTGCCGCAATAGCAGCGATTTTTGACGGACTGATAACAGGTTTATTCTGAATCTCTACTTTACTTTTAGGATTCAGCAAATCGGTAATTTCTTCGTTAAATGCCCAAATGCAAGCCGTAATGCAAACTACCAAAACAATCGCCCCTGAAATTAATCCCAACCACAAATGCAGCCAATCGTTAATTTTGCGAAAACGAGATTTGGATTTACTGTTGGGCTTAGCGGCTGGTTTTTTGATAACGGTCATTATTTTTGGATTATGATATTGGATAATAAATGAAATCGGTCTTAGTTAAAAAACCATATAATCACTGCTGAAATAACAATGATTATATGGCTGTAATTAAGAAAAAAGGATAAATTATTGTTTTGGCGACAATCTTGTTAAGGCTGAAATATCAGTTCCACCTCCGGTTACTTTCGCCCCAGCTGTTGCAGCACCTGTTTCAAGGTTAATTTTGTAAAAACGTACTTCTTCATTTGTTACAAAAGCTTTGTATGCGAATCCATTTTCATAGTATAAACTTCCAACACCATAATAACTATCACCGGCGTGTCCAGGTAATCCTGTAACCGGAGTAATTTTTTTAGATGGAAGATCTACGATTGCTGATTTGAATTTGTATGAAACATGGTTCAGGAATCCCCAGTTTGCTGTGTCGTCTGCTGTTGGAATATAAACGATATATGCTTTTTCGCCTCCAAGCGGATAAGCCGCAACTACTTTTCCATTTAATGAACTTGATGAAATGTCGAAAAAGTAGGAAGAGTCAAATTCTGTTGTTCCCTTATTGATTCTTAAAATTCCTGATTTTTTATCTGCTTCCGGAAATTCGTATCCTGCAGCCATTGCATTAGAAGAAAATGTATAAACATTACCAGAAACAGTACGGATAATACCTGTATTTGTATAGTACATACCCACAGCAGTTGTACGAGTATCTTCGATTCTTTTTACAAAATTTAATGATGGATAGTCATAAACTCTTATCCATGCTTTTTCTTGTTTCATATCCCAGTCTGAATTTCTGTTGAAAACTGAAACATAAATTTTATCTCCACTTACAGTCACTCCGGTTGGGAAATCAAAATAACCATTTCCTGTAGAGAAATCATTAAATTTACGATTGCTGATAGCTTGTTTTACCGGATCGTAAATAATCAGCTCGTTTGATGTTGAAGTTCCTTCCCAGGAAGCCCCAATAATTAATAGTTTGTCATCATCTGTTACCCCATATGCATAAGTTGATTCTATGAAAACGCGGTTTCCTGCTACAAGCTGGCTTGCAGAATTTAAGTAGAATGGAGCTGCACCTTCAATTTCGTTGTCACAGGCAAACATTGTATTGGCAACCGGAATATAAGATCCTCCCTGTTCGATTCCTTTACCTGTCATATCAACATTTCCACTCATTAATTCTTCCAGAGAGTCAAAACTATACATATAATTAGTATTCCATGTATCAGTTTGATATCCAAGTACATATTTACTTCCTGGTGCAACTTGCTCTCCTGTTGGATCGTCACTGCTGCATGAAAATAGCATTGCTGAAAGTAGCGTAACTGCTAATAGATTTTTAATTTTAATTGTTTTCATAGTATTCGATTTTAGTTAATTATCATCTGTTGTAAATCACAGATTTCGGTATTGAATTATTTTAATTTTCAGATTTACATCATGAAATATCTTAGTTTGAGTGTGAACGATCTTCCCGGTTTTTGTACGTTATAATAATCGTACAGTTTTTCATTTGTAAAGTCGAAACACTCTAAAGCGATATTGTATTTTCCGTTTTTAAGCGTATACGACAGAGAGGCTGAGAAGTAAATTTGCTGTGGAATTTCTTTTTTATTCTGACTTCCCAAAGTAGGAGGATTCAAATAATAACTATCTGCAAAACTGCTCGATACGTTTACACTAAATAAATCATCTTCATATTTTAATTTTTTGAAGAAGAAACCAATATTGGCGTTTCCATAAAAAATAGGAACATTAGGCACTTGTGTTTTATACAAATAATTAGTTTGATTTGTTCCTGGCTGAAGTGTGTTATCCATATTCAGCGTTTTTTGATAGGTTGCATTTAAGTCAAAGGCGAGCAAATCTTTGTAACCATAATGGAAAACTCCGTCAACTCCGGTGACCTGGATATTTTTGAAATTGACATTAATACTTTTGTTTCCGTCAAGTCTGGGCTGGATAAAGTTTTGTGCTTTTCTGTAGAGAAAATTCCCTTCGAATCCAAAAGAATGAACTGGATAAAGTTTTTTATAAGAAAAACCAAGATTCACGTTATCACTTTCTTCCGGCTTAAGATTGGGATTCGGATTTATTCTTATTCCGCCATCACCCAATAATTCAAGTGCAGATGGAAGTCGGTAAGCGTGTTCGTACGATGCCTTTACTTGTAATTGTTCCGGAATAATAAAATAAGCTGCTGCAGTTCCGTAACCTAAATTGTTGAATGTTGGTTTTATAACTTCTTCTTCCTGAGTAGTAATTTCACCTTTTAAATCAAGCATTTTGGCAAAGGCTGTATAGGATAATCTTTTTTGAAGCGCTGACAAATTATAAGCAAGACCTAAAATATTTTTGTTGATATAAGGTTTTGTAATGATATAATCGGCATCACGTTCGTTGTTTTCTGTACGCTTATATCCTAAAAAAGTATAATTGAAAGCAAACGCACTATTCTCATTCAAATCATATTTTAGATTGGCATTACTCTGAAGCGATTTTACATCAAAAACCATTAGGGTTTTCTCGAGGTTAATTTCTCCACCGCTTTCATAATTTTTTATTTCATAATGACCAGACCAGTCATATCTTGCCGATGATGTATCGACTGTACGTTCCTGAGCAATATTATACGAAGCATCTAAACTTGCCGTCAAATTCTTAACAAACAGATTTGTCTTTTTGTATTTCAAAGACGGAACAAAATTCTGACTATCAGTAAAAGCATCTCCAACAACTCTAAGCATTGTTGTTCCTTGCTGAATTTCTTTTTTATTGGCACTTGCCGCAAAACCTACTAATAAATAATCGGCGTATTTTTTGTCTTTAACACCAACTTCGGCCATAATGGTTCCTTGTTTGTACCCGTCATGAAAATGTTTCAGTTCTTGTACCGGCCCATAAACTCCCGAAAAAGGATCCGGAATTTGAGCATCAACTTTATAACTGTTATCAGAGTAATTAAGAAAAGCGTTCAAATTCGTTACAAAACCATTTTTGCTGGTAAAACGAGTATTTACAGCTGCTTTATGCGTGTTGAATGACCCAAAACTGTATGAGGCATCAATGTAACGTCTGGTGCTTTTGTTAGTTACGATATTTACAGCACCTCCTAATGCGTCTCCGCCAAGTTCAATTGGCACAACACCTTTGTACACATCAATTCTTTCAGCCATGGTTGCCGGAATGTTGTTTAGTGTAAAAGAGGATCCGTAATTGTCAATCGGAATTCCGTCCATGAAAAATTTAATCTGATTTCCCGAAAATCCATTCAAAGAAAAATTAAATGAAGATCCCATTCCGCCTGTTTCCCTTACACGGACACCGGTTGTTCTGTTTAGAATCTGATTTAAATCAGAAGAAGTGTTGTAAAGTTTTTTTAAATCGACAGCCGTAATGTTAAAAGCTTGTTCGCGAACGCGCTGCACTTTAGATTTTCCGTTGACCTGAACTTCGTTTAAGGCTGCAACATCTTCTTCAATAGTAATATTCGGAATCGTCTTTTTAGATTGGCCCAGACTTATTGTGGTTTGTTTTGGCTTATAACCAATATAACTTACTGATAAAGTATAGTCTCCAGGAGCGACATTAAGTTCATATTCTCCTTTTTCATTTGTCAGGGTAGAAAATGCTGTTCCTTTTAATGCCACCGAAACACCTTCAGCAGGTTTACCGCCGTTTGTCAGGATTACACCAGTTAGATTTGCATTGTTTTTTTGCGAATAACCCTGAAATGAGCTGATTAAGATTACAATCAGGATTATTATTCTTCTTGTTTGCATTGGTTCAATTTTGGTTCGATACTAAATTCGGCACAAAATTAAGTTCCAAAAACAATTTAAACAACACTATATTTAATTATTCTAAATAAAAATAAATTCATTTGTTTAAAATGTGATTTTAATAAATAATCAAACGTTATTTTAAGATAAAATTAAGTTTGTCTTAATATTTGCTTAATAAATTTAATTCGTAATTGTAATTTTAAATTTATTTTGATTGAAATAACTTACTAATGACCAGTCAAAAAGGTCAGATTGAGATTTTGAAGATGAGAATAAAAAATCTCCATAATCAAGTAACTGATCATGGAGATTTTTATATAATACTTTGCAGTATTTTTAGTCAAATTAAAAATGATACTTTGTTTTATTCATATTTCAAATACTGTAAGATGTCAGTTTTTGTAGCCGAATAAGCTCTTGAAAGAACAATTATTAAAGTCAAAACCAATAAAATAATAAACCCTAAAACGAACGGAATGATGCTGATATCTATTCTAAAAGCAAAATTTTCGAGCCATTTATTCAATAAAAAATAAACCGGAAACAAAGCAATTACAAAACCAATGATGCAGTACACAACATACTGTTTCGATAATTCTTTCAACAGCACATTTGTTTCTGCGCCAAGCGTTTTTCTGATGGCGATTTCTTTCATACGTCTTTGTATCGAATACGATGCTAAAGCGAATAAACCAAAAAGCGCAATTAGAATTACTACAATGTTTAGCAATGAAAACAAGTTTTTTTGCTTCACATACGATTCATAGGTTCTCGCATATTCTTTGTCAACAAAATCATATCTAAAAGGATATTCGGTATCCACTTTTGCCCATAATTTTTCAATACTTTTAATCGTAGTTTCCAGATTGCCAGATTTTACTTTTATGTAAACCCTGTTGATGTTGTGCGCCATACTAAAGGTTTTAATGTGATAGAAAACAATTGGCGGCACTTTTAATTCCGGGCTCAGTAAATTGAAATCTTTAACAATACCAATGATTTTTAATTTTTGATCGCGTATCAGAAGTTCTTTCCCAATAGGATTTTTAAGCTTCATTAGATTTAAAGCACTTTCATTTATTATAACCGAATTAACCGTATCCGAAGCTAATTTTCTATCAAAATTTCTGCCTTCTTTCATTTTAACATTCAGCATTTCAAGTAAACCATAGTCTAAAGCGATACCTCTTTCTTTAAAAAGTTCATTGTTATAAAGAACGGGTGAAATCGAGTTATCAGATCCATCAAAACAAATAAGTCCGGTTGAAATTTGTTCAACACCTTTAATTTTTCCCAATTCTTGTTTTAAAGTATTGTATTTAGCAGAAATGGTTTGTTCTGCATTTTCGGATGTATATTCTGCCAACGGAATATTTAATGGAATTGTAAGAACCTGATCACCTTTAAAACCGAGATCTTTATTTTGCAAATATTGAATTTGCTGATAAACGATATTAGAACCGATTATAAAAAAGGCCGCAATTGCAAATTGAAAAATAAGCATTCCATTACGAAGCCAGATTCCGTTTTTGCTTCTTCCGAAATTTCCTTTCAAAACTTTAAAAGTTTCGAAATTGGATATATAAATGGCCGGAAATAATCCTGCCGCCAAAATTGTAATGATAAAAATCAATAGCAATTGTATGTAAAACTGACTGGCAAGAAGTACAAGGTTTTTGTTTAAAAAGTTGTTGTAATACGGCAAAGTTAGTTCTACAATTACTAAGGCCATTAAAATAGAAAAACTCGTGGTTAAAACCGTTTCAAAAAGAAACTGACTAACAATATCGCCTTTTGATGCACCCGAAATTTTACGTACTCCAACTTCTTTCGCTCGCTTTACCGCATTAGCAGTTGCGAGATTGATGTAATTAACGATCGACAAAATGAGAATCAAAAAAGACAAACCCATCATGATCATTAAAAACTGATAATTCCCCCGTGATTCCGGATATCCGTCTGCTATAGAATGTAATCTGGCTTTTGATAAAGGTTCAAGGATAACCGTAAAATAACCTACTTTTTTAGCCATTTCTTCGGGTGTAAAACCTGCTTCTTTGGAAAGTCGTGTAATAAAATCGTGGTTGTAAATTCTTTCGAGTTTCTTTCTTGTAAGATCAATTTTTGACGGGTCTTTAATTTTTAATAATAACTTTAAAATAAACGGATTTATATGACCGGAAGTTGTCAGTTCCTTCATTTTATTGATGATGGCATTTGGCGCAATCGAAGAATTTCCGGGAATATGATACACGGCCCGTACAGAAAACAGCTGGCCAAAGCATTTTATTTGTTTTCCAATAGGGTTTTCATTTCCAAAAATCCTTTTAGCCGTACTATCTGAAATAGCAATGCTGGAATCATCTTTTATAGCTGAAATTGCATCGCCCTGAATAATTTCGAAAGGAAAAAAAGAAAAGAAATTTTGTTCGACATTGACAATTTTATCTACAAATTCCTTTTTTCCTTTGTAAATAATTTTATCCTTTTGATACCAGTAGTCAGCGTACATTATGCTTTCGACATTAGGATCTTCATCTAAAGCAGGTTTCAGGAATAATGCACAGTCTGACCAAGCCGGCATATCGGTTACCTGAACCAAAACCTGATAAACATTCTCTTTTTCAGGATTCCAGGCATTATAATTTTGTTCGTCGTTCCAGTAAAGCAGTGCAAAAATCAGCCCGGAAATTCCAATTGACAATCCGAGAATATTCAGAAAAGAGAAAAGCTTGTTGTGCTTTAATTGGTAAATAAATATATTGATATAGTTTAGTATCATAGTTTGGTTATGGCGTTAAAAGTAAAAAGGTGCATATACTTTTTATTCATATTTTAAGTATTTCAAAATATCAATTTTGGTTACCTGATAGGCTTTTGCCAGCACAATTGTTAAGGTCAAAAACATTAAAGCAATAAGTGCAACAAAAAAGGGCAGCACAGGAATATCAATTCTGAAAGCAAAATTTTCAAGCCATTTTCGCAATAAAAGATAGGCAGGAATTATTCCGATGAAAAATCCAATCAAACAGAAAATCACATATTGTTTCGATAATTCTTTCAGTAAAATATTCGTTTCAGCTCCCAATGTTTTTCTGATGGCAATTTCTCTCAATCTTCTTTCCATAGAAAAAGAAGCCAGGGCAAACAATCCGAAGACGGCAATCAGAATTACAATTCCGTTTAAGAGTGAAAATAACTGACTTTGATCCTGATATCTTTTATAAGTTCTGGCGAAGTTTCTATCCACGAAGTTGAATTCGAACGGATATTCTGTATCGACTTTTGTTGTCCAGAATTTTTCCAGGGCAGCAATTGTTTCAGGCATTTCTTGTGGTGCAATTTTCACGGAAATATTAGCTAAATCTTGCTGCATTCGTTCGATAGCAGTTATATGTAAAAAAACCATTGGAGAAATTGGGTTATCAAGCCCAAAATAATGGAAGTCTTTTACAATCCCAATCACTTTGAATTTTTTACCATCCCAAACAACTTCTTTATTTAGAGGATCTTTTTCCAACAATGTTTTAGCCGCAGTTTCATTCAGTAAAACACTGCTGATACTGTCTGAGGCAAATTTGGCTGATAAGTCCCTTCCTTTTATTACCGGAATTCCTAAAACATCGAGCATTCCAAAATCAATAGCCATTTGCTGCGTTATAACTTCTTTATTGGTTTTATAATGCAAACCAGACCACGAATTAATATTCGTTCCAATAGAAAATACTCCTGCAGAAACAGCCTGAACGCCTTTTATTTTTAAAAGTTCCTGTTTGATTGTTTTGTATCTGTCAAATTGTTTCTGACCTCTTTTAGGTTTAAAAGAAATATCCATCACTTGTGCTCCTTTAAAACCTAAATCTTTCTGTGTCATAAAGTTTACCTGTTGGTACACTATGAAGGAGCCAATGATGAAAAAGGTGGCAATGGCAAATTGTAAAACCAGCATTCCGTTTCTAAGCCAGATTCCGTTTTTACTTCGGGAGAAATTTCCTTTTAAAACCTTCAAAGGCTCAAAATTTGAAATATAAATGGCAGGCAAAACTCCGGAAACTAAAATGACAATTATAAAAATGAATATCAGTTGCAAATAAAACTGAGAGCCTTCCAGAATTATATTTTTGCTTAAAAGTGAATTGTAAAAAGGCAAAGAAAGTTCAACAATTACTAATGCCAATAAGAGAGAAAACAATGTAATTAAGGTGGTTTCAAATACGAATTGGGCAATAATTTGCGGTTTTGTTGCACCCACAATTTTTCTTACTCCAACTTCTTTGGCACGTTTTATAGCATTTGCGGTAGCGAGATTAATATAATTTACAATCGACAACAATAGTATTAGGATGGATAATCCCATTAAGATCCTTAAAAATTGAAGATTTGCAGTTCCTTCCGGAAAAGGATAATTTCCCTGAAAAAGTCGTGAGCCAGCAAACGGAAGTAATTTCGCTTTGGTGACTTGTCCATATTTTTTTAAATACATTTCATAGCTAATACCTTCGTCTTTTGCCTGTTTTTTGTAGTTATACTCAACATAGATTTCATTTAGATTTTTGAGGACAGCAGTTGTGTCGCTTTGCTTTTTTAATTTTAGCATTAAGCCGTAGCTAAAACCCCAGTTTTCTTTGTTTCTTTCCAGATCCTCCTCAACTATAGTGGTCACAGCAGCGGGCATTACAGAAGATTTTTCCGATAAGCGATAGACACCGCGAATAACGAAAAATTTCTCAGCGTATTTAACTTGTTTGCCCATTGGATTTTCATTTTTAAACAAACGGGAAGCTGTTTCTTCAGATAAAGCGATACTGTTACGATCATGGATGGCACTTTTTCCACTTCCCTGAATAAACTCAAAAGGGAAAAAAGAAAAGAAATTACCTTGTGCTGAGAAAATTTTATCGATCAATTCTATTTTGCCGTTACATTGTATCGTTTCTTTAGTGTAAAAAGTATTGAAATAGCAATATTCCTGCAAAGCTGAAGAAGTTGATTTTAAGATTGGAGCTGGTATAGGCGAATTTACAGCCCAAACATTACCACCACCAAGATCATTTATAACAGCGTAAATTTTATCCTTTTCGGGATTCCATTCATCATACGAATGTTCCTCGTTCCAATATAAAGTAGCGAAAATTAATCCTGCAATTCCGATACTCAGGCCCAGAACATTCAAGCTTGTAAAAAGTTTGTTGTTTTTGACGTGATATATAAATATGTTGATCCAGTTTTTTAGCATGACTTTAGTTGTTTTGAGTTGCTGCAAAAACATCGACATTTCTTTTGTTCACTTTTTCAGAAAGTATAATTCCGTCTTTCATCAAAATAGTTTTTTGAGAGAAAGAAGCATCGTAATCGGAGTGTGTAACCATCAAAATTGTGGAACCGCTGGCATGAAGATCAGTCAATAATTCCATTACTTCATTACCATTTTTACTGTCCAGATTTCCTGTAGGTTCATCGGCCAAAATAATTTTTGGGTCATTGATTAAAGCTCTTGCCACCGCCACACGTTGTTGCTGACCTCCGGAAAGTTGCTGCGGATAATGTTTCAAGCGGTGCGAAATATTTAATATAGTGGCAATATCCTGCACTTTTTTCTTTCTTTCAGAAGCAGGAACATTGTTGTAAATAAGCGGCAATTCGATATTGTCAAAAACAGTTAATTCATCAATCAAATTAAAATTCTGAAAGATGAAACCGATATTTTCTTTTCTGGCTTTTGATTTTGCTTTTTCTTTAGTGCCAATCATTTCCTGACCTAAAAGTTGATAACTTCCACCAGAAGCGCTGTCCAATAAACCGATAATATTTAGTAAAGTTGATTTTCCGCTTCCGGATGGCCCCATGATGGATATAAAATCCCCTTCGTTTACGGTTAATGAAATTTCGCTTAATGCATTTGTTTCTACTTCTTCGGTTCTAAAGATTTTTGAAAGTTTTGTAATGTTGATCATAATTGTTGTTTTAAGATTGATGATTTAATTATTTATTGCCGAATAATAGAAACAGGTTCGAAATTAAGATAATTAACAATATAGTTGTTCAATATCTATTTTTGTTACTTTTACCAGCAATAATGATTCTCATATTTGATGATTTGTTAGTCTAAATGTGATTTTCGTGCCAAAAATTTAAAAACCGTAACTGCCTTATTTTTACATTTTTATTTTTTATAAAAAATTGAAAGTGTCCATAATTGGACAGCTTTCGTCCAAAACCGAACAACAATGAAAAAAACAAATGCTTCAATTTTAATCATCGATGATCAGGAAGACATCCTTTTTGCGTCGAAAGTGTTCCTGAAAAAGTATTTTGAAGACATTTATACACTCAATAATCCGAAAAATATTGTCGAATTATTGTCGAAAAAAACTATCGATGTCGTTTTATTAGATATGAATTACCGAATTGGTTTTGAAGATGGAAGGGAAGGTTTGTATTTGTTGAAAGAAATAAAAACGCTTTCGCCAAAAACAGTTGTGATTTTAATGACGGCTTTTGGAAAGGTTGAAACCGCTGTTGAAGGATTAAAAAATGGTGCTTTTGATTATATACTAAAACCCTGGGAAAACAAAAAACTGTTGGAATCGGTAAAACAGGCCGTCGATAAAGCCAGAAAAGATCAAAAGAAAACGAAGAGCATCGAAATTGAAAATGACTTTTTTGTTGGAACTTCTGAAATTATAAAAAAGGCTTATTCTCTCGCCGATAAAGTAGCGAAAACAGACGCCAATGTTTTGATTCTGGGTGAGAACGGAACCGGAAAATTTGTGTTGGCACATCATATTTACAGTCAATCGGAACGAAAAAACAATCCTTTTATAGCAGTCGATTTAGGTTCTTTAAATTCAAATATTTTCGAAAGTGAATTATTCGGCTATGCCAAAGGCGCTTTTACAGATGCCAAACTGGACACTCCAGGACGCTTTGAAATGGCGCAAAACGGAACTATATTTTTAGATGAAATTGGAAATGTTCCGTTGCATTTACAATCTAAACTCTTGCAGGTAATTCAAACCAAAACGGTAACAAGATTGGGAGAAACTAAACCAAGACCTTTAAATGTTAGAATTATTACGGCAACCAATTTAAATTTAAAACTAGAAGTCGCCGATAGAAATTTCAGGGAAGATTTGTATTACCGAATCAATACAATGGAAATTGTTTTGCCTCCATTGCGTGAGCGAAATGACGATAAAATTCCGCTAGCCGAATATCTTCTTGAAAAAATGATTGCCAAATACGGAAGAGACGAAATCACTTTCGACAAAAAAGTATTGGAACAAATTGAAAAACACGCCTGGAACGGGAACATTCGTGAAATGGAAAATAAAATTGAACGTGCCGTTATTCTTTGTGAAAACAATAAAATCACAGTTTCTGATTTGGATTTAGAAACCATAACGGCTTATGAAGAAAATACAGATGATATTCAGCTTTCTTCTGTAGAAAAAGCTACGGTTGAGAAAGCGCTATTAAAAAACAATAATAATATCAGCAAAACGGCCGAAGAGTTAGGATTGTCACGTGGTGCTTTATACCGTCGTTTAGAGAAATATAATATCAATCTGAATTAATATGTTTAGAAAATTTAGAACGTACCAGCTTCTGTTTTTGCGATTGATTGCGATTGTCGCCGGAATCGAAATTTCGATTTACTTTTTTAAAAAAGAACTGCTTTTTACGGGGGTATTTGGTTTGTTTATTGTCTTTTTGCTGGTCCGCGAAATGTATTTTTATGTTCGAAATTTTGTTTTGTTGTATGACAAAACAATTGCTTCGATCCTGCAAAATGATTTTACTTCAGATTTTTCGAAACATAAATTCAATAAAAGTTATGATGATTTGTTTCAATTGTACGATACGCTGAAAAATAAACAAAACGAACAGGTTTCAAAAGACATTATTTACCGTTCGATTTTAAATAATATTGAAACCGGAATTATCATTTTGCAAAAACAAGATGCAGAATGGAATGTTTTTTTGATGAATGAATATTTCTCCAGCCAGTTTAATGTTCCGAAAGTTTCAAAATGGAAATACCTGAAAAATCAGTTGCCCTCATTATGTGAAATTATTGAAGAAGATGATTTTCAGGAAATAAAAACTTCAGTAGAAATCAGCATTAACGAGCAAAACAAGCAAACCTTTGTTTTACAGGCTTCCAGAACAGAAATATTTGAGAAAGATTATTTTATTGTCTTGTTGGATTCGATTCAGAATGTAGTGGAGAAAAAAGAGAAAGATGCCTGGGTGAATCTGATGAAAGTGATTTCGCATGAACTTTTGAATTCAATAACACCAATTCGATCCATTTGCCAGAATTTGCAGGATTTGGTGGAGCAGGATTCGTTGTCCGCAGAAGATTTAGAAGATGTAAAAAACAGTGTCGAAACGATGTTGAGACGAAGTGATCATCTTCAAAAATTTGTGGAAGGGTATCGAAAACTCGCCATGTTGCCTTCTCCGAAAAAGGAAAAGATAGAAATAGATTATTTGATTGAAAATGGTATTCAGGTAATGAATCCGTTATTTAAAGAAAACGGAATTGAAGTTGTAAATGAAATAGGGTTCAAACGTTGGGTAAATGTCGATGCTCAACAGATTGAGCAGGTTCTGATCAACTTATTAACCAATTGCATTCATGCTTTAAAAGAAGTCAAACAAAAAGAAATTTTAATTTCGGCGGAGGCCAAAGACAATCGAACTTTCATTAGAATAACAGATAATGGAAATGGAATCGAAAAAGAAATTGAAGACAAAATATTTCTGCCGTTTTTCACGACGAGAAATGAAGGCGCCGGAATTGGACTGACTTTATCCAAAAATATTATTGAAGCACACGGAGGCTATATTTCATA
Source organism: Flavobacterium sp. GQ95 (assembly GCF_059758655.1). Classification (NCBI taxonomy): domain Bacteria; kingdom Pseudomonadati; phylum Bacteroidota; class Flavobacteriia; order Flavobacteriales; family Flavobacteriaceae; genus Flavobacterium; species Flavobacterium sp. GQ95. Next base: position 95,185 of record NZ_JCAXEB010000003.1, read on the forward strand.
TAAAAGCGAAGTTGGAAAAACTGTTTTTGAGATTTGTCTGGTGGAGAATTGATTTTTAATAATTTAAAGAAAAATAAATTTATATTAGCATTAAAAACCAACCAAAAACCAAACCTACTAAATAAATGGACTTAAAACTTGATTTTAAAATTGCTTTAAAATATTCTTTGTTTGTTTTGTTGTACTGTATCCTAGAAAAACTACATCTTCATTTTACACTAGAGAAAGATTTTTACCCTTCTTCAGGCACTTTCTATTTTCTGTATATTTTATTCCCTTATTTTTTTGTGGCTATTATACTGCTGTCATTTTTAGAATACATCAAATACAAGAAAAATTATATTGATTTAATTATCATGTCTTTTTCTATTTTGTTCTTGTCTAACCTCTTTAATTATATAGTTAATTTCAGCTTTTATAAACTGCTTTATGAAGATATAACAGTACCTCATGAAGTAGGAATTCTGGGTTTGCTGGATAGGCCATCTATTTTAGAAAGACCTCAATTTAATTTTTTATATACTGAATTTGTTTTTCCGTTTCAATATCTTAAAGATGCGATTATTTCTCGTGATATATTTTTACTTATTGGAGTTATGAAAACTAGAATATTTATTATACTGATACTGCTATATCACTTCAATTTGTTTTTTCTTTTCAAAAAATATGAGGAGAATAAATGGTATAGTTTAGTTCCTGTACTCAATAAATTGACTTTAATTAGGATTGCAGGAAAGCCTGTTTTCTGGATTGTACTAGTATATGTTCCTTTCCTTAGTTACTTTTTAATGTATTCAATCAATAAAGAAATTGCCGAAGAAAATGGATTTGATGCTAAACTCGCACTCGGAATGACTTTAGTACCAGCTGTGTTTTATGGGAAAGTGAGTTTTGCTGAAGATGTAAAGTCCGAAACAAAAATAGAAAATGTTTTATCCTGATCACGATTAAATTTAGTTTATGATATTAGCATTCGATACTTATTATTACGACGGCAAAGCAAAAACAGTTTGTCTGGAATTTCAGGAATGGAATCAAAGTACAGATTTCAAAATTCACACAGAAATAATCGATAATGTAGCAGAATATATTCCGGGAGAATCTTACAAAAGAGAATTGCCTTGTATTTTGAGTTTACTAAATCAAATCGATTTAAAAAAGGTTGAGGCAATTGTTGTAGATGGATTTGTTTATTTAGATGATGAAAAGAAATACGGTTTAGGAGGTCATTTATATGAAAAACTGAATCATGAAATTCCAATAATTGGTGTTGCCAAAACTAATTTTGCTTCTATCGAAAAACAGAAACGCAGCTTATTGAGAGGTGATAGTCAAAAGCCGTTATACGTTACAGCAATCGGAATTGAATTGGATGATGCTTTCAAGAAAGTAGAAAGTATGGCCGGTGAATTTAGAATGCCCACTTTGCTAAAAGAAATGGATCGGCTGACTAAGGAGATATAAGATTTAATTCGCCTTAAGGTAATATAAATACTATATAACTTAAATTTGTAAAAGTATAATTAAAATCAAAAACTATGGAAGACTCACAAAAAGAATCAGACAAAACACCAAAAGTGACAGGAATTGGCGGGATATTCTTCTTTTCAGATAATCCGAAGGATACAAAAGATTGGTATGCAAAAAATTTAGGACTTGATGTAAACGATTGGGGTTCGACTTTTGAATCCAGAAACATCAATAATCCGGATGAAATCGAAGCGCTTCAGTGGAGTACTTTTAAAAAAGGAGATAATTATTTTGCCCCATCCAAAAAAGAGTTTATGATTAATTACCGAGTTCAGAACCTTGAAGGACTTTTGGAAAACCTTAAAGAAAACGGAGTTACCATTCTGGATGAAGTTGCCACTTTTGATTACGGAAAATTTGTTCATATTATGGATGCTGATGGCAATAAAATAGAACTTTGGGAACCGATATAATAAAGAACGATTAATATAATAATTTGAAAAACGTATTATTTCTAATGGAATTTTACCTTAATGAGAATCGTTTCAACTTAATCTTTAACTATGAAAAATAATAATTTGCTACGAATGGATAATATTGGCATCGTGGTAGAATCCCTTGACGATGCAATTTCTTTTTTCGTTGAACTTGGCCTAAATTTAGAAGGAAGGGCAACCATTGAAGGGGAATGGGCTGGGCGTATAACAGGGCTTGGTGATCAACATGTCGAAATTGCCATGATGGTCACTCCAGATGGTCACAGTCGCCTCGAGCTATCACGATTTATAAATCCAAATGTGATAGCGGATCACCGTAATGCTCCCGTTAATGCTTTCGGCTACCTGCGTGCTATGTTTACTGTTGCCGACCTTGACGATACACTTACCAGGCTTTACAAGTGTGGCGCCCAACTTGTTGGAGAAGTAGTCCGATACCAGGATTCGTATAAACTTTGCTACATTCATGGACCCGAAGGGATTTTAATTGGACTCGCGGAACAACTTAATTAAAATTACCAAATCTTAATTTTAAAGTTTACTTTTTAAATCAATTGAAAGTAAAATAAACAACATTGATGAACACAACACTTTGGAATGGAGTTTTAAAATTTGAATTGGATAATCCAAATGATCGATATGGATTTCTTACAAGATTAGCGTTTGAAAATAAATGGACTATTTATTTTGCAAAAAAAGCAATTCTTGAATATAAAAAATTCATGTATCTCGCCGCTGTTGCTAATGAAATGGTTTCTCCCTCAGAAATTGTTGATATTGTCTGGCACCAACATTTAATTTTCACTTCTTCTTATACTGATTTTTGTACCCTTTTATCTAAAAAAATAGAGCATATTCCGTCGACTCATAATCGATCTGAAGCGGAAAAATTTCATAAAGCGAAAGAAAGAACAAAAGAATTGTATGAGCAGAACTTCGGTAAACAACCGAAAGAATTTTGGGAGTATAGCAATGAACTTGATTCTTTAAATTTAGATAAAAGCAAGATTGAAATTGATAAACTAAAAAGAGTATTTATTGGACTATTTGCAGTTCTTATTTTTCCAGTTTATTATATAATCAAACCCATTCTCATACAAATTGGAAACCCTGATTTTTTAATTATTTACATTTTATTGTTTGCAGCGGTAATCGTTTTGTTAATGCGTTTTACAAAAATAGCTTTCGCATCTTTTTATGAGCGTATACGATCAAATTTCATTTTAGTAAATCTAAGCCCTTTTGAATTGGTTTTTCTTCAGCATAATAAATTAGAGTTTGTCATTCATGGTGTCGTAAATAATTTAATCAGCAATAAGAAAATTGTAGTTTTAGGTAATAACAGATTAAATTTGATTGACGAAAGTTTGACTGATGATAAATATGAAAATTGTGTTATTGAAATCATGAAAGAATACGAACCGATGCCGTATCCTCAATTATTTAGAATAGTAGCGCGAAATCCAATATATGAACAGATAGCAAAATCGGTTGGCAGAATTAGGAATACCATTGTAGACTCAAAGCAATTTATGCAAATTATAAAAATTGTATTGCTAATTTTCGGACTCTTGCTAAGTATTGGTTTTAGCAGAATTATTTCCGGAATTTCAAGAGACAAACCTATAACTTTTTTATTATTTACTGTTTTTGCCCTTTTAATAACAACTAAAATTTATTTTAATAAAATAATAAATTACCTGTTTAGCAGTACAATACCATTAGTTTTTACAAATGAAAAATTGAAGTCGGAAGCTGAAAAAGACTGGCACTGGAATTATTTTCTGTATGGCGAAGTAGTATTAGTTAGTTCTTTTCTTCCCTTGACCGGCTATTTAAATAGAAATACTGATTCTGGTGGTGGATCCAGTTGTGGAAGTTCCTGTGGGAGCTCTTGCAGCAGTTCATGCGGAAGCTCCTGTGGAGGCTGCGGCGGAGATTAGATTGTTATATTTCTTATAAAGTATAACCAATTTCCCAAATGTGCCCAAAAGGATCTTTTAATTTTCCAATTCTCCAGTCTTCCTCGGTTTTTATAGGGCAAATTTCTGTAGCACCAAATCCTAGGGCCTTTTGAAATATTTCGTCCGCATTTTTAGTTTCCAAAATTATTCTGATAGCGCTATTTGATTTTAGATCAGGACTTAGATTACCATTTTTAGGCTCTTCATCGCTTAGATAAAATTCGGCGTTTTCGATTTCAATGACTGAAGAAATTTTTTGATCTCGCATTTCAAATCTTTTTACTTCAGTGGCCCCAAAAGCTGATTTATAAAATTCAACGGCTTTTATACCATCGTTTACAGTCAGAAAAGGTTTTAAGGTTGTTTTAATAGCAGTCATAAACATTTATTTAATATTGATTTCTCGTTCATTCCTTTGATTATCATAAATATACAAGAAAAATTAAAGCGTTATTTGGTACCCGTATAAATCTATTTAATTGGATCATTTTCTTAAGGATTTAAAGAAATTTTCAATGTGATAATCCTCGAAATTATAACCAATTCAATTTTAAAAAGGTTTAATAAAAGTAAAAATAGTATTATATTCGCTTGAATAACAACTGTTTATTGTTATTTGAGTTAGCAGAAATTTAAAACCAAATTCCAAAATAAATAAACCAATTATGAAGAAAAATATTTACGAAGAATTGACAAATGAAGAATTGATAAAAAAGAAAACCTTGTTTAAAAGTGTTTCGATTGCATTCGGCGTTATTTATGTCTTAGCTATTGCCACAATTATTCCTGTTTTTATATTACCGGTTACTTTTTTTCCTCTGTTGATAAATTTAAGTCTCTTGAATAAAGAAATTAAGTCAAGGAATTTGTAAATACAAAAGAACATATGGAATGTCATAAAAAAAAGAATCCGTGTCGGTTTGAGACGGATTCTTTTTTTATCTGATTATTTTTAAATAGGCGCTATAAGCATTGTCCTTAATAGAGGTTCGCAGATAGACTTCATTTTCGTCCTTTGTTTTTAAGTCAAATTGAATTAAAGCAGCATCTGAATAATAAAATAGGGACTCATCAACCGGGAATTCAAAATTTGAAATAGGCTGAGTTGTTAATTTTGTTTCTGCTGCTATTTCACCATTCGTTATGTCTAATTGAAAAAGTTTTGCTTTACGGGTATATCCCCAAATATTGTCACTTTCCTCAATGATGTATTCGATAGTGTCATCTTTAAAGTCAGTTTTCCAAAGCTGAGTTCCTGTTTTTGAATCAACAGCGTATACAGAAGAAACTTCCGGACCTTGTGCTGCCAAATATATTTTTTTGTCTTTGCAAAATATGCGTTCCTTTACATTATGTTGATTTTCATCTAATTTAAATTGCCATAAAATATCTGGTTTATTAGGACTTAAGGCATAAAGCACATTTTTTTCATTTGCTATAAATACATTTTCACCATCTGTTACAGGTTTTCCGTGCATCGTTTCTCCAAAGTCTTTTTGGTAAAGAAGTTTTCCTGTATTGGCTTCAAAACTATAAAGATTGTTCCCGCTTTGGGTAAAAACTTTGTTGTCAAAAACGAGAACCGGAATATCATTATTTGGAGAATCAAGCTTATACTTCCATAGTAAACCGCCATCTTTTATATTAAGAGCATAAATATTTCCATTTTGACTAGTAATAAACAGTTTTCCATCATTTATGACAGGAAGCTGATCTTTTAGTACAATCTGATCCGTACTATTCCCTATTCTTGATTTCCAAAAAATAGCACCGGTTTGGTTATCGATGGCAAAAATTTCACCATTAATAAACGAAACGTATAGAACTCCATCAATTAGTGTTACTTTATTGGCGCACATTTCAGTATGTGAGTCTGTAGCTTTTACAGTCCATGCAATTGTTTCAGATTCTAAATCAAATGTAAAAAGGGTACCGTCATAATCATAAATCAGGATCAAAGCTTCGTCTAATGGAACTTTTTTAACCGGACTTATGGCTTTATTAGTTAATACATCACTAATAGCTGGAATTGTATTAGCCACATTACTAGTTTCGACAGGCGTTGGTGGGGTTGGCGTTTGCCCAAAGATATTTATAACCGTAAATAGAAATAAAAGAGGTAGTAGGTTTTTCATTTTTAAAATTTGGGGTTTATAAAAATTGATTAAGTAATGTGTATGTTGATAGTTACTACTTTGAAGTTAATAAGCTAACCAGTATTCAGGTCAAATATAATGAAAAATTATTATAGAGTTTTAGAGGTTATAGGTTCTTAAGAACCTGTTTACGAACCATTTTATATACGATTTTAAGAAGCTTTTACTGAAATAATTCCTGGCTAGTTTGTCAGCTTTATCCATCTACAATTTTGCCGGATTGAATAATTTTAGACTAATATATAAATATGTAACTTTGAGAAACTTAACATTATAATGAGAATTAAAATTTATATTTTATTGATAGTAATTTTTTCCGGCAATTTGGTTTTATCTCAAAATAAAAAAAAGGAAATTATTAACTGCCTCAAAAAAGAAATGGAGGAGAAAAAAATTCCTGGCTGCCAGCTGGTCGTACTTAAAGACAATAAGATTCTATTATCCGAAGCAGTTGGAATTGCTAACGTACCATTTTCAATACCTGTCAAAACGAATACCATCTTTTCAATAAATTCTATCTCAAAAGTTTTTACTTCAGTTGCTATAATGCAATTACAAGAGCAAAATAAACTGAATATTAATGACCGTATTTCCCAGTATATAGACTCTATCCCGGAAAATTGGAAAAGAATAACAATAAAACAATTGATGAGTCATACATCCGGACTTCCAGATATTGAGGACGAGAAAGGTCTTATTGGAAATAAAGGAGAAGATTCAGCCTGGTTAATGGTCAAAAAATTGCCCTTACAATCTGAAGTTGGAGAAAAGTTTAATTATAATGCCACCAACTATTATATTTTACAACGTATTATTGAAAAATGCTGTGCCACAACATTTGAAAAATTTGTTCGCAAAAATCAGTTTGATATAGTGGGTATGAAGGAGATATACTATGGCAATTCCTATGATGTTATTCAAAATAAATGTCCTACGTATAGCTATTATCATCAGGACAAAATAACGAATGAAAATATAAAGGGAACTAAATTAAAGGAAACTTATGAAGAATTTCCATCAAAAATGATAACCGATGCCGGTGCATTTACCACAGCTGAAGAAATGGCAAAATGGATAATTGGTCTGCAATCGGGTAAACTTCTTAAAAAAAATGAGAATATCGATATTATTTGGGAGCCTGTAAAACTGAACAATGGATCTTATGATGGTTTTGGCGGACTTTTGAATGCGTATGCTTTAGGTTGGCCAGTAATTACCCGACAGAAACACTCCGCAGTTGCGCCTATAGGCGGTGGACGGGCAGCCTTTATTATTTACCCAAAAGATAATCTTACAATCATTCTTTTTACAAATCTTACAGGCAGCTATCCGGAAGAAATCATTGAAAAAATAGCAAAGCTTTATATTCCAGATATTAGTAATTAGAGTTCTTGGTTTGTTAGCTGTTTTCTATAGAAAATTTAGAACATAAAAAACCCCTTAATTTCTTAAGGAGTTTCTCTGTGGAGTGTCAGGGACTACAAGCAAACACCATATCTTCATTTTGACGTTTTTCGAAATCTGAATTTACTTTGATAGATTCATATGTTTATTTTTTTGCTACGATTTTTATAGTAAATTCAATGGAATCAGATATGGTTTGATCAGCTAAAAGATCATAGAATTTTCCTGAATTATAACGGACATTCCATTTTGTTCGATCAATGACCAGCTTGCCATTCACTTTGACAATTCCGTCCTTAACTTCCATTTTGGCTGGAAAAGTAACTGGGTGTGTGATACCTTTAATGGTTAGATTGCCAACAACTTCCTTGTTCTCACCATTTATTGACGCAGCCTTGGTAAGTACGATTGTAGAAAAGGGAAATTTTTTAACATCAAAAAAATCAGGATCTTTCAAGTGATTAACAAGTCCATTATCTCTCTCATGGTTTTCATCTTCAATTGTATTCATATTGACTTCAGCTGTACCACCCATAAGCTGACCGTTTTCAATTATCAGTTCTCCTTTTGATACATAGACATACCCAGTGTGGCTGTTTGACCCAATTAGATTAGAACCTTTCCATACCACAACACTTGCCTTGGTATCTATTAAATATTTTTCATTCCCAATAGCTAAGGATAAGGAGCTTGCCAGTGCAGTATTTTTATTTTCTTCTTTTACAGGTCCACGGCAACCGAAGAAGAAAGGAGCCATAATTAAAATTAAATAATTGATTTTTATTTTGTTGTTCATACTCAGAAATTATATTGATTAATAAATGATTTTTAAATCAGTAATAGACCTTATTGCTGACTGGTTGCATTTTTAAAGTTTGTGATGGTCTTTCCGTCATAACGATACACTCCATCTAAAGCACCAAACCAAATATTTCCTTTGTCATCTCCTAAGATCCCGAAGATCATTGGTTTGTTGGCTATTGTGGTTACCGTTGGCTTTTTATCAGACAAGGTCTTTCCTTCGTATCGGGAAAGTGCCCAGCCTAGGTTATTACCATCCTTTCCTGAGCTGGTCCAAATATTACCTTTTTTATCTTCGTAGATATACCCAACAAAATCTTGGGTAAAATTGGTAAACGTACTGCCGTCATACCGCCAAAGGCCATCATAACCGCCAAGCCAGATATTGCCTTTTTTATCTTTGATTATAGAACGAACATTCGCAAAAGGTTTTCCGTTATTGGTTATAGAAGTAAATTTCTTTCCGTCATAAACATAGGTATAACCCCTTGTACCAAACCAAAGTTTTCCTGTTTTGTCTTCAACAATAGCATTAATATCATTATGCATCCAGGCAACCTGGTCCGGAAGCGGATGTTGATAAACTGAAACATGAACAGAATCAGACTGAGCAACAGGCGGCATTTCTTTCATTTTAAAATTCCGAAAGGATTTGCCGTCATAACGGCTTGCTCCGTTTCCTGTGCCGAACCAAATAGTACCGGCTTTATCTTCATAAATATTAGTGACCCCATCATTGGCAAGTCCATCCTTGTTGGTGAAATTTTGAAAGGATTTCCCATCGTAATAATAAACACCTGAGCCAATACTAGCGAACCAAAAATTCCCTTTTCTATCTTCTAAAACAGAAAAGAACCGGGCAGAACTTACTTTACTGGTAACATTGGTAAAAGATTTTCCATCATATTTAAAGACCCCTTCCCATGAAGTAATCCAGATATTACCTTTTCTATCTTGTTTGATGGTACGAACGATGCCGTTGGGTAAATGAGAATTGGATGCGTCTTTGGTTTCAACGGTAACTTGAGCATCATTTTTTTGTTGGGCCTCTACTGCAAAATTGGCCACTCCTGACAGTATGATAATCAGGCTGTACAAAACATTTCTTTTATTTTTCATATTTGTAAAATTTATATAAGCGAAATTACTTTGATATTTTTAGGCCTTAGTAATCAGGATTGTAAATAAAAATGTAAACTTTGTAAATAAAAACTTGACACTATGATTGATAGTCGAAATCTCCTGTTCGGAAAACACAAATACCTGTTTGGGTTGATACTACTCTTATGTATGGCTGTAATCTGCGTGGCTTTCAATACGGAGGACAGTGACGACTTTGCTATCGCCAGGAGGGAAGTTTTACTCCGCAGGATCGGACATGAACTGCTTTTACAATCTGGCGACAGTACTTCAAGAGTGCTACCGGTAAAAAAGATTGCCGAAAATGAGTACCAAATCACGTTTGAGAATGAGCTTACTTTTCAAACCGACTCCCTGATAAATACTACTCAGCGTTTGTTGGCCAAAGATCCGCTCGTCAATGATTATGTTGTTAATGTTCTGAACTGTGACAACTCTAGTATAGCTTATGGATACGCAATATCCAAAAATAAGAAAGATGATATTGTGGCCTGTAAAGGAAGAAAGCAGCCCAAAGCCTGTTATAGGATCAACATTAAATTCAAACCAACGGCTATAATTACAGCAAAGAACGGATATCTTCTGGGAAGCCTGCCATTTTTAGCATTTGTCGGTTTTGTTTTTTTGAGATCTGTTAAGTCGCGAAGAGCTTTACCTGACAGTCAGCATGCTAATATGTTCACTTTGGGCTCGGTGTTGTTTGATGCGAAGAATCGTAAACTGATCACAAATGAAAAGACATTAGACCTGACTGGAACAGAAACCCGTGTATTGCTCATTTTTGCATTGTCTCCCAACGAAACAATAGAGAGAAGCCGACTGCAAAAAGAGATATGGGAAGATGAAGGTGTTATTGTGGGGCGTAGTCTGGATATGTTCATATCAAAACTTAGAAAAAAACTAGAATGTGATCCAAATATCAAAATTGTTGTTATACGCAGCAAGGGATATAGGCTTGAAATTAGCTCTTGAATTTTAATCCTGCTTTTCCAGGATTTAATTTATAATTCCCTTTTATGAGCTAGCTCTTTGGTTTCGTACTTTTCTGTGTAAACGATTTTCCAGTCATTCACATTTCCAGTAAAATCTTTGCTTTTTTGATTGTGCCGAATAACCTGTTAGCGCGGATTTGCAATCCGTGCCCGCAACAGTAAAACTTAAGAAAAATATAAAACAAAAAAAAACTCCTTAATTTCTTAAGGAGTTTTTTGGTGGGCTGTCAGGGATCACAGTCGAACACTTGGTTCCTATTTTGACGTTTTTTGAAGCTATAAAATGAAAAAAAAATTCTGCATGTAAAAAATATGTGTTCAAGACTAAATCTATTGCGTGTTTTTAAGATGTCGTCAACAAAGAAACAAAAGAATTAAAAGAAACAAAGCCAGAGTATTCCAGTGGCTTTGTTTGTCTTTCCTTGGGCTGTCGGTTTGCAATCTAATACTTGCGGTAGAACTATTTTATATTTTGTAAAGTTTGTTGTAAGCGTTGCCAAAACTCGATTATTAGGTCAGGCAAAATTTCATTAAGTTTATTTTCATTGTCAAAGAATCTTCTTCTATTTTGATAAGTTTTAAGTTTTCCTTCTAATGTATCAGGGAGCAAAATATATTTTTCGATTAAAATACCATTTTTAAATGATTGATAGACTTTCGGTAAATTATCTAAAGAAGCATTGTGAACAATTTCATTTCTTAAAGTCATGATTAAATTTGTTACTTTGGAATTTTCAAGAAGAGTACCTTCTTTTTTAATTTTTAGATGTTTACTATTGCCGTATAAAATTTTAGCTGATTTAATTTTTGGATATTTACTAAAATCCTTTTCAAGATTTTCAAATTCGTAAATAATTTTAGTTATAAAGTCCAATTGACTATATAAATTTACAAATAAGTAATTCATCACTGAGACAATATTTATAATCGTAAAACCTCCAGCAAACTGCAGTCCACTTGGATTTATAGGTTTTGTATTTAGTAAAAAACTATTTTCGTTTAATAGTTCATAAAATTGCCCAACTAAATTTTGAGTTTCAAGTATTGAGTTTTGAAGTGTTGAAATTAAATTTCTACAGTCAAAATAATATAATAACTTGTTGAAAATTTCATTAGTTTCTTCCGCTTGAACCATTTTTTCAAATTCTTCTTTCGAGATTTTGATGTCTGAATCAATTCCGCCGTAAGTAATTCCTGTATGTGTAGTCATCAATAATGAAAAGTATGCTTGTCTACTTCCAAATATTTTTTCTGCTAATAGATGCTGTAATGCCACACAAATAAAATCAAGTTCAATTGAAATATCTCCCTCTTTATAAATGTATCTATCAAAACTTTTCTGAAACCAAAATTTATTTAATTTCGGTGATTCACTTAGAATTCCATCTGTGTTATAATACATTTAGTTGTTATTGTTTTTAGAAATTTCACGCCACTTGTTGCTAATTTATAATATTCTTTTGTTTTAACATTAGGAATTTAATGAGACTTCTTTTTATCTTAGCTTTATTCCTTCTGTTTCCAGTTGCTTTGCTCCTGGTAATACTCCGTAACTTCCAATTTTTCCTGTGGCAAGTTTATTATGGATTTCATATTTTAATTTTCTCGAAGTTGCTTGAATTTCCTTCCAATCCCAAGAATTAACAAGTCCATTTGTGATATGAAAGCCTTCTTGTTTTAATGCTCCCTTTTCACTAACATGTCCTATGTGCGAATGTCTAAGTTCATCGCTTTTTATTCCACCTAAATACAATTGTATAAGCCCCCATCCATCTGTTGAATAACGAAACGTATGTCCATTGCAATGTTTTGGGTTTAGGTCAACTTTTCTGAAAATGAGCTTCCCTTTATGCCTTGGTGACCATAGTTGAAACATCGTTCCAAATTCATCTATTTCAAGATCAAATTTTGATGAAATTTGTTTAATGTTTTTGTACTGGCAAATCTCCTCTCCATAGGGAGAGCCTAGGTCATAAATTTGCAGATCAGTTTTGCTAAAAATAAAATCAAGAATATTTAATTTGTCTTCCTCGTTGGCGAAAAAATCGTAAATTCATTCTCTTATATTATTTGTTCATTACACTAACTGTAAAATTGTAAATAAGGTGGTCAAATTGTCGTTATAAATACATTGGGAGATTAAGGACATTCGCCTGCAATGATACAGAAAAACAGAATACTACGATTAGTTTTTTTGGATAAATTGAAAAACATTTTGAGTTAGTTAGAAATTAAGAAATATAAAAACAACGTCATTTGAATTCTATGGCGTTGTTTGTCTTTGTTTAGAGTGTCAAGGCATGGAATCGAACACTTAATACCCCTTCTGACGTTTTTTGATACCTTAAAATAAATCCTGTTGCTCATTCAAATCATAATGTACTAGAACAATTTCCCTGATTAGTTTTGTTGTCCTAACAGACTTTTTCGATTATGTTAAAGTGGTTAGAGTCCTATTCTCGCTAATAAGTAAATACTTTATTAATGTTGTGTTGTTCTTAAAAAAGATTTATAATAACTTATAAATAGCTTCGTAGTGGCCTTGATTTGTAGTAGCGGGAAGCATTCAAATATCTAACCAGTTTTTTGAGGATTATTATAGTATTTTAGTATGCGCATCTAAAATTTTAAATGGAATAATAGTTTAAGATTATTATTCTATTTATACCTGCTCAAATCTAGATTAAGTACACCATGCTGTTTATTATTTTATAAAGGGAACATAATTATTGCGATTAAAGGTAATTGCATAAGACAGATTTAAGAAAAGACAGAATATTAATCCATACTTAAATTAAGACTTCGGAAAGAATTGACCACCTAATTTTGGTATACCGTTATCGTTGGTTTTTTATAAATATTTTATAGTAAATCTTAGACACTAAATTACTGCTTTTAGTATATTTGTATTTGTTATTTAATACCCTGCAGAACTATTATAAGACTGCATATCAATTGTTTGATAAAGATAATTCTGCTTTTTTGAGAATTAGATAGGTCTTGCTATTTTTGGTATTAGCTTCCAAAAATGCTGTATTTGAGTGCATATCTTATAGATTGTTCTGATCTAAGTTGTTATGTTTTGTAAATATATAAAAGATTTTTCAAAAAATAAATTAATAAAAAAAATCAACCAGTCTTGATAACTGGTTGATTCTCCTCCGAAAATTTCAGACTATTTTTTAGTAACTCCTTTAAAAGGAGTTCCATCTTGCTTTACATCCATAAATCTTCCTGTGGTATTGTTTATTTTTACCCACTGTTCAGTTTTTGGATTGTAAACCTGACTTCTATTGGTCACAGCGCCATTACGATGCCCGTCACCTACTTTTCCATTTTTTGCCATTGCATTGAAATTGGAATTATGAACTATTTAATACTGAGGTGTCATAAATTAAACCCAAGGAATTAATTAATGCAATAAAATTCTATTACATTTGCAGAATAAATTTTTGCTCGAACAAAATTTTTAACTGATCCGAAGCCTGATTCCATTATGCTTCGGATTTTTTATTTTCCTAAACGCTTAAACATCTTTTCTAGGTCATTCATGCTTTTATTAACACTAGAAACGCTTTTTCTAACTGAACCTGCATTATCGGTTAATTGGATCGTAATTCCACATCCACAATTAATATTTTTTCTGCTGGTTACGTCTTGTAAAGTAACACTATGGCGTCTTCCACAATTGCAGGAAACGTTTATTTTTTGTTTTCCTAAATCAAACATTTGTATTGAATTTAAACTCTATAATATGTCCTAAATATGCACTTAGAGAACCTTCCGGACAATTGGTTTCTAGTTTCTTTACATGTGAAATTTGCATATAAAATTTCCTTCTCAATATTTAATTGCGATAATAGATTTTAATTAATAATATTGTTTTTAGGAGTAGATACAGGAAAAATATTGGATTTGTAGAGTGTTATTTGAAATCCTTTGTTACATTTGTGCCGACCAAAGCGAGAATGCAATTTCGTATTTTATTCTAAAAACGTAATTTGCTTTTCAAAAACAGGGGCTTGCAAGGCCTCTTTTTTTTATAAGCTAAATTTTTATTTTCCTGTCATTTTAAGTTTCTCATAAGCTGTAATGCTATCAATGTCGTAAATAAGTTTGCTTTTTTTATCTTTTACTTCCTTTATAAAGCCATCACATTCTGCTTCATCCATAACGCCGGAAGTATAGGCTTTTAGTAGAATATCCATTGTTGTCATATAAATAATGCCATGTAAATCACAATACTGCTTTATATCTTTTAGATTACTGCTGGCAATATAATCATTGGTATTCCTTGCTACTGCCATACAGGCAGCCTCGCCGTCACCTAAGCTCTTTTTCAGAAAACTATATTCTCTTATAATTTCCACACTACGGGGCATTTGAATAATCGGAATCTTAGACCACGCTAAAAAATTCTCGATCGACGTTCTGCTGCTCTTATGTTTATCTAATTCTGCTTTAACTTTGTCGAGTATAACAAACTGCTCCGGAAATATTTTCGGAAGTAACAGTTGTTTACCTGCTTTGATGAAATGGATAATGACATCACAATCCAACAATATTTTTGTTTCATTAGATTTCTTTGCCATCATCGTCGATATTTGGAGCATCTACATCTATTCCAATATCAAACATCAATGAGTGATAATGACTTTCCGAAATTTTATCTCTGTCAAATAATTCTTTTGCTTTGCTACCATAGTTTCCAATTACATATGGTTTTGTGTCTTCTGGAATGTCGTAGAGTATAGTTGAATACCCATGTTCAATAGCGCTCTTTTTAATGTTAATCTTATATTCATGATAATCACCACGTAACAGGCCTATCTTATCAAGACGAATAAGCATAGCTGTTCTTGATACTCCAAAATATTGCTCTAACCTAATTATTGTTGCTAGTGAAATTTCTCCTCCCCAAGCTAATTCTTCCTCAGGTATTTGCTTAATAATACCAGCTTCGGGCATTAAAAAATAAGAACTGAATATATCAGCATTATATTCCTCACGGTTTTTTTTGTCAAATTTACCAGCATTACACATTTGGAAGCTAAAGCCCTCTTGAATACAAAGATGATACAATTCGTGACCAATAGTAAAATGTTGTCTGCCAAGGGAATTTTTGGTATTAATTAACATGAACTTACTATTCTTTGTTTTTAATGCCATACCTGAAAATTCACCCTCTAACGGTCGGAAGTATGTTAATACGTCCAAAGAACGTAGTAGCTTTTCAAAGTCTATTGCGTTCTCGTTTCCGATCCCACATATACGTCTGAATTTATTGGCTCTTGCCTCAAGTATTTTATCATTTACCGTTACCATGCAAATTATTAATCTTTAAATAGTTTTTTACAATTCTTCCAAAATCTGCCATAGCATCCATATCATTGTTTTCTAAATCATTTTTTCTAAATGCAAAAACAACTTCGGCAAGTGCTTCATCTACATTATCTACAAAAAAAACATCGAGATCGACACCAAATAAATCGGATAGTTTTTCTAATATTTCTAATGGAACTTCTCTTTCATCATTTTCATAAAAACTAACCATTTCCCTCTTTATACCTAGAAATTCCGCCACTTTATCTTGTGTGTATCCATATTTATCTCTTAATCCTTTTATTATTAATCCAGTATTTGTTTCCATTAGTACATTTTTTTTAAAAAGGTTATGTAACTTTTGCTATTTAGGTAGGTTATTTATTGTTACAAATATACGTAATTTTTATAAATTATGATATATTGTACAAAAAATAAAAACTTTATTGTAATGAAACTTTGATTTACGGTTACAATGCCACTTGTGTACGACATCTTTACAGTGTATGACTTGGTACATTATAAAAAATGGAAATGGCGCCTTGTAGGCGCCATCGTCGGTAAAGGAGTAATAGGATTCGGTAGTTATAATTAATGAATCCAATAATGTGATATCAAGAATCTTTCCGGCTTCTTTTACTTTGCTAGTTATCTGTTTATCGGCTTCAGAGGCTGTGAGGTTTCCTGAAGGATGATTGTGAATCATCATCAGTGATGTAGCATTTGCCTTAAGTGCTGCTGAGAATATTAGTCTAAGATCTACAACAGTTCCTGCAATTCCTCCAGAAGAGATTTCATAAATTCCAAGTGCCTTGTGAGCTTGATTCATTAGCAGTACTTTGAACTGCTCAAAGAATTCTATTTTATTATAGTCCCAAGCTGAAAGGACTAGTTTATATACATCTTTTGAAGATTTGATTTGTGGTCTTTCAGAGTTTTTTACTTTTGTTTTGTAGATCAGTTCAATTTCAGATACAGTCTGCCAGTTTTGATTTAAAGTTTCCATAATTTCTATATTTTAAATTAATTATGGAACATCAACTGGGAATCACTTTAGCAAGCGCAAAAAGCAACGCAATAAAGCAGGATTTTTTGCTGTATTTATGGGGGAATTTTTTGCTAGCGCCCGAAAGCGATTCCCTAACTTTGTGACGAAATTAAATAAGATATTAGAAGAATACCTACTTGTTTAATTAAAACTCTTGAAAAATTCTTGGTCAATTTCAAAAACTGTAACTGGCTTTAAACCAAGTTGATATTTTTCAAAAAGTTCAACAAGTCTATCACCATCTATCAATTCAATTGGTGTAACTCCATCACGATTTGCTTCACCTTTTGCTTCTTTTGTAAAACGTCCTGTAGTTATTATAAGCCCTTTTTCGCCTCGTCCTTGCATCGCACCGCGGAAATCACGAACATGGTGGGGAGAAACCGTTTCTTTATAACGCTTACATTGAAAAACAATATTTAAACCAACAACATCATTAAGTTTTACGATTCCTTTTCCATCAATCCCTTGATCGCCGGAACCACCTGTTATAACTATTTCGTTAATTCCGATTTCAGTTAATAATCGTTTGCACAGTTTTTCAAATCCGCTAGGAGTAAGGTTTTGTATAATGGTGATTAAGCCTATTGAATGTTCTTCATCTTCAGTTGTTATGTTTTCAAATTTAGGTTCAGCTTTTTGTGGTTTTGAAGAAGGTGTTTTTTTGACACTATCTTGAACTCTTTTAAATAAATCGTAAACATTATCATTAGTGCTTAGTTTTTTATCTAAACCTTCTTTTGTTAGTCGCCAAATTCCCCTTTGAGCATTATCAATTAATCCAGCTTTAAATAAATAAAATCTTGCCCATTGGATTTGATTTCTAATTCGCGACTGACCATTTGAAGTAGTTTCTTCTAATTCAGTTTCTGTAATTCCTAATTTGTCTATTACTTGTTCGATTACATCTGACGAGTTTCCAGCACCTCCGTTGGACTGAAGTGTTGTTAAAACTGGATCTATATATTTTAAAAATTCTGGTCCTTTCATGTTGTCTAATTAATTGTTTATTAATTATTGAGCGGTGCAGTAATTATAACTTCCTAAGTTCATTATTCGGATTTGCCAAATTATAGCAAATACAAAATCAAATTACAATCAAACTAATTGCCGAATTTATTATAGAAACTATTACAAGTTTTGTGGCTTTCTGCTCTCATAAGCCAAACGTTACAGTTACTGGTTTATGGTCACTATATTTTGTCCATTTCTCATAAGTTCCAATTTCTACATTTTCTAATTTATTGATAAGGTTTAAAGATGCAAAACAGAAGTCAATATGATATGGTCTGTCAATTTTTCGGTGCATGAATAGCGTATTATCTTTTTCCTGTCCTTGGGTTTGGCTATGAAAATGATGATAAGTGCTGAAAATATTTTTAATCTTTAAATAGTCTACAAGGTTTGAATGATTGTAAACTCTATTGGGTTTGTCCCAAGCTGAATTGCTATTAAAATCTCCAATAAGAATTACATTATCAGCGTCTAATAAGTTACTATAAAAATGAACAGCGTTCCAAACTTGCTCAGTATAGCAATCATGTTTCGCAGGTTTTTGCGACCATATAGCAAAAACTGTTAAGCTAATTTTTGAATTGTAAATAGATAATGGCAAAACATATTTGAAGTCTGGGTTATGAATATTGAGTAGTTTAATTTTAAAGTCGCCATATGAGAAAACTCCAATTCCTTTATTTAGGTTTTTGCCGTACCAAAAAATGTCATTTGGTTGTTTTGTGGCAATTCCAAATATAAGGCGTTCTTGATTTTCGCATTCGGGCACAATTAGAATGTCCGGCTGTTCCTTCAGAATAAATTCCGCTTTTTTACGGAAAGCCATATTACAATTCCAAGTTGTGATCTTCATTATATCAATTGATCTTATTTATATTTCTCTACAATATTAGGAAAGTAACCTAACCTAACACTTAATTAAAGTCCAGATATACCATTAACAAAAGTATCTACAAAATCTAAAATTTTATTCAATATTCGGTCGCCTACTTCTTTAGATTTTAAAACGCTGGGTCTTCCATCTATGCGAAGGTCTAAAATTTCTTTTCTTAAAGGTTCTCGTTCAGTAAAAAGATAATTTTCAATTAATTTTTCAGTTTTTTCATCGGAAAGATTTTCCGTTTTTACTAAATCTTGCAGTGCTTTTTCTTGTTCTTCATTCCAAAATTTTTCAAATTCTTCGGGAATAAGATCGGTATCGGCAATTTGAGGCAGGCTTTCTTGAATAAATTTCTCAATCAGTTCTCTCTTACTTCTTAATGAGACTTCAGTGTTTAATAAATTTGAGATTTCTTTTTCAATACTTTCTTTATCTTTTGAACTGTGTTTTAGTTTGAACTTAATTAAAAGTTGAATAATGTAGGTAACGTTGATTGTATCACGTCTAATCAACTCCAATTCGAAATCAATGTCATTTAAAATAGATGTTTTCTCTATTGGAGCGCTAGTGCTAAGTTTATCTTTTAAATCCAAATACTTACTCGTGTAATCTGCAAATAGCTGTTCTTCAATTTCCAAATCATTCCAAGTAAATTCGGAATAATGGCTCATTTTTTTGTGTAAGCGGATAAGTGCCCTGAATGTTAAAATAAACTGTAGCTTATCTTCTTCAGTATATAGATTGTCTACAACACTAACCTGAGGAACAATTTCTAGTAATTTTTCGGTTATCTCATTGAATTTTTCTGTATAGACTTCATAAGGTTCAACGATAATTTCATCAATTGCATCTTTATTACTAAATAGCGCAATTGCTTCGTCTGTTTTATCTTTCAGATTTCGAAAACATACAATATTACCTTGTGTCTTGTTTTTGTCTAAAGTACGATTTGTACGGCTAAATGCTTGAATAAGGCCATGGTATTGAAGGTTTTTATCAACATACAATGTATTCAGGTTTTTACTGTCATATCCTGTTAAAAACATATTAGCAACTAACAAAATATCCGTTTCATGTTTCGGATGTTTTGATTTTCTGGCAACAGCATTATAATAATTGTAAAAGCCTTCGCTATCCTTAATATTTTCTGCCGTTCCAAACAATTCGTTAAAATCCTGTACATAGACTTCCAATAATTCTCTACGATGTGGTTTCAAGCCGTACTCTGCTTGTGGTTCTGCAGCCATATTCAATCGACTGGCTAATTGATCCTCTATCTCTTCCTCGTTTTGAGCATAACTAAAAATAGTTGCTATTTTTAAATTATGTTCTCCATTCAACTTTTTACGTTTAAAAATTTCGTAATACTCAATAATAGCATCAATATCTTGAACGCACATCATTGCACAGAATTTTTTGGATTGAGTTTTCTGCTCGTGATATTGAATGATGTAATCTACAATTGCTTCTTTACGTTCAGGAGCTTCAAAGACTTCAGCTTCATTTATTTTTTCAATTTTCAAGTCAATTATGTTATCTTTTTTCTTGAAAGTTTGAATATATTCAATCGAAAATCTCAAAACATTTTCATCTCTGATAGCATCTGTAATTACATATTTATGAAGACATTTTCCAAATAAACTGGATGTGGTTTTTTCTCCATTGGCATTCTCTGCTAAAATTGGTGTACCTGTAAAACCAAACAATTGAATATTATCAAAATAACTTACAATGTTTTGATGTGTATCTCCAAATTGTGAACGATGACATTCATCAAAGATAAATACCATTCTTTCGTTTTTAAGAGCTTTCATTTTAGCTAAATTCCGACCCGAAATAGCATTATTGAGCTTTTGAATGGTAGTAACAATAATTTTAACATTCGGATCGTTAAATTTCCTGATAAGGTCATCTGTGTTGGTTGCTGAACTGACTGAGCCTTTGCTAAAGCTATCATATTCCTTGTTGGTTTGATAGTCCAGATCCTTTCTGTCTACTACAAAAACTACCTTTTTGATAGCTGTAATTTTTGATAAAATTTGACTGGCTTTGAAACTTGTTAAGGTTTTGCCACTTCCTGTGGTATGCCAGATATATCCATTTTTCTCAACATTGTAGCCATTTAATATTTCATTTTCGGTTACTTTTTTTATAATACTTTCCACGGCATAATATTGATATGGACGAAGTACCATTAAGCGTTTATCTGTTTCATTAAGGACAATGTATTTACATATCATTTTACTGATATGACAAGGCTCTAAGAAAGTATCGGTAAAACCATTAAGAATGTTGTTGAGAGGATTATTGTTCTCGTCTGTCCAATGGAAAGTTTGAAGATATTCCTGCTTATGTGTACCGAAATTGCTAAAATACTTTGTATTTACACCATTGCTTATTATAAATAGTTGCACAAAATGAAACAAGCCTTTTCCTGTTCCAAAACTATGCTTTTGATAGCGGTTTATTTGGTTGAAAGCTTCTTTCATTTCCAATCCTCTGCGCTTTAGTTCTATCTGGACTAATGGCAGCCCATTAATTAGTAAAGTTACATCATAACGATTTTCATATTTCCCTTCCTGTGTAATCTGATTGGTCACCTGGTATTCATTTTGGCACCAATGTTCTACGTTCAGAAATTCAAAATAAAGGTTATCTCCATTGTCTCTTAAAATATGATGTTTTGTTTCACGTAATATTTTAGCTTTTTCAAATACTGATCCTTTGTTGATAATATTCAGCACTTTTTCAAATTCAGGATCACTAAATTGAATGTTATTGTGCTTTTCAAGTTGCGTTTTCAAGTTTGCCAACAACTCTTTTTCATTCGCAATAGTCCTATATTTATAACCTAATTTTTGTAATTGGATAATAAGTTGTTCCTCTAAGATCTGTTCAGACTGTTTGCTCAAAATATTTATGAATTAGGAGTTGTTATGTTTATCTTTTAAAATATCAAATTTAACAAAATAAAGAGGTTTCTTTCACTTCTCCTAATTCATAATTTAAAAGTTTACCTCAAAGCTTTAAACATTTGTTCGATTGCTTTCTTTTTCTGTTCCATATTGGGATGGACATAGAGATTTAAAGTTGTACTAATATTAGAATGTCCTAAAAGCACACTTACAGTTTTGTAATCGCAATTACTTTCAATACACCTTGTTGCGAAACTGTGCCTCAGTCCATGAAACTTTAGATCTGGCATCTTCAAATGTTCCATTAAGTTTTTATAATAACTGCGATAAGTTCTTGGCTCAGTAGGCTTTGCATCGTTGGTTAAAACAAAGAATGATGGGTTAACAATTTTTTTAAATGGTTTGAGTATTCTTAATAGATCTTTGCTTATCGGGATTTCACGTATAGAGTTTTTTGTTTTTGGTGTGTCTAAAATTAGTTCTGTTTTTCTGGTTCCATCTTCTATAATGTAAATGCGTTGGATGGTTCTGTTAACGCTGATAACGCCATTATCCGTATCAACATCTTCCCAAGTAAGAGCGCAAACTTCTCCTATACGCATCCCAGAGCTTAAGCAAATATAAACTCCTAAATTTCGAAATGTAAAATGCTCCTGTATGTAATTCATGATTTTTTTCTGATCAGAACGGTTTAAAACTTCAATTGTATATTTTTCTCGCTCTGTTGGGAACTGTATTTCAAATGGGCTATAATCTACCCATTTGTGTTTAGCTCCATACTTTAGAATCATTTTCAGAACGATTAGAATATCCTTAATTGTTTTTTGGCTTAAACCTGACTCTAATTTCTGAAATACAAATTCTTGCACTTCTGCTTCCTCAATCGAATATTTATCACCAAATATGGGTAGAATGTGGTTCTCAATTAAAAGTGTATAAGCAGAAAAACTTGATTTTTTTACATACTGTTTTTTCTGTGTTTTCCATAGGTTAATTACCTCTAAAATTTGTTTTTGATCATTCATTATTATTTAATTTTTATTAAAACCAAAGGAAAGAAATAAAGTATTGAGGATTTTAATACCATTAAGGTTCCTAATTTGAGATTCCCCGAATTTTCAGGAGTATGGGAAAAGAGAAAAATAGGTGATGTGCTTAAAATTGGAAGTGGAAGAGATTACAAACATTTATTGAAAGGCGATGTCCCTGTTTTTGGTACTGGAGGCTATATGATTTCTGTGAACGAATATTTATATGATGGTGAAAGTGTTTGCATAGGGAGAAAAGGCACAATAAATAAGCCTATGTATTATAATGGTAAGTTTTGGACAGTAGACACCCTTTTTTTTACACACTCTTTTAAAAATTCTTTACCAAAATATATTTATTATGTCTTTGAAAAAATAAATTGGTTGAAATATAATGAAGCGTCTGGGGTTCCAAGTCTTTCAAAGAGCACAATTGAAGAAATTGAAATTCCTATACCGAATATTTTAGAACAAAAAAAAATATCTTCGATATTATCATCAATTGACGAAAGAATTGCAACCCAAAACAAAATAATTGAGAATTTGAAAACCTTAATTAAAGGGGTGAGTAAAAAGTTATTCATTCAAGAATTAAGATTTAAGGATGATAACGGAAACGATTTTCCGGATTGGGAAGAAAAAACATTAGCTGACTTAGTTAAATTTCGTAATGGCAAAGCGCACGAAAATTATATAGATGTGAATGGAAAATATATCGTTATAAATTCAAAATTTATTTCCCAGAATGGAGATGTTAAGAAACATTCAAATGAATGTATTACACCATTATTTAAAGATGAAATTGTAATGGTCATGAGTGATGTTCCAAATGGCAGGGCTTTAGCCAAATGTTTTTTAATTGATCAAAATAATAAATATACTTTAAATCAACGCATATGTGCTTTGAGTGCTATTGATTGCCACAATCCATTTTTGTACTATTTGATAAACCGAAATCAATATTATTTATCGTTTGATTCAGGAGTTGGTCAAACAAATTTAAAAAAAGAGGAAGTGCTCAACTGCCCTCTAATAGTTCCTTCTTCAATTATAGAACAATTCAAGATAGCTAATTTTCTTAGAAGTTTTGATGCAAAAATCGATATAGAAAAACAAGCTTTACAGAAATTAGTACAACAGAAAAAGTTTTTATTGGAAAATCTTTTTATTTAAATTTTCCGTCATTGGCAAGAAACAAAAAAGCCATTGTTTAGAATTTATTGCATTTCTACCAAAAGTCTTTTCAAATGAACATTTGAGATAACAAAAATTTCTTTTGTTTTTCAAGCTGTTCTAAAAGGGCTTTTTCATCTTGGATTTTGTTATCGATAGTATATAGAAATTTTGAAATTTTATCTTGTTCTTTTAAAGAAGGAATGTGAATTTTTATTTTTTTTATAGTATTTTTTGACAGGCTTGGAACTCCTGACGCTTCATTATATTCTAACCAGTTAATTGTCTGAAAAAGATAAAATACAAATTTTGGAATGCAGTTTTGGAACGAATGGGTATAAAATAATGTATCTACTGTCCATATTTTCCCATTATGATACATCGGTTTATTTATTGTACCTTTTCTTCCAATACATACTGTTTCTCCATCATAAAGATATTTATCGATGGATGTCATGTAGCCTCCAGTTCCAAAAACAGGAACATTCCCTTGTTTAATATGTTTATAATCCTTTCCACTGCCAATACTCAAAATATCACCAATTTTTACTTCATTCCACTCTGAAAACTCATTTCCTATTCCATCTTTAAATCTCAATTGTTGGGAAAATATTTTTTTATTCAACGTAATCTTTAATGTTTTTAAACCCTTAATTATTTTGTTTTGGGTTGCAATTCTTTCATCTATCGTAGATAGAAACTTTGCTATCTTGTGTTGTTCAGAGAGATTAGGAAAAGAAAGTTCTATTGTAGAAACTCTATCTACGTTTATACTCAAAACTTTTGATCCCTGAGCTTCTTTTTGTATCTGTAATCTAACAGTATTGGACTTTAATAAATATCCATTAAATCCTTTTTGAAAATAATTTGCTTTCGGTCTTGCTAAAAGTGTATGCAAACCGGAAAGTAATTTTTCATTATTTAAATTAAAAATTTCAATACTTTTCCCCACATCATTTAAATCTTCTGAAGCATCTGCGAAAATAATATCCCCTTCTTGACAGTAAAAATCATTAGAAATCCTATTAATTGAGATTTCTTTATTGATATAAGGCACTGTTTCTTTTGAAATATCAAACAAGGTTTGAAACTTAGTATGAATATCACCATAATGGATGTTTTTTACGATTCCATTTTCATAATTCAAATTATCCCTCGAAAAGGAATTGGTTACTTTAAAATCCGCTATCTCTCCCAACTTCTTCTTTTCCCATACTCCTGAAAATTCGGGGAATCTCAAATTAGGAACGTTACCTACTTTTAATTTTTTATTCGGCATCTCGATTATTTATTTTTCGTTATTAAAAACATTAAGGATTTAAGAAATTAAAAAACTAGCTCTAATTCTTTTAAATAAACATCTATTTCCTTATCGAGATTGGCTCGTTTTGCTTCAAGTTCTTTAATTTCGAACATTACCTTTTGGATGTCAATTTCTTCTTGTTCTTCGAATGTATCCACATAACGAGGAATATTTAAATTATAATCGTTCTCAGCAACTTCTTTTAAACTAGCCAGATGACTGTATTTTTCAATTACTGTTCTATTACGATAGGTTTCTACAATCTTAGTGATGTGATTGTCTCGCAACATATTTTGATTTTTAACCTTTTCAAATTCTTTGCTGGCATCTATAAATAAAATATCATCAGGTGTTTCTCTGCATTTTTTGAAAACCAAAATACATGTAGGAATACTGGTGCCATAGAAAATATTTGCAGGTAAACCAATTACTGCATCTAAGTAATTCTTTTGTTCTATAAGATATTTACGAATGTGTAATTCTGCTGCACCACGAAACAAAACGCCGTGTGGCAATACAATAGCCATTGTACCGTTTTCTGCTAAATGATAAATCATATGTTGCACGAAAGCAAAATCGGCTTTACCTGCTGGAGCTAACTTACCATATTGACTAAAACGATCATCATTCAGAAATAAAGGATTTGCACTCCAATTGGCAGAAAAAGGAGGATTTGCTACGATAGCTTCGAATGGCATATCATTCAAATGTTGCGGATGTTCTAAAGTGTCCTCTTGCTTTATGTCGAATTTCAGATAATGTACCCCATGGAGTATCATATTCATGCGGGCAAGATTGTATGTGGTTCGGTTCATTTCCTGCCCGTAAAAATTATTGACATCTTTTACCTCTCTGGCAACACGCAATAATAGAGATCCAGAACCACAGGTCGGATCATATACTGATTTTAATCTATTTTTACCTGTTGTGACAATTTTTGCCAGAATTTTAGAAACCTCTTGTGGCGTATAAAATTCTCCTGCCTTTTTACCTGCACCACTAGCAAACTGACCAATCA
The DNA here is from genome assembly GCF_059758655.1 of Flavobacterium sp. GQ95. Lineage (NCBI taxonomy): Bacteria > Pseudomonadati > Bacteroidota > Flavobacteriia > Flavobacteriales > Flavobacteriaceae > Flavobacterium > Flavobacterium sp. GQ95. Next base: position 121,310 of record NZ_JCAXEB010000003.1, read on the forward strand.
GATATTCGTAAGCATCGCCTAATACATCAAGTTCGGTATGTTCAAGCTTAAAATCAATTTCATCAAGATGCACCAAAACTTTTACTATGATTGCGTTTCTTGCTTCAGCCGTTCTTCCTAAATTATTGCTGTTTAAGTCCATATCCGAAAAAAGATCTTCAAAATCTTCTTCACTTTGAGTTCCCATTGTACTCAGCTGAATATTGGTCAGGATTTTTTGTAAATCTGCCAAAATAAAATTATTACTGCCACTGTTTCCTCTTTTTGCAATTTCGCTAAAAAGTTCAGATGGTTTCAAAAAATAACCTAAGTTTTCAAGGGATTCCTCTTTGATGGCTTCAATATATTCTTGACCCTCTTTTGTATTTTCATCAATATTTCTAAATTGAATATTATCTTGTTCTAAAATGGAATTAGCAAAAATTTCCATTTTTTCAGCCAAATATTTATAAAATATAAATCCTAGTATATAATCCCTAAATTCATCCGCATTCATCTTTCCTCGTAAAGTATTCGCTATATTCCAAAGCTGTTGCTCTAATATTTTTTTCTGTTCTTCTGACATTTGAAATAATTGTTTTATTAAGATTAGGGATTAATAATCCTTAAGAAGGCACTAATGTAATAAACTTTTGGTGTTATGGCTTATGGTTGCAGTGAAAAACTAATTGAGATATCTTTATTAATTTTTTGATATACTGGAAGGCTATAATAATTCCTATTTGGTGTCAAGTATACTCCTCATTTTGAATTATACCCTTCCAAACTATGTAATTTTGCATCATAACAATCTAAAACTTACGCTATGTTAATCGATGTTATCACTCGTGAAGATTTAAACGAATTCAGAAATCTTCTTTTGAATGATTTAAAACAACTCATTCGACCTCAGTCACAACAGGCAAAACAATGGCTAAAATCTTATGAAGTCCGAAAATTGCTGAATATTTCTGCCGGCACTTTGCAAAATTTACGGATCAATGGAACGCTCGCTTTTACTAAAATTGGCGGCCTTATGTATTACAAATATTCGGACATTGAAAAAATTATGAATGGTAAATAGTAACTAATTAAAAAACGACTTTGGAGTTTTTTACTAACCCCCGGCAGGGCAAGTGGTTTTGAGATGCGGAATTCATTTCAAGCATCTCAAAACACAACTTGCCGTGTTCTGATGAACACATTATTACATATGGCATTATTAATGAAAAGGGCTTGATGCCCTTTTTTTTGGAATGACTTTTAACTTATTTATTTTAGAGATATACAGTCTGTGTTTTCTTAACTGTACAAGCATAATTATAAATTGTTATTTAAGATAGACCTGTAGTGGTGTTATCGGAATGATTAACTCATAGCTATATAATTTGTGTAAGCAGGCAGGTAAGCATGTATATATGCAATTACGTAATCATGTATTTGTGTATGCGGGTATTCAATTGTATAAGCATATAGCCGTTTTGCATACTTTTCAAAAACGAAACATTAAATATAAATGCTTTTAAAACTTTAAAAATACTTTTATGCAAATCCTTAGATTTTTGCAGATATATTTCTGCCAAGGCGCACAAGAATGAGTGAACCTATAGACAAACCAAGAAAAATAATATTTTTCCAAAGAAAACAGAAAAACGGAAAAAAGAAAAAGAAAGCAGTTTGAAAGGACGGGATGCAGATCGGCCAAAAGGAAACGGAATAAGTCCCGAAGGGTGGCTTGTGAGGGACGAGCAAGACATTATGCCGTAGTCTTTTGGCTGGCCAAGCTATCCCGCACTACTTTGGTTTTCTTTTTATTATTTCTCGTTTAGATGCTTATTAAAAATATAAAATCCAACCCGTTCAAAGCCTCGGCAATCCAATACCCGCCACATTCAGCCAATTAAAGCCACGAAGTGTCGCAATAGGAAATGTATATGCCAAATGGGTAGCTTCTGTCGCAAAATCAGGAATCATGAAAAAGGAAGACGAAAAAAAGAACTTCAAGAAAATAAGAAAAGGCCGTTGACACCGCCAAAACCTGAAGGCGAAAAAAAGAAAGAAATTAAAAAAGGTAACCAAAGTAAGAAAAGGCCCTTTATGCAGGTAGATAAAAGCGGAGACGTGATTTTCAATTTTCTGTCGAATTTTCTGAGACAGCTTAAAAATCCGACCAAATCAGAATTGGGAAAACTCTTGGGCAGGCTATTGTTTATAAAAATTAAGGAAAATGAAAAAGAGCCTCAAAAGCCTTCGGATCTGATTGGCCCGGTAAAACGGTTTTTTGTCATGTAAATAATCCTGAGGGGGCTGTTGAGAGTCCCAACCAAAACAAATCACTAAGCCAGCGAACAAGCCAGTCTAACAATACTGCGCTCAGGATAAGGAACAGGCAATAAATAAATCAAGAAAACCCAAGTTAGGGATGTAGTACAAATTTAAATGTCCTGCCTGTCCGAAGTACTATATCCAGTGATACGGTTTGTCCTTACGGTTTAGGTAACAGTACAATTCTTCCTTTTTAAGTTCAGGAAAGAATCTTAAAGCTCGCTCAATGGCATAATTGGGGAGAAAATAAATCTCGTCACGGACTGCCTTAATTACTTTATCATATCCATAGAAACGCACAAGCTCATCTATTTCCTGCTGACCGCCACGTTCTACGATACGGGCAATAACTGCCTTATAAGCTTTCTGCCAGTTAAGCTTGTCTATATCTGTATCCCAAAAAAAGCTGGATTCAAAATCAGGTGTCGACGTTTTATCTTTTAGATTCATAGCATTAAATTTAATGAATTGTTTTTAATTAACCAAGCCTTTAACGCTTATATCCTCCTCCTTTGCTCCTTTTTGGAGGAGATATTTTAGGTATTGCAAAGTCCTTGGCAGGATTTAGCGAAGCCTGTTTTAATCTGTCTGATATTTTTGACCATTTGTGTTCTTTACCTTTGAGCATCTTAACGCCAAATTCTTTTATAATGCTGTCGAAAAAAGTTAATCCAACAAGAGCTAAGGCAGGATCTCCATTGTACTTTCTTTGATAAGATTCCAAATACTTCTTCAGCGGGTGATGATCTAAAAGGAAATACATATCTACAAAATCCTTAATTCTTGTGCCGTTTCGAAAGATTGCATGAAGTTTCATCGCTCCGATGTCCAGTATGGATGCTAACCTCACATTTTCGATAGTCTGTACGGGGCTTTGCCAAGCATATTTATGGGTTAGGATATCAACCTTTATACTGCCTATTTTTATCATTAGCGTATTTGTATCTATATTGTCGACCTTTAAAGTAGCATGTGATTTTTTTAGGTGGCCTAACATGGCCAGGACATCAAAATCCTTTACAGTGAACAAGTCAATATCAATACTTAAACGGTGTCCGATCTGAAGACTCAGCGAAGTCCCGCCGACGAGATTAAAATCATTCAGCATTTCATCTTTCATCAGCATTTGGAGCAGTTCCCACATCTCTTGGCTGACTGTTTCTTTGTGTAGCATAATTTTCGTTTTCGGAAAATTAATCTCGAAAACGGAACGTTATTCCAAAGTGTCCTCCAATGGCTTTACTTGGCTTTGCTTTGCTTTCAAATGGCAGATGCATAATTCAAAGTTGGACAGTATAAGCCAAATACTTCCCAATCCTTCCATATCCGATTGTCACTGCAAGTAATAAGCTACTATTGCTTTTTAAATTTTTTAAAAGGCACAAGAAATAATAGCTATGGAAAATAACCGCAAAATCAATAGTCATAAAGGAGGCAGACCTTCCAAAATAGATCCCGCCGTCCACCGCTATTCCATCAGTCTTACTGAAGAAGAAAATGCCCGCTTCCTGTCCCTGTTTGAACAGTCTGGAATGAATGTAATGGCACACTTTATAACGGCGTGCATTTTTCAAAAAGGCATCAAAACAATTAAGATTGATAAAGCGACAATGGACTATTATATGCGCCTGACCTCTTTCTACAACCAGTTTAGGGCAATGGGGGTAAATTACAATCAGGTTGTCAAGATTCTATATCAAAAATTTTCCGAAAAGAAAGCTTCGGCATATTTGTACAAGCTGGAAAAGCAGACAATAGAATTAGCTGTTTTATCCAAAAAGATTATTCAGCTAACAGAGGAATTTGAAATAAAGCATCTTAAAAAATAAATATTTTCCATTGTTTTAAACTTTTAATAAAGCCAAATGCAGTCATTCTCTTCCATATAACGCAGTAAATAGCAGAGATAAATCATTGCGTTTTAAGTTTGTTTTAAGACTGTGAGAACCGCGGTGTCGAAATTAATTTAATAATGTATGTTATGGAAGGTTTAAAGGAGGAACTATTTGAAAATGATGAAATTAAATCAAAAATATATGAAGATTTAGAAAGAGAAAAAGAACAAAAATTCGTAAATTTAATGATTGAAATTATTGTATCATTAACATTAAAAGAATTATATGAAGAGGGCGATTAGATATTTAAGATTTAGCCAGTTGGGACAAAGCAATGGCTCAATTGAAAGACAGGAATTGTATACAGATCAATATTTGCAGTATAACAATATTCAGTTGGTGGATTCTTTTATAGATAGAGGTAAAAGTGCCAAGACTTTTGATCGCCCGGATTTTATAAAACTTCAGGCATTTATTGCCAAACATTACAAATCTGTGGACTACCTTCTTGTGGATCAGCTTGATCGTTTCAGCAGGGATGCAGGGGAAGCTATGAATTTGGTGAAACAATTCCAAAAAAAATACGGCATCCAGATTATCAGCGTTACAGAAGGAATAATCTTTGATTATGATACGCCGGGAAGCTTTTTCAGGGCAGGATTACAATTACTGCTAGCTGAAGAAGACAATATCAACAGAAGCATCAAAGTTCGTGGAGGACTCTATACTGCCCGTGCCAAAGAAGGGCGTTTCCTTACCAGAGAGAAACCTTTTGGCTACAGCAAGGTTGGTGAAGGAAAACAGCGCCATCTTGAAGTAAATGAGACAGAAGCTAAAATTGTTCAATCAATTTACGAGATGTTTCTGCGTGATGTGCCCTTATACAAAATCAAAGAAATGGCCTATCAGTCTGGTTTTGATAGAAAAGGGAACATGGCTATTGACCGTGTACTGGCAAATCCTGTTTATGCAGGGCTTGTAAAGGTTGAACAATTTAAGGATTTGCCGGGAGGTCTTTTCCCAGCTATTCATGAGCCAATTGTTGATAAGACTACATGGACAATGGTACAGTCCAAAATGAAAAAGGCTGATAAGATAAAAGTAACCGTTGATGATGAAATACCACTGAGGGGTGTTGTAAAATGCCATTGTGGAACTCCATTGACTGGTGCGCCTTCACGTGGTAAATCTGGTAAATACTTCTACTATTATAAATGCAAGCATTCAAAGCATAACAATATAAGTGCGATAAAATCGCATGAGCAGTTTTTAAACGCCTGTGATTTGATGAGTGTTCCTGAAAGACAAATTAAGCAGATCAGAAATGGAAGTTACTTATCAATTGAACAGGAAGTAAAGGAAAACCAGAAAAAAGCCTTAGACAAAAAGCATGAACTCGCAGAAATACAAGAGCGATTAAATGCGGTGGAAGAAAAATGGTTTAAGGATGAAATAAACAAGGATACTTATGAAAGATGGTACTCGACTTACAGCGATCATATTCTGACACTTACTGGTGCAATAGAGAGACTAAGTAAAAATCATGGGAAAGCTTTCGAAATTCTGGATAGTAACTTGGATTTGCTGGGTGATGTACGACATGTCTATAGCAGTGCAAACACTCTTCAAAAACGTGAGTTTGTAAACATGGTGTTCGATGGCAACTTATACTACCAAGAGGGTATATATCGAACACCTACAATGTTGGATATATTTTCTCGTAATGCTAGTAAAATGGAGGAAAAAGGATATCTTATATACAAAAAAAAGAGGGAAAACCTTTCGGTAATCCCTCAAAGTGGGCGATGAGGGGTTCGAACCCCCGACCCCCTCGGTGTAAACGAGGTGCTCTGAACCAGCTGAGCTAATCGCCCTATTTTACTAGGTTGCTATCATTTCGTGATTGCGAGTGCAAATATACGCTAGTTTTCGAGTTCTGCAAAGAAAACAGACTAAAAATTTAAAGTTTTTTTAATGTTCTTTCTATGTTGCTGGTGCTGAATTTATTATAAAAGAGCTTTTTTTGAACTTTTTTAAACATTTGCAACCTGTCTTAGTTTAAAGGCAATTCTGCTACAACAAAAGTGCTTCCGCCAACATAAATAAAATCATTTTCTGATGCGTTTTTCTTGGCTTCCGCAAAAGCAATTGCAACCGAGTCGTATTTTTCTCCGGTTAAATCATATTTTTCTGCAGCTTCTTTTAAAATTTCGGTGGCTAAACCACGAGACGAATCGGGTCTGCAGAAATAATAGTGGGCTTTTTTAGGAAAGAGTGGTAAAATAGAATCCAGGTCTTTATCATTAACAACGCCCAAAACAATATGTAAATTTTCAAAAGTCTCTTTCTGAATCTGATGCATCACAACGGCCAGTCCGTGTTTGTTGTGCGCCGTATCACAGATTATTTTAGGGTTTTCTCCCAATTGCTGCCATCTTCCTTGTAACCCTGTATTTTTTACTGTGTTTAATAAACCTTTTTTTAGGTTATCAATAGAAACTTTAAAATCGGTTTGTGAGTTTAAAACAACAACAACCTGTTGAACGGTTTTTTTATTCTGAAATTGATAATCGCCAAGCAAATCAGAAGGAAAAACTCCCGAAATTAAATCAGCAGCAAAATAAATGGGCGCATTGTTTTCTTTGGCTTTAGCTAAAAATACTGCTTCAGTTTCCTCCGTATATTCTCCAATTACGACTGGAACATTTGGTTTTATGATTCCGGCTTTTTCACCTGCAATTGCTGTAGTTGTATTTCCTAAAAATTGTGTGTGATCTAAATCAATATTGGTAATAACAGAAACCAAAGGCGTAATAATATTCGTCGCGTCCAGTCTTCCGCCCAGACCAACTTCAATAATTGCAATATCTGTTTTTTCAGAAGCAAAATAGTCGAACGCCAATCCAACAGACATTTCGAAGAAACTCATGTCATTGGCTTCAAAAAAGCTTTTATGTTTCGCTACAAATTCAATAACAAAATCTTCTGAAATGTCCTCACCATTAATTTTAATTCTTTCCCTAAAATCTTTCAGATGAGGTGAAGTGTACAAACCAACTTTATATCCCGCTTCCTGTAAAACAGAGGCCAGCATATGCGAAGTCGATCCTTTTCCATTAGTTCCGGCAACGTGAATGCATTTTAGTTGATTTTGTGGATTATCAAGATGTGCCGCCAATAATTTAATATTAGTCAAATCTTCTTTGTATGCCGAAGCGCCTTGAAGTTGATACATCGGGAGTTGATTAAACATCCAGTTTGTGGTCTCTTGATAGTTCATTTATTTTGGATAAAATAGTTGTAGATTGAAATAATTTCCGTTTTTTTTAGTTTTATATTTACAGCGAAAATTATCTTTATTGCAAATTTCAAATATTTTTTACAATTAATTATTAAAAACCAGAATTAATATATGTTTAGTTTTATTCAACAACAAACAGATACGATTACAAACGCCGCATCTAACGTAGTTATCGAAAAAATTGCACCAAATACCGAAATCTCAGTTTTAGGATTTATCTTAAAAGGAGGTTTTTTCCTGATTCCAATCGCTATCCTATTATTCTATACTATTTATATCATTTTTGAACGTTATTTATACATCAGTAAAGCGTCCAGAATTGACAGCCGATTAATGCAGGATGTGGGTGATAAACTAAATGCAGGAAATATTGAATTGGCAAGAACAATTGTAGAAAGAAGCAACACTGCTGCAGGAAATATTCTAAAAGAAGGGGTTTTGGTTATCGGAAGACCAATTGCTGAAATTGAATCCAACATGGACCGCGCTGCCGATATTGAAATTGGCGAAATGGAAAGACGTTTAGGGCATCTTGGACTTATTGCCGGTATCGCGCCAACTTTAGGTTTCATCGGAACAATTTCAGGGGTTATCAAGATTTTCTACAGCATCTCAGTTACAGAAAATATTAGTATCGGAAACATTTCCGGAGGTTTATACGAAAAAATGATCAGTTCAGGTTCTGGATTAATTGTGGGTATTATTGCGTATAGTGCTTACCACTTATTGAACGGAAAAATTGATGATTTTGCTTTAAAAATTCAGAAACAGATTTTAGAATTTGTCAATATAATTCAAAGAGCATAAGGTATGTCTATTAAGAGAAAAAGAAGATTTCATGCCGAAGTGGCGACTTCATCGTTAAGCGATATTATGTTTTTCCTGCTGTTGTTTTTTCTTATTATTTCAACGCTTGCAAATCCTAATGTTATTAAAATGACTTTGCCAAAAGCGAAAGCCAATGAAAAAACAAACAAGCAACTAATTAGCTTGTCGGTTACTGAAGATAAAAAATTCTACATCGACAAAGAACCGGTCGATTTCGAAAATCTGGAAACGAGTTTAATGTCAAAGATCGGAACAAATAAAGATCAGACGGTTGTCGTTCGCATTCCGTTTAACCTTCAGGTACAGGATTTAGTTGATGTATTGCAGATAGGAGTGAAGAACAATTTGAAGTTCGTAATTGCTACAAGTCCGAAGTAGATTTATATTTAGGGCGTGACCACAATAAAAAAATGGGCCAATCAGCATAACGTTGATTCGCCCATTTTTTTATTGCGGTCGTATAATCGGAAAAACCAAAAGTGTGATTTTTCAAAGCCAAAAGTATCAAAAAAATATGTATCAGTTAAACTAAATACATTTTAAATTAGGTAAGTATAGCTACTTTACACTAGGTTATTTGAGTTTCTAGTCTTTTGTAGGTGGTGTCAAAAACAGTAACTGATTTTTAAATTGTAATAAAGCATTATGTTGTGTGTCAATCATATTTTGAAAAGTAGCAATATTACTTTTAGTATATATTTGATTGTTCTTTAAATCTTGAAAAACTTTATCGGATAGTCCTTTTTCAAACTCTTGTTTATACATATCCAGCATTTTCTGAAATGTTATATCAGGATATAATAAATGATTTGCACCATCATTATCATCAATATATTTTTGAATTATAGCCTGTACTTCTAAGTGCAGTTTTTGAGTGGTAATAAAAACCCCTAATAAATTGTTTCTTTCTTCATCAGGTTTCGAATTGAAAGTTTTTTGGTATGTTAACCACGCTATCAGTAAACCCGCTATACCTATAAAAATTTCCATGTGTACTTATTTAAGTTTCTCAAATATACTGAAATAATTAAGCCTAAAATTAAAAAGCCAATACATAATAGTATTGGCTTTTAGTTACCATTTAAAGACTATTTAAACCTTTTCTGTGCCCATCCAATTCTGCTTTCATCTGGTTCATCTTTCAACTCGATTTATTGCTGGCTGATGTGATGGCTTATAATCCTGAGCTTTACGATTTATAACATTTTGATAATAATTAAGCTTGGCGTTCTCCTTAAGTTGCAAACCAAAGGGAACATATTCAAATTGTAATTGTACGTGATTTAACACTCTTGTAAAACTGACAAAAATTTCATAATCACGAAATGCATAACTCATTAAATTACCATGTTTGAGTAAACTCACCAAAGCTTTATAACCGATTGACGTCATTCGTAATTTAGATGCTTCAAGTACATTAGCATCAATTGCTGATTCTTCTGATGGTGTCATAATGCAAAAATTAATTCTACAAAATTATAACGGAATCAGCATTTATATAAAAATTGACTGTCCTAAATTGTATCAAAATGAATAGTTCACGGCTTAAAAATCATTATATCAGTATAGCTAGACTGAAAATTAACTGTAGCAGTCATTGTTTCGGTATACGCACCGTTAAAAGGATTACTCATTGGCGTTTTAGTTTCTATCCATTCACAAAGCTCAATTATAGACGATTTATTTGATGTGAAATAGAAATATTTAGTGCCGTCCAATACCTGTAAAACATCCAAGTAATCTTTAAGTTTCCAGTAGCCTTTATAACTTTTGGTTTCTGTTGATAAGTACGGAGGATCAACTAAGAAGACAACATTATCTAAATCTTTGTATAAATTATATAGCTCTTTATAACATTTGATAACAACTTCAATGCCGTCTAAATATCCATCAGCATCATAGTTTGATTGTCGAACGCAATTATAGAGCGTTTCTTTTTTAAACTCATTTAGAGAAAATGCATATTTCATGCTAAAAAGCAACGAACTAGAAATTGTTATATAGTCCACATAGCCTGTTTTATCTTCTTTCGAAAGCCTATTAATTACCTGATCTCGAATTTCTCCCTCGATTCTTTTATCCTTAGGATATTCCGCTAAAATTAGCCTTAAATCATTAAGAAGTTGATTAGTCTTCTCAATGTTTTCCAGTCTTAAACGATAATTATCAAAATCATTATAAATTACCCTAGCACTCGGATAGATTGATTTTACAGTATGACTCAATAAACCACTACCGCCAAATAAATCAACATAAGTTGCTGTTGATGAATACTTTTTTAAAGCTGGTTCAAACTGCTTTAAAAATTTACGTTTTTGCCCCATAAATGGCAAGGGTGCTGCTTTAAAAATTTTCTTTTTTTCCATTCGATTTTTGATTGATGATTGATTATATTTGCACCTCTCAGGATAATTATTACAATAGCAAAGCCAGCACTAGAAGACATATTGTCCTCCAACGCTGGCTTTGTGCTAAATTTTAATTACCCTGAGAAAGTATTAATTTTGTTGGAGGACTTTTTTTGCTTCCTGTCCTCCTAGGAATTTTTAATTATCCCAAACTCGTTTTCCGAAAAATCTGACCGCCCAAAAACGTAAATAATTATCAATGTTTTTGAAAGACCAATTTCGAGTTCCGTTTACGGCTTGTCCCCATTTAAGCATTTCATGGTCGGCAAATTTTTGACTTGCAATCTTATGAGTGTACAAATAGTCATGAATTAAAAAAGCGATTTCTGCATCAGAATCCGGTTTTATAATTCCTTGCAAAAAAGACGGTACACTCGCTAAGTCCCACTTAAAACCTTTTAAAATGGTGTGGATTTCGCCGTTTGAGAGCTCGACACTCACATCTTTTAATAAACGATATTCGTTTTTTGAATTTGAACCATAGACACGGCTTTTTTCAATTGGATTTTCATTGTTGATTAAAATTTCTTTAATGTTTAATAATGTAATTGTCTGCATATTTTATTTTAAAAATTAAACCTTCCATCTTTGTCTTCTTCTGCGATATACGCTGATATTATTGCTTTCATTGGTACATTCATATCGAGCATAAGCATTTTGATATAATCAAAAGCCGGCATTGTCACAAATCTTTCGATTTCATTTATTACAGTTCCGTTTTCGTCTTTTTGCTCTATGAAATTTGGATTTGGAATTGGTAGAAAATTCTCATCCCTACACATCATTCGTTGGGAATTATTGATATTCCAAGAAGGTAATTGAGGATTGAATAAATGACTTACATCTTGTCCCTTTTTGCTATACACTATGCGGTAATAAAGATCCAGAGTAGCTGTATCAGAATTCATATTTAATCCTACGATATTGATTGTCCGATTAACCTCTGTGAAATCTTTACTGTTTGAAATTTTTTGTTCTATTAGCATTTTTTTATAAAATTTAAACTATTAATTAATCACCCGTATTTCAACACTCATCATTGAGGCTCCGGAATCAGCCCAATCATTTAAATGATTTACTGATCCAAATAATACTTTATCGGCATCTTGAGGCGCAGCACCCCACCGAGAGTCGTACGCAACATTATTTGTCAAAAAAACAAAGGTTTTTAGAATGGTAAATTTGCCGGGGTTTTTCAAGTACCATGCTCCGCCAATTCCACCACTTTCCCAAGTCCAAGTACCGCCAATATTATCATCACCTATTACTAAAGTTGGAGCATTTTCAACACCTGGACTTTTGGAGATATACCCATACATCGACCTTGATGGTCTTTGGGCAGAAACTAATTGCCTTCTGATTCCATCATGTGTTTCCCATAAGTTACCAAGTAAATCACGTTCGATCGCTCCTTCAACAGGCACAGTGGTAAGCGCTTTATTTGGAATTATCAATTGCGCTTTATTGGCTGTACCCTTAAAAATCGCGGTTTCAGTAAATTCAGCAGGTTTAGTAAAAAATGATAAACCTTCAATAAAAAGATTGCCGGAAAACACCATCTGACCGGAAAAATTATGACCTGAGGATTTTATCCAAATCCACCAATTGCTAAGTTTTGCCCGACTGATTACTTTAAAATCTTCCGGAATAACGGTTGTTATTTGCGTTTCGGCATCCGTTGCAAGTGTGGCGGTTAGTTTTATTTGATTTAAAGTTTTACCCATTTCAGCAGTTAATGCTTTGGTTACCCCACCTGTAGTTAAATCATTAACCAAAATGGTCGCCAAATAAGATTCAACATTTTCAATTGCATCAACAATTTCCTGAATTGTATCAAGATTAATGTTATCAGAAGACAAAAGTGTATTTATGCCATCGATTTGATTTTGCAAGACAAGCCCTTGCTGTGCACTCAAAATCGATGTTGAGCCACCATCGTACAAGTTGTCAATTATCTTTAAATATTGGCTTGCTAGCTTTGTAAATTCATCTAACGGTGCATAACCTCCAGCGATGCCTTTTTGTGTTTTATCTTCTTTTTGTCCAAATAATGTGGCATGTGCATTTTCATTATTTAAATGATTGTCTAAAGCTTCTTTTTCTGCCTTATTTAAAAGCAACTCATTAATCCCTTCAATTTCAGCAACCGGAATCTTTTCGCTCTTATGGCGAAAACTATCCCATGTATCCCAAAATTGTTGTTGTGTCGGGATTAAATCGGTTCTAAACCAATTTTTTATTGTGTTAAGTGATACTATTGCCATTATCCTTTATATCTTATAAAATGTACAATCCTGTACGGGTTCATGATGTTAAATGCTTGGTCTCCACCTATTGAATTAGTATTTGTTTCTTCAAGAGCTCCTAAAGGATAATCATCAGATGCCGTTCTGTAGCCACGTCCGGGTTTCGCTTTCAAATATTTGAAGAAAATAGTTGGCAATTCTGCAATTGATAATTTTTTAGTTTTATTTCCTCCGGGTGAACCGAGTGTTGCAAAATCAGGATCATCAGGATTTTGACCAAGTGGAAATCTACCTCTAAGATTTACGTATTCTTCCCATCCAGCTGGTATTTCACTTAAAGGTCTTCCCCAAATAGCAACGAGTCCAATAGGAATATTACTCGGCTTTAATTCAAGAGCATCAACCCTTAATACCAAAGCATCAAAATTGCTCTTATCGGCTTTTAATGCCAAAGCATCAGGAATGTTTTTAGTTTCAAATCCTCTTTTAAAACTATTCCAAGGATATTGGGTTGTTGCAGTTCCGAAAGTGGCATGACGAATGAATTTAACTTCATTAGAGTTTCCGTCTTCAAATTCTAATGATTGTTTAGTCTCAACAATAATGACATTTGATGTTGCGACACCTCCTTTAAAAAGCAATAATTCACCATTAATGAAAACAGTGCCATCTCCAATACTAGATCCTGTTAATTCGCAGCCAGAAATAATCGCAAAATTTCCAACGATAAAACCAAATGCATTAAATATTTCGTATGCTGTCTGTATGTCAGCTAGGATATCGGTTTCAAAAGGAAAACCGACACTTTGATTAAAATTAAATCTGTTCATATTGGGTATATTTTATATCGTTTTGATGCGAGTTTGTAAAAAACAATTAAGGCATCTAATTGATGTTGTGATGATTTGATAATTTCAGATGGAACAAAAACGTTAAAATCTGCACCTGTACTTATATATTCGGCATTTTGATAGATGAACATTTTACCAAGAAACACAGGTTTTTTTTCGCCTCTTGTATAAATATATTTCCGGCGAAATGCATTTCCTTCTCCTATGTAAATCCGTCTCAATGAAGGATCAAGATTATCATTTAAAACCTTCCGTAAATAACAAACCTGTCCCGTATGATTAAGTTTATACCAATCTTCGGTTCTTTTTAATTTCCACAGGTAATGAAGCTTAGAAATAGGTAAGACCAAACAATTAAAAAAAGCTATTGTTGCTTTCTTTCGTTTAAAAGTTGGAGTTAAAAGCAATACCAACTTTTCATAATTTAGATTAAACCACATAACTTACATTATCAAAATTTACTATTTCAAAATATCCGGCAACAGGTATCGTTTTTACATTTATAGGCGAAAATTCCACATAGGAAGATGTAAGGGGATCATAGTAACTGGAGCTTGCCGTTTTTATATGTGCGTTGATTACACCTTCAACAGCCCTTAGTTTTTCAATAAGATCATTTATGACCAATTCACCATCAAAGGGCAGGGATTTCATGTAATTTTTAATTGCTATTTCAACTGGCTTGCCACCACTCGCAATACTATTTCCAGTCTCATCAATAACCAAGACATCAATATAGATGTCCATGTCCAATAGCAGCTTATCAGCCGGATTGTTCACTACATTTATTTGAACCCCTGCATATTTAATTTCATTGATATATTGCGTGAAACTTGTAATTTGTGTCGGGGTTAACGGAGTCAATAAATCGTCTTGCTCACTTGCTACTTTTACAATTAACCTATTGCTTTCTGCTGACTCTTTAACCGAACAATACTTTATGATTCTCGAAGCTTCAATTTGATCATCCGTATAACCCGTATTATTGTATTTGTCACTATCAACTATTAAGTCAAAACCAAATTGAAATCCTAAAGACATATTTTTATACCAAGTTGGCGTACCTGATTTTTGCTCATAAATGGCAGTATCGATTTCTTTCTTATGAATATCAAAAAGCTTTTCTAAACTCCATATTGCAAATGCAACCACATAAGTAAGCAGACGGTAAATTGCGACTTTACTTGTTGAAGTCATTGCAGATAAAGCTTCATTTGAAGCGATACTATCTAAAATTTCTTTTTGTATTACCTCTATTTCTCTAGCCATTTTTACCTACTATAAAATCATTTTCAATTATCATGTGTCCAATTCCAGTCGGTCGAATTTGGAGAGTTTCGACACCTCCTGTTGCAACTATTTGCTGCCTATTAATAAAATAGTCCACTAATTCAGGAACTATCAGATCGCTTTTTGCAACTTCTATTTTTTGAGCTGGCTCAATATTGTCAGTTATGGAAATGCCATTGAGCAAAGCCAATTCAAATACAGTCTGCACATTTCCATTTTCCTGAATTGAGATATCAAAAAGATTTTGATTATGAAGGACGGTTGATTCCATGATTTCGAAGTAAGCGGTTTTCCTTTTTTAATTCGTTGATTTCTTGTTGCTGAAGCTTAATTTTTCGATCTTTTAGTTTAAGCTCTTCTTCAAGCATTGTCACTTTTCTATTCAACAGGTCTTCAAATTCCTTGTACCTAGTTTCATATCTGGATTTTAAATCATCTAAAATTTCTTTGTAGTGACCCGATAGTTTTATATCATTTTCAATTGCAGTAGTTTCAGCAGATTCTTTTGCCTGTAAAACTTCTACTTTCAACTTTTCCACATCCTGCCTATACTTACTTTTCATAAACAAAAAAGTAAAAAATCCAGTTCCTCCCGATGTTAGTACTGCACCTATCGCTATTAATAATTCATTCATTTAAACATCATTTAAAAACTGATTAAATCTATTTTTGATACTTGCAAATTCGGCTGCATTTACCAGCGTTGTAGTATTGCCAGCTCCACCTGTTGTAGTAACCAAAAAACTCATTTTCTCTACAGCGGTTAATAATTCAGAAATCAAACCTTTGAGTGTTTCATTTTCCTTTTTCAGTAAAAAACCTGATTCACTAACTCTAAATTGAACTGTTTTGATTTGCAGATCCAAGCTTTCAACTTCTGAATAGGCTTCAACATATAATTTTTTAAGATCTTCATTTATTGGGCTGACAAGAACTGAACTGCCTAGAGCCGGAAATAGAAAAAACTTTTTTTTATCTCCATCAATGACAGAGGACAATCTCACGTCTGTAAATTCAATCTGATCATCTGAAACAACACACGTACCTTTGTTTTTATCAACTGAAATTACTGTTGCCGGAAAAGTGTCGACATCTCTTTTTTGAAGCTTCCTAAAAGCGTCCTGTATCTTTTTATCCATTACAAACGATTTCCAATTGTTACTTTTCTTCTAGCCCCACCAGTTCCAAAAGTGGTGACTACTTTTTTTATAAAGTAATTACCCTCACGATTTGGATGTTCGCTATCGATAAATTTCGCTTTCATTCCTCGTGTTGCAAACGGAATTAAAAAGCTTGTCACATCACCGTCAAAACCGTCATACTTCAATTTTTCAATCTCAGCCTTTGCAATTTCTTCAAGTTTTTTCATGTCTGAAATTACAGATGTATGGTATTCTCTTTGTTCGCCATCAGGATCGCCAACCTCAATACTTTGTCTTTGATTTTTAGCATCTATGTAGGTGTATTTGATTTTAATTTTCCTGTCTTCCTTGCTCTTAAACTCAAGGCTGTTCTCGACAAGGTTAAAATTCAAATCATATACTACTGTTTGTCCAATGTTGGTTAATTGCTGTAAGCCACAATAGAGTTTCCCTTCATCTGTAATAAAAACAGACATCAATAAGTCTTTTTTTAGGCTTTCCAAAACCTGCGCACCGTTAGCATTTCGAATAATCCATTTATCCAATTTTATATCCTGAATTTCAGGAGCTAATTGGATTGGCGTATCCTTAACAACTTCCTGAAGGATTTCCTTCATTGTGGTTGATTCCCAAGTTTTGGTAATATTTTTTCTTCTGAGCAGCCAAATAGCATCTTCGCAATGAATTTCCAAGGGGATTTTAGGGCTGATTTTCTTGACATAACCTGTAAAATCAACACCTGAATATTTGCCCTCATAACCTAGAGTAATCGTTACGGGATCACCAACTTTAATAGCATTTTCAGTATATTTCTGTTCACCGTTTTGTTTTACTTTAAATCGTGTGGGAAGCTTAATAATAGCGGTGTCTCCCATATCTTCTACCGATTTTGTAATTTCAATATCATTGACCGCATTGAAAATAAAATCGCCTATTTCAACCTTTCCCTCGAGTATAAACATTATGCCAATAGATTAATTTTTGCTTGGTCTTTTTCGTTTAAATCAGCAAAGAAATCAGTGTCGCTAATTGCTTTGATTGAATATTTTTGCAACCCGGATTCTCCTATCATTTCATCGAATTGGATATCTTCAATTACAAGGCTTCTGATTCCGAAAAGCTCAAAAAAAGCGTTTTCCTCTACCTGAAGCGCATCATTGATATTCGCCAATTCATTCAATGCTTTTACTTGGTCTGAAGGATAGATATCAGGATCGTACTTGTCCACACAAACCCCTTTGATTGAAATTACATAGTCATCTGTATTGATATATTCCTTTACAGTTCCTTTCTTGTATTTTCCAACAGTTACAGTCTTTACAATTGTTTTGGTAAGTCCAATGGATACCAAAGGCTCATTTGGCAACATAAATACCTGATCTTTATAGGACAATTTCAATTGCATGAAATACTTTGCTCCCAAAAGTTGCTTTGAGTTAATAGCACTCAAATCCGGCAGTCCATACTTTTTTTTGTTCTTTTTCCACCATTCGGGAAAATGAGGTCCGACATAATCCAATGCAGACCGTATAAGTATTTCTTTTATATTAAACTGAGCCATTAGTCGGTTTGCATTTGGTTTACGCTATTAACAGCCCTTAAGATCATTTCCTGAACTTTCTCGCCTAAACTTTCAATTCCTTTTTCTGTACTTTCAACAAATATTTTGGTGTCATCCTGAAGCTTTTCGATATTGACCGTTATATGTGTCATTTTTGATCCTCCGGAAACAATAGTGTCTTTTTTGGCTTTTGCATCCTGACCTTTGCCAGCTCCGCCACCTGCAAGACCTTTGTTTTTAGCCAAGTAATCATCATAAGCACTTGTTCCGCCATCTTTCTTTGCTCCGGCATTACTAAACTTGTCTTTTAAGGCTTGGAAATCTTTTTTAATTCCATCGGTATCAACTTTAATTCCGACCTGACTAAACTCGTTTTTAGCTTTTGATGCGCTGTCGACCATCTTTTTGTAACCATCGGTAATCGCTTTTTTTCGAGCTTCAACATCACCATTAATCTGAGCGATCATTTTTTGATTATCTGTAGAATCGCCCATCCCGACGGATTCTTTGAATTTATACCAGCCAAGTTTTATTTTATCAATACCTATCATTAAGGTATTAACCAGTGTTGTAAAACTAAACTTGACATAATCAGTATATGTTTGCCATAGAAATTTTGCGCCATTTATAGTATGTTTCCAACTTTCGCCCCATCCACTGGTATATTTCATAACCATACCAAGAACCATAATCAAAGCCATAACTCCCAGTACAACCCAAGTAACAGGACTCACCAGCATCAGGGCATTAAATATTCCCAGCGCATTATTCCATAACCACCATGCAGCAGCTAAAGCAACAATTTCAGTTGCAAAAGGGGTTACAATCTCAATAATTCCTTGTAGTCCGGTTGTTAGCCAGTTAACACCAATTAGAACCCCCATCATGATATTTCCGAAAATACTAAGAGCATCACTCGCCTCAGTAATGCCAAATGCAACCCGTATAAATTCACTTAGTGCAATTACAACTGGAGCAATCATGGAATAGAGTATTGAAAACCATTCTGAGATATAGCCTAAATTGTCACTTAAAAAAGCCAGTCCCATACTTAAGATGGTAATTACCCCTGTAAATATTCCACCCGATTCTCCGCCAACAGCTACCAGAAAACTATTCCATTGATCACCAAGATTTGAAATTTTCCCTCCAAGTGTTTGAGAGATCGCTTCCATTGATCCGGCTACACCTTTCATTTGTCCATACTGCAATAATGCATCGGTAATGGCATCGGAATTATTTTTTACTTCTTTGGTGACGCCTTTAAAAGAAAGCTTAACCATATCGCCACTTTTAGAAGCTTTGATACCAAATTCTTTTAACCTTTCAAATTCTCCGGTTTGAGCATCGAGCATTGCTTCAGTTAACTGGTCAAATCCTTTTCCTTGCGAGGATGCCAAATCTCCCAATTTGGTCATTTCGTCTTGTGTGGGCAAAACACCCCGATTGACGAGTTTAACAAAAGAGCCTGTGAGTTCATTCAGCGCAAAGGGGGTTTTCGTTGCGAAATCCGTCAGCATGCTGAGTGCCCCAGCCCCAACTTTATCGGATTGAAAAGTGTTTGTTAAGACGGCATTAAATTTTTCATACTCACTCCGAGCTTCAACTACCTTATTGGTAAATGACCAGATGGCAGTTATCGCAAAGACACTCGCAATGATATTTTTTAATCTGTTCATTGAATTACCAACAACATTGGATGTCTTTTCTACTTTATGAAGATTATTGTTTAAACCATCAACATTATGCGAAGCCTGACCAACTGAGCTGGCAATTTGCCTTAAGCCGTTACTGGCATAATCTTTCATTTTTACTATAAATTCGTAGGCGTTCATAAACTTTATTGAGAGGATTCTTTTTCTTTTGTTCTTATGTAATGCAAATTTTGAATCTCCTCACACCAAGATTTATCACTCAGCTTTTCGGGTTTTCTAATGTGCATGTAGTATTTCAAATAGGCATCGAACAGCCTAATATTGATGTGTATTTTTCCTTCCGAATTAGTACTCGCTAATTTGAAAGATGAGGCGTCACGAATATCAATGACCGCCTCGTCTAAAGCTTTTTTAGGTAAGCAACTTTTTTGTTTTGCAATTTCTCTATTGCCTGATAAAGTGGAAACCTGATAGAAGCGTTGTCCCTGTCATTAAAAGCATCGTCTTTTTCGATACAAACCGCTTCAAAAAGTTTTTCCTGAGTTACAAAAGCTTTATCACTTGGGTTTTTCTTTTCAGCAAGTTTGATGTCATTTCTGGTAATGATTCTTAATTTGCATTTAAAATCGCCAATGGTAATAATTGAGTTGTTGCCTTCTGATTGAATTTCGGCTTCGTCAAAATTGAAAAAATCTTTGATCTCCTTTCTTGCAGGCAGGAAATACTCATCATTGGTTTTAATTTCCTCGTCACCGCCAATAAATAACAGGTTGATCATTTCTTCTCCAAAAGCTAGGTTTCCGCCATTTGTCATGGCTGTAAATGATCTCTTAAAATCTTTCATTTTAGGCTCACGCAGATAAGCCGTTTTGTCTTCAACTGGCAATTCGTAAACACCTCCGTATTTATCCTTCCATTCGTTTATAATTGCCTGCGTAATCTTTTGTTCTCCAATTATTGCTATATTTTTATTCATTGCTTTTGTTGTTTTAAAAAAACCATTCTTTCGAAAAAGAATGGTTTTTTATATGTTTTGAATTTATTTGGTTTATTGCTGGTGCTTAATCTCTAAGAAAATAATCGGCAATTCTACAAGCATATTTTGGTCTCCTTGTTTCATTGATTTTTTATATTCCTTAACCTCACAACTAACAAGGACATCGGTAACCGTTGCGCCTCCGTCATTTGGAGCAAAACTCCAAATGATATCAAAGTTTAAAGCCAGAATATCATTGTTTGGAGCATCTTTGATCATGGCTTCAACCTCGCTTTGCCATAAAACTATTTTACCTTCAAAATCTTTGTTTCCTCTGACAATTTTATGACCAACAACGCCACGCCCACGTAAAACTGTTTTTTCTTGTTTGGCGGTGTATTCTACTTCATCTACACCTTCAATGATTCTACCGCCAAGAGCAATAGAAATATCATTCCAAGAATAATTTTTACTACTATATTCTGCCATTATTCAAGTGTTGTTGTGAATCCTATGTTCACAGTTATGAAATCACTATAGCCAACAGGTAGCAATTGAAGTTGTACCTCAATATTGTCTGATGTTAAAACATCCTGATTTTCATCAATGAATGCTTTAACTCCTGAGAGTTTGCCTTCTTCAACCATAAGCCCCTTGATTTGACGCTCTATTGCGTTTTGCCAGCCTTTTATAATTGCCGGATGAATCGTTCCTGATGCAGTTACCGGAATTTCATCTGAAAGTTCCTCTACAAGAGTAGTATAAGCGATCAAAATTGCTTCATCCATTACCAGACCTCGTGCAAGACTATTAAAGTCATCCGTTGATTTAGTTAATGTTTTGTCTCCGGTAAAGTAAAAACCGGACTTATTTGCAAAGCTTCTTAGGAATGTATAATTCTTGGCATCGATAGCGTCCCAAGCGGTGTCCAATGTCGAAATTGGTTCACCATTTGTAAAATAGGCAGCGAAAGGCTCTATAGCTCCATCTTTTACACGGCTAATTTTTCTTTGAGTTGGAATACTTGCCAATCTTCCAAGGGCGAGTCCAATTGAAGCTTCTTTAGAACCGTTGTTATTTGCAATCAAAATCGAAACTTTATTGTAATCAGTAGTGCTGTAATCTTTAAGATTTGCGACAATTCCATCAAATTTGTTTCCTGAAATCAAAATACGAACCGGAAAATAGCGATCACTAAAATCCTGTGCTAACCCCTGAGCTTTCACAACAGCCAAATGAACATCGTTGTCAAGTCCGTCAGTAATTGTTTCAGTTGTCCCTGATTTCTTTAAAAGACCTAAGATTCTTATTTTTCCTTTTGCATCAGAGAGTAACTTCTTAGCGTAACTTTTGGTTAAATCGGCTTGATCTTCAAGTGTGATTGTTGAAGGAACGAGCATGAACCAAAGTTCAGCCCCTTTTTTAGCTTCATCATAAAAGCTTTTGATATGGCTGTAAGCAAAAGCATTTGTTCCGGTTTCTTCAATACCTAAATTAACAGCTTCCTCCAGTGAGAAAATTTGATAAGAATTTCCAACTGTGACTTTGTTTGATCCGGTTACTGTTACGCCCGTTAATACGAATCCTGGTATTTTTTGTATGTCAGCCTGCAATAGCCCCAAGCCATTGCTGGAGATATTAAATTTTATATTTGGTAAACTCATACTATTTTAAATAATTTAAGGGCATAACAAATTATAAAACCAACTACCATAGCGACAAACAAGTCAAAAAGCGTCCAGCCTGTTTTAGTAACTTTATTAGATTTATCGGCTCTTTCTTTTGACCGATATTCCCGTTCGAGTTGAGTTTTAATTTTTGCCGTTATTGCTAAACTGTCACATGTAGCTATAATAAATATTGAATCATGAACGATCCGTACTTTAGCCGTTGCGTTCCCATTCTTCTGAGTAAAAACTTTAGGCTTTTCAATACCATTTAAACGAGGCTTAAATGTCAATTCAGAAATAGGAATTTTTAAACTTGTTTCTGACTTTGGAGCATAAAGAGTTGTGTCTTTATAGCTCACAATGTTCTCTTTTGTGTTTTCGATAGTTGTATTAGTTTTATGAGTTTCCTGTCGCTTGGAACGACAGGAAGTCAAAAAGCAAAAAACAGCTACAAAACAAATCAACAAAAATTTGAGTTTTATATTTATTCTTTTCATCTTTTATAAATCTTTATATTCTTTCATGGCATCAAAACTCGGACATGCTTTGTGGACATTGGGAAAATCCCTGTGTCCCTGAATTTTTGCCAGTGGAAATTTTGCTTTTAATTCTTTTAGCTTCTTTAGAAGAGCTGCTTTCTGAGCGGGTGTCCTATTATCGGTTGGCTTGTTATTTTGATCTACACCTCCTATATAAGATATATTAATAGTTTGGCTATTAAAGCCCTGAACACCGTTCGAAACCTGTTCAATTGGCAAGAGTTCTACAATTTTACCATCAGGTTTAACAATAAAGTGATAGCCGGGCATCCTCCAGCCTAATTGCTTTTGCCAATAGCTTTGAATTGCGCTAATGCTCGTTTTTTGAGAAGTTGCCGTACAATGAACGGCTATGTACTTTATAGTTCTGGGCATAATTTATTTTGTGATTTTAGCTTTGTAATCTTCCAAAGCTTTGATAATTGTTTCCGCTTTTTGGTCAGTTGTCTCCAATTCTAAAAAGTGAACTAATTGTTTCAATTTGTTATAATTGTCCTTTACCAGACCATTATTTAAAAGCTCTGTTTGCTCAGGATTTAAAACAATCCCATCATCTATTGAATTTTCTTCGTCAATCACCTCAATAATGGTTGCATTTTTATGAGGTGTTACATTTTTGTCCACCAATGTAGAGGCATGATTTGTTGCAAAACCTACATTTTCAAAAACATTCCCGTCTGATGTAGAGTAAACAGTATCTTTCGCATTAGTTTGCGCAAAATAATTGGTCACTATCAGCGCAATGGCATCAGTAATTGATGCCGTTGCTTTTGCTTCTACCTTTTCCATATTAACTCAAGATTGCTCCTAAATATTTAGGATTTGAAGCACGAATATTACCCACGAGAGCTCTTTGAGCGAAAGAAATTTCGTCAGCCTGAGATGCAGCAGATCGAATAGTTTCGAAAAGTTCTGTATCTCCAAAACATCTAAATGTTTCATCAGAACACCACGTGAAAGAACAATTTTTATCATCAACTGCCTTAACCGTTCCAAATGGTTTTTTTACATTAGCAGCAGTATATAAAGCTGTTTTGTTGTAATGGAAGATTTTAAAACCGTAAAGAGTTTTCGCACCGTCAAGTATCTGTTTATATAATTTGTAATCTTCTTGCTCGATCATCGACATGTGTTCAGCAGTCAAGCAGATATTTAAATTATCGTACATATCCAAACCTCTGTAAAATGCCTTCATTTTAATAACCGAATCAATAAATTTACCCGCACCAACTACGAGGATTTTATTAAACGCATTATCTACAGCTGGAGACCATGCAAAGGCAGCTCTTACTCCCATGTTTTTAGCTAATGCTGCTTTGTGACGGTTAGTTACAGATGCACGTTTGTTATACTGTAATTCAATCTCCTGAAGATTTCTGTGTCGTGTTCTGTCTGTTGAATAAGTATTTAATACAACTTCATTCGGAATATCCGTAATTGTTGCTATAGGTAAATCTGTTTCGCTTCCTGCAAAGTAGTTTTCATGAACTTCTGGTTCAATACCTGCTTCAGCTAAATGTAACTTGTTGTTATCTACATACTCGGATTTATCCGTTGATGCAAAAACAAAACTGTTGTCGGGGATTGGATTTTCTTGTATTCCTGCAATCCAAACTTCCTTTTGTAAATCTGCCATATTTTATATTTTATTGAATGATTAATTATTTATTTTGTCTCTGGATGTCTTACTCCTTTAGAATAATCCTGAGCTAACTGTGCATACTTGGCAGGATCTTCATCTCTAATTTTACCAAGCTTAACCGGATCATGTTTTTGTAAATAGTCAAATGTTTCATTAGAATCTTTACTCGCAGGTATAGTCGATCTACCTTTTAGAACTACCTCTTTGATTTTTCCGTTATTTTCTGACTGTACATTGTCAGCTTCTTTTTCGTCAATTAGCTTTGTTAAAATCACTTTTTGACCTTCTGGATCAGCTTCATAGGCAGAAAGCTGAATTGCTTTTAAACCTTCAGGCAAAAGACCCAACTCAACAATTTTATCAATTAATTGTGTACCTTCATCTTTGGTTAATTTGGAAAACTTATCTTCAAGAGATTTGATCTTTTTTTCAGCAGTTTCTTTGGATAATTTTAGAACATTGATTTCTTTTAATAATGCATTTTCATCTGCATCAGCACTTAATGAAAGTGCAATAGCAATTGTTTTAAATTGTGACATATTTTCAGTTTTATTTATATTTACTTTGTTTAGTTTGACAGGATCAAATCCACCTCTTGAAAGTTTTAACGCACCATCATTTCCACCAATAGGAACTATTGAAATTTCGACGAGTTTGCACTTAGTAACAGTCTCGTAAGCCTGACCTTCTAAAATCAATTCAGGATCCATTGAGGTTTCAATTACGTCAGCATAAATTGAAGTCATTCGAACAAAACCCCGCTCAACTTTTCCAGCAATTTTTTTTGCAAAAGGATCTTTCTCATCAAATTCGATTGTAGCTATTAAATCAGTTCCTTTTACAGTCAGGGCAATACACCTTCCTACGACTTCGCTACCTCTGATTTCTTCCTGATAATTTTCTCTATTATGTAGATATAAAACAACCGGATTTCTCAGATACTGCTCGTAGTCAATACCACTTGTTAGAACCCTGTATTTATATTCATTTACATTTTCTGTATTAACTACAAAGTCGTGTTTCATTGGCAATAATTTTATGTGTTTGTAATGTTTGATGGGGCAAAATTGGAGCGTTTTTGAAGTAAAAAAAAATAGCTCATCAACGGTTGTGTGGAATCGAAACAACCATTGTATCAAAACATTACAAGGTTTGAAGGGTAAATTTTTATAGCCTTATTATATATCGAATTTTGCCCTATGACTGATATACTTTTAAATAAAACAGGGGATTTAGATATCCAAAACGGTGATATCGTAATCGGTTATTCTGCTAACCAACATCAAGAGCACATTTTATTGGCAAGCAAAGGAGAATACAAGGAGTTTCCCGAATTAGGGGCAGCAATTCACAATCTGCTAAATGAAGATGATTTTATGCCTTTTTTGATTGAGGCTAAAAAGAATCTTGAATATGACGGAATGATAATTAATAATATAAAGTTTGAGGAAAACGGAAATCTAAACATTGATGGCTACTACAAATAAAACCAAAGGCAGAATGACTGCTGCTGAAAGCGATTATAAAAAAAGTCAGGCAAAAGATTTGTTTGTCAAGGGATTTTCAATGACTAACATTTCTGAAATAATCGGAGTAGGTGTAAAAACATTAACCAATTGGCGTGAATTGTATGATTGGGATAATGAAAAAGAATTAAACAGCATTCGTCCAAGTGAAATCAAAAAACTGATTTTACAATACGTGCTGGATATTCGTGACGGTAAAAAACCAGCTCATAAAGCCGATGATTTAGCCAAAATTTCTGCTGCTTGGGATCGAATGGATGACGATAGAAAAAGGGCTGTCCATACTATGGAAAGCTTCGATGGTTTTAGTCAATTCATGATTGTTTTGGCAGGAACAAACACAGGTAAAAAGCGAGATGATATCCTAGAATTATTGCAGTCTATCAGAGTGTTTTTTGATAAGTATGTAAATGAACTTGTAAGCAATGACTAAAACAGAACTAAAAGAAGCATTAGAAAAGTACAATAGGGAGTCGAAAAGAATTCAGTTGCTTTCAAGTCATTCACTATTTAAAGAATCATCTGCTGAGCAAGAAGCCAGAATTAAACATCTTTTAAAGCCTGAAAACTATCTTGAATTCTTTGAGTATTATTATGGTGTAAATTCAGGTTTGGCTTTGGCTGATGCTCCGTGTGCAAAATTTCATTTAACTAGTTATTTAGAACTATTTAAAAATCCTTTAATCAAACAACAACGTCGTTGGTTTCGTGGAGCTGCTAAATCAATTCATACCAATGTTGGAAACCTTACACATCTTAAAGAAAATAACCAAGTCAATTTTGGATTAATAATCGGACGTACGCTCGATGCAGGAAAGCTGTTGCTTTCTGATGTTCAAATGCACCTTGAAAGTAATGAACGTTACATCAAGGATTTTGGAATGCAAATGCAATATGGCTCTTGGGCTGACGGGCAATTTGAGACCAATGATAAAAAGATGTTTAAGGCTTTAGGGTTAAACCAGCCTTTCAGGGGTTTGCGTAATAATGCGAACCGACCAGACTTTGCTTCAATGGATGATTTAGAAGACAGAAAGCAGGCTAAAAATATTGAATTAACTAGAGAAAATGTTCAAAAATTAACTGGTGATTTAGGTAAGGCTGGTCAAAAAGGTCGTTTTCGTCAGGTGATGGCAAATAATTATATCGTTAAAAACGGAATAGTTGATGGGTATGCCGAGGAAAACAAAAAATCTCCAAACTTTAAAATTTCTACGGTAAATCTTTGTGATGACAATTTTAACCCAAGTTGGCCTGAGAGATACTCCAAACAAGAATGCAAGGACATTGTTAACGATACCGATTTCCATACTAGCCAAAGAGAGGATTTTAATAATCCTATCGAAAAAGGAAAGAGAATTAAAGCAGAATGGATTCGCTACAAAAAAACACATGGTAATCAAATTTTTACTGGTCTCATTTCTTTTTGGGATTTATCATATACTAAAAATGGAAATTTTAAAGGAGGAGCGGTTGTTTCACTCGAAAAAGGCAGGGCACATGTATTAAAATTGTTTAACAGACAATGTGAACGTCCTGAAGCTATGAACACCCATTACGAATGGCAAAGAGAATTTAACGAAAAAGGAATGTCAATTATTTCATTTTATGACGCTACAGCAGCGCAAAAAATAGTTTACGAACCTGATTGGTTAGTCGCATGTGAAGAAAATAACGCTGTTGATATTCCAATACCCGATCATGCTTCAGGAGATAAACATGATAATATTGACGCTACATTAACAAGTGCTTTTATGCGTGGTTTAATCACTTTCGATGAACGTTTAAAAGACACACCAGATATGGAAAAAACTTTTGAGCATTTAACTGCTTTCGAAAAAGGATGTACAACTCCTGATGATGTTTTAGATGCTTTAGAACAATGTGTCCGTAAGGGAAGATTGCTTTTTGGCTATTCTCAAAAAGAAGAAAATACAACTAAACCATTAATAGGTAAACGAAAAACAACTCGAAGAGTATGACACCACGTAAAGAATTATTCATAAAAGTAAAGGAAAAACTAAAAGAACTTCCGGAGCTCGAATTGATCGATTTACAACGAAAGCAATTTAGCAACGGAAAAGATAATTACCCGAGCTATTATACTGCTGCACTTATTGAAATAAGATCAATTACATGGGCAATGATGGTTGAACAAAAACAAGAAGGCAAATGTACTCTTGATGTAACTTTTTATTGTAAAGATGGATGGATGGATCAAAACGATAGTACATCAGATCCCGAGCACGGTTTGATTGAAATTGATATCATCGATAATATTGTCGAAAAGCTTCAGGGGATTCAAGGTGACCAGTTTAAACCATTAAATCATATTTATGAAGAACCTGTAGAGGAAGGCGAAGAAATCATGAGCTATAGGCTTTCGTTTGAAACCTCCATTTACAGATTAATAAATCCAAAATACACCTATCAAAAACTTAAAATAACTGAATAATGTTTTTAGAAAAAACAGAATTAAAAACCGTTGGAGTTGATGAAATAATCAACAAAATCATTAACAATGATGA
This sequence comes from Flavobacterium sp. GQ95, assembly GCF_059758655.1. NCBI lineage: Bacteria > Pseudomonadati > Bacteroidota > Flavobacteriia > Flavobacteriales > Flavobacteriaceae > Flavobacterium > Flavobacterium sp. GQ95. The sequence continues at coordinate 149,612 of NZ_JCAXEB010000003.1, forward strand.
TTCCATTGTAACCGAAATAATTAAAGAAAATATTGATTTAATGGCTACTTATCTATTTCAATATTACGATACGGAAACAATCTTCAATGCTACTGGTGACCAGAGAAGTTTAACGCTTTTAAAGCACCTTAAAGGACTGGTTATTCACGATATATATATTCGTAGGACAAAGAATGTAAATGAGGCTGCAAAAGTGAGAGCTGACGAAGCTTTGTTGTGGTTAGAGAAAGTATCCACTGGAAAAATAAAACCACAATTGCCAGTTAGAACCGAAGATACTGACGGAGATGGAAACCCCGATAAACCTGCAACCTTCTTAAAACTTGGCAGTCGAAAAAATTATCAAAATGGCTGGTAGTTTAAATGATCTTCAAAACATGCTTAATAAGGCAGCAAAAGAGATTCCCGATAAATCATTACGAATAATTGGTGTTGAAGGTTTAAAGTTTATAAAGAAAAATTTTAGGGATCAGGGCTTTAATGATACTGGTATTCAAAAATGGCAAAAGCGAAAAACTACTGATAAAAACGGAAGGGATTTGACAAGGTATTCAAGAGGACGCAATGCCGGAAACATGACACGGTTTGGGCTTCGAAATGCTGACAGGGCGATATTAGTCGGACATGATACTGGCGGGGATAAATTAATAAACTCCTTTAAATCCAATATCATAAAAGCTAGTAATCAGGTGCATTTCAGTTCACATAAAAAATATACAGCCCGACATAATGAAGGTCTGGATGGAATGCCCAAACGTCAATTCATGGGGAAATCAAGGTACTTAGATGGTCAAATAAGCCAAAAAATTAAAAAGGAATTAGACAAACTACTTAGATAATATGAAGTCAATATTTAATAAAACACAACAAACAACCAAAAAGGTTGTAATAAATAGCAGATTCAATTTTTTAGGAAATGCAATCGGGAAAAAAGTAAGTTTATCTAGCAATGATTCAGACAATATAAATAAGATCACCAATTTAATGGTTGATATTATTAGACGTCAACGTCGTTTATATCGAAAAGAAATTAATGATTGGCAAGCAGCTCGTTATGCTTTCTATCAATCTGAAATCCCAAGGTTTTATCCAATGCAGGAAGTGTATGAGGATATCATGTTGGATGGACATTTAACGGCAGTTACAGAGGATAGAACCCTACGAACAACAAACAAGGATTATATATTCGCTATAGACGGAATAAAAGACGATAAATTAACTGATCTTATAAAAGATCAGGAATGGTTTGATGTGGTACTGGATGAAGCACATAAATCTATTTATAGAGGTGAAACATTTATCTGGATCAAAGACTTTGAAAAAGGAAATATTAAGGAAGTAGAAACCATTGAAAGAGGCTTAATTGTTCCTGGACAAAAAATACTTTTAAATGATATAAACGGCAACACAGGGCTTGATATTTCAGAGGTCGATGATGTATTGCTATATGCTAATTTCTACAGCAATATTGGGATACTTGAAAAAGCGGCGGTTTATACAATATTGAAACGTCACAGTTGGGGAAGTTGGGATGAATTTGAGGAATTATTCGGAGTGCCTATTCGAATTGCTAAAATAGCATCACAAAGCGAAACGGTTAAAAATGAAGTTGCCGGATGGCTTGAAGAGATGGGAAGTGCGCCTTATGGAGTTTTTCCAATTGGTACTGAAGTTGAAATAAAGGAAAATTCAAAAACCGATTCCTTCAATGTTTTTTACATGAAAATTCAGGCTTTGGATAAAGAACTTTCAAAATTGATCCTGCACCAAACAATGACAACCGAAAACGGTTCAAGCAGGTCTCAGGGAGAAGTCCATGAAAATACACTTAAAGAAGTAACAACTTCTGATAGAAAAAAAATGCTCTCTTTTTTAAATAAAAGGCTAGTTCCGGCAATGCGAAAATTGGGTTATAAAATTCCTGACAACGCAAAAATCATTATTGAAAAAACAATTGTTGCAAAAGATCAAATTGAGATCGACAGCGAACTTATGACCAATGGGTATGTTTTAAAACAAACATACATTGAAAAAACTTATGGTGTTGAAATTGAAAGAATGCCTTCAGACGAAAGTCAATTAAAAGAGAATAAAAGCAAGGGAAAGCCTTAAGCCTGCTTAAATTACATTATCGTTCTAAATGTTGTGATACAGAGCATGAAGTAATACAATTAGATAAAAATGATAATAACTTAAGTGGGCTCTTTGAAAATTATATCCGGCAATTATTTGACGAACGATCGGTTTCTCCAGAGAACCAAAGTAAGCTTGCAAAATATTATTACGATCATTTATCGGAAGGATTAAATGTTGGCTATAATCCTTCATCTGAATTTTATGATGAAGATTTAGCCTTATCATTAAAAAATGATATTGCAAAGTTCTCAGCGTTTAAAGAAACAAGTTTCAGAAAAGAGCTTGAATCCTATCTAACGGAAAATGGTAAAGTTGTACCGTGGTCGCAATACAAAAAGAAAGCAGATGCGCTAAACATTGATTACAATAAAAGATATTTAAAGACAGAATATCATCATACAGTTGCAACGGCAGTTAGTGTGGAGAAATGGAAAAGTTTTGAAGCTGATTCAGATCTATACCCAAACTTAAAATATAATGCAATCAATGATGGTAGAACCCGAGAACAACACCGAGAGTGGGACGGTTTAGTTTTGCCAATCAATCACCCTTTTTGGAAAACTCATATGACTCCCAATGATTGGGGATGTCGTTGTGATGTAGAGCAAACAGATGAAGAGGTTAGCACACATATTCCTGATATTTCTGGTAAAACAGCATTTAATAATAATGCAGCTTTAAGCGGAAAAGTTTTTGGAGAAATTGCCTATAAAGAAGGTTTAAGCAAAAACGAAATTGAAAAGGCTGAAAGGTTAGCCACTCGATTACTGGAAGTTGAAAACTATAAGACATCAGTTTTAAAAACCTTCAAAAACGGAGGACAGATTTTAAGTGATAACCTTGTAAATGTAAATTCAAGTGATTATGCTGATCTGCTTAAATGTTGCGAGTTTTTCGCCAAAAAAGGAAACGTTACAAAGATACTTCCACGAGTAAATTTGAAATCTCCTTTGTATTCTGAGATTTATGGCAAATTAGTAGGAACAGCCTTCGAAGGAAAATGTCCGGACTTTATGGTTAATGGTTTGTTTTACGAGCTGGAAGGTTTTGAAGTGGCAAATGCTCAGTCGCTATCTAACATGTTTAAACGTGGCTTAAAGCAAAGTTCAAGACTGGTTCTTATGGATGACGGATCAACAATTAACCACTATTTAAAGGTTATTAATTTCCGTATTAAAGAAGGTCAAAACATTGATGAAGTTTGGCTTTTAAGAAAGACAGGCAAAATAGAGCAGGTCTATTAATGACGAAAGCCTCCCGAGGGAGGCTACGTTATTGCTCTGTCCGTAGATAGAACACTACAAATATATAAAAATTATAATAAAATACTATAAAAATTGAAACAATGTCTGCTGTGAAGATTCAGCAGGTTTAGCATTATCATTGTAAATACCTTCATATTTAACAATTGCCTCGACAGTCCTGTTTGCCAAAAAGGATTTATTTCCAACCTCTTCAATGATAGCATCAATACGCCATTTAGGATTTTTTACCTGTAGATCGTAGAAAAGCTTTCTTACTTGGTTGTTTCTTTCGGTAAGTCGTTCTTTGCGTGTCATAAGGCAAAGATAAATAAGTTATAGTTAATTTTCAAAAGAACTTTTAAAAGACAAAGCCACTATAATAAGTGGCTTTTTATGTTAAAAATATTGTGTCGCTTTAAAAGCTTCAAGAAATTATTAATACAACAGTTGCCTAAAGCAATTTAGAAGCTTAATTATTTTGATTTTTAATATATGGAGTAACAGGGATCAACCATCACATGCACTTTACACAATTGATGAAGAGTGATTTCCAAACTATAGGGAAAAATACTAACCTGTAGTTTTTAAAGAGGTATATTATCAAGCAGTTATTTTTTTACTACTCATTCTAAGTTAAATAATATCCTAAATAATTAAATATAAATAATTTATATAAAATTTTACTTACACGTGTATCGCTGAGTGGTGTTTTTTCTTACGTATTGCTATTTCTTGACTAGTTTTGAAATGTTAAATGTCATAACAATTTTTTGGAATTCGCACGTTTGGAATTCCCGTTTTTTATCATTGGTATTTTAAAGATGCTCACGAAGTGAGCATCTTTTTTATTAGACAATTCCCGGCTCTTAAAATAGAGCTATTGTTCAACTTTTCTCTTGTAATTAACTAATTTATATAAGCATGAAACAAAAATTAAGAACATTTTCAAAAGTATTATTATCATGTATGGCTATAGTCATATTGAGCTGTGAAAATGATGAATCATCAAAAATCCAAACAGCAGTTCAGGATGAAAAAGTTATTATGGCTAAAGATTGGTTTAAGCTATATGAACATACAGGTACTAATATTCAAAAGGCGCACAGTTTAAATTATGACTGGCAAGGAACGGAAGTAGCAAAGTTAGAAGATGGAACAGAAACTTATATTGTTCCAATTACAGAAGTTAATAACCCGCATCATAAAAATTGGGAACAAAAGCTTTACATTTATAAAATAGGTTTAACTTATGAGGCATTGTTATTCGAGTTTTATCCTGATTCCGATTTACCTTTTAATTTGGAAAAATTTAATGGCAAAATTGTTGTATGGGATTTAAAAAAAGGTTTTGTCAGAGCTGCTAAATTTGTTGAGGGTATTCTTGTAGAAGATGGTTTTGTTGAGGTAACGAGTATGGAGAAATTAAATAATTTAGCAAATAAAGCGCCAAGTAATAATGGTTGTGAAGAAGAACCTTGTGGAGGCGGTACTGGCTCCGGAAATCCACCTCCTTCTTTGCCGGGAACCGTACTCGGAAATATGCCACCTCTTATTAATGGTTACAAAAACCCCGTTTCGGTTTATATTCCAATAGGTACGGATACATCAGGAGGAACTGCCAACGGTTATACTGGAAATGGTGGCGGAAGTAGTGGAGGTGGCGGAAGACAACAGGGACAAACTAATCCCTGCGGTAGAATAAGGGAGCAACTGACCAGTGCAAATTTTAATGCCAAGATAGAGGAATTAAGCAAAAAAACTGGATTAAAATATGAAACTGGGTATTCTCAAAGCAAAAATGGACCTTTCACAGCGATTCCAGTTGGAGCTAGTACTGCCACTTCAGATGGATTAAATTTTAATTTAACATCCGACATCATAGGCTATATTCATACTCATTTAAATGATTATGAAACGGGTGAAACAAATCCTGACGGAAGTAATAAAGTACGACAAACGATCAAAATATTTTCACCAGCGGACATTAAACAATTTTTAAGAGTGGTGAAAAACGCACAAATCAATAATATACCTATTAGTGAGGTATATGGTTCAGTTATAACAAGTGATGGAAATTATCAAATGCGCTTTACTGGTGATCCAAATCAGATCAATCTTAATTTTAATTGGACTAGTTTAGACGCTTCTTATGCAACATATTTTGAAATAGAATCTGCCGATGGTAGTAAGGTTGTAAAAACGGGCGAAAGTAAAGAAGCTTCATTTTTGAAATTTTTAGAAGACAAAAGCTATATTAGGGGTATAGAACTTCATAAAATCAATAAGAATAAAACCAGCACTAAAAAAACATTGGATGCCAAGAAAAAAATAGTAAATACTAATTGTTAAAACATAAAGAACATGAAAAAAATAATTCTAGTAGCAAGTATCATGATAACATTGTCATCCACTGCACAGCAGACAGTTCCATTTGGAACCCAGTTTAAAGACGATGAAATTCCATCTGGAACATATTTTAAAGATACGGAAGGCTGGCTCAATAAATATCTGGGAACATGGAAAGGTTCATATGACAACAAAAATTATACATTTATTGTAACAAAAATTAAGGGTAATATGCCGGATTATTTTAAGGATATATTGGCAATACGATATTTAATTACTTCCAATACGGGCGAAGTAATAGAGGATACCCGAAACTTGCCGAATGATAATATACTGGTAATAACTGGTTCGAGTTTTGGTAAAAACAGAAGTTATTATGTTTTACATTATACCGGTAAAAACTATAATTGTGGGCAGTCGGGAGATGTTTTTATATATGCTAAAGATACCGAAATGAAACTTAGTTTAGCTCCTGCCCTTGAGTTTGCAAGTGATGGTGATTGTCGTGGTGTAGTTCAAATACTTCCTGTGAAAAAAGATATTTCATTAATCAAGCAGTAACTATTAAAAGCCAATCTCAAAATGATTGGCTTTTTTGTTATTTCCTAAGCTAATTTAAATATATACTATTCATTAAATAATAGCCTGTTTTAAAAGTTTCTTCATTGATCCCACCAGCGTTGATTAACATAAACCTCTGCATAAGGAAAAGGAGAATTTTGTTTATTCTTCTCTTTTATAAATTCCGGTGTCTTTAAGAAGATTTTGATCCTATCAACTTCTTTTAGTTTATTGAATCTTTCCAATGCAAGCTTTTTCTTTGAAAGTGGATTATATGGGTATATCTTCCAAAATGCATTAAAGGACAGATCCGGCTCTCCAACTTCAACGGTAGTCGTTTTATACAATTTTGTCCAAGCTTTTATGTGGTCTTCTTTCCACGGAAATTTTCCGTCGAGATAAAGAAACTTTTCCTGCTTTGGAGTTAGGTCTCCTTCTAATACATTAAAGAAGATTAAAACACCATTTAAATTGTATTTAAACAGCCATATATCGCCCGATTGCATTTTTACGGTGTAAGTTCTAACAAGGCTCATTTTAAGCTAGTTTTTGATTTAAAATGTTGATTGTTTTCTGAATTTGTAATCTTATATAATTATCGTCCACGTCCTTAATTTGTTGAATCAATAAGAGTTCTAACATATCAGCTTCATGATGCTTTAATGTGACTTTCATAGTTTTTTTTTCATCAAACAGGTTCGATTGTTTTTTAATAGCACCTGCTTTAGATTCTAATTTACTAACAAGATCTAAAGCGATTGATACTGTCGATTTATCTCTCCTAGTTTGTGGTTTGTTATTATAAATAGGTTGCAGCGTTGCCGCTATAATCATAAGTGTTTGCGGTGATAATTTTATATCTATTTTCATGGTTGTAATTTTTCTCCTAATCGGCTTAAGTAATTAATTTTATCGATGCATATTTCATAGGTATCTAAATCGTAAGTACCTTTTTTGACATGAAAAAAGAATTGATTACGTATTCGATCATAGAATATTTTTACTCCAAGATGCTCACCAACTGACCGACGCAGTTTCCATTCTGTTTCAAACCAACTTCCAAGCCCTTTTGTTGGCTCAACTATTCGTTGATTTATTATCTTATTCGCTACTGAGTTTCCAATTTTTGTTTTATGAAAATCTGTCAAATAGAAAATGTGTCGATCAGTGAGAAGATTTTGTTTTTGAAGTTTCTTAATTACTTCAGTTAGTTTTGTTATTGATTTCATTTAACATTCTGTTTTAGATTGTGATAATTGTTTGTTACATTCCGTACAAAAAAGTGCTGTTGTTTCACAAGTTCCAACACTTTCAATTACTCTTATTACGGGCTTGTGTTTTACACATGTTTTGGTTGTAGTCGCTTTTTCCATACTAATGATAGAGTTTACAATTTGCGCAATAAAGTCGTCCGTGTTTTTCTTTGACAGGCATTTCTATCTCGCATTCTAAGCAATACAGGTCTTGCAATTCCTTGATGAATTTCGTTTTATGTTTCTTTTTTTTCTTTGGTTTAAAGTACCATATTGCAAGAGCAAACATGAATCCGGAACAAAAACAAAAAAACATAAGCCAGTGAAGCGAGGTTTTAATTTCTTCTATTTCTTGAATATCCATTTTACTGTTTGATTTAAGGCGTAAATAACTTTACTGGTTTCTTCATAAGTCATTTTCTTTAGAGGCTTTTTTACAGGAGATTTAGTTTTTAAGAAGTGATCTAAAACTTCAAGATCAGCAACCTCTTTACCATTTACTTTTTTTACCCATTGAGCCGTTCGCATAGTGGCTAAAATTGACATATGCTGAGGGTTATTTTTGTCAAAAGCAGACCAAAGATTTTTCACATGTTCTTTTTGTCCAAGCTGTTTCAAAATCATATTCGCCTGGTCGAATGTCAAATGATTTGTCGAGGTCTTTTTTACATCAGCAGTAGCCCATTGTACCCATTCTTCTTTGGTGTCTTTATTTGGAGTATTAATGGCAATCAATCTTTTTTGATCCCTTGTTGCCATTAATATTTCTAAATCTTCCATAGTCCTAAGATTTGACTGGCTCATTGAAAAAGTCAAATTGGTATCCTTTTAAAAAATCTACAGCACTTAAAGAAAGAGGAATTGGCGTTTTAGAACCATCATCATTGATTATTGAAGCTTCGCAAAACCAAACAGATTTTTTCGGCTTATAGGCTTTAGAAATAATGTCAACGCCATCCGTAAATTCTTCATCATTGAAATCTTTAGTTAATTTTTGAAGTTCTAAAACTCGGCTTCCTTTTAAGTTTCCTTTCGAATCCTTCTTCAGTAAATTAAAAACCATACTTACCAATGCTGCTGTTGCTTTATCTTTGGCTAATGATGCAATGAATTTTTCAACTTTCGTTATTCCGGCATTTACAGTATCGTCCCAACCATCGTTTATTCTGTATCCAATTGTAATCTCTCCTTTTTCATAAGAAAAAGTATGCGTCATTTGTTTTTCTTTAACTCCATAGACATCAGCTTTAAGTTTTAAAACATTCTCGAAGTATTTAAACGCTTCTGTTTTAGCGATTGACAGAAGTTCTGAAGCTTGCAATAACATGGCGATAGCTTTTGGCACTGTTTGCTCAACTAGTTCTTTATAGGCTTCACGATCTTTGTCTTTTTTTGATTCCACTTTTGCAAGTGCAGCTCTTAACTCTGCTGGGCTATAAGTTGATAAATCAATAATTGGTTTTGCGACTGGATATGTTTGTGTGTTCATATTTCTTTATGTTTTTTATAGATTAATTATTTTGTTTTTTAAATGTTTGTAGCCAGTTGGTTTGCTTAATGATAATTACACAAGTGGCTATTTTTCCTTCGATCTTTTCTGAAACTTTATATTGTCTTACTTGGTTTTTATCAATTTCTCCTCTCTTGTAAGAGAGAAAATCCCTTAAGGAAGCTCTCTCTTGACTCAGGCAAATCTTTTCACCATCAGTTAGAATATCACGCTTTCGATATTGGGTTTCGTTTCTAATAATCACCGGAATATCTTCAAACAAAAAAGAGTTTATAGTATCTAGGAAGTCTAAACGTGCTTGCGCTTCCTGCTCGGTTATGGTTGAGTTTATCATTTGTTTTTTTCTAAAAGTTTATCAATTACATTTCTTAAATCACTTTGTACTTCTACTTGGTTTGGGTGATTCGGGTTGTCTATAAGCCATTGTTCTAGTTCGGCTTTTTTGTTTTTCAATTGCTGTGTTGTCATGATTAGTTTAGTTTTTCGATTGATATTTCTATTCTGATACCTGATACTTTCGTTGTTTTCTGCTCTCTCTTTTTTGCATCTTCCAGTAATGCCTTGGGAAATCGTGACATTAATCTACTGATGCATTTGCAGTAGAGCCAATCTTTGTCTTTTCCTATTGTATCAGGGTGTTTTGCTATTAGCATTTTGAATTCGTTTTCTTCTTTTTGCAACTCGATTAAAAACCATTTGTTAACTGCTGAGCGAGCTAAGACTTTCTGAAAGTCAATTGCATTTGTTGTTACACTTTCAACCCAATAAAACCAGAAGACAAGTATTAAATCTTCTTTGGTTTTACATACTTCTAGATGGCTCATTAAATAATCTGCTGCTGATTCTTTTGTGAATATTTTACTCATAACTGTACTTTTAAATAATTTCTTTCCAATATTTTGCTGCTCTCTCCGGAGATATGACGAATGGTTCGCCTCCTCCGTTTAACCTTCCATCAGGGAATAACTTAAATCCCTCAACCCATAATTTTAAATCAACATCGTATCTAATATCATCCGCCAACGCTCCTTTAGGCTCTTTTCCTTTGGCTTGCGATACCCAAATAATTCCTTTGCCCTTTTTCAGCATCAATTCCTTTAATTGGTAGTATTGTGCTCTGTTAATCCTTGTATATTGAACAGAATCGACAAAAAGAAAGTCCGGCGATTTTGGTTTACTCATTCTTAGCATAAGATCATCAAACGGCTCTCTATCAAGCAAAATGAACGAATTACCGCAGGTATCCATATGATTTCTTATAAGAGCATTTTGTATTGTTGCAGAAAGTCCCTGCTCTAAAGAATCGTAAGCCACTTTGCCAAAATTGGTCAGATACTTGGCTAACTTTATTGCTGCTTCTGTTTTACCATGACCGGAACCGCCGAAAATAATTGCCGAAAAAGCTTTATCAGGACTTCCAAGTGTGGTTTCCCACTCACCAGAGAATCCAAGAGGATTGAATTTTTTTGAAAGAACGTTTGATACAGAATAGGCTCTATTTATCTTTGTCATACTTCTTTTTAATTCTGTAAATAGTTGCAGTATTGACGTTGTAGATTTGGGCTATTTTGCCTACAGATTGGTTATTTTTTAATAACTCGCCAATCTCATCAACATCAGATTGCTGTAGTTTTTGCTTAAAATTCCCAACACCGTTTGATGATCCTTCTTTCCATTCTAAATTCGAATAGTGATTATTAGAAAGTGAATTAATTTTGCTTACTCTTTGTCCTGAATGTTCTCGTAACCCGTTCCAAGCCTCACAAACTAACTTCGTTACTGAATGTGCTTTATTGATGAAATTTACTTTTAGAGTTGGGTTTTTCCTTGTTTTATCATTTTCAAATGATCTTAACAAAACATCATTAAAATAAATCTCCGTGCCATCTTCGTTTATCCTAAGCCCTTCGATTATTGGATGATATCGAAAGTCCATTATGATGCTCTTTTATGTGAAAAAATCAATCTTCTTACACGTCTCATGTCACCGTCACAATCTTTTGATATAGTTCTTATGATTGCAGTATCTTCCAAACCATTTGCGATACATATTTTTTCAACATCACTGTAGCTGGTGTTTTCAAGTTCAATAAATCGAAGCCCAACACGGCTGTAAATTTCTCTGTAGCCTTTTTTTTCCATTGCAACTCCTCTTCTAATTCTTTTTTCGAGAAAGTGTGTTGCCATTAGCACGATGCCACAGTGATTTTCAAGTGCGTTATATAAGGTGATGAAAAACAGCAATACGTTATCGGCTAGTTTATCGGCTTCATCCAAGATAATGATTGGGGATTCTAATGATTTTAGAAGTAAAACGGCTTTGTGCATCATTTCCGGCAAGGTTAAGCCCGCATGATCTTTACCCATTTTTGCCAGCAATTCACGAAGAAACCAACGTTTGTCCCAATATTCATTGCAGGACAACAAAAAGGCATTTTTGTTTTCAGATTCGTACTTTTTAGCCGTTTCTGATTTTCCTGCACCAGCTTTGCCTGTAATAGCCATTACTAATGAGAATTGCTGGCTATCATTGAAAAACAATTCTAATTCTTGGGAGTTGCGGGTTTCTGCATAATTCCATCCGCTTGCTGTAACACCGACATATTTAGCAACTTTACGCCACATTTCATCAGCAATTAAATCCCATTTATGATTGCGCATTTGCGATAATGTTGCTGCTGATACTCCAGCCATACCAGCGGCAACTTGGTTCTGTGATCCTTTTTGCACAATAAATCTTTCTAGTGCTTCTACAGTTTGTATTTTTTCTTGATGTATCATTTTTAATAGATTTAATAAGGGTTTAAACAGTTTTTAATATTTTGAAAATCTCGAGTGAAAAGAACCGCTATCTGTTGCCATTTGCTCCTCTTTGGGTAAATGACCCTGAAACTTAACCATGAGTTCTTGTTCTTCAATTAGGCTTTCTCTACTAATTCCACTACGTTGTATTAATCTTTCGTAAGCTTCCTGATCACGTTTTAATTCTGCATCACGAATAGCAATGTCTTGAAGTAATAGTGCTTTTGAATTATCTTTCATTAGCACTGGAATAGATTCATGCATTCGTTTAGATTGAGCGTAAGCAATAAACCTCTTTTCTCCTGATGGCGTTAACTCATAAAGCCCAACAAATTCATCTAATCTTTCAGGATCATAGCGCACTATTAAATTTTCACCGACCCATTTTTGCCTGAAATTCAAATCAACATTATTGTTTTGGTCATACACTTCGTAGAGATAGTCTTTACCTTCAACGGTAAGTGGCATTCCGTGAGCATAGTATTTTTTTACTTTAGTTTCATCAATCCAGAACATTGAAAGCTGATCCATAATGTTGATTTCCTGACGGTGTTCAGTTTTTTGATTGTACATTTCTAACCTGTTATATTCCCAATCTTCTTGTTTTCCTGAATTCCATTTATTCACTAAGGCTTGGAATATTTTATTGAATTCGTCAACCGTTGGTAATGCCGACTTATACTCAACAATAAAATCGGTATTTGGCTTGTTGGTTGCTTTTCTTACCTTGATACCTTGTTTATCCGAAAACCACATCTTAGAAATTACTTGTTGTTGCAGTCTGTTAAATATTTGTTCTGCTGGACTTGATTTCCTGCCTACTTTATGACTGTAGTGTGTACCACCTGTCAATCCTTCTTTTTCATCGCTTTTTGCAACAAGTCTGTTATATAAATCCTGCATTCTTCCTGAGGTATGTCCCGATTGCTTATCGTAAGTAAAAAGAAATGGACGGCAACCTGATTCGTTAACAGCCATTTTAACGGCTCTGAAATGTGATGCATGATTTTCCGAGTAAGCAATATCCCAACCAATAATTTTTTCGCTGTAAACGTCAAGAACAACGTTTATTTTAAGTTCAGCAGCCATCTTTTGTTTATTGTTGGCGAAGTGTACCAAATCTAACTTAGTACCATCGATAGCCCACCAAGCATTCGGAAACCATTCTGAGCGTTTTCTTGTTACTGTGTGACCAAAATGTTTCATGTATTCGTCACGTCCATCACGTGCTAACATCCAAATGCGTTTTTGTTCTGTTTTGTCAAGCCATGCACCAATTGATCGCTCTGTTAAACTTTTCCATCCTTTGGCTTCACGTACAGATTCGTAAATTCTCAAAACTTCCGAAATAGTGTATTTTACAGGAAGACAATATTGAGATAGTATAAAATCCGCAACGTCATCGACAATTTTAGAAGGATTGCTGTTCATCCATTTGCCTGAAACTATTGCACCATAGCCTTCATCTTCATATTTTTGGATCGCTCTTTTGAATGAAATTACATTCTTATAGCGTGTATGTAACCAAGTTTCAGGCAAATTTCCAATAGCTTCAAGCATTCTATCCCACATTTGTTTTTTACCTCCAAAACGTTTTTGTACAACAACATTTGTCGCAATATGCTTAACCGCATTAAATACAACAGCCTGATGGGTGTACTCTTTTTGTTTTTCTTCAGGTAGATGAGAGCCATTTTCTAAAAGATAATCTCTGAAATATTGTTCTGCATTGTGATCCCATTTAATGTAATCGCTAAAGACGATGTTTTTGACGCTTGCGTATGGATCACCCACTTTTTCGCAGATAAGCTTCTTGAAGCGTTCAGGAATAGACTCATAAGCAACTAATGCTTTACGACCATTACCTCCGATGCAAAGCTTTTTTATTTTTCCTATCCTGCACATTTTTTTATAGTTGCTTTCTGAAAAGATGTTGTTTTCAACCATCCAACTGGAAGCTATGCAGAGCGTATTTTGTTGGTATTGAAACATAGTTTATATTTTTTTTAATGAAGCTTGTATAGCGGCTTTTGCTTCTATATCAAGTTTCTTATATTCTTCTTGAATTTGTATAGGTATTGTTCCAACACGCTCTCCACGTATTGACATCCTGATGTAATTAGCTTTAAACCCATACTTTGTCATAAGAGCTTTAATGACTTCTCCATTGTATTTCTGATTTTTTTCTGTACGTTTGTTCATTGCTTAAACTGTGTTTTATTTAACACAAATATAAACATTGTTTCGATTTTATAGCAAGTGAATATAAACTTTTTTTATATTATTTTATAAATGACTGTATTACAAAGGATTAAAAAGGTGTGCAAATGGTTGATTTATCAAGGATATGCTGATAATGATGCCGAATTAGCGCAATTAATGGGATATACAAAGAGTTCTTTTTCTCAGATTTTAAATGAAAAAGTACCTCTAAGTGAAAAATTTATTGATAAACTATGTGCCATTGATAAAAATATAAACAAAGTTGCTATTGTGTCGGGTGATGGAAAGTTGATTTTATCAGAAGAGAATCAATATTTGAATAATTTTACTACTGTACCAGATAAAATAGACGAGGTTAAGATTTTTGATGATAACCTTGAACCTGAGCAACTCACAAACTCTAATGGAAATAAATTTTTTATTTATCCTGATGGAACAATAAAAATTGAGGTCTTAAAAATACCATTTAGCGCTCATGCGTCTTATGTAGAACAAATGTTTGATGAAGTCAAATTAAAAGAGGATTTTTCAACTATTACATTTAGAGTTGATCATATTGGAAGAGGTAATTACAGAGGATTTGAGACTTTAGGAGAAAGCATGTGGAACGAAGGAGGATATGACACCCCTTCTGGATCCGATATTTTAGGAAGAGAGGTAAATCGTACTCTTTGGACTAGCGGTTTTCATAAAACTAAATATGGCTTTGTAATTATTGCAAAGACAGGAATTTTTCATAAAGACATTGAATCATTAACTGATAATGGAGAGATTATTTTAACAAGTCGTAATCCGGATTCAAAACCTTTTTCCTATTCATTAGATGATGTTTATAGTATTTGGCATGTCATTAAGAGGACATTTTAATCAAAAGCAAATATTAAAAATCAGTTAGCCAATGTGTTAGGAAATAATGTGTATTATTTTTTATGGGATTATCCCCCTACGAAAGGTTATGTTTTATTATTTTTTTAAACGCTTGTTAGTATTAAGCATATATTATAGATATATTATTTAAATAAAAAAGTAACCCCAACGGTAACCCCAAAAGTAACCCCAAAGTATAAATTTTTCATTATTGCATTTTAATTACTACCGTAATATAAAGGCATAAAAAAACCGCTTAAATAATATTTAAACGGCTCGAAAAAGGTGCTTAAATGTCGTTTTTAAAGGGATAGGGGTGTTAATACGGTTGAAATACCATATTAACTGTAGTTAATTCGTTTAAAGTGTTTAATAATGGCAATTAAAGTGTAGATAGTAGGCATTTAAAATACTTTTCGTTTTGAGTTGCTATTTACGGTTTTTTGGGGTTATGCCCTTATTTTATTGGGTTTTTAGGGCTTTTTTGGTTTAAGTATATTGATACTTTTGGTTATACCCCCTATAGTCGGGCTATCCAGGCTACTGCGGTAGCTTCCTCCTATCCCTCACGCGGAGGAAAGAGAAAAGAATATAGAACATAGAATATAGAACATAGAATATAGAACATAGAATAAAGAGGCAAGAATAAAGAGTCAAGAGTAAAGATTTAAGATAAAGTAACCATAAAGGATGTCATTGCGAGGAACGAAGCAACCTCACTAACATTTTTATCGCCTTGTTTGTCATTCCGAGGAACGAGGAATCCCCGCAAGTAACTCCACAACGAAAAGTAGCCAATCTTTGTCGAGCTTCTCGCGGGGATTCCTCGTTCCTCGGAATGACATACTAGCTGGGATGAAAACAAAAAAGGCTTTCTGAAGTATTTCAGAAAGCCTTTTTTATGTTTAATTATAATTAGTGATAATTAGTGCAATTAGTGTTTTAATTCAAACTAAAATTATAAGTAATAGTTCCCGTTTGTTTTGCCGGGGCATTGCTATCTGCATCCCATTTAGTGTTCATGGCTGCCATTTTAGCCTGTTCTCTTAAACATTTAGCAGCAATTGTAGTTCCTTTTACTCCTGGAATGGCACTGATAGTATTACCATTTTTATCAACTGTAATTTGTACAACAACCGTACCTGTTTCGTTGCTACAGTCGCTATTTGGTTTGGGTTTCGAAAGTGCTTTTCTACCATTTAAAGAATATCCTGATCCACCGCCAGAACCACCGCCGCTTCCGGCTCCGTAACCGCTTCCGGTACCAATACCATTTCCGGTTCCGTTTCCACCGCCTGTTCCGCCACCAGAACCTCCGCTGCCGTAATAACCATTAGAACCGAGGCTTCCGTTAGCTTTTCCTTTATTTCCAGCCACTTTATCATCTCCATCTCCGCCTTTGTTTGATCCTTTCATAATACTCGATAAAGCATCGTTTGTCGAATTCGAAACTTTTGGTTTTTGAGGAACTGGTTTTGTTTCCGGTTTTACAACTGGAGTTGGTTTTTTAGGTTTTTCTTTTACGGGTATAACAACATCATTAGCATCATCTGCGCTATTTTCCTGCGTTATGATTGCCTCATCCGGAGTTGATTTGGCTGGAGTCGCTTTTGCCTGATTTTTTACGTTTAAAACTTCGCTTTTATAATTCGCTCCAGACCCTAAATCGCTGTCTCCAAAATTCACAGTCACGCCACCGCCGCCACCGCCTTCTGCAAGTGCTACGTTATTTTCCGGGTTGTATGGAGGCCAAAAGCGTATAAAAAACAGTAATACTAAAATGACTGCATATATCGCCGTGGTGAGTAGTAGTGATTTCTTTTTATCTGAAGAAATAGTGGAACTCATTATGATTCTGAATTTTGTATTGTATCTAATTAAAAACGCTTAAAAGTAGTAAAAATTGTTTAGAATTAAAGGCTGGGCCGAATTTAACCGCAAGGTTCGCTAAGGTCTACGCAAGGAACGCTAACTTATTTCTCGCAAAGACGCGAAGTCGCAAAGTTTTTCTTTTTTAAGTTTTTCTTTGCGCCTCTGCGCCTTTGCGAGATTAAAAATAAACCGCTTAGCGAACTTTGCGTAGACCTTAGCGGACCTTGCGGTTAAGCCAAAAAAAAACGAGCTAAATAAATTAGCCCGTTTAAAAGAAGAGTATAAAAAATATTATACTAATTGTTTCAATGCAATCTCAAAAGCAGTTGCACTAATATTTGTTTTGGATGGATTCAAAGCATGAGCCTTAACAATCGCATTTTTTATAATTTCTGAAGTATCATTAAAAATAGCCTCATCCGTCATTTGAACTTTTTTCTCCATGAAATAAGCAAAAACTCTCGCCATTCCGCAGTTCGAAATAAAATCCGGAATCAAACTTACTTTATGATCCACTTCTTCCATAATAGATCCGAAGAAAATTTCTTTGTCAGCAAAAGGAACATTCGCACCACAAGAAATAACTTCTAATCCGTTTGCGATTAAGCTGTCAATCTGACTTTGAGCCACCAATCTTGAAGCAGCACAAGGAGTGAAAATTTCAGCACCAATAGTCCATATTTTTGAATTGATTTCTTCAAACGGAATCATATTGTCGGCAACTAATTTGTTTCCGTCCTTATTTAAAAACAATGTTCTGATTTCTTCAAAAGAAAAACCTTCTTCATTAATTAATCCTCCGTCACGATCAATAATTCCGATTACTTTGGCACCCATTTCGGCTAAATAAAAAGCTGCTGCAGATCCAACATTTCCAAATCCCTGAACGATTGCTTTTTTACCTTTAATATCTCCACCGTAAGTATTGTAAAAATGACGAACCGCTTCGGCAACGCCATAACCTGTAATCATATCGGCAACAGTATATTTTCTGGTTACATCTGGTGAAAATTTAGGATTTTCAATTACCTTAATAACACCTTGACGTAATTGACCAATTCTATTTATTTTATCAGCTTCGGTTGGTTTGAAATGTCCGTTAAAAACACCTTCCTGCGGATGCCAGACACCACATTCTTCCGTCATCGGAATAACTTCGTGAATTTCATCAACATTCAAATCACCACCCGTTCCGTAATAACTTTTTAACAAAGGCGAAACCGCTTTGTACCAACGTTGCAAAACACCTTTTTTACGGGGATCGTTCGGGTCAAAATTAATTCCGGATTTAGCGCCTCCAATTGCAGGTCCGGAAACTGAAAATTTAACTTCCATTGTTTTAGCCAAAGAAAGAACTTCATTCATATCCAAGCCTTTTCTCATTCTTGTTCCACCTCCTGCGGCTCCTCCACGAAGTGAATTAATTACTGTCCAACCTTCTGCTTCTGTTTCAGAATCTTTCCAGTTAAAAACAATTTCAGGTTCTTTATTTTCAAATTGCTGTAATAAATCTTTCATTTTGTTGTGATATGTTTATTTTGCGTAAAAGTATAAAATAGAATAATGCGAATAATGTATTTTACAGCAATTTTATTTAAAGAAAAAAAGAAAGCCGAAAACATAACGTTTTCGGCTTTAATTTTTTATGAGGTTTAGGAAATTATATTCCTAATAAATGCTTTTTTAAAGTTTCGTCAACTGGTTTGTCTGATAACCAAATCCCGAATAATGCTTTTTTGAAATCAAATCCAGGAATTTTTCCTTTTACAACTTCATTTTTAATAACGTTTAATGTTTGGTCAAACGGGTTGTACCATAATATAAAAACGTCTTTTTCAGTAATTGGGTCGCTCAACAGTGTTTTAAATTGCTCAATTCTTGGTCTTAATTCTTCCAAATTACTTCCTGCAGATTTCTCAAAACCAGTATTCATGGCTTTTGTCAATTTGTTTGAAGAAACCATAGACGAGGTAATTTCAATTCTGATTGCCATTTCTGTATCACTGTCAATAATGAATTTTGGATCCTGACTTAGTTGCGATAAATATAATGCCTGAACGTAAACTTCCAGCCACATTTTTGATCTTCCGCCAGCACCGTTAAGTTGCATTGTTTTATTTTGTACTTCAATTTTTCTTGGAACTGTTACACCGTTTACTTCTAATGTGGCTTGTGCAGAAACCGTAGAAAATTGTGCGCTAATAAGGAATGTAAGTAATAGTAAAATCTTTTTCATAAGCTGTCGAAATAATAATTTTTAGGCAAAAATAATGTTAATTTATTAATATTTAGTTGTTATCCTATATGTTTTTTTGCTGCAATTTTTGATTTTTTTTAACGTATTAGATTAATAATCAAATTAGTAAGAGTTATTTTACGTACAAATACCCGTTTTAAGAATTGTTTAATCTTTTTCATATCAAATTTTTACTAAATTTTTTTAGTAATGATGTTTTTATGCTCAATTATATTCTTAAATTTTAAAGAAATCCTTGCAGGATTGATGTCTCTGAGTCAAAATATCAGAATTATTACGAAAACGTTATCGTAATTGTTGCTGATCTATTAATTTTATATGCGTGCATTGTTAATTTGACTTTTAAAAATTATCTTTGGAGGCCATTAAAAGCAAGAACAAATAAAAAAACGTAAACCAAATCATCTCTATTAACGAAGTTTTTTCGATTTTGGTTTAAAAAAAACAATAAAACTAACAGACTATGGATTTCAATCTTACCGAAGAGCATTTAATGATTCAGCAAGCAGCCCGAGATTTCGCTCAAAACGAATTGCTGCCCGGAGTTATTGAACGCGACGAAAAACAAATTTTTCCAACAGAACAAGTGAAAAAAATGGGGCAATTGGGCTTCATGGGAATGATGGTTGATCCTAAATACGGAGGAAGCGGACTTGATGCTATTTCATATGTAATTGCAATGGAAGAAATTTCTAAAGTTGATGCTTCTGCTTCTGTAGTAATGTCTGTGAATAACTCGTTAGTTTGTTGGGGTTTACAGGAATATGGAACTGAAGAACAAAAACAAAAATATTTACCGGGTTTAGCTTCGGGAGAAATTCACGGTGCTTTTTGCTTAAGTGAACCGGAAGCAGGGAGTGATGCAACTTCTCAAAAAACTACCGCTATTGATATGGGTGATCATTATTTGGTAAACGGAACAAAAAACTGGATTACTAATGGTAATACGGCTTCAGTTTATTTAGTAATCGCACAAACACATTCGGAGAAAAAGCATAAAGGAATCAATGCCCTGATCATGACGAAAGACATGCCGGGCTTTTCAATTGGACCAAAAGAACAAAAAATGGGAATCCGTGGTTCTGATACACACTCTTTAATGTTTAGTGATGTAAAAGTTCCAAAAGAAAACAGAATTGGTGAAGATGGTTTCGGATTCAAATTCGCTATGAAAACGCTTGCCGGAGGTCGTATCGGAATTGCTTCTCAGGCTTTAGGAATTGCTTCTGGAGCGTATGAATTGGCTTTGAAATATTCTAAGGAACGTAAAGCTTTCGGAACAGAAATCTGCAATCACCAGGCAATTGCCTTCAAATTGGCAGACATGGCAGTTAATATCGAAGCGGCGCGTCATTTATGTATGAAAGCGGCCTGGGACAAAGATCAAAATAAAAACTACGATGTAAGTGGAGCGATGGCAAAATTATTTGCTTCGCAGGTAGCAATGGACACGGCTATAGAAGCAGTTCAGATTCATGGCGGAAACGGTTACGTAAAAGAATATCATGTAGAACGTTTTATGCGTGACGCTAAAATTACTCAGATTTATGAAGGAACTTCTGAAATTCAAAAAATCGTAATTTCAAGATCAGTTATCGCAGGATAATTTTCTTCTGAAAAAATAAATTGTAAAACCCTTTTAGACTTCTCTGTCTGAAAGGGTTTTTTGTTTGCTCTATAATTTGGCTACCTTTACATAAAGAAAATTGTTTTTATGTACGAAGAATTAAAGTATTGGTATTTGCGCGATCATAAGTTGTTCAGGACTTTGAGTTTTTCTCAAATTAAACAATTGTGTATTATTACAGGTTTTAAGAAAGCTTCAAAAGGCGAAATTATCTATTTTTCTTCTTCAGATGTACCACGAATATTTCTACTTAAAAAAGGGAATATCAAGATTGTTGCTGTTGATGATAATGGAAACGAAACCATAAAAGACATTATTCAAAAAGGAGATTTGTTTGGCGAATTGACCTTAGAAACCGATGATAAAAATGAGGAATACGCAAAAGTCCTTTCTGACGATGTTGCCATCTGTAGTTTTTTAATGTCTGATTTTGAAGATTTATTATTGAGAAATCCAACTTTGGCACTTTCATACACAAAATTTGTGGGTTTGAAAATGAAACGCATCAAAAACAGTTATTCCAATTTAATCTCTAAAGATGCCAAAACCAGATTGTACCAGTTTCTTAAAGATTGGGCAGAGAAAGAAGGTATTGTAAATGGAAATTCAATAACTCTCGAAAATTATTTAACTCAAAATGATATTGCACAAATTATTTGTACTTCAAGACAAACAGCTACGCAATTGCTTAATGAAATGGAGGCCAATCATCTTTTAAGTTATAACAGAAAAGAAATTGTTATTCAGGATATTACCAAATTATAATTATTTTAGGCCAATTGTAAATTAGCCGACATTTTGCTTTTTCATAGTGAATTAGTTTTACATCATCAAAAAAGATGTAAAACTTTAAATTATGAAAAAATTACTTTTTATTTTTTTGGTAACCATTACTACGGTTGCTAATGCACAAGATGCAGTCCCCAAATCTGCGACGGATATTGCTCCTTTATTAATAGGAGAGAAAATTCCAAACGTTATTTTAAAATCATCTGAAAATGCAGATGTTCAACTTTCTGATTTACTTAAAAAGAAAAAGAGCGTTTTAGTTTTTTATCGGGGCGGCTGGTGCCCGTATTGCAATCTGCACTTGCAGGCTTTGGCTGAAGCCGAAAAACAAATTCTCGATCAGGGATTTCAAATTATTGCCATAAGCCTGGATTCGCCTGCAAATTTGAAAATTACAGTAGAAAAGGATAAAGTAAAATACACTTTGCTTTCTGACTCAAAAGGAGAATTAATTAAGGCAATCGGAATTGCTTATGAAGCTCCGGAAAACTATAAATCAGTAATTAACGTAAATTCTAATGGAGTCAATACTAACTTCTTACCGGTACCTTCTGTTTTTGTAGTAAACACGGAGAATGAGATTCTGTTCGAATACATTTCGCCAGATTTCAAACAGCGTATTTCAGCAGAATTGTTGGTTTCAGTATTAAAAAATTTAAAATAAATAAAGATGAAAAAGTTAGTAGTATTAGTATTGGTTTTGATTTCAGGAATTTCATTTGCTCAAAATGATGCAAAAAGAATTAGCCATTATAATTTAGAAAACAAAGTGGCCATTTTGGGTTATGACCCTGTTGGCTATTTTATTCAGGGAAAAGCAATTAAAGGAAAAAAAGAGATTTCGGCATCTTATCAGGGTGTGACGTATCAATTTTCTTCCAACGGAAATAAAGAAACGTTCTTAAAAAATCCTTCAAAATATGAACCGCAATATGGCGGATGGTGCGCTTATGCGATGGGAAGTGCCAACAAAAAAGTAGAAATAAATCCGGAGACTTTTAAAATTACTGATGGAAAACTCTATTTATTTTATAATGCTTATTTTAATAATACTTTAAAAAGCTGGAATCCGGATGAAGCTAATTTAAAAGTGAAGGCAGATAATAACTGGAAAAAAATGTATAAATAAAAAGCTATGAAAACGGAAATTATAAAATGGATTTTCAGAGTAGTGGCTTCGGGAATTTTATTGCAAACGCTGTTTTTTAAATTCAGCGGCGCAGAAGAAAGTATTTATATATTTTCAACCTTGGGAATAGAACCTTATGGGAGAATTGGTTCGGGAATAGCGGAGTTGATTGCTGCGATTTTAATTTTAATTCCGAGGACAACGTGGATCGGCGCTTTGTGCGGAATCGGAATAATGACCGGTGCTATTGCATCGCATTTATTTGTTTTAGGAATTGAAGTTAAAAATGATGGAGGATTGCTTTTTAGCCTGGCCGTGATTACTTTATTAAGCTGTTTTGTGCTGTTATATTTCGATAAAAATAAATTGTTTAATCTTCTAAATTTAAAATAGTTATGTTGTTAAAATCCATACACCATAGTTTAGATGAATTACTTTATCTATTAGATCAACTGTCTGATCATGAGTATTCACAATCTTGCACCGCATTAAGCGGTGCAAGTATTGGCGAACATACCCGGCATATTTTGGAGATGTTTCAATGTCTTGAAAATAGTTATGATTTAGGAATTTTAAATTACGATAATCGCGAACGAAATAACCAGATTCAAACCGAAACCGAATTCGCCAAACAATGTATTGTTACCATAAAAATAGGCTTGAAAAGTGAAAATAAAACAATCTATCTCGAACAAATCATTGACGGACTCAATATTAGAATTCAAAGTAATTATTACAGAGAATTGCTTTATAATCTGGAGCATTGCATTCATCATCAGGCCTTGATCAAAGTCGCTGTTTTGCAATTAGAAAACATTTCGGTTAATGAAAATTTTGGTGTAGCACGTTCCACAATAGAATACAGAAAACAATGTGTACAGTAAGTTTTGTAAATAGCCCTCAAGGTGTAATTATTACGTCTAACCGTGATGAAAAAGTGATTCGTCCGGGTGCTATTGCGCCTAAAAATTATTGCCAGAATGGTAAAAACATAATGTATCCAAAAGATGCAAAAGCAGGAGGAACATGGTTTGTAATTGATGAAAACGGAACTGTTTTAGTGCTTTTGAATGGCGGGAAAATTAAGCATGTGCCTGGGCTTTTTTACAGAAAAAGCCGGGGGATAATTGCACTGGATATTATTTCAGGTGAATCGCCAAAGGATTTTTGGAATCAGATTAATCTGGAAGATATCGAACCTTTTACTTTGGTTTTATATCAGGAAAAAGAATTATACGAATTGATCTGGGACGGTTTTTTAAAAACAAAAACAGTATTGGATCATAATCAAAATCATATTTGGTCATCTGTGACTTTGTATCCAAAGGAAATCAGGCAGAGAAGATCAAATTGGTTTTTTGATTTTCTGAAAGGTAAAAAAGATATTTCGGCATCAGAAATGCTCGATTTCCATCGAAATACCGAGCATGACGATTCAGAAAATGGTTTGATCATCAACAGAGAAAATGTATTGAAAACTTTAAGCATAACCCAAGCCGTAATCGCAAAGAACAAATGCGTTTTACGTTATTATGATCTGGTTAAAACACAAGATTTTTTAACCTCTTTTATTAGTATTTAAAATTTATACCGATGAAACTATTTATCCATAAAATCAGTAATTGGGAGTATTGGCCTTTTCAGGTTTTGTATGTTCCTATTTATTTTCTTTGGGCGTATTATGCGATCAGAGCAAGATCGATTTTCTTCTTTAATGCCTCAAATCCAAAAATAAAAAATGGCGGATTTATGATGGAAAGCAAAAAGCAGATTTACGATTTGCTTCCCAAAAAATATTATCCAAAAACCATTTTGATTAAGGAAAATACTGATTTGAAGAAAATCGCGGATTTGGTTGTAGAAAAGGAAATTTATTTTCCTTTAATCGCAAAACCGGATATTGGCTTACGTGGCTCAGGCGTGAAAAAAATCAAAACGGTCTCAGAACTAAAAGAATATGCTGAAAAAGCCAATTTTGATTTTTTGATACAGGATTTGATTCCATTTCAAAATGAGGTTGGAATCTTTTACGTGCGTCATCCACTTCAAAAAACCGGAAAAATAACCGGTATTGTTTCTAAAGAATTTCTGATTGTTAAAGGTGATGGAAAATCAACCATTGAAGAGCTAATCAAACAAACGCCCAGATTTGAGCTGCAGTACGATGTTTTAAAAGAAGAATATGGAGATCAGTTACATCATATTTTACATAAAGGTGAAACATTCAATTTGGTTCCGTTTGGGAATCATTGCCGAGGCGCAAAATTTCTTGATGGAAGTAATTTGATTACGTCTAAATTAACCGCAATGATGAATGAGATTGCTACTCAAATTCCCGAATTCTATTTTGGACGTTTTGATATCATGTACAATACTTTTGAAGAATTAGAACGAGGAGAAAATTTTCAAATTGTTGAACTCAATGGCGCGGCGAGCGAACCTACACATATTTACGATCCAAAACATTCGGTTTGGTTTGCCTGGAAAGAACTGGCGAGACATATTACCTATATGTATGAAATAAGTGTTGAAAATCATAAAAAGGGCGTTCCGTATTTAGATTATAAAGTTGGGATGCGGGAATACCGATTGCATTTGGCACAGAATAATAAAATAATGAATTTCTAAAAATGAAACGGTTAAAAAATATATCAGTGGGATTTGTGGTGAGCTTTTTGGGATCAATTCCGTTGGGATATTTAAACCTGGCCGGATTGGAAATTTATTCCAAATCCGGACTTCATAATTTAATTTACTTTTTGTTTGGAGTCATTTTTGTCGAGACTTTTGTCATTTATTTCACGTTGCTTTTTGCAAAACAACTAGTGAAAAACAAAAAATTAATGATGATAATAGATTTATTTTCAGTTGGATTTATGTTTGTTTTGGCCTATTTTTTTTATTCCAGTTTTAATCAGGCAACAAGAACTGATTCTCATTTACACGATTATGTAATGTATTCTCCTTTTGTAATTGGCTTAGTTTTAAATGGGTTTAATTTTTTACAACTGCCTTTTTGGACCAGCTGGAATTTATATTTGCTTAACGGAAAGTATATTACCATCGAAAGAAAGTTAAAATATTATTATATTGCAGGAACTTTGATTGGTATTTTTTTAGGAATGTTAAGTCTGATTATTGTATTACAGACTATTTTTCAAAGAGCAAATCAGTTATCAAAGTATGTTATGCCTGTTTTTATTCCGCTGTTTTTTATTGTTTTAGGGAGCATTCAGGTATTTAAAGTGTATAAAAAATATTTTAAACCTGCGGCTTTAGAGATATAGTGTTCTGAAGTCTAAATCTTCAATTATGAAAAGACTTTGCTTTCTTCTTTTTCCGTTAGTTTTATTAAGTTGTAAAACGAATCCTTCTGCGGCAACTGAAAAATCGTCCCAATCAAATTCAAAACCTTTAGAGATTTCCTATAAAGTAAAAGAATCCGAAGTTTCAGATTTCTTAAAATACCTGTCTTCAGATGAATTGGAAGGCCGCGAAACCGGAACAAAAGGAATTGAAAAGGCAGCTGTTTTTTTAGAAGATTTCTTTAAGAAGAACAATGTAAAACCTTATTTTAAAACCTATCGTGATACATTGACTAATTTTAAATCACCGGCCTACAATATTGTCGGGGTTTTAGAAGGAAATGATCCCGAACTGAAAAAAGAATTTGTGGTTTTAAGTGCACATTACGATCATATTGGCGTGGAGAAGAAGAAACAGGCTGATGTAATTAACAACGGTGCAAATGATGATGCTTCTGGAGTAACGGTTGTAGCACAGCTCGCCAAATATTTTGCAGAGACCAAATCGAACAAACGCAGTATTCTTTTTGTGTTTTTTGCCGGAGAAGAAAAAGGGCTTTTAGGTTCTAAAAGTTTAGTGGAGAAGTTGAAAAAGCAAGATTTTAATATTTATACCCAATTAAATATTGAAATGGTTGGAGTGCCAATGAAACGCGATTATTTGGCCTACATAACAGGTTTTGACAAATCGAATATGGCAGAAAAAATAAATCAGTATACAGGAAAAAACACGATTGGCTTTTTACCAAAAGAAGCCGAGTATAAATTGTTTTACAGATCTGATAATTATTCTTTTTATGAAGCATTCAAAAAGCCCTGTCAGTCGATAAGTACTTTTGATTTTGAAAATTTCGATTTCTATCACCATGTTTCAGATGAATTTAAAGTAATGGATATACCGCATATGACTTCTTTTACACAGGAATTATTGCCGGCTGTAACA
This sequence comes from Flavobacterium sp. GQ95, assembly GCF_059758655.1. Taxonomy (NCBI): domain Bacteria; kingdom Pseudomonadati; phylum Bacteroidota; class Flavobacteriia; order Flavobacteriales; family Flavobacteriaceae; genus Flavobacterium; species Flavobacterium sp. GQ95. The sequence continues at coordinate 176,476 of NZ_JCAXEB010000003.1, forward strand.
CAAATTTCGTCGACAGCAACAGAGGAAATTACGATGAAATAATAATCTTTCTTTTTATTGGATTTGCTTATTTTTGCTTCATGAAATCGCCATGATTCCAAATAAAAAACTGGACTAAGAATGGCGATTCCATATTCCATTAAAAAAAGAAATAGTATCTCCATATGAAAAATATTATTGTTACCGGAACCAGCAGAGGAATTGGATATGAATTGGCTTTGCAGTTTGCGAATGCCGGACATCAGGTTTTGGCGATTTCGAGAAAAATACCTCAGACGCTTTTAGCGCATCAAAATGTTACTTGCCTTTCAGTTGATTTGTCTGATGAAAGTGCTTTGCAGGAAGTGGAAAATTTTCTTTCTTCAACCTGGAAAAAAGTAGATGCCGTCGTGCATAATGCAGGAGCTCTGCTTTTGAAACCTTTTGCAGAAACAACTCAGGCTGATTTTGAAAGTATTTACAAAGTAAATGTTTTTGCCGTAGCCAATCTTACCCGAATTTGTTTGCCTTATCTTCAAAAAGGAAGTCACGTAGTAACGATCAGTTCAATTGGTGGTGTAAGAGGAAGCTTGAAATTTGCCGGATTGGCTGCTTATAGCTCAAGTAAAGGTGCTGTTATTACTTTAACCGAATTATTAGCAGAAGAATATAAAGAAAAAGGAATTTCGTTTAATGTTCTCGCTTTAGGTTCAGTGCAGACAGAAATGCTAAATGAAGCTTTTCCGGGTTATCAGGCGCCAATTTCTGCTGAAGGAATGGCAACTTATATTTATGATTTTACCTTGAATGGGAATAAATATTATAATGGAAAGGTACTTGAGGTTTCCTCGACTAATCCTTAGTTAGTTATGAATTATTAGTTATGAATTATGAGTGAGAGTATTGTGAAAACTAAGAGTTTTGAATTGGCAATAAGAGGTGTTAATTTTTATAAATGGTTAGTTTCTGAAAAAAAGGAGTTTGTAATGAGTAAGCAATTTTTACGTTCTGTAACATCGGTTGGAGCAAATGTTCGCGAAGCTGTGAATGCACAAAGCAAAGCTGATTTTATTCATAAATTATCTATTTCTCAAAAAGAATGTGATGAATCAATGTATTGGCTAGAAATACTAATTGGAACAAATTATATTTCTAAGACTGAGTTTGAGTCGATGCATAATCAATGCGGAGAGGTATTGAAAATTATAAAAAGTATAATAATTACTTCAAAGAAAAAACTCATAACTCAAAACTCATAATTCATAATTATTTTGAACGAAACACTTGCAAGATATATACCGGAACACGCTGTAAAGCCTGTCTTTGATTTGATTGTGGCCAATCAGGTTCATCTGAAAATCGTAAATGAGCGCCAGACGCGTCATGGCGATTACAGACGCGGGCATACTGGTAAGCATGAAATTACCGTAAATGCGAGTTTAAATAAATATCGATTTTTAATTACGTTAATTCATGAGATTGCACATTTGGTTGCTTTTGAAAAATTTGGACGAAATATAAAACCGCACGGAGAAGAATGGAAATTTACATTTCAACGTTTGATGGTTCCGTTTATACGGCCTGAGATTTTCCCTGGGCAGTTACTTCCGTTGTTAGCGAGGCATTTTAAAAACCCATCCGCAAGTAGTGATACCGATACTACTTTGTCTTTAGCATTGAAGCAATACGATGCACAAAATGATAAACACTATGTTTTTGAAATTCCGTATGGAAGCGTTTTCCGAATTAAAAATGGCAAAATATTTAAGAAACTAGCCGTTCGCACCAAACGTTTTGAATGTATCGAAATCAGCTCCGGTAAAACGTATCTTTTTAATCCAAATGCTGAGGTAGAGTTGATAAATATTCAATAGAAAAAATCCAGTATAAAAAATCCCAAATCCCAATTTTAAAAGTTGGAGCTTGGGATTTCTTTTTTGGAATTTGGATTTACGAAATCTTAATATGTAGATTGTCTTTGGTTTAGGAAATTATTGTATTTTTAGAAAAACTGTTTTTATGAGAAATAAACTATTACTATTTGTATTGTTGTTTACGTTAATGGGTTGTGAAAAAGATACTGTCTTAATTAAATCCGGAATTGAAACCAGGGTTTTTGGTAAGATTAAAGATTATCATGCTAAACCAATTTCTAATTTAAAAATTAAAGTTGCTGAATATAAGGTAACAAATACTGGCAGTTATATTGTATCGTATGAAGATTATGAATTTATAAAGTGGGTTGATTCGACTAATACGGATACGAATGGCAATTATGATTTTGTTTTTAAAACAAGTGGGAAAGGGAATTATTACCGACTTTTTTTTAGTGAAGGGACCAAAGAAAATGAGCCACAAGTTATATGGGATCCATTTTTTATTGACATTACACACAGTTCAAATGATATGACGTATATCGGTAAGGAATTTGAGTACAATACCAATAATTTTATTGAATTATATCCTTGCCAAATAACTTTTAAAGTCAATAATCTGCAAACATTACCTATTACTCCTTCTCATGAATGGACCTATACTTACAATTTGAAGAGCATAACCGCTAATGGCACTTCTGTACAGACTATATATATTCAGAAATATCTTAAGGAAACCGTTAATCTCTATAGAACTAAAAATGGAAATATACAGAGTGCTACATATGAGTTTCCGGCAAGTAATATAGAAGGAGTAACCTATCAGACTATTTCTGTTGAAGAAACTGATTTTAAGGATCTAAAGAAATAAACTCCAATAAAAATTCCAATAAAAAAACCCAAATTCCAATTTTATAAAGATTGGAATTTGGGTTTTTTTATTGGAATTTTAAAAGGTTTTAGCCTTTCAAATAAGCTTCTCTTACTTTTTTAAACAGATTTGAAGAATACACAAACTTAACGATATCCTTATTGTCCGTTCTAAAGATTTCTTCTTTAGTTCCCTGCCAGGCTTTTACCCCTTTTTTCAGGAAGACGATGTTTTCACCAATTTCCATCACGGAGTTCATATCGTGTGTGTTGATTACGGTTGTAATGTTATATTCTTCAGTAATTTCCTTAATCAAATTATCAATCAAAGTTGATGTGTTTGGATCCAAACCTGAGTTAGGTTCATCACAAAATAAGTATTTTGGATTATTTACAATTGCTCGCGCAATGGCCACACGTTTCTGCATTCCTCCGGAGATTTCAGAAGGTAATTTTTTATGGGCATCAACGAGATTTACTCTTTCTAAAACAAAGTCAACACGCTCTTTAATTTTAGCCCTGTTGTCGTTGGTGAACATTCTTAATGGAAAAGCAACATTTTCTTCAACGGTCATCGAATCAAATAAAGCACTTCCCTGAAAAACCATTCCAATCTCCGTTCTTAATTCTCTTTTTTCATCCGGATTTAAATCAGAATAAACACGTCCGTCAAACTCAATTGTACCGGAATCCGGTGTATGAATTCCTAACAGCGTTTTTAATAAAACTGTTTTTCCGGATCCACTTTGTCCAATGATCAGGTTGGTTTTTCCAGTTTCAAAAACGGTCGATACGCCTTTTAAAACCCTACTGTCACCAAATGATTTTTCTATGTTTTTTACTTCGATCATTATCCTAATAATAATTGAGTTAATATATAATTAAAAAGAATAATACAAACAGATGTCCATACAAATGATACTGTACTTGCTTTACCCACTTCAAGTGCACCACCTTTCATATAATATCCATGAAAAGATGGAATTGTCGCTAATAACATGGCGAAAATTAAAGTTTTAATGAAGGCATAGGTAATATGAAAAGGAATAAATTCCATTTGAGCACCCTGAATAAAATCCTGACTAGTTGAAAAACCTCCATAGGCACAAGCAAGCCATCCGCCAAAAATACCCAGAAACATACTAATTCCAATTACAAATGGATACATTAATAAGGCTACTATTTTTGGAAAAACGAGATAGTTTAATGAATTAACTCCCATTACTTCCAAAGCGTCAATTTGTTCGGTAACACGCATTGTTCCAATACTCGAAGTGATGTAAGATCCCATTTTTCCGGCCATAATTACCGAAATAAAAGTAGGAGCAAACTCCAAAATTACAGATTGACGTGTAGCAAAACCAATTAGATATTTTGGAATTAAAGGATTGGTTAAATTTAGTGCAGTTTGAATGGCTACAACTCCTCCGATAAAAAAGGAGATAAAGCAAACGATGCCAAGAGAGTCGATTATTAGATCATCGATTTCTTTAAAAATCAATTTTTTCATAACAGACCATTTAGTCTGTTTATTGAAAATCTCTTTCAACATTAAAAAATATCTTCCTATTTGAGATAAATAACGAATTAGCATCATAGTTTTTGAAATATTGGCTAAGGTAAAAAGAAGTTACGAGTTTTGGGTTATAAGTTATCGATTTTCGGCTGTTTTCCGAATCAAATTAACTTTTCTTTCATTTTTTTGAAACGATAATTTCTTATAAATTTAGCTTGTTCAGTAGTTACTAATAAAGGAGTTTTAGCATTTTTAGCTTTCCAGAATCCTTTGATGTAGTCCAGAAACAGAAAAGGTTTTTTCTTCATCATGGCTAATTTTGCCGAAGCAATTGCCGTGATCCAGAAACCGTATCCTAAAGTATAAAAAGCTTCTCCTTGTTTGTAACGTGCTGTTTTATTATAATTTGCACCTGTTGGTTTTAGGTGTTTTACGTGTAAAGATTCATCTGTAACTACTTTCCAATCGTAATATTTACATAGCAATTCATCTACCGTGTCCCATCCCATGGCAGGCTTTAAGCCTCCAATTTGCTGAAACGTTGCTTTTCTATACGCTTTTAATGCACCACGAATATGATCTTTATCTGTCAGGTTTTCTAAAACCCAATCACCATTTTTTTCAATATAACAGAATCCACCAGCCATTCCGATTTTTGGATCGGATTCAAAGTGTTTTATAATCGTTTCGAAATAGTTGGGAGGGAAAATTAAATCGCCGTCAATTTTTACTATAATATCGTATTCAGTATCTAAAGTTTCAAAACCTTTTTGAAAAGCCTGAATTACTTTACTTCCCGGCATATGAATCGCATCTGAAGTTTTGTTTACAACAGAAATATACGGATTGTCCTTAGCAAAACCCAAAACAACTTCTTCTGTTTTATCTGTGGAATTGTCATTTACCACAACAATTTTTGAAGGTAAAACTGTTTGCGAAACCAAAGATTGTAAAGTCAGGCCAATTAAATCCTGTTCGTTGTGTGCGGGAATGACAATATAGTACTTCATATAAAAATTTTAGATTTTAGATTTTAGATCTTAGATTAGTTTTACTTTATCTAAAATCAGAAATCAAAAATCGTTGATCTAAAATCTACAATCTGAAATCTAAACTTTTTCAGCGTAAACAATATAATATCTATTAGTGAAACTTCTTAAAAAAGGACGAAGACCAAATTTCTTAACCGGGTTTGTCCATTTTTGTCTGTCTATGATTTTCCAGCCTGTTTTTTCTAAAAGCCAGTCCAATTGCCAGTCTTCAAATTCATGGTAATGTCTGTCCCACATATCTGTTTTTGAACGGTATGCCGGCGAAAACCATAAACGCATCGGGATTGAAATTAAAAGTTTGTCAGATTTAATTTCGTTTAAAATTGTAAACGGATTTAATAAATGTTCGAAAATTTCGAAAGCTGTAACCACATCTTGCGTGTCAGTTTTTAAAACATTTTGATCCAAATCTAAATCTTCGCCAGTGGTATTTTTTACTGAATAACCAGCTTCCTTCATGATTTTTGAAAACGGATTTTCAACTCCTAAATCAAGGATTGTTTCAGAAGTTTTGATATGCTTTTGTAAAAATTCTAAAGTAAGTTTGAATCTTTTATTGGGAAACGTTTTTTCGTACATAGTCTTTGCGAGGAACGAAGCAAGCTGTCGTTCTTGATTTTTATATTAGGTCGCAAATATACTAAAAAGTCCGCATTTTAGAATGCGGACTTTTTAGTTTTCGGTCTCAGTCTCAGTTTTCAGTCTTGACTAGCTAAACTGAGACTGCGACTGAAAACTGCGACTTTCTAATGTCTATATACAAAAGCATTAACGTTCATTCCGGCTCCAACTGAAGCAAAAATGATCACATCACCTTTGTTGATTTTATGACCTTCTATTTTTCCTTTTAGGATCAGATCGTATAAAGTTGGAACGGTCGCCACACTGCTGTTCCCTAAGTCATGAATACTCATTGGCATAATGTCTTTTGGAGCTGTTTTGTCGTATAATTTATAGAAACGTTCTATAATCGCTTCATCCATTTTTTCATTGGCCTGGTGAATTAAGATTTTCTTCACCTCGTCGATACCGATACCACTTTTATCTAGACAGCTTTTCATGGCACACGGAACCTGGCTTAATGCAAATTCGTAAATTTTACGACCATACATTTTGATGTATTTAATGTCCGGATCTAAATCTGGATTGTATGATTTTCCGAAGTATAAAAAGTTTGCTTCTTCACTGGCAAAAGTGGCACTTTCATAAGATAATAATCCCGATTCGCCTTCTGTACCTTCTAAAATTGAAGCTCCGGCGCCATCAGAATAAATCATTGAATCACGATCGTGATCGTCAACAACTCTTGATAAAGTTTCGGCTCCAATTACCAGAACTCTTTTTGCCATTCCGGATTTGATGAATGCGTTGGCTTGCAAAACACCTTCAATCCAGCCCGGACATCCAAAAAGAATATCATAAGCTACACATTTTGGGTTTTTAATAGCCAATTTGTTTTTTACGCGAGTCGCTAAACTTGGTAAAATATCCGTTTGATGCGTTCCTGATTTTACATCTCCAAAGTTGTGGGCGAAAATGATATAATCTAAAGTTTCGCGATCGATTCCCGCGTTTTCAATTGCTTTTTCAGCAGCGAAAAAGGCTAAATCTGAGGCGTTATGTTGAGTTTCAGCATAACGGCGGTTTTCGATTCCGGTAATGCCTTTGAATTTTTTAATTACAACTTCATTTGGGTAGCCAAAAGGAGTTCCGTCTTCATTTAAAAAAACATGTTTATCAAAATCAGTATTGCTTACTTCCTTATTTGGAATATAACTTCCTATACCTATTATTTTTATTTTCATTATTCCTTAATTATCCGATAAATTTATTGCTAAATTATAAATAAAATTATGATAACTGTCATAAAAAATACTATGCATGCATATAATTATCAAATAATAATTATTTAATAGATATATTGTTAATTTTTTAATGAAAATTATGTTTTACCGAGATTTCAAACGTTTGAAATCGAATGTTGGGGAAAGTTTTTTTGTTTCAGGTTTCAGGTTCCAAGTTTTGGCACATCGTGAATTCATGATCTTGTCATTTCGACGAAGGAGAAATCACGCTAGAAGATCCGCCTTGTAAATCGTCAATCTTTGTCGAGTTATGTGTGTGATTTCTCCTTCGTCGAAATGACATACTTTATGTTTAATTAATAAAACGTTCCAAGTACAGTTTGTCAAGAAATGAAGACACTTTATGAAAATGTAAAAACTATTCTTCTTCAAAACCCGTCACTTCTTTTGCGTGAGGGATAGGAGCTAACTGCCGAAGCAGTGTGGATAGCCCGACAGTATTTAAGAAAAGGCCTCATAAGCGCAAAGTTGATTAGGGCTTTTTTTAAATACTGGCACGCCCTTATAATTTTAGATTTTAGATTTTAGATTTTAGATTTTTGGAGTTTGGAGTTTGGAGTTTGAAAATTGGGATTTAAAACAGAAAACCCGACAAGTTTTGAGACCTGTCGGGTTTTGATATTTAAAGAAAAACTATTTTTTAGTTTTCCATGTAAGCTTCGATAGGAGCACAGCTGCAAACTAAATTTCTGTCTCCGTATGCATCATCTACACGACGAACAGATGGCCAGAATTTATTTTCAGCGATGTACTCTAATGGGTAAGCTGCCTTTTCTCTGGTATAAGGAAAATTCCAAGTATCAGTAGTTAACATTGCTAATGTATGAGGCGCATTTTTCAATACGTTGTTTTTGTCCTCGGCTGTTGCAGCTTCGATCTCTTTTCTGATTGAAATAAGAGCATCACAAAAACGATCTAACTCTGCTAAATCTTCAGACTCGGTAGGTTCAATCATTAAAGTTCCTGCTACCGGGAAAGAAACAGTAGGAGCATGGAAACCGTAATCCATCAAACGTTTAGCGATATCACCTACTTCAATTCCATTTTCTTTGAACGAACGACAATCTAAAATCATTTCGTGAGCAGCTCTTCCGCATTCTCCTGTATAAAGAATTGGATAGTGTCCTTCGAAACGGGCTTTCATATAGTTAGCATTCAAAATAGCATGTTCTGTAGCGCTTTTTAATCCTTCAGCACCCATCATTGTGATGTAACCGTAAGAAATTAAACATACCAAAGCTGATCCGTAAGGTGCGGATGAAATAGCTGTAATAGCTTGTTCTCCGCCAACTTTTAGGATTGGATTTGTTGGTAAAAACGGAACTAGTTTTTCGTTTACACAGATTGGTCCAACTCCAGGTCCACCACCACCGTGAGGAATAGCGAATGTTTTGTGTAAGTTTAAGTGACAAACGTCAGCACCAATTGTAGCCGGGTTGGTTAAACCTACCTGAGCATTCATATTGGCACCATCCATATATACTAATCCGCCGTTATCGTGGATTAATTTTGTGATTTCGATAATTGAAGATTCGAAAACTCCGTGAGTAGAAGGGTACGTTACCATTAAACAAGATAAATCATCTTTATGTTCAATCGCTTTTTCTCTTAAATCTTCTACATCAATATTTCCTTCAGGAGTAGTTTTAGTAACGATGATTTTCATTCCGGCCATCGCTGCAGAAGCAGGATTGGTTCCGTGAGCTGATGAAGGAATTAAACATACATTACGGTGGCTATCGCCTCTTGATAAATGGTAAGCACGGATAGCCATTAAACCAGCATATTCTCCCTGAGCTCCTGAGTTTGGTTGTAATGTTGTTCCGGCAAATCCGGTAATTACATTTAATTGCTCCTCTAACTTTTTAAGCATTGTAATATAACCTTCAGCTTGCTCTACTGGTGCAAACGGGTGAATGCTGTTCCAGTTTGGCATTGATAAAGGCAACATTTCTGAGGCTGCGTTTAATTTCATCGTACAAGAACCTAATGAAATCATTGAATGATTCAATGATAAATCTTTACGTTCTAATTTTTTGATATAACGCATTATCTGACTTTCTGAATGATGATTGTTGAATACATCATGCGTTAAGAAAGGCGACGTTCTTTCTAATGAAGCAGGTAATTGACTTGCAGTACTTAATTCAGAAACGGTAAAAGTTTCTTTTCCTAAGGCTTCAGCAAAAATGGCGATAATTTGATTGATATCGGCAATTGAAGTTGTTTCGTTGAATGAAATAGAAATTGTATCGGCATCAACATAGAAGAAGTTTACTTCGTTTTTCTCAGCTATAACTTTTACTTTTTGAGCATCTGCTTTTACCAATATAGTATCAAAGTAAGCTGTGTTGGTTTGGTAAACTCCTATTTTATTTAAAGCTTCAGCAGTAGTAACTGCCGATGCATGAACTTTTCCTGCAATGTATTGTAATCCTTTTGGTCCGTGGTAAACCGCATACATTCCGGCCATAACCGCTAATAAAACCTGGGCTGTACAAATATTTGAAGTTGCTTTTTCACGTTTAATGTGCTGCTCACGAGTCCCTAAGGCCATACGTAAAGCACGGTTCCCGTTTACATCGATAGAAACTCCGATAATACGACCTGGCATAGATCTTTTGTATTCATCTTTAGTGGCAAAAAAAGCAGCGTGAGGACCTCCGTAACCCATTGGCACACCAAAACGCTGAGTAGTTCCAACAACTACAGCTGCTCCCATTTCTCCAGGAGAAGTTAAAGTAGCTAGTGATAAAATATCAGCAGCAAAAGCAACTTTGATTTCATTTTCTTTTGCTTTAGCAACAAAAGCAGTATAATCGTTTACCTGACCATATTTTCCCGGATATTGTAAAATGGCTCCGAAGAACTCATTTGAAAAATCAAAGGTTTCGTGATTTCCAACAACTAATTCAATTCCAACCGGAGTTGAACGTGTTTGCAGGATTGATAAAGTTTGAGGTAAAATTTCTTCAGAAACGAAGAATTTGTTTGTATTGTTTTTCTTTTGATCACGTGTACGAACGTCAAAAAGTAAAGCCATAGCTTCTGCTGCAGCAGTACCTTCATCTAATAAAGATGCATTTGCAATTTCCATTCCTGATAATTCGATAACAGTAGTTTGGAAATTTAAAATAGCTTCAAGACGACCTTGAGCAATTTCTGCCTGATAAGGTGTGTAAGCTGTATACCATCCTGGATTTTCGAAGATATTTCTTTGAATTGGAGCAGGAACGATAGTTGGATGATAACCCAACCCAATATAGGATTTGAATACTTTATTTTTCTTTCCTAATTCCTGAATATGATTTGCGAATTCGTACTCTGTCATTGCAGGATCTAAATTCAAAGGCGCTTTTAAACGAATATCGTCCGGAAGTGTTTCATAAACAAGTTGTTCAATAGATTCAACACCAACTGTTTGTAACATGTGTTGAAGATCTGTTTCTCTTGGGCCAATGTGTCTTAAAGCAAAAGCATCTGTTCTCATTTGTAGCTATCTAGTTTTTTAGTCAATGTAATTAGCAAAATAAATTCTCGATTAAACAAGAATTACAAGGGTTTATTACATTTTATAGTAAATGTGTTGTTTTTTTGTGGCGCAAAATTAAGTATTATTAATAATTTAATGGGTATTTTTAACTTCAATTTTTATGAAATTTATAACCAAAGAGTTGATTTGTTAATAATTGATTAGATTTGAGATATGAAATTTTTGAAACAGATATTAGATTTTTATCTGAATAGCAGTATTCATGTGGCTTTATCATGTTATGCTTTGGTCAGGGTTTCGTTTCATGTGTTTCATATTCAGTATGATGAAGCGATGGCGTTATTCGTTTTTTTTGGAACAATTGTGGGATATAATTTCGTTAAATATGACGCATTAGTCCGCGTTAAAAAAAAACCAATCGGAATTCAGTTAAAAATTATAGCCGTTTTGAGTTTCATTTCTTTGATTTTAGTAGGCTATTATTTTTTCCATTTACAACGAATTACTCAAATTGTTTCTGTTGGGATTTTTGCGGTAACGGCACTTTATACACTTCCGTTTTTTCCAAATCGAAAAAATGCCAGAAACTGGGCCGGTGTAAAAATATATATTGTCGCACTTTGTTGGGTAGGGGCGACATTAGTTTTACCCATAATAAATGCCGAAATTCCTTTTACAACAAATTTTTTCATCAAATGTATTCAGCGTTTTGTCTTGGTTTTTGTGCTGATTTTGGTTTTTGAAATTCTAGATCTGGCAAATGATGATCCTCATTTAAAAACCGTTCCACAGACAATTGGAGTTAAGAAAACCAAAGTTTTAGGTTTTTTATTATTGATTCCGTTTTGGATTGTGGGTATATTAAGCTTTACTTTTCATGAGCTTATCATAAACCTTATTATGGTTATTATGCTCATGTTGTTTATTGCATTTGCAAACCCAAATCGTTCTAAATATTATACTTCTTTCTGGGTAGAAAGTGTTCCGATTTTTTGGTGGCTTATGATTGTTTTTCTTTAAGATTTTTAATTCTATATTTGAAAGCAAATACCATTATATGCAAAAAGATGTTTCCTTTTTTGGAATGAAGTTTACACAACTGCAATTTATTTTGTTTTTCTTCGGATGGATGTTTTTCCTGGCATTTATCTGGCCATTTATTATAGGTTCTTATCTCGGAATGTCGGTTTTGATTTGCGGACTTTCTATTCTTTTTGTTGGTTTGCTTAACCGTTTATTTGGATTATTGCTCCTGCTATTTTATTTTTTAAATAAATCACTAATTAGATATTATCAAAATTTCATGATGGTACTTACGTCTATTTTGACGACTTTGCTTTACAGTCTTTTTGTGCCCATGAATTTTTATACTTATATGGCGCATCTTGTAGTTAACACTTTTACTGTTTTTTTAATCCATGACTTTTTCTTCAAAAAAGGCGGTATCGAAGATGAGATTATTACTTTGGATGATGATAATTAATGAAGTAGACTTTCAGAAACTTCTTTTAAGGTTTTGTTTCTTTCTGTAAGAAATTGCGTCAAATGTTTTTCCAGAAATAAAATGTCAAATAATTCTCCGAAAATTCCAAACGGCGTTTCATATTGCAATTTGTCTTTCATGATTGTGATTCCGTTTTCTTCTTCAAAAAAATGTTCGTGTTTGAAGGTTTTGAATTTACCACGTTCCATTTCATCTACGAAATAATCGTAAAATCTCATTGCCGTAATTCGACTTTTATGTGTGAGATAAAATCCGAAATGTTTGCCACGCCAAGTTACGGTTTCGTTTAAATTGATTAATCCGGAACTTGTGCCTGCAATTGCTTTTTCATTTGATTTACTTGCAGATTGTTGATGAATGTCGATATTTCGTGAAGCGTCGAAAACGGTTTGTTTTGATGCTTTTATTTTTGTTGTCAGGTTTATGGTTGTCATGATTCTTCTTCGTATTTAAAATTCAGCTTAAATATTAATCCTGTAATGAAAGATGATATTGAATAAGATAAAGCAATATCTAGCCATGCAGTTCCTTTTATAATTGCAGCGGTTGTAAAAATCCCAATTATCGGTATTAAAATTAAAATGGCTTTTGATAAATTATTATTTATGTCTCTATTTGCTAAAAATGCATATATAAAACTGCAAAACAAGTAGGTTGGTATAGAAAAGATTAGACTGAAGAGAAAAGCAATAGGATAAACTTCTAAGAGTCCGACAATCTGGTGTGGATCTAAAATGTAAAAATACATTATTACTTGAGAAATTACAGGACCTAACAATAACGTGAAAATCCAATGTTTAAATAGATATTGCCAGTTGATATCTTTAGTCTTCATTTGCTCAATAAATTTTCAAAAGCACCATCAATATTCCCAAACTTAAATTGAAACCCATTCTCCAAAAGCCGTTTCGGAATTACATTTCTACTTTTCAAAACTAACTCAGTTTCTGTTCGAATGAAAAAAGATCCAATTTCTAATAAGAAAGTGTTCATCGGAATTCCGAAAGGAAAACCAACTGCTTTTCGAAGTTTCGTCATAAAATCAACATTACGAACAGGTTCCGGAGAAACAATATTAATAATTCCTGCGATTTCTTTTTGAATGATGAAATCAATTGCATTTGCAAAATCTTCTTCGTGAATCCAGCTTATAAATTGATTTCCTTTTCCTTGTTTTCCTCCAAAACCAATTTTAGCCAAAGTCTTTAACGGAATAAAAGCACCGCCATCTTTTCCTAAAACAATTGAAGTTCGCAAAGCGGTTTTTAAAGTATTTGGTGTTTCGGTTTTAAAGAATGCTTTTTCCCAGGAAAGTGCGACATTGATTGAAAAGTCATTTCCAATTTCGCCATCCATTTCATCCATTTGTTTGTCTAAAGAAAAACGATAAATGGTTGAAGTCGATGAATTCAGCCATTGTTTCGGCGGATTTTGACAATTTAAAACGGCTTTATTTAAAATCTTTGTGCTTTCAATTCGAGATAATAAGATCTCTTTTTTGTTTTCTTTGGTATATCTGCAATCAACAGATTTTCCGGCAAGATTGATTAAAACGGTCGCGTTCTCTAATTCGGTTTCCCAACCAGAAAATGTTCGGGCATTCCAGTTTACATATTTTATTCCGTCAATTGTTTGAGATTTTCCTCTAGTCAGAATTACAATTTCTTCAAATTTATCTTTGAAATGATGGACTAAAACCTGTCCTAAAAATCCTGTTCCGGCTGCGATTACGAGTTTTTTCATTTTTTTAGTTGAATGTTAAACCCGACAGGTTTTTTAAAACCTGTCGGGTTTTGGATGAAATTATGCTTTAAAAACCAATCTTTCTTCTTGTTGAGCTTCTTTTGCTTTTCTTTTTCCTCTAAAGAAAAAGTATAAGTTGAAGAATAACATGATACCAAGATAGATAGAAAATCCGCCAATTTTGTAACTTAATCTTTCAATTAATTCCTGATAATTGTTGTCATATAAGTGCATTTCCAGAATCATTAGAGCAAAGCCAATATTTAAAAGATAAAATCCGGTTTCGAAAAGTTTATTGGTTGCTTCTGCTATGTCTTCTCTTCCTTTGAAAATATCCAGCATAAAGATTTTTCCGTTTTTGAAAAGTGTTTTAGAAACATAATAGGTAAGAAATAAAGCAATTGGTAAATAAATGGCGTAACCGATTAAGATTTTTGTAGTTTCCATGATATTTGATTTAAGATGTTATTTAATTAATTTATGAATGTACTTGGTTAGAATAATGATGTTGAGATAATGTAATATTGAAATGATGAAAATGATGATGGCTGTTTTTATCCCGATTGTTTCTATCAGATTGGGCAAGGTTGAGATCTTTTGCCACGAAATTAAAGTCATTGCACAATAACCAATGTTGAGAAGATAATAAGCCAAAAGCAAAACCTGATTTATTTTTTGGCAGATATCAGCATGATTTGGAATCAGTTCTGCTACATAAATGTTTCCGTTCTTGTAGCATATTTTTCCAACTTTCAGAATGATGAAAATCGTAATACTGAGATAGATGAAATATCCAATGATGTTGAGATTCATGACGATTATTTTTATGGGTTAATATTCATAATTTAAACCGTGTGGTATAAAAAGATCTTCAATTGCTAGTGTGCGTTTGTTTTTTACTTCAATTGCTGATCCTTTTGCAAGAAAAACTGAAGTAGGAATGGTAGTTTCTAAAAACTCAAAGTCATTACCATAATTTTCCTGAAAATTAATATCAACTTTATAAGTGAGAACTTTGAATTGTTCCCATCTTGGGTGCTGAACTTCATATTCGAAAGTGCTTTCTTTATCAATTTTAGTATATCCAAAATAATGTTCCGTAATAAATTCAGCTTCAGAATCGATTTCAATTTCTGTTGGATTCTTTTCAGTCTCTAATTGAATTGTATTCCATTGTTCTTTGTTTTTCCACTGATACACAAAAGTGTTTGTGTTTTCGTTTTCAATGATTTCATGTCTCATTTTTTGAGTTTCATAATTTTCCTGATACAAACTATTCGCAATAAAAGTGATGGCTTTTTGAGGAACAATTTCCTTAATGAAAACAACGCCTCGTTTCCATTCTCCATTTTCAAAACGTTTGACATAAAATCTCAAATTAACTTCTTCAAAATTTATATGAAACGGAACTTTCAATCCTAAAACCTTGGTGTTTTTGAACATGAAACCAACTAAACTCACGTAACATTTGTTGTTCCATAAATCTATTTCAGTGCCATTTGGAAGATGTTTTTCTAAGATTTTAGCATCAACTTCATAATTGAAAAGTGCGAGGTTTTTCCATTCTGCTTTCAGAAATGAATCAGAAGTAATATTTGCTGTCAAAAAGTAGAAGTATGTTGCTATTAACATCGGAAAGAGAAAGAGACAAATGAAATTTCCTAAATCATTTCCGTACACAGAATTGGTCAGGATAAGTAAAAAAGTTATTACAACTAAAAGCCAGTAAAGTTTAATTTTTCTCTTTTTCTCTTTGCTGAGTTCCTTCATTTTTGCAAGTAAAATAATTGCTATTGTTATTTGGACAATCCCCAAGACTATTTGGAATAACATTCCAAAGTATACAAAAAGATAAAGTCCAAGAGCTGTAAAATAAAATATTTTGTTGATTTTGTGTAGGTTGGTAAAAGTTATCATAGTTATTGTTTATTTTAAACTTTCAGAAAAAAATGAAAGTTTTGTTTAAATTTTTTTACTTCATGATTTTTAGAACCAAACGACCTAACCAGTTTTCATTGAATTCTGTCATTTTATCTAACATATTATCGGCTTTTAAAACGAAGTCATACAATTTAGAAGTCTGATCTACAAAGTGTTTTTCTTCTGCAGAATCCTTTGCTTCAATAGTTGAAACTTCTTTTAAGATTTTGAGAGCAGGTTTAATTTCTCTTTTACTTCTTTCTCTGGCAATTTTGGATGCTAATTCGTCTAGATCTTTTTCGGCAGTAAAAAATTCTCTTCTTTCTCCGGCTTTGTATTCTTTATAGACAATTCCCCAATCCATTAAAGCTCTAAGATTCATGCTGGCATTTCCGCGCGAAATCTGCAATTCATCCATAATGTCTTCCATCGAAACAGCTTCGTTCGAGACCATTAATAAAGCATGGATTTGCGCCATGGTTTTATTAATTCCCCATTGAGAACCTAACGCTCCCCAGGTTTGCACGAACTTATTTTTTGCTTCTTTGAATTCCATAGGTCAAATGTAAGCAAAAGTTTTTAAACTTTCAAAAATAAATGAAAGTTTATTGTGTTGTTTCTTAATAATTATTTTCAATTTGGCTAAATGAGGTGTTTTTAAAATGGAAAATTGCTTTATGTCATTGTTTATCTTATTCATACCTAATAATTTCCATTCTGTGACATTTTAATAAATAAGCTTTTTTATTTGATATAGTTTTGAAATAGAAATAAAGTCAAAATCTATTATTTAAGGTTTTTCTGAAAAGTTTCTTGAGTAGGAAAATTCAAAAGTTAATAGAATTGATAATTGTACAATTAGAATCTAAAAACTCATTAACTGATTCTGCAGATCGGAAAATGAGAAAACCATTTAGTATTAAAAATATAATTCTGTTCAACGATGTAAATGAGATTTTTATCTCAAACATAAACGAAAGTACAGCTTGTTTGATAGGGATTGTCTGTTTGATTACTAATATAATTTTAAGAGGAATATAAACCACAATTATTTTGGGGTATTTTATAAGAAATTAAGGAGACCTCATAATAAACACTATGTTTAATTTAAAAAACTTAATGATGAATGATATATTAATTAGAAATGAATTAGGTACTTCTCCATTAGCCACTGCGAGAAGTAATGATCCAGTAGGAGCCAATGATCTGCGTGTAACGAATCTTGACCCGGCAGCACGAATTGCAATAGGGACAGAATATATGGTAGGTCTGGATGATGGTACAAATATGATACCTCGTACTTGTACTGCAAAAGCTGGAACTAACGCAACATTTACCAGATAAATAAAAGTTGGTTTCATAGTAATAAAAAACAAACTGTTTGCATTCAGGAAATAATGCAAGGTGTAACCTGAAAAGCCTTATGAGTAAGGATAAACAAATCAAAAACATATATTATGGCAACTTTTAGTACAACAATCAACATTAGCCCGGACGATGTAAAAATTTTAAAAAGTGAAGGGTATTCTTTATATGGATTCAAATCAGTAGCTGCATCTGGCGATGGTTCTCCTACAGTTTGGTTTAATTTACCAGCTGAAAAATTATTGGGAAAAACAAAAATTACCTGGGAAGAAGATTTTCAGGCTTACAATTCTACAACTACAATAGCACCAAAGATTCAAATCGAAGCCAGTAATACTATTGATACTGATTTAGGACAATTAGTAACTATAGAAAAAGGTTCAGGTAATTTAGATTCTAGTACAGACGGTGTTGAAGGAGCTGTTTCTTTTCTTAACAATGACGGTCAAAGATTTACAGTTGGAATTAATCAGGTAGTAAACGGAAGTTCAAATATTTTATGTGCATTTCCAATTTTAGGAGCCGGCTCATCGAGAGTTATTACACCTATTACAAAAATTGCTTTGATTTTTTCTACAGAACAAATCTTAACTGCAACTGTAATCACTAAAGCAATGTCTGCTGGTGCATTTATTAACCTTACAGGTGTTAGTTCACGAGAAACTACTTATAATGTAAACGACGGTTGGAGTGCTGGCGGAGCTACATGGTTGAAAAACTTTAATGCTTTTACTGACTTAAAAAAGTTGTTAATTGAAAACGTAAGTTCAGAAGAAAGAGCAATTAGCGAGAAATACGCTGCAGTCTAGTTATTGTATTGGGGGTTGAATTACTCTTCATCTTGTCGGATGAAGAGTAATTCTTTATTTATAAATTAATTTAAATAACTGAAAATGAAGAATTCATTAACAATAAATTTTTCTCAGGAAACTGTAGAACTTTTAAATAGGGAAAAATACACCTTATGTTGTTTTCTTGCGTGTGAGTCTGTAAACGCTTCGTCATTTACGCCTTTATGCTGGAATGTTACTAAAGAGTTTTTGAAATCTGTTTTGATAGAATGGGAATTTAATTTATGTTCCTATTTATCTACCAGTGTAATTGCAGACAATAAAATTATATATATTGCTCGATTAGAGGCTTTAATATCTAAATCTACAGCGAAGTCTAAAAGTGTTACGAGCTCGACTTATGAGGTAGCGTTGCAACAACGAATGTTAATTGAGAATTATGGCAGCGTTTCAATTGATGCTAAAAATACTTTAGAAAATATATTAATTCAAAATGATTCAAATACTGCGTATGCTACGGGAATCTGCGTCTACAATAATACCGATGAACAATATTATGGCAATTGTGTTTTTAATACTTATGGGAATCATAATATTAGAGTTGCCCCTGTCAATAAAGCATTTTTAATGTTTAGTAGTCAGGATATTCAAAATAACACTGTCATTTTTTATTCTGAGAATCCAGGAATATTGGTCGATTTAAATGCGGGTCAAGATAATTCCCTAACGATCTCTTATGATATTAATACTGGGTGGAATTCAAATGAACAAGCTTGGGCTACACAATATCCGAGCGTTACGGATCTGAGAACGATATTAGTTTCTTAATATATGGGAACTTTTTTAATACTATGAGCTATGTTTTTTGTTGAGTTTATCTTCACAAAAAAACAATTTATTTAAAAAAAAACCGAAGTATTTCTACCTCGGTTTCAAATATATAATAAACCTAAAGTAGTCCCGCTCTTTTTAACAAAGCTTCCGGTTTAGGTTCCTGGCCTCTAAAACGTTTGTACAAAATCATCGGATGTTCTGTTCCTCCTTTTGAAAGTACATTGTCTTTGAATTTTGTAGCTACTTCTTTATTGAAAATGCCGCTTTCCTGGAAATATTCAAAAGCATCTGCATCCAGAACTTCCGCCCATTTGTAGCTGTAATATCCAGAAGAATATCCACCTTGAAAAATATGTGAAAAAGCAGTACTCATCGCATTTTCTTTTACGTCCGGATACAATTGGGTATTGGCAAATTGCTCGGTTTCGAAAGTTTTTAAATCAGTAATGTTTGTTGGATCTTGCCCGTGCCAAGCCATATCTAAAAGTCCAAAACTCAATTGACGCAAAGTCGCCAATCCTTCCTGAAAACTCGCACTTTCTTTAATTTTCTGAACATACTCAATTGGAATAATTTCTCCGGTTTCGTAGTGGTTTGCAAACAAAGCCAAAGCTTCTGGCTCATAACACCAGTTTTCCATAATTTGACTTGGTAATTCTACGAAATCCCAAAAAACAGAAGTTCCTGATAAACTTGGATATGTTGTATTCGCTAACATGCCGTGTAAACCGTGACCAAATTCATGGAATAAAGTCGTCACTTCATTAAAAGTCAATAACGAAGGTTTCGTTTCTGTTGGTTTTGTAAAGTTGCAAACGTTCGAAATATGTGGTCTTTCGTTTACGCCATCTTTTATAGATTGCGATTTGAATGAAGTCATCCAGGCACCGTTTCGTTTTCCTTTTCTTGGGAAGAAATCGGCATAGAAAATCGAAACTAAATTGTTATCAGCATCTCTAACTTCATAAGTCGTAACTTCTTCGTGGTATTTATCGATGTCAAAAACTTCGGTAAAGGTTAAACCAAATAGTTTGTTAGCAACCGTAAAGGCTCCGTCTAAAACTTTTTCTAACTGAAAATAAGGCTTCAGTTTTTCATCATCTAAATTAAAAAGCTGTTGTTTTAATTTTTCAGAATAGTAAGCGCCGTCCCATTTTTCTAATTGTCCGATTCCGTCTAACTCTTTTGCGAAAGCAGTTAATTCTGCAAATTCTTTTTGAGCAGCAGGTTTTGCTTTAGCTAATAAATCATTTAAGAAGGAGAAAACTTTCTCAGGACTTTCAGCCATTCTTTCTTCCAAAACAAAATGCGCGTGTGTTTTATAACCTAATAAATTGGCTCTTTCAAAACGTAATTTGGCAATTTTCAATACATTTTCCTGATTGTCAAATTCATTATTTTGAAATGATCTTGCACCAAAAGCAATGGCCATTTTTTTACGCAATTCGCGATTATCTGCATAGGTCAAAAACGGAACATAACTTGGATGATCTAAAGTGAAAATCCATCCTTCTTTTTCCTGGCTTTTTGCCAATAACCTTGCAGCTTCGATTGTCCCTTCCGGTAATCCTGCTAAATCACTTTCGTTAGTCAAATTTAATTCGAAAGCATTGGTTTCTGCTAAAACATTTTCGCCAAACTGAAGACTCAATTTTGATAATTCTTTGTCGATTTCTCTAAGCTGATCTTTTTTGTCTTCGGGTAAATTAGCACCGTTTCTGGAAAAACTCTTATATTTTTTATCTAAAAGTGTTGTCTGTTCTGGAGTTAAATTCAAACTTCCTTTTTGCTCATAAACGGCTTTTATTTTTGCAAACAGAGCAGCGTTTAAAGTAATGTCATTTCCGAATTCAGATAATAAAGGCGAAACTTCCTGAGCAATTTTTTGCATTTCGTCACTCGTTTCAGCCGAATTTAAATTAAAGAAAATACTAGACAAACGATCTAAAATATCTCCGGAAAAATCCATTGCTACAACTGTGTTTTCAAAAGTTGGTGCTTCAGAATTATTTACAATGGCATCGATTTCGGCTTTAGCCAGAGCAATTCCCTCTTTAAAAGCAGGAATGTAATCTTCTATCTTAATTTGCGAAAAAGGTGCTGTATTATGTTTGGTAGTAAATTTTGAAAGTAAAATGCTCATTATGATATATTATTTTTTATTAATTGAAGTCTAATTTTTGAATTTCAAAGATAACAATTTATAAAAGTTTAATCGGCTATATGGAATTGATTCTTGGCATAAAATCCTCTTAAATTGTGTTATAGATATGTTATTTATTGCTGTAGGAAATATTAAAAGCGTAAATTGAAAAAATACGATTAGAATTATAAGTCACTAATCATAATTAAATAAAACACTATGAATTATCAAATTGTAATAAAGAATATTGACACAGTTAATGAAGTTGAAGGATATTGGTCAGATGAAGATTTGGTTGTGTTATTGCAAAAATTCAATTATCCGGATGGGGCTACAGCAGAGAAAAGCAGTTTGCCGGAATTACTAGAGATGGCCATTTCGGATTACGAGCCTAACGAAGCCGCACAGATTGTATTAGAATATAAATTGGGAGATGAATTAAGTGCAGGACAAATTGAGCAGATATCAAACAATATGCTGATAGACAAAGTTTGTGAGGAATATCCGGAAATACACATGCAAGGCAGATTATTTCATGTCAATCAATTGCTTTTTAAAGCTTACAATGGGAAATTTCCAAATGCAAAAGCGTCTGTTGTTCATTTTTCTATGACACCAACTAATGGTGAAGTACAAAAACTGACAGCCGAAAATATATTGAAATTATTGAATAAAGGTTTGTCTGACAGAAATCTTATTAAAAGATTATTTGAAGATCAAATGTCTCAAAATATTCCGTTTCCTGAAGCAGAAAGTATTATTTGGGAATTGACAACAGAAGATGATGTAAATTATAACTTGGTTACTTCAGAGAATTGGATAAATAAGGATGATGTAACAGCATCTGAATTTGAATCTATTTTGGAAGAGGTTGAAGATGAGGCTTAATTTTAGTTTTCAGTCACGGTTTTCAGTCACAGTTTACACTGAAAACTGTGACTGAAAACTGAAAACTATTTCAATCCTTCAGCCGCTTTATTAACCGCAGCCTTCAATTCTTCTTTATAGGAGATAATAGTGTCAAGTACTTTTTTATCATGGCTTCCAATAATTTGAGCAGCTAAAATTCCAGCATTTTTTGCTCCGTTCAAAGCAACTGTTGCAACTGGAACTCCGCCTGGCATTTGAAGGATCGATAAAACCGAATCCCAGCCATCAATTGAATTGCTTGATTTTACCGGAACCCCAATTACAGGAAGCGGTGACATTGAAGCAACCATTCCTGGTAAATGCGCAGCGCCACCAGCTCCGGCAATAATTACCGAAATACCGCGAGTATGTGCATTTTTACTGAAATCGAATAATTTTTCCGGCGTTCTGTGTGCCGAAACGATATCTACTTCAACTTCAACATTAAATTGTTTTAAGATGTCGATGGCATCCTGCATGACTGGCATGTCAGAGATACTTCCCATTATGATGGCTACTTTGCTCATTTGTTTTTTGTTTATTTTGTTTGCTTCGCCAATTCGGCTAAAGCCTCGTGTCAGGTTTCAGGTTTTGCTGTGACTGAAAACTATTATTTATTTTAGTTGTGAGAACTAAGGACTAATAACTAAGCACTAATTACTCTAATAGTATTCTTAACCTCTTCCGCAATTCTTCTCGCTTCCTGCATATCTTCATTTACAATAGTAACGTGACCCATTTTTCTGAAAGGTCTTGTTTGCTTTTTACCGTAAATATGTGGTGTAACGCCGTTCCATCCTAAAATGGTTTCGATATTTTCGTACACTACATCTCCTGAAAAACCTTCCGCACCAACTAAGTTTACCATAACTCCGGCAACTTTGCTGTCTGTGTTTCCTAATGGAAGATCTAAAATAGCACGTAAATGATTTTCGAATTGTGACGTATAACTGGCTTCAATAGAATAATGTCCTGAATTGTGTGGGCGAGGAGCAACCTCGTTTACTAAGATTTCATCGTCGTTGGTTTGGAACATTTCAACTGCCAAAAGTCCAACGTGATTGAATTTCTCTGAAACATTCAAAGCAATTGCTCTGGCTTTTTCAGCTACTTTTTCGTCGATTCTTGCCGGGCAAATTACATATTCTACCTGATTAGCTTCTGGATGGAATTCCATTTCAACAACCGGATATGTTTTTATTTCTCCTGATGGATTTCTGCAAACGATAACGGCCAATTCATTTTTGAACGGAACCATCGTTTCTGCAATACATTCCACATTTGGTAAATCATCCATATCAGAAATCTGACGAATTACTTTTACGCCATTTCCGTCATATCCAAACTCCGTACATTTCCATACAAATGGAATTGTTATTTCATTATTTCCGACTGATTTTTGTAAATGTTCTGGCGAATCAAATCGTAAAAATGATGCTGTTGGAATATTGCTGTCTGCGTAAAATTGTTTTTGAATTCCTTTATTCTGAATTCCTTTTAAGGTTTTTGGAGAAGGATACACTTTTACGCCTTCGTTTTCTAATTGTGTTAAAGCTTCAAGATTAACCAATTCAATTTCGAAAGTCAAAACATCAACTTGTTTTCCAAAATTATAAACCGTGTCATAATCCATTAAATCGCCCTGAAAGAATTTGTTGCAGGCAATTTTGCTCGGAGCTTCATCGCTCGGATCTAAAACGTAAGTTTGTATGTCAAATTTTCGGGTGTCAAACAAAAGCATTTTGCCTAATTGTCCACCGCCCAATATTCCTAATTTAAAATCAGAAGAAAAATAATTCATTGTCTTTATAGTGTATTTAAGAATTCATCTGGTGTGAATACATTTATTTCTGAGAATTTAAAATCTTTTATATCTCTAGTAATAATGCAGTCCATTGAATTTATTGATTGAGCCGATGTAATTTGAATCGCATCTTCAAAATCTTTATGATTGGATTTTAAACTTTTCTTTAAAATAGATTCTGTTACGGCAATTATTGAAATAGTATCTAATAAATCCTCAATAATAGATCGTAATTCTTTCTCATCAACCACTTTTTTTGCAATATAATGCATTGTAGCAATTGAATGTGACGACGAATACATTTTGATTTTATGGCGTTGACAGTAATCGAAAATTGAAATTGCATTTTTTGAAAACGGAAATCTATTCGCAACAATATCGACTAATATATTGGTGTCTAGAAAGATATGTTTAAAATCCATACTTTTCTCTGTAATGTTCTTCTTTTACTTTTTCTTGGTCAAAATCTGGCGGAAGCGTAATTCTTCCAATCAGCTTTTTTACTTTTGGATGAATGTCATCGTAAGTTTCTGTTTTCTCAGTCAAATTTTTAAAATAGCTTTCTACCAGCTCAGATAAGCTTCTGCCTGTTTTTTTTGCATACAATTTCGCTTGCTCGATGACTTCTTTTTCTAACGATAAAGTGAGTTTAGTATTCATGTACGTAAAGTTTTTACAAATGTACGTAAAATAATTATTTTAGAAAATTTTGTATAAAATATTTGATTTTCGTTTGCCACGAATTACACGAATTTCCATTAATTCTTTTGTTGTTAAATAGACTAATATATCTAAGTATTTTAAAAATTTAATTTGAGAAAATTCGTGGCAAACTAAAAACTATTTTATTTTCTTCAAAACTTCGCGTGCAACCGCTTTATACGCAGCAGAATGATCGCCATAATCTTTATCTAGAATAATTTTTAGTTCAGGATGAATCCAGTCGTAATGGTTTCCTAAAACATATAAAGTTCTTATCGAATAGGCTTTTGTAGCTACTTTCACATCGTTTATCAGCCAGTCAAAAGAGGCTTCGATGCAATCCTGAAGATTTTCTTCGGATAGAATTATGCAGTTTTCATCTTTTTTATAATGTGATTTTACTAAAAGCTGCGTCACTTTTGCAATGGGCCGAATCGAACTTTCATCTTTTAAATTCTTTAAATTGGAGAAGAAAAAATCAAGATGAGGCTGAAGCCAAATCAATTCTTCGTAAGACACAAATTCTAAAATCCAACAGGCTTTATGGTTGTTTTTGTCCGATGGAGAAAGGCAAATCGAAACTAATTCGTCAAATAAGCTGGGATTTTCTAAAATGTCCTGCGCCACTTTCAGACGGTTTTCTCTATAAGCATTAACGTATTCAAGTTTCTTTTGTAGTTCAGATATCATCTTAATCGATTTAATTCTGCGACTAAAATAAGTAATTTAATGAGATATTTCCGTAGTAGTTTACAGGAAGACCTGGATAATAATATCTTGGAGATGAAGTGCCAGCCGGAAGCGCATTTGGTAGAATTAAAGAAGCATATTTTTCATTCGTCACATTATTAATTCCAAAAGCTAAATTGGTATTGAGATTATGAAGAATTTCAAAACGATAACCGGTTTTTAAGTTTACAATATTATAAGAATCAGAGAAGGCCGAGTTAGCATCGTTCATCGAAATTTCATCCACAAATTGATAATCGGCATTCAAATAAATTCCAAAACGGGTATTTAAAATTAATCCGGCATTGAATTTATTCGCCGGAACTCCGGTTAATTTATTTCCCGAATAATCATTTCCGCTATCAACGAATTCTTTAAATTCATATTTACCGATGGAAATTCCGATATAAGAATTCAGATTAAAAAATCGATTAATTTGCCAATTGTGTTTCAGCGTAATTTCAATTCCTTCATGCAATGTTTTTCCGGCATTCACACCTTCGTATTGATCATCGCCGATTCTTTTGGCCACCAATAAATCTTTAATTTCCATTCGGTACAAGGCAATTTCTGTATAAAGATTTTTGTTGAAGAAATAGAATTTTCCGCCCAATTCAAAATTATAACCATTTTCAGGTTTAATATCCGGATTGATAGTTCCATTGCTGGTTAAAGTTTCTTCGGTTGCTGGTAATGAAAATCCGCGGCTTGCTGAAAAATAGATCGTTTGTTGTTGATTTGGTTTGAATAATAAAGAAAGTTGAGGCGAAAAAATGCCATCATAGCTGTATTTTTCAGTCGCCGTTTTTTGAGGAAGAAAGTTCGTTAGTTCAAAATGCGTTTCATTATAATTTAAACCAAATTGAAGTTCGAATTTTTCAGAAAGCAACGATCTGATTTGCGAAAATAGATTATAAAAATGCCTTTTTTGATCGCTTTCTGTCAATTGATTTCCTTGTAAACTGCCTTGTCCGTTGTTTTGTTTGTATAAATTTTCAAAAGTATTTCCATTGTAATTATCGGTAAAATATTCCATTCCGAAAATGAATTGATTCTTCAGTTTTCCAATTTCGAAATTCCCTGAAAATTGCGTTCTCGCTCCAGTCGCAAAAGTATATTGACGCAAAATATCAAAAGGTCGTGGTTCGTTACTGTCTTTATAATTGATAAAAACAGATGTTGAATTATTCAGATTGTCAGTAATCTTAAAATCATAAGCCAATCCTGCTAAAGTCGATTTGTATTCTTTAAATCCCTTTGAAGCCACCCAAGTTGGCGCACCCAATTGCGGATTTGAATCGTAAACTTCCTTGCTAATCGAACTCGGAATAAAAGCTTTTAGATAAGTATAATTGGTAAAATAAGTCAGTTTGCTGTTTCGTCTTCTGAATAATTCGCCGGCAATCGTGACTCCTTCTCGTTTATAAGAACTGTTTTCGCGCCAGCCATCTGATTTCAGATTGTGATAACTTAAATTCAAGCTTGCATCTTTCTCATCTAAACTATAATTCAAAGTATTTTTCAATAATCCAAAAGAACCAAAAGTAGAACTTATTCCTGCAGTCTGTCCTTTACTTTTAGAAAGTTGAGACGAAATCAAAATCGCTCCGCCCAGACCTGCACCGTAAATACTCGAAAGTGGTCCCTTAATAATTTCAATCTGGTTGAGGTTTTCCAAATCAATATCATCAATAACCGTTTCGCTATTTCCAGAAGTTAACGGAATACTGCCGTAAAAAGCCCTTATTTTATTGGTTCCATAAGGTGTTCGCGCACCAATACCGCGAATCGAAATTCGGGTGGTTGTAAAATTGGAAGATTGCATAAAAACTCCCGGAATCGTATTGACAACAGTCGTAACATCTGTAGTATTATTTTGCGTCAGTTCTTTTTTGGATAAAATTCCAATCGAAGCCGGTGCATTCTGCAAACTGTCATTAATATGAAAGGAACTGATAATAACTTCTTCGAGTTTTTCTGTTTTCACAGAATCAATAGATTTGTTTTTTTCTTCTTGTGCAAAAGTGTTTTGAGAAACAATTAGAACAAGAAGAAAAAAGCAATATTTTTTTAAAAGCATAAAAAGACAGTTTAGTTTTAGGCCTTAATTTTAAACACATAGAAACATAGTTTTGGATTGTGTATAAAGCCGTTTCACTTGCTACAAGACACATAGCTATGTGTTTTAAAACAAGTGAAACACCTCTTTTTTAGTTTCCAGAATACTATGATTCTATGTGTTTAAAAAATTAGCATAAAGTTTGGAATTTGGAATTTTAAAAAAAATGGAATTTTATTTATTAGCAGTTACTTTCCAAATCGTATTTCCGCTATCATCATTTACCAAAAGCGATCCGTCATTCATAACGGTAACCGCTACCGGACGTCCGTAAACCTGAGCTTTGTCGGCATCAGAAATAAAACCAGTTAAAAAATCCTCAGGTTTTCCGGAAGGTTTTCCATTCGCAAAAGGAACAAAAATTACTTTATAACCAGAAATATTGGCACGATTCCACGAACCATGCTGGCCAACGAAAGCGCCATTTTTATATTTTGCCGGAAATTTATCTTTAGTATAAAATGCCAATCCCAACGAAGCCGTATGCGCGCCAACCGGAACATCGGGAACAATTGCTTTTGCTGCCAGATCTTTGCGTTCGCCTTTCATTCTCGGATCTAAAATATTTCCGAAATAAGAATACGGCCAACCATAAAAACCATCTCTTTTGACACTTGTAATGTAATCAGGAACTAAGTCATCTCCCAATTCATCACGCTCGTTAACAGCGGTCCAAAGTTCTTTATTTACCGGATTCCAATCCATCCCAACCGGATTTCTAAGTCCGGATGCATATATTTTTTCACCAGTTCCATCAGGATTAATTTCCAGAATATCGGCACGGCGAACTTCTTTGTCAATTCCGTGCTCGGCAACATTACTTCCGGAACCAACGGAAACATAAATTTTAGATCCGTCTGTGTTTGAAATTATATTTCTTGTCCAGTGATTGTTGTATCCTCCGGCAGGAAGTTCAAGAATCTTTACACCTTTAGTATCTAATTTCAGCGGATTATTTTTATACGGATATCTGTATAAACCATCAGTGTTGGCGATATAGAAAAAGTCTTTTAAAACCAGCATTCCAAAAGGCTTGTTTAAGTCTTTTATAAAAACTTCACGGGTTTCAAATTTTCCATCTTTGTCTTTATCTCGAAGCACGGTAATTTGATTTTTACTTGTTCTTGTTCCGCTTTCCACAACAAAAATGTCATTGTTTGGTGCGATGTAAGTCCAACGCGGGTTTTCGAAGCCATCTGCAAATTTCGTAACGGTGAAACCTTCTGGCGCTGTTGGCGTTTTGCCTTCTGGCCATCCTATTACTTTGCTATTTTTAGATGTAGATTCCGTTGCAAAAGGCGGAGGCAAGGTCAGGTCTCCAATTGCAGTTTTTACAACAGTTGGCGGTTGTTTTGCCAGGGCTTCTTTTTCTTCTTTTTTTACTTGTCCTTGACAGGCCGTCATTACGGTTAATAACGACAGGGATAATAATTTTATTGTAGTTTTCATTATGTTTTTGAGTTAAAATTTTAATAGACAACAATTTAATAAAATTAAAAATGACCTTAACAAAAGATTTGTAAATATTAAGTGATATTTAACATTCTTAAAAAAGTCATCGTATCCATATAATTTGATACGAACAATTTGGTTGTAATTCTGTATCTTTGCGCATTATTTTAAAATCAAAAATAATGATACAACTTCACGATAAACAATTTGTTCCGTTTATTTCGGCTAAGGAAATTGATTTTGCTTTAACCAAAATAGTTGCACAAGTAGAAGATGATTTTGGAGATGATACCCCAATTTTTATTGGCGTTTTGAATGGTGCGTTTATGGTTGTAAGCGATTTTCTGAAAAAATACAAAAAACCGTGCGAGGTTTCATTTATCAAAATGGCATCTTACGAAGGTACAGAAACGACTAATGTTGTTAAAGAATTAATCGGAATTAATCAGGATCTTTCAGGCAGAAGCGTGGTCATAATTGAAGATATTATTGACACCGGAAATACAATCGAGGAATTAAAACATTTGTTTAAACAACAAAATGTAAAGCATTTTAAAATTGCGACTTTGTTTTTTAAACCTGAAGCGTATAAAAAAGATATTAAAATTGATTACATAGGAATCAGGATTCCAAATAAATTTATCGTTGGTTACGGTTTAGACTACGATGGTTTAGGAAGAAATTTAACCGAAGTATATAAGTTAGCCGAATAACATTAAACAAAACACAACTATATATTCATTTTAAACTTCTTAGATAAAATCAAGAAGTCAAGTAACACTCACATTATGATTAACATCGTTTTATTTGGAAAGCCAGGAGCAGGAAAAGGAACTCAGGCAGAATTTTTAAAAGAGAAATACAAATTAACACATCTTTCAACAGGGGATATTTTTCGTTTTAATTTAAAAAATGATACAGATTTAGGTAAAAGAGCAAGAGTTTTTATGGACAATGGCGAATTGGTTCCTTGCGAAGTTACAACTGCAATGTTAATTGATGAGGTGAACAAACATTTAGATTCAAACGGATTTTTGTTCGACGGTTATCCAAGAACTTTAGATCAGGCTGAGGCTTTAGATAAATTTTTACCAACAATCGGATCAAGTGTTACAGCAACTATCGCATTAGAAGCTGATGATGAGATTTTGGTAGCTCGTTTGCTTGAAAGAGGAAAAACAAGCGGAAGAGTGGATGATCAGGACGAAGAAAAAATTCGTGTAAGATATCAGGAATACAACGAAAAAACAGCTCCATTGATTGGATATTATAAAGCACAAAATAAGTTTCACGCCGTAAATGGTATCGGAACTATCGAAGAAATTACAGAACGATTAACGTCAGTTATAGATAATTTGTAATAAAACTTGTTTGAAGTTAAAAGTTAAATGTTAGAAGGAAATTTGAAATAAGTTCTGAAAAACATTTAACTTTTGACTTTTAACTTTAAACTTAAAAATGGAAATACTAATAATATTTTTTCTAATACTATTAAACGGAGTTTTCTCGATGTCAGAGATCGCATTGATTTCGGCTAGAAAAAACAGATTGGAAACTGCTGCAAAAAAAGGAAATAAAAGCGCAAAAATTGCATTGGATTTAGCCAATTCTCCAAACAAGTTTTTATCCACAGTACAAATCGGAATTACCTTAATCGGAATTTTGACAGGTATTTATAGTGGAGATAAAATAACAATGGATGTTGAGACTTTTGTTGCGGGGTTTACTATTTTAAAACCCTATGCACATTCAGTTGCCGTGGGAATTGTGGTAGTAGTTTTAACGTTTTTTTCTTTAGTCTTAGGAGAATTATTGCCAAAACGAATCGGTTTAAATTATCCTGAAGCAATTGCAAAGGCGGTAGCCCTGCCGATGAAAATAGTTTCGATTGTGACAGCTCCATTTATTTGGTTGTTAACATCATCAACTGATTTTTTACTGAATGTTTTACAGATAAAACCTTCAGCTGACGGAAAAGTAACCGAAGAAGAAATTAAAGCCATTATAAAAGAAGGAACCGAAGGCGGAGAAGTTCAGGAAATTGAGCAAGATATCGTGGAGCGTGTTTTTCATATTGGCGACCGAAAAGTAAATTCGTTAATGACACACCGTAAATCGGTAGATATGTTGCCGTTAAACGCAGATAAAGACAAAATCAAAACATTGGTTTTAGAAGATTTACATACCGTTTATCCGGTTTATAATGACAACTATGATGATATTGTCGGAATCGTAACGCTTAAAAATATATTCGCAAACATCGAAAGCGAGCATTTTGATTTGTCAGCAATTATGACAGATCCTCCTTATTTAATGGAACAGACGACGGCTTACAAAGCTTTGGAAAATTTCAAGAGAACAGGAGTTCATTATGCTTTGGTTTCTGATGAATATGGCGTTTTTCAGGGGATTATTACTTTGAATGACATTCTGGAAGCTTTAGTTGGAGATGCATCTGATTTTTATAAAGATGAATTCCAGTTAATCGAAAGAGAAGATGGTTCATGGTTAGTTGACGGACATTATTCATTGCACGATTTCTTAACTTATTTTGAGTTAGACGAATTGACAAACGATTACGAAGTAAACACCGTAAGCGGAATGATTATGACCGAGCTTTCGCATATTCCAAAAGAAGGCGAAAAATTATATTGGCAAAAATTTGTGCTTGAAGTGCTGGACATGGACGGTGTAAAGATTGACAAAGTGTTGGTAAAAGCACTAAAAGAGTAAATAAAATAGTTTTCAGTCACAGTTTTCAGTCGCAGTTTGCACTGTAAACTGCGACTGGACTAGAATACTAAAAATAAAATAGTTTCCAGTCACAGTTTTCAGTCGCGGTTTGCACTGAAAAATGCGACTGCGACTGAATACTAAAAACAATGACAGAAGGAAATTTTGTAGATTACGTTAAGATATATGTTTCATCCGGAAAAGGAGGAAAAGGATCTACGCATTTACATAGAGAGAAATTTATTGAAAAAGGAGGCCCGGACGGTGGTGATGGTGGTCGTGGTGGACACGTATATTTGGTGGGAAATAAAGGTTTGTGGACATTATTTCACTTAAAATTTGCGCGTCACATTAAAGCCGGACATGGTGGAGATGGAGGAGGAGACCGTAGTACCGGTGCTGATGGAGATGATAAATTTATCGAAGTACCTTTAGGAACTGTCGTAAAAGATAAAGAAACCGGAGAAACCTTATTCGAAATTACTGAAGATGGTGAAAAACAAATTCTTTCAAAAGGAGGAAAAGGTGGATTAGGAAACTGGCACTTTAGAAGCTCAACCAATCAAACACCACGTTATGCACAGCCAGGTTTACCAGGTGTAGAAATGGATGTGATTCTGGAACTTAAAGTTTTGGCTGACGTTGGATTGGTAGGTTTTCCAAATGCCGGGAAATCAACTTTGTTGTCTGTATTGACGTCTGCAAAACCAAAAATTGCCGATTATCCTTTTACAACTTTAAAACCAAACTTAGGAATCGTTGCTTACAGAGATTATCAATCGTTTGTAATTGCTGACATTCCCGGAATTATTGAAGGTGCCGCTGAAGGAAAAGGGCTAGGACATTATTTCTTACGTCATATTGAGCGTAACTCAACTTTGTTGTTTTTAGTTCCTGTTGATACTCCGGATATTAAAGGAGAATATGATATTTTGGTTAATGAATTGACTAAATACAATCCTGAAATGTTAGATAAAGAGCGTCTTTTGGTGATCTCAAAATGCGATATGTTGGATGACGAATTGAAGGCAGAATTGAAAGTTGAACTTGATGTCGCTTTCAAAGATGTTCCGTATATGTTTATTTCATCGGTTGCGCAACAGGGTTTGACAGAATTGAAAGACAAACTTTGGAAAATGCTTAACGATTAAAATGCTTAAAAATATTTTTAAAAGGCGTCCGCTGCAGCGGACGCCTTTTTTATTAGTGCGAATGTTAAATTCGTAAAAAAACAATAAAAAAGAAACAGTATATTTTATTTTAAGAGTTTATAAGATATAATAATTGCGAAAATGCGTTATATTCGCATGACTTAAACAAAATAATATGAAAAAAATAGTTTTATTCTTTACCATGTGCTTAATGGCTTTTCCTGCAAGAGCTGACGAAGGAATGTGGTTTTTGATGTTTATCGAAAGATTGAACCATAGAGATATGGAAAAAATGGGCTTGCAATTAACAGCCGAAGAAATTTACAGTATCAATCATCATAGTTTAAAAGATGCAATTGTACAGTTCAATGGAGGATGTACTGCCGAAATCGTTTCGAAAGACGGATTAGTTTTAACCAATCACCATTGTGGTTATAACGCAATTGCTGAACTTTCTACTGCAGAACAAAATTACCTGAAAGATGGTTTTTGGGCAAAAGAAAGAAGTGCCGAAATGAAACCAAAATCTTTATATGTTCGTTTTTTCGTTCGTATGGACGATGTTTCTAAAAGAATTTTGTCAAAAGTAAATGATGCAATGACAGAAACAGAAAGAAACAAAATCATTCAGCAGGAAATTGCTTTGATTGAAAAGGAAAATAACGAAGGTGGAAAATATACGGTTTCTGTTCGTCCTTTCTTTCAGGGAAATGAATATTACTATTTCGTATATCAGGATTACACAGACGTTCGTTTAGTTGGAACACCACCGGAAAGTGTCGGTAAATTTGGCGGAGATACTGATAACTGGGAATGGCCTCGTCAAACGGGAGATTTCTCAATGTTTAGAGTATATGCTGATAAAGCTGGAAACCCTGCAACATACTCAAAAGAGAATGTGCCTTTACAGCCAAAACACTATTTGCCTGTAAGCATCAAAGGAGTTAAAGAAAATGATTTCGCAATGATTTTGGGTTATCCAGGAAGAACCAACCGTTGGATGCCAGCGGGCGGAATCGAGCAAAACGTAAAATTTGCTTATCCTGCGTGGGTTGAAGGTGCAAAAACCGGAATGGACCAAATGAAAAAGTATATGGACAAAGATGCAACAGTTCGTTTGCAATATGCATCTAAATATGCTTCTACAGCCAATTACTGGAAAAACCGTCAGGGAATGATTGATGCTTTGACGAAAGCCGGAACTGCAGCTGCTAAATCTGAACAGGA
This sequence comes from Flavobacterium sp. GQ95, assembly GCF_059758655.1. NCBI lineage: Bacteria > Pseudomonadati > Bacteroidota > Flavobacteriia > Flavobacteriales > Flavobacteriaceae > Flavobacterium > Flavobacterium sp. GQ95. The sequence goes on from NZ_JCAXEB010000003.1 coordinate 210,251, forward strand.
AGATAAATTCTACGAATGGGCAGCTAAACCAGCTAACAAAGAAAAGTACGAAAATGTAATTCCGACGATTAACGATTATTACAAGGAAACGAATTTAAAAGCGCGTCACGATAATTATTTATCTCAGGTTTTACGTACGTCAAGTTATGCAACCGGACCAGCAAATTTAGGAAATGCATTAATTGCTTACTACAATGAAAACGATGCTAAAAAAGCAGAAATGTTACCTAAGATCAACGCTATGATCGATAACATTTATGGTGAATTTTATGCGCCGTTGGAAAAAGACGTGTTAACTGCGCAATTGAATTTATACGCTGCTAAAGCTGCAGAATATGGTTTGGCTCCACAAATTGCTAAAATGAAAACAGCAAATAATGGTGACTTCACTTCAGATGTAGCAAAAGCAACTGAAATAAGTTATTTTACTTCTAAAGAAAAAGTATTGGCATTTATGGCTAATCCAAAACCATTAGCAATTGTACATGATCCTTTGTATATTATTTCTAATGATTTGATGACAAAATACCGTGCTAAAACAGATGATCAGGCAAAAGCTGATGATGGTTTTGCAGTGGCGTACCGCAAATTAGTTGAAGGTTTGAGAGAATCTAAATTAAATGCAATAAAATATCCTGACGCAAACTCTACTTTGAGACTGACTTACGGAAAAGTTCGTGCATTGCCAACAGACCCACGTAACGATGCTACAATCAACAATTATACAACCATGGAAAGTATGGTTAAAAAGTATAAAGCCGGAGATCAGGAATTTGATTTACCAGCGCGTTTGTTAGAATTAAACAAAGCAAAAGATTATGGTCAATATGCAGATAAAGCAGGATACATGCCAGTAAACTTCTTGACAGATAATGACATTACAGGTGGAAATTCAGGTTCTCCGGTTCTTAACGGAAAGGGAGAATTAATCGGAATTGCTTTTGATGGAAACATCGAAGCTATGGCCGGAGATGTTATTTTTGATCCTAAATTACAAAGAACAATCAACGTAGATATTCGTTATGTACTTTGGATTATTGACAAATACGCAGGAGCAAAAAACATTATTGATGAAATGACGATTGTAAAATAATCTCAATTTATTTATAAAAGTAAACCTGATAGATTTTTAATCTATCGGGTTTTTTTATGGCAGAAAATCTAAAGGTATATTTTGGAATTTGGAATTTCTTTATGGGAATTTTATATAAAGTTGTTATTGAACCTTTACTCGAATCCCTTTAGTATGACTTGAAAATTCCGGTGCATACATACTTTCAATTGTTGTGATTCCGTTTGAGAATTCCCCGCTGTTGTTTACTCTAATATCATATTCTAAAACATAAGTTCCTTTGTTGATTCGGTCAAAAAAGAAATGTGTTGCAGCATCTTTTGTACTCATATAATAACCCAATCGATCTTTGTGTTGATATTCTGAAAGTACATTTACAGGTTCAAAACAAGAAGCTCTCATATCTTTTAAGTGAACATATTCGGTATCTTCTTTAGAAGTAATAATCAATCGAACGGTAACTAAATCTCCAGTTTTTAATGGATTTTTAGAGGTGATTCTTTCTAACTGATCCCCTTTCATAGAATTCTTTTTTAGATATAATTCTTTCGAAACAGATAAAACAGCTCCAGAATTCGTTTTGATTTTATCCAAATCTTCAAAATACTGCCAATAAACACCGCCAAAACCCGGAACTTTAGATTTGTTCTGAATCGAAATATTGGCCATTTCTTTTTTAACTTCATCAGCTTTCCAGTTCATTTTGATGTAACCGGTTTCGGCTTCTTTTTGGTTTTCAGATAACTTTTTGGTTAGGATTTTTTCATCTCCTATTTTAATGATTGTATTGTCTTTTACAGAAAGCCAATCGTTGCCTTGCATTAATAAAGCATAAATGGCTTCCGTGGTTGATTTTGTAGTAGGCCAGTTTTTGGTCTGTTTGTTTTTTAACAACCAGACTTTCATCGCATCAACCGATTTGGTATCGTGCGTCACTTCGGCGAAAGCCTCAATCAATAAAGCCTGAGTTTCAATTGGCGCCTGATACCAATACCAGCCAGATTTGTTCGCAATCCAGTACATTCCCCAATCTTCATTATTGGATGAAGTTTCTTTTAAACTTTCTATAATTTTCTTTGCCAATTCATTTTCTCCAAAACGATTTAAAGCTAATGCAGCTAATCCTTTTTCGTAAAGAGAATACGTTAACCAATCTTTTTTAGTTGTCTCTAAATACAATTTAGTTGCCTTTTTTAAAGTATCTGAGAGCGGATATCGGTCTAAATAGAAGCTTCTAGTATATAAATAATGCAAATCAGAATACGGATTGATCCATATTAGTTTATCAGTTGTTTTTAAGTTTTTAGTTTGACCTTTATAATATTCCAGGAATTTATTATCCAAAAATGGAATTCCCGTTTTGGCAATTGCATCAATTTTTGTGTTGGTATCTTCCGTTTTATTCAGTTTGGATAAATGACCGAATCCAGCCAGGATATGTCGGGTTATGTATTCGTTTTCGTCGCCTCCGTTAAACCACGCGAAACCTCCGGATGTTTTTTGCTTTTGTTTCAATTTTTCGAAAGTAGCTTCTCGCGAAGTTTTCATTTTCTCCAAATCAAATAAAAGGGCCAAATTCTTTTTCTTTTCGTCCTCACTTTGTGCGTCATTTAGCCAAGGTGTTTCTGCCAGAATAATCGATTTTAATTCTTCGTTTTCTTCTAATTTAGAATTCAGTTTTCCATTTTTTCTCCAATCTTCAAAAACAGTTGCAATCTTCGGATTACTCGAAATAATTTCTGAAGCCAAAGCATTGGCATAAAAACGAGCAAAAGTTTGTTCAGCGCATTCATGTTCGTATTCCATTAAATAAGGCAAAGACTGAATCGCAATCCAGGTGGGATTGGAAGTATACTCCAATGTAAATTGATGGTTTTTTAAAGTCGAAGAAGTATTGTTTTTTAGATTCTCAAACGTATACTCTTTCGTTGAATTCTCACGAACCCAAATCGGAATACTTTCTGTAACCAACATATTGTTTGTTAATACCGGAAGTATGTTTTCTTCCCCATCAGAGAAATTACCGGACTTTGCTAAAATTTTATATTGAACGCCTTGCAAACCTTCGGGAATTGAAATGGTCCAGGTTGCGGTTGTATTTCCGAAAGCGCCAACATTAAAATTTCGAATATTTTTTGTGTTCAGCATTTTTGCATCAATTGGCTGCATTGTTGTGGCATCAAAGAATTGTAAAATGGCGATTCCGGTTTTGGCTTTATCGGTAATATTTGAAATCTTAGCCGAGATAACAATGGTGTCTTTTTCTCTTAAGAAACGTGGGAAATTCGGTAATACCATCAATTCTTTTTGAGTTACAACGCTTTTTTCCAAATAACCTGAAACAGCATCTTTGTTGTGTGCCAATAAACGAAGTTTCCAGGCGGTTAAAGCTTCTGGAGAAGTAAAATTGAAGCTTACTTTTCCGGTGGCATCGGTTTTTAAATTAGGTAAAAAGAAAGCAGTTTCAGAAAGGTTTTTTCTCGCTTTTACCTGGGTTAAGGCTTCTAAGGATTTTTTGGTTGTAATGATTATTACACCGTTTGCTGCTCTGCTTCCATAAAGTGCTGTGGCTTTAACTCCAGTTAAAAATTCTATGTCTACAAGATCATCAGGATTTATCTTTTTGAAATTACTTTCAGAGGATATTTCTCCATCAATTATATATAGAGTTGATCCATCAACTACCATTGAGGTCATGCCGCTTATAATTTTCTTCCCAGGGATAAATTTTACTTTATTGGTTTGGAAATAGTATTCAGGATCATCTGTAGTTTCTGAAGCTTTGGCTACCACAGGTTTTACAAATCGAACACTGTCTGCTTTGGGTGCTGCTGCCGTATTATAAACTTGATTATCTTCCTCAACTACTGCAGCGGCAGTTCCAGCGCCAACGGGACTGTCAACAGTTAAAACAGCATCAGGATCTCCTTTAATAGTTTCACTTCCTAATTTTTTATCTTTAATTTCAGTTATTGTTAAACCAAGTGAATCTCCATATCGGCTATTGTAAAAGTCGAAACCAAACCAATTTAATTTTGTTTCTTCTTTATAGAATTTACCAATTGGCAGTTCTTCATTCAGGTCTTCCAATGTAGTATTTATTTTTTCAAAACCTAAACCAGATTTAAGATTGGAGGAGTTGTAACGATAATTATTTATATTTAAAATATTCCAATCTCTTTTTGTAAACTGATCTAAAGAACTGTCATACATAGAGGCTAACACTTCGGCCTCAATTTTTGCGTTGATTGATTTTAGTGTAAATGACCAATTTTCTTTACTTCCAGGTTCTATCTTACTTCTAAAACTTTCAACAATCAACTCTAGTTTAGATTCCGTTGTTTTTAAAGGAACATCTATTTCATCATTAAAAACTTCATTCTCAAAAATGCTTTGAAATCCCAAACGTACCGATTTTTCAAATTCTTTTTTTAGCGGAATTTTGACTGTTATTTCATTGTTTTGTAAATGATACGTATTTTCAAAATAGATTTGATTCCCATAGTTTCCGTTTGTAGTGATATAAAGATCTGGAATTACGGAAGAAAGTTTGACTTCGACAAAACCGTCTTTTTTAGGATCACTATTAATTTGTTCTGCAGTAAATAATTTACCTGGATCAAACTTGTCTTTACTCTGTTTGATTTCAAAAGTTGAAACAGATTCTATAGGGTTATTAAAAGTATCTTTTGCAGAAAAAACAATTTTATAATTTCCGGATTTATAATTTGAAATAAAATCTAAAGTGATTTTTTTATCTTTTTCAGTATCTATTTTCTTTGAAAATAATAAAGTTTCATTTGTTTTATTAGTTTTAATTTCTCGGATTTCATAAGGAAACAATCGTTCAAAATCAGGGTCAGAAATAGTTTCGATTTCTGGTTTTGGCCAAACTTGCTCTTTGAATTTATTCCTAAATGGAGCAACGAAATACAATTTAATTTCGCCTTTAGCAGCTAAAAATTCTCCGTTTAAGTTGGAACTTGTGAGGGTGATTTCATTCTTGTTTTTAGTTTCAATACGATTGGGAATACTTGCATTGATAATCAAATCATGATAACCTACTTTTATGATTGTTTCTGAGGTGTGGGTTTCTCCATTGATATCTGTAACATCAGCCGTTATTCTGTAATTAAAAACAGGCAATTGTTCTTTTATTGCATTTTTTGAAGGTTCGGCTAGAAATTCAATTGCAAATTTCCCTGAGGCATCTGTTTTGGTTTCGCCTGTTGCAATAGTTTCATTTTGTTCCTGTCCGTAATAATTTCTAAAATAACTTGTGAATCGATTAACGGTGTAAGTCACTTTTACGTCAGAAATATTGCTTCCTGCAAATGCTTTTGCTGTTCCTTTTACTTTAATCGACTGATTTACCTGAAAGCTTTCTTTTTTAGGATCAAAATCTACTTTAAATTTTGGGCGTTTGTATTCTTCAACTCTAAAATAAGTTTCATGAAATTCAAGTATTGCAGCTTTCCAGAATGATTCATTTGGTTTCTTTTTTATGTAAATATCTCCTTTTGTATAATCTTCAGGTTTTCCTGCAAAAATATAGAAAGTGCCAGTTACGCCATTTTTTGGCAAAACGAATTCTCCTGAAAATGAACCAAATTCATTTGAGGTAACTTCAAATTCTTTGAAATTTTGAGAATTAGCATCTTTAACTATTATTTTGAAAGAAGTATTGGCAACAATGCTTGTTTTATTTTCTTGCTTTTGAAATGCAATTCCTTTGTAATAAACAGTTTGTCCCGGACGATATATAGCCCGATCCAAATAAAATTCGACTTTAGCGTTTAAGGTTTTGTTTTCGTTGGCAGTATATGGCTGAGTATAGCGAATATAATTTCGGTTTGGTGAAATAGTGTCATTCTCTAAAGAAAACTCAATGTGATCATTATAAGAATGGTTTTTGCTTCCAACATAAGAGGCTAATCCGTTTGAATCTGTTTTAATTGTATAATTGGATGATTTTATGGATACATTTTCAAGAGGTTTACCTGTTTTTCGATCAAGAATTTGAAAGTTTTCTCTATTGTCGCCTTGAGATGCCAGAATACTTAAGTTAGAAACTGTCATAGTTTCATATGCAAAAGCTTTTTTGTCTTTTAATCCCGAATCGCTTTCAAAATAAACTAAATAACTTCCTGTTTCTAACTGTGGCAGCAAAACCTCTGTTGTATATTCAAAATGATCATTTTTATTTTGAAGCTGATAATCTTTAGTGGCAATTTTACTCCGGGTTTTTACAACTATGGCAGTTAAACTATCTTGTTTATAGATTAATTCTGAGTCTGAAAATTTTCTGAGTGTTTTTTGATATATTTTGTAAAATGATATTTTTAAGTTATCTATATTTTTATAATTGATAAAAGCTCTGGTGTTTTCTTTATTATAACTGTATTTTTGAAGGCGAACACCTACTGATTTAGAAACAACGTTTTGTTTTTTCTGTAAAGCGCTTTGAGCTGCATTGGTTTTATCGTTGATCTTGATAATTTGGTCATATATTTTTACAGCCTCAATTTTATAATCGGGATGTAATTCCTTTGAAGCTTGAGTAAGAAGAAGTTCAGCTTTTTTTAGCAGAATTTTTTGAGTTAGAATTGTTTCATTGGTCTGTTGTTGAAGTTCATTTAAGTACTTCATTAAATCATCATTAGGTTCTGGTATAAAATCACTGCAAAATATAATTCGGTTAAATTGATTTTCTAAAGAAGGATTACTTATCTCTAACTTTTGATATAGAGAAATAACTTTTCTAAGATTTTCATCTTTTATAAAACTTAAGTCAAGTTTCAAAAATGCTTCTGAACTTCCTAAAAGTTCTTTTTTATGTACCGTTATTTCACTATTTTGAATTTGCCATCTCTGTATTTTTTGGGTAAAAAACTCGATATTTTCTTTTAGCAGATAATCATATAAGTTTTCGTTTTGTAGTTTTATTATACTTAAAAATTCGAATATAGATTGATAGTTTGTTAAAGGCGTTGCTTTTAGAATTGCTTCATTTTCTAATGTTTTTTCGAAAACGGCAATGACTTCCTCTTCATGAGTAATTTCACTTGGTGGATTAATTTTAAAATCCTCAGACGAAGGAACTTCGACACTATCCGACGCCATATACGCAGCTTCGTCCACAACTGCGGCTGCACTATCTACAACCATAACAGCGTAATCATAATCATAATTAGAATAATTATTCAGACATTTTGCATAAACTAAATTCAAAATTGCTTTTGATGGAATTGAAACCCGATTGATATCAGTTTTTAAATTGGTTAAGATTTTTTTCTTTGCATTTTCATCAACAACCTGAAGATATTTTGATTGATAAAAAAAGCATTTTATCATTAGCACTTCGTCTTTTCTATTTACTGCTTTCTTGTAAATTTGGTCAACAATCTTGCTAGCCGATTTTATTTTACCGTCATTTTCATAGGATGCAACTTTAGCCCATTTCTTGTCCGTTTGTTGTGCAAATAAGGCTGTGGTGAACAATAAGAAAACAAATAAGATATTTTTCATAAGTCAGTTTTGGTATATAGAGTATTGTTTTTTAGTAAAGGTTGGGAAAGTGTTTAAATAATTTTCGTACAAATTACTAATTTATCTCTAAAACCAAATAATGCATTTTATATTTCGCTATTTTTGAAATATGAAAAAGCTCCTGTTTCTTTTTTTATTCACACCAATTTTAATTTGGTCACAATCGAATTTTGAGAAAGGCGAAAAATTATTTCACGCTAAAAAATATGACGAGGCACAAGTTATTTTTGAAGGAGTTTTAAAAGCCAAGCCTTCAGATATAAAAACACTCGAATATTTAGGAGACATTGCCGCGCATCAAAAAGCCTGGGTAAAAGGAGCAGAATATTACAAAAAACTGAAAGAGCTAAAACATACAGAAGCAGATTATTTTTATAAATATGGAGGTTGTCTGGCAATGCGAGCCATGGAAGTGAACAAATTAAAAGCTTTCGGAATGGTAGACGACATGAAACAGGCATTCGAAAAAGCAATAATTCTAAATCCAAAACACATTCCCGCAAGATGGGCTTTGATTGAGATCTACTTACAATTGCCGGGAATTTTGGGTGGAAGTGAATCGAAGGCAATTGGATATTCTAATGAATTAATGCAAATTTCTCCAGTTGATGGATATATGTCAAAAGGAAGAATTGACGAATACTTTAAAAGATATGCATCAGCGGAAAAAAATTATATAAAAGCAAATGAAATTGGTAAATCAAAAGTCACTTTTCAAAAATTATATAATTTATATTTGAACAAATTAAAAGATGCTAAAAAAGCACAGGAATTGAAACGAAAATTTGAAGCATAATTGAAAACTTCAAAATTAAATTCCATCTAAATTTGGAATTTGGAACTTAAAAAATTGGAATTTTAAATGAAAACACATTTCATCGCTATAGGCGGAAGTGCCATGCACAACTTAGCATTGGCATTGCATAACAAAGGATATAAGGTTACAGGAAGTGACGACGCTATTTTTGAACCTTCAAAATCAAGATTAGAAAAAAAAGGAATTTTACCGGCTGAATTGGGTTGGTTTCCTGAAAAAATTACTGCTGATATTGAAGCTGTAATTCTTGGAATGCACGCTAAAGCGGATAATCCGGAATTATTAAAAGCACAAGAATTAGGATTGAAAATTTATTCGTATCCGGAATTTTTGTATGAGCAGTCTAAAAATAAAACACGTGTTGTAATTGGAGGATCACACGGAAAAACAACAATTACTTCGATGATTTTGCACGTAATGCATTATCATAATATTGAAGTTGATTATATGGTAGGAGCACAGTTAGAAGGTTTTGATACCATGGTACATCTTACAGAAGAAAATGATTTCATGGTTTTGGAAGGTGATGAATACTTATCTTCTCCGATCGACAGACGACCAAAATTTCATTTGTATCAGCCTAACATTGCTTTAATTTCAGGAATTGCATGGGATCATATTAATGTGTTCCCAACGTATGAAAATTATGTAGAGCAATTTGAAATTTTCATTCAAAAAATTACGAATGGCGGAATTCTAGTTTATAACGAAAATGATCCTGAAGTTAAACGTGTTGCCGAAGCAGCAACAAATCCGATTCGTAAATTATCTTATCATACTCCCGAATATACAGTAAGTGATGGTGTGACCTTATTAAAAACTCCCGAAGGCGATATGCCAATCGAAGTTTTTGGAGCGCATAACTTAAATAATTTAGCTGGAGCTAAATGGATCTGCCAAAATATGGGCGTTGACGAAGCCGATTTTTATGAAGCAATTGCAAGTTTTAAAGGAGCTTCAAAACGATTAGAAAAAATTGCAGAAGGAAAAGGGAAAGTAGCTTATAAAGACTTTGCGCATTCGCCAAGTAAAGTTGCAGCCACAACAAAAGCAGTAAAAGAACAATATCCAAATAGGACTTTAGTAGCCTGTTTAGAGTTGCATACGTATAGCAGTTTAAATGCCGAATTTTTAAAGGAATATGAAGGTGCGTTAGAATATGCAGATGTTGCTGTAGTTTTCTATTCTCCGGATGCTGTAAAAATTAAACAATTGGAAGAAGTAACGTACGAACAAATCGCTAATTCTTTCAATAGAGAAGATCTGATTATTTACACGAATCCAAATGAATTCAAAGAATATTTATTTAATTTAGACCTTGAAAATTCTGCACTTTTATTGATGAGTTCAGGAAATTATGGAGGTTTGAATTTTGATGAAGTTAAAGGCTTGATTAATTAGATAATGTGTCAATTAGAAAATTAGATAATGTGCCGATTGCGTTTATGCAGTCGGCATTTTTTTTAAAATTATCTAATTATCTAATTTAATTTGTATAACTATAATGTCCGACGATTTTATATTCGAATAAACAATCTTCAAGAACTTGTCCGCCTCCAACATTATGTACGATCAAATTTCGTTGTCCGTCTTTTGATTTTTTATTGGTAATAATTCCGATGTGAGGCAATTTATTATTAATCATCCAGGTTACCATTTCGCCAGTTTTATAATCTTTTGCATTTTGTGTTACGGGCAGTTTGGTTCCTTTTCTTTCAAAAAACACTTCTAAATTCGGAACTCTTCTGTGGTCAATATTAGTATCAGTTTTCGTCATGCCCCATTTTTCTAAATTCGGATATTGAGAGAAGTTGGAAATCATATCTTCATGAACTTCTTTCTGTAAATCAATACCTAATTTTCGATAAGAACGAATGATCACATCGGTACAAACCCCTTTATTTTTTGGAATATCACCATTTGGATATTTAATTGAAAAATAAGCAGGATCATAATCTATTGATGGATCAATAATTGAAATCGCCGCATCTGATAATTTTTCTTCAAAGGTTTTTGAGATTTGACTGGCTGAAAACGTAGCAATTCCCTTTCTGCCTTTTTCCTGGCAAGAATAGGATAATAGCACAAGCAATAGAAGAGAAATATATTTCATCTTTTTTCTTTAAATTTAGAATATATTTTTCAATAAGAATTGATTTTTTTTTGAATGATTTTTCTTGTTTTTTGTGTAGTTTAGCCAGATAGATATTTTATATGAATGCAAAATTAGAAGTTGTAAAAACAACTAACAGAAATCCCGACTTTTTACTTTTAATAGAAACTTTTGATGCATATTTATGGGATCGTTATCCAGAATTAAAACAAGAGTATTGGAGTAATAACATAATTGAAGTTTTTAATGATAATGTTTTCCTTGTTTATCTGGACGGGAAAGCCTCTGCATGCGGCTGTTTCAAAAAATATGACAAATGGGCTGTGGAGTTAAAACGTATGTTTGTCTCTCCAGAAGCAAGAGGCTTTGGATTGGCGCAGTTGGTTATTAAAGAATTAGAAACCGAAGCAAGAAAGCAAGGTTTTAAAACGATGATTTTAGAAACATTATACAAACAAAACGAAGCAATTAATCTTTATCAAAAAGTTGGTTTTGAAATTGTAGAAAACTACGAACCTTATATAGGTTTTACAAATAGTGTCTGTATGCGTAAATCTATTATTTAGAATTATGGAAACTACTCATTTTCCCATTACGAACTGGTCTGAAGACGATCGTCCACGTGAAAAATTAATGCTCAAAGGCAAAAGTGCTTTAAGCGATGCAGAATTGATCGCAATCTTGATTGGCTCAGGAAGCCGAAACGAATCTGCTGTAGATTTAAGTAAAAGAATTTTAGCCAGCGCAGATAATTTAAATGTTTTAGGAAAAATGTCCATTTCGCAGTTAATGAATTTTAAAGGAATAGGGGAGGCCAAGGCAATTACTATTATTTCGGCTTTAGAACTTGGCCGCCGCCGAAGAGCAGAAGAGGCTGTTGAACTGATTAAAATTACATCGAGTAAATTAGTATTCGAGATCATGCAGCCTATAATTGGTGAATTAGCTCATGAGGAATTTTGGGTACTTTTTCTGAATAATTCTAACAAAGTAATTTCTAAATCACAACTAAGCAAAGGTGGGATTGTCGGAACGATTGTCGATGTTAGGCTGGTTTTTAAATTGGCTCTTGAAAACGGAGCTACTAGCTTGATTTTGTGTCATAATCATCCTTCAGGAAATTTACAGCCAAGTGAAGCTGATCGAAAAATTACTAAAAAAATCAAACAGGCAGGTGATAGTTTAGATGTTAAAGTTTTGGACCATTTGATTATTACTGAAACAAAATATTATAGTTTTGTAGATGAAGGAATTTTTTAGATTATGAATACCACAATTACAGACGTTTTTTTCGATTTAGATCATACACTTTGGGATTTTGATAAAAATTCAGAAATGGCTTTTGATCGAATTTTTAAAAGTAAATTTCCAGAAATTAGAATCGAAGATTTTATTGAGAAATATGCTCCGATCAATCAAGCTTGCTGGAAGCTATATCAAAATGATCAGATAACACACATAGAACTTCGCTACAACAGATTAAAGTTTTCTTTTGATGCTTTAAATGTTGAAATCTCAGATGAAAATATCAATGAAATTGCAAATGATTATATCGAATATTTAACGGATAACAATCATCTTTTTGATGGCGCAATCGAAGTATTAGAATATCTAAAACCAAAGTATAAACTCCACATTATTACCAACGGTTTTGCGAATGTTCAGGAAAGAAAGATTAATAATGCTTTGCTTGCAGGTTATTTCAATACAATAACAAATTCAGAATTGGCGGGTGTAAAAAAGCCAAATAGTATTATCTTTGATTATGCTGTTAATTCGGCTAAGGCTTCAAAAGAAAATAGTATTATGATTGGAGACTGTCTTGATGCTGATGTTAATGGAGCACTGAATGCAGGTTTGGATGCTATTTTTTTTAATGAAAAGAAAATAGAAGCTCCGGATAATATTAAACAAATAAACCATTTATTAGAACTTAAAAAATATTTGTAGAGATGAAAATTAAATTATTATTAGTTACACTTTTTTGCTCGGTTATAGGATTTGCACAATCTATTAATGATTATAAAGCTGTTATTGTGCCTTTGAAGTACGATTTTCTAAAATCTGAAAATCAATATAGAATGGCTACAGTCACTAAATCTAATTTAAATAAAGCTGGCTTTCAAGCCTTTTATGCAAATGAAGATATCCCTGCTGAATTTAGCGATCGTTGTCAGCTTTTGTATATTGATGTAAAAAAAGATAATGCTTTTTTGGTAACGAAACTTTTTATAGAGTTTAAAGATTGTTATGGAAAAGTGGTTTATACTTCTGAAGTCGGAAAAAGCAAAGAAAAAGATTATGAAGCTGCATACAGAGAAAGCCTTAATATGGCATTTATATCTGTAACGGCTTTACATTACAAATACAGCGGTAAAACTGTTTCACCAACTGGTAACAGAGTTGGAACCGGAGCTATGAACCCGGCAGCAGTAGCAGTTATGACTCCGGCAACAACAGCATCAGTAGTAACACCTACAGCAACAGTTGCTACTCCGGTTGCAGATGTTTCTGATCCAAATTTGTTATATGCTCAGCCAACAGAAAATGGATATCAATTGATTGACAAAACACCAAAAGTGGTAATGAAATTGCTAAAAACATCTCGTCCAGATTCATTTATAGCTATAAAAGATGGGGTACAGGGTACATTGAATGCAAAAGACAATCAATGGTTTTTTGAATATTATCAAAATGATAAATTAGTATCTGAAAAAGTTGTAGTTAAATTCTAAAACATAAAATAAGGTTTTAATAACCATATTTATCTTTCCAACGGTTCTTTAAAAATTCGCGGTTACTGTTCTCTCTAGAATTGTTTCCAGGATTATAAAGAACCGTTTTTTTTATGGCATCGGGTAAAAATTCCTGTTCTGCAAAATTATTGGCATAATCGTGCGAATACTTATAATCATCACCATACCCCAATTCCTTCATAAGTTTGGTTGGTGCGTTTCTTAAATGAATTGGCACGGGTAAATCTCCAGTCTGCTTAACTAGTTGTTGCGCATTTCCGATGGCCATATATGAAGCATTACTTTTTGGAGAAGTAGCAAGGTAAATAGCACATTGACTCAAAATAATGCGACTTTCAGGATAGCCGATAGTGGTGACAGCCTGAAAGGTATTATTAGCCATAATAAAGGCAGTTGGATTCGCATTTCCAATATCTTCACTTGATAAAATAAGCATTCTTCTTGCAATAAATTTTACATCTTCACCGCCTTCAATCATTCGGGCTAACCAATAGACTGCTCCGTTAGGATCACTTCCGCGAATAGATTTTATAAAAGCAGAAACGATGTCATAATGCTGTTCGCCGCTTTTGTCATATAGAACCGTATTTTGTTGAACCAATTCAAAAACGCGATCGTTTGTAATAATGATTTCATCATCTGCAGAAGCATTGACAACTAATTCGAATATGTTAAGAAGCTTTCGGCCGTCTCCGCCAGAAAGTCGTAATAAAGCCTCTGTTTCTTTTAATATAATATTTTTCGAAGCTAATTCGGTGTCAGTTTTCATCGCACGATGTAATAAGGCTTCGAGATCTGCTTTTGTAAAAGCGTTTAATACATAAACCTGGCAACGAGACAATAGTGCGGGAATAACTTCAAAACTCGGATTTTCAGTTGTAGCCCCAATTAAGGTGATCCAGCCTTTTTCTACTGCTGCCAATAGGGAATCTTGTTGTGATTTGCTGAATCGATGAATCTCATCAATAAATAAAATTGGGTTTTTAGCTGTAAATAATCCTCCACTTTGTTTGGCTTTATCAATTACATCACGAATATCTTTTACACCTGAATTTATGGCACTTAAAATATAAAATGGACGTTTAGATTCTTGTGCAATAATTTGTGCCAAAGTGGTTTTACCGGTTCCCGGAGGTCCCCAGAAAATCAGAGATGGAATAATTCCTTTCGAAATTTGTTGCGTCAGGGATCCGTTTGGTCCAACCAAATGGCTTTGACTAATATAATCTTCTAATTTCTGTGGGCGAATACGCTCGGCTAACGGTGCTTCCATTTTGTAAAATTACTATTTTCAATTTTAATTATAAATTTTTAAAAGTTAATTACTCATAAAAACATGTTCATATTAAATAAAGTAACTGACAAATTATCAGTAAATTGTATTTGGATAGTTTTTTGATGTTCATTCAGTTATAGATTCTAAAAACATGAACGACAACCATTTTAAATTTTCAAATGCTGTTATTGGTCTTCCGGTATTTTTTGTCCTTTTTTTATGGATAATATATTGGTTTCAAATTAGATTTGATTTTGATTTTTATCAAAACGGAATTTATCCTCGCGATTTTTCTGGTTTACAAGGTGTTTTGTTTAGTCCTTTTATTCATGAGAATTTAGGGCATTTGTATAACAATTCGATTCCTCTTTTGGTCTTGCTCGCTGCATTGCAATATTTCTATCCCAAGCAGTGTGTTTCGGTTATTTTATATGGAATCCTTTTTTCTGGTTTAATAACCTGGGTTATTGGCAGGGCAAATTATCATATTGGGGCAAGTGGTCTGATTTATGTTTTAGTCAGTTTTATTTTCTTTAAAGGAATTCAAACAGGTTATTATAGATTAGTTGCTCTTTCGTTATCGGTAATATTACTTTATGGAGGAATGATTTGGTATGTTTTTCCAGACGTAGATGCCACAATTTCATGGGAAGGTCATCTGGCAGGTTTTATCACCGGATTTGTATTGACATTGTTATATAAAACTCCGGAATACAAAAAAGCAATAGTTTATGATTGGCAAAAACCAGATTTTAATCCCGAAGAAGATCCTTTTATGAAGCATTTTGATGAAAATGGAAATTTTGCTCCTGTAGAGAAACAAGAAGAGGAGATAGAATTTATTTCACTTTATTTTAGTTCTGATCAATTAGTTAATTACTCTGTAACGAAATCAGAATCAGATGATAAAAGGTAGGTGTGAATATTTTGGTGTGACTTAAAAAGATTATTTTTGCTATACACATTCTAATTTTATCTTAATTTGCTATGAAAAAGATAAGTTTTTTGGTTGTTATTTTATTAGTAATTAGTTCCAAAATGGTTGCTCAATGTGATATAAAGAACAAATTGCTGGCTGATGGAACAATGGTGTATTATTTTGATCCCGCTGTTTTTTATACAACAAAATTAAAATCACTAAAAATTAATATAGTAACCGATAAAGAACATTATTTCATTGCTTTACAGCCTATACCATTTCCTGATAAAAAAGATGGCAAGAAAATAAAAGACGATTTAATTGTTCGTTTGGCTGATCATAAGTCATACAAATTAACGCATTATGATACACAATATATGCGTAATGATTCTATCATGCAGGTTTTATATTTGATGGATGAAAAAGATATAGATGCTTTTTCTAAGTTTGAAGCCATCGTCGCCGAAATTAATATGGAGGGAACAGAATTTATACGTGATTATAACTTCAAATTACATAAAAACGCTATAATAGATCAGTTGAATTGTTTTTTGAAAAAGGAAGAAGAAAGTAAGGACTAGTCTTCGTTTATCACTTCCTCATTTTTGTGGAGAAACTTTTTACTGAGATTATCGAAGAGATTATTAAATGTAATAGTCAGGGAGGCAGCATTTACAACTTGATTTCCACTATTTCTTGGAAGAAATTCATTTGCATAGGTCAATTCAACCTGAAGATCATCTGTAAATAAATAACCGCCACCAAGGTTTAATCTATTACGATCAAAAAAACTTTCGCCGGTTACTTTTGTTCCTGATTTAAAATATAATTCGTCTGAGGCAATTGCATAGACTACCTTCGCTCGTAAAATTTTACTGTTAATTGGTTTTATGTACTTAATTTGTTGACGATATCTAAGTACATTTTCATAATCATCATCTTGATTTTTCATATGTCTAAGTTCCATTCTCATTCTGGTACTTAAAGTATATCCGGTTTTATGAAAATAATAAATACTTTGTAATGCAAATCTCCATTCGGGAGATTCGAATTGCCCTATCTCAGGAACATCTTTATTGTTGAAGTAAGCCACAAATGAAGAAAGCTTCCATCGAGGTGAAAGATAATAATGTCCCCACCCTCTGAATGATCGTTGAATGTTTTTATGAAAAATATTTGAAGAAGATTCAGTACTACTATAGCTGGCGGCCAGATCTAATTCAGTTGACCATTTTTCATTTATAGTTCTGTTAAATTGTATTTCATTCCAGAACTGTCCATATTTTTTAGTTTGTGCATGACTAATGCCTGCAATTGTAAATATTGCAAGTATACAACAGTTCTTTTTGAATGATATGTTTTGAGCAGATTTGGAAGACATCAATTCATAATTAGAATATTTATTTCGTCATCTTAATTCTCAAAGATATTTAACTTCTTTGACGAACAGTTTCGTATAAGAATGCTCCACAAGCCACAGAAACATTTAATGATCCTATTGTTCCAAACATTGGCAACTTTGCTTTTTCATCTACAATCTTAAGAACTGAAGGATTGATACCTCTGTCTTCTGATCCCATGATAATTGCAACAGGTTCATTTAAAGCTATGTCATATATGTTTTGATCTGTTTTTTCAGTAGCAGCAACAGTTTTTATTCCAGATCCTTGCAAATAAAATATAGCATCTTTAATATGCTCAACTTTACAAATAGGAACGTTAAATACAGCTCCGGCAGAAGTCTTTACTGTGTCTCCGTTTACAGGAGCGGAACCTGCTTTTTGAACAATAATTCCGTTTACTCCGGTACATTCTGCGGTTCTGATAATGGCGCCAAAGTTTCTGGCATCAGAAATCTGATCTAATATTAAAAATAATGGTTTAGATCCGGATGCAATAGTTGATTCAACTAAATGTTCTAAATCGATAAAACCAATAGGAGAGATTGTTGCAACTGCACCCTGATGATTATTTGGTGTTAGACGATTTAATTTTTCAACAGGTACGTAGGAAAAATTTATGTTGGCACGTTTCATCACCTTCATTAAATCTTTCATTAACTCACCAGAAATTTCCTTTTGTATAAATACTTTGTCAACTTCTTTTCCTGCCTGTATTGCTTCAATAATGGCTCTAATTCCAAATATTTGATGTTCTTTTTCCATACGGCAAATATAGGTATAATGTTTATATAAAAAAAAGCCACTCTGAATGAACAGAGTGGCTTTAGTATTTATTTTTCTAGTATAAATTAATTTTTATCCCAGAAAAGTTTTGTTGTCAATAAATCTCCACCGATAGCCGTTGAAGCAGCTTTCCAGTTTGTACTATTTGTTTGTTGTTCAAGAACTGGGTAAGTCATTCTTACAGGAACTTTACCGCCAGCATTATTAATAGCTGTAGGAGGTGCCAATAGAACTGGGAAATCTAATCTTCTCCAGAAATTCCAAGAAGTTAAAGCTTGATTATACATCGCTACCCAAGCTTGCTCTCCAATTGATTTTTTCCAATTAATTGCGTCGTATGGTTTCGTCAAAAGATAAGCTGTAGCTTCTGTTGCTGTACCACCCCACTCTAAAATAGAAGCAGTAACTGCTGCAGAGTAAGCAGCAGGTGCAGCTGCTGTATTCCAACGAGCATTTGCTTCAGCTACATAAAAAGCAACTTCTGTATAAGTTAAGATAACTCCTGGTGTTGTTGGTGTATATGCATACTCTCCAGCATGAGAAAACTCTGCAAATTCACCACCTTCACCAATTGGTAAACCAATAAATTCACCCTCTACATCTGTGTAGTAATTATCTATCCTCGGATCGTTACTTGCGTTCATATAATCAACTAAAGTTTTTCCACCAACAAAGTCTTCTCTACCACTTGCTTCTAAGTTTTCATACAAAGGATTGTAATTTGGTGAAGGATCTAAATATTGAAATTGCCCGTTATTAGCTGGAGATGTCATTACTCCTGCAGCAATAGCTGAAGTTGCTGTAGTCTGTGCTAATGTTGGGTTTGAATCAGCGATTCCAATTGCTAACTTTAATTTTAAAGAGTTAGCAAATATGCGCCATGCAACTGGATCACCTCCATATATTTTATCTCCGTCAGAAAACGTTGGGAAGCTGTTTGCGGTACCACTAGTTAAAGCAGTAATATCAGCATTGATTCTTGTGATCAAATCTGAGTAAATAGTTGCTCCATCATCATATGAAGGTAATGGGTAAGCAACAAGGTTTGCAGCTTGAGTGTAAGGGATATTACCAAAAGTATCTACTAAAAGTTGATAAGTGTATACTTGCATAATATCAATTATAGCTAATTGAGTCTTTTTGTTTGCTGGCCAATCTGCTAATTCAGTAGGAGTTGGTTCGTAAAGATTAATGATCTCTTTTGCTTTACCAAGATTGTTCAAGACATTTACATAATTGTCTGTATATATTTGGTTTGAAACATTTCGGTTTGTAAAGTCATAATTACTTTCATTTACATAAGTTGTCTCTTGCCAGTATTGCATCGTCAGTCTAAAGTTGTTCTCATTTACACTTGGTGTGTTAATGTAATCACTTAATTCTTTTTGAGCATATGTAATTAGCGAACCCGGCACAGTGCTATAGGCACTATTTGGATCTGTATTTGCATCTTCATTAACACAAGCCGCCATTGACAGGCCAATTGTTAATATTGCTATTATTTTTTTCATTTTCATTTTTTTTAAAAATTAACTTTGACATTAAAAGAAATATTTCTTGTTGTCGGCATAGGTCCAGATTGGTACCCTTGAGTGTTACCTGAAGATAATCCAGCTTCTGGATCAGCGTATGGTAAGCTTTTGTCAATGATCCAAAGATTATTACCAATTACGCTAAATGAAGCGCCTTTAATAGAATTCCCTAAAATGCTTGAAGGAAGATTATAAGTTATAACAGCCTCTCTTAATTTAACAAATCCAGCATCGTAAACGAATGCAGCAGCAGGAGGATCTGTACCTAAAACCTGGCTAGATTGAGCTCTGTCTAATCTTGTTGTATTAGTTATGTATTGTGGTTGACCATTTGCAGGAGTGTAAGCAGGGTTTGCCATAACACCTTGTAAAATTTCACCACCACCATTAGCTAATGTGTTTCTGATTGGATTTCCTAAGTCATTATTTCCAACTGAATTAGCATAGATACCTGTTCCGTATCCGTAGTATTGATCAAGTGAGAAAAGACTTCCACCTTTTTTCACGTCAATTAAGAAGCTAAAAGAAAGATTTTTATAGTTGAATTTGTTATTAATACCACCAATCCATTCTGCTTGATAAGTTCCTAATTTATTATCAGTAGTTGTAGAAACTTCATATGCACCGTTAGATCCAATAATTCTGTTACCAGCATCATCTAATACGTATGTTGTTCCCCAAATTTGTCCATAATCCTGGTTAAGAGGAGCGTTGATACTGATACCTCCTTGAAGAGAATTAATGTTGATATTTTCAATACCAGGAGCTAATTCTGTAACTTTAGTGTTAGGATTAGACCAGTTTACGCTTACATCCCAAGAGAAATTTTCTGTTTTAACTGGAGTTCCAGTAAGTGTAACCTCAAATCCTTTTGTTGTTAATGTACCAGCATTGATAGTGTTGAATGCTGATCCGGTAGATGTTGATACTGGTAATGGTAAGATTTGATCATATGCTTTGTTTTGGAACCAAGCCACATCAAATCCAAGTCTGTTATTTGCAAATTGCATATTCAAACCTAACTCGACGTTGTCTAATTGTTGTGGTTTTAAATTTGCATTTTTTGCAGTTGTGTTGTATGAATAAACTGGAGTTCCAAATGGATTTCTTGCAGTGTAAGAATTCAATAATTGGTTAGGATCTGTATCAGAACCTACTTGAGCGTAAGCAGCTCTAAATTTACCAAAGTTGATGAATTCAACATCTTTTAACCAGTTTGAGAAAACAACAGTTCCTGATACTGCAGAATACCAATATGCATTGTTATCTTGAGGTAGAGCAGAAGATTGATCTCTTCTTACAGAACCTTCTAAATAGTAAGTTCCTTTGTAGCCTAATGTTGCTTGTGCAAATAAACCTAGTACTTCTTTTCTTGTGTCTATAATTCTTGGTAAAGCCGGAGCAGAAACAGAATTAGAAATAGTATATAATCCAGGAATGTATAATCCTCCTGATGTCATTTGTTGATTACTGAATCTACTTTGTACGTTGTAATTAGTACCAAGAAGCACATTAAGATTTAAATCTTCAGTTAGGTCTTTTTTGTAAGTTGCAAGGAAATCATAATTTTGCTCGCTAAAGTTATAAAGATCTAAGGCGTAACCTGATGGTTGCGCTGGTAAGTTTTGAAGATTTGAATTAGATCCAAGAGTTGCCGGAGTTGAACCTGCAGCAATTCTGTCTTCAGTTTTTAAATTAAACCCATCAGTACCTAATCTACCTGTAAAACTTAAATTTTTATTTACATCGTAAGTTATACTTGCATTTGCAGCAACTCTTTGTCTGCTATCATTGTTGTAGTTTTCGTATCTTTGGAAGTAAGGGTTGTCCCAATAAGCAGGAGTAATATCTGCAGCACTTTTAATGTTCCATGTGTAGTTTTGGTGACTCATTTCATAAAGGCTTCTTTGTTCCTTTAAGTCAACATTTGTAGCCCACCATTGTCTAAAACCAGCAATTTGGTTTCCTCCGTATCCAGTTGTATTTCTGTTTCTTGTATTCTGTGATACATAAGTTGCATTGAAAGTAGAACTTAACTTGTCATTGAATTTGTAAGTAGCTGAAGCATTAAAATTGTTTTTACTTAACAATGAGTTAGGTAAAATATCACTGCTGTTTGTGTTGGCATACGTTAATCTGTAAGTAGCTTTTTCAGTACCTCCATTTAATGAAATGTTGTTGATTGTAGATGTTGCTGTATCAAAAAATTCGATTGGACCATTTTTTGCAACTTCCCATGTAGTTTTTTGACCGTAAGTAGGTGATCCAGGTATAAATGCATCATATTGCCATACTTGAGAACCATCATATTTAGGACCGTAAGAAGCATCATCTCCAGATCTAGATCTTGGCTCACCGTTGTAAGTTGAAAATCTTTGTCCGAAATATCCTTGACCGTATTCAGTTTGGTATTTAGCGAATGTATCTTTGTCTACAGTAGACATAGTGTAAGATGAAGAAAATTCAACTGATAAATCAGTTCTTGATTTTCCTTTTTTAGTAGTAATGATGATCGCACCATTTTGAGCTCTAGATCCGTAAAGAGCTGTTGCAGCAGCACCTTTAAGTACGTTGATTTCAGCAATATTATTTGGGTTGATATCTGATGCGGCATTACCGTAATCGTAACCACCTCTACCACTTTTTTGATCATTACTGTTTACGTTATTGTTCAGAATTGGCACACCATCAACTACAAATAAAGCCTGGTTGTCTCCTAAAAGTGATTTGAAACCTCTAAGAACAACGTTCGTAGATCCTCCAAAGTTTGTACCTTGAGTTACACTAAGACCAGCAACTTTTCCTGACAAGTTGTTTACAAAGTTTCCTGTCGGAACTGTTGATACTTGTTCAGCTGATACTGATTGAGCAGAATAACCAAGAGATTTTTTCTCTCTTTTAATACCTAAAGCTGTTGTTACGACAACACTTTCAAGTTGTTGTGCATCTCCAAGTAGCTTTACGTTAATTGCTGATGAACTTGCAGCTATTTCTTGAGTTTTCATCCCAATGTAGCTAAATACCAAAACTTGGCTTGTTGATGCTTTGATAGAAAATTTACCATCAAAATCAGTTTGTGTTCCAGATTTTGTTCCTTTCACTAACACACTTACACCTGGTAAAGGCATACCTGTATTATCGGTTACAATTCCTGAAACAGCTCTTTCTTGCGCAAAAGTAAGTTGCGCCACTAGTACTAATAAAAGTACTAAGAATCCATTGAACTTTAGTTTCATTTTTAAATATTTTGAATTAGTATCGCAAAACTCTTAATAATTTGTTAACTATCCTAATATTAATTTAAACTTTTTTCGGTTACTGCTAAAATTTAACATTATAACATATGTTTATGATAGTGTTATATAATTGTATTTCTTGAACATTTGACCCTCCGTTTGTGAGGTTAATCTTAAGTAATCCGTTTGGCGTCTGAATTAAGGTTCCAATTCCTAATCCTATTAATTTTTTTATTTTGTTTGGGTTGGTTATGCTTGTTAAGTCTTGGTAAAGTCCGTAATCAGTTATAGTGTTAACATAAATATTTTTTGAAAATTTATATCTGTACTCTGTAAGAATTAAAGAATTAAAGTTAGATTGTAAGCTGTTTTCCAAAAAGCCTCGTATTGAATTTATTCCTCCAAAACGAAATAATTCATTAGAAATGTAATTTTTACTGTTAAGATAAAAATTTTGTGAATTTATGTTAATGAAGTTCTTTTCATTTAGCTCAAAATTATAAGACACATTTAAGTTGGTGTAAAATTGTTGACTGCTTCCCGCTGTTGCAGGGTCGTTGTTGGTATTTCTTTTTCCGTATCCAATTATCCAGTTTATATTCGCTTTTTTTGGAATAAGATTGTTTAAATGATCTGTTTTTTTAAATTCATAACTTGATGTGATATAAGAGTTTTTGAAGTCGCTAATTGTTGAGTTGTTTGTGTTTTGAATATCACTGGATTCTGTTGCTTGGTATCCAAGATAAATTTTTGAATTGTAATTGGTATAATAACCCAGATCGATTGCGGTTTTTGTGTTTTGAAAAGTGCTGTCTTGTTTGAATATGTTTAATTGGGCTTTCAAACCTAATGAAGACTTAAAGATATATGGAATTTCTAGTTTAGTATTAAAAGTTTTTTGTTGATTACCGTCGCTTTTCCAGTATAATGAAAACTGTTCACCTGCATGAAGAGTATTTGATAGTGATATGTCCAGGTATCCGTTTAGGTTTGCTTTTTTTTCTTTGTCGTTTGAAAAGCCTATATATCCATCAAAAGTATTTGCTTTTCTTTTTTCGAGGTAGATGTAAATTTTAGTGGAATCGTTTGTGAATAATATTTCCGGATATTTTGTTTGACTTACAAATTCATAACTATTGATTTCGTTGTAAAGTTGTTTGGTGATTTCCTGATTGAAAGTTTTATGCAGGTATTTTTTATTAAGTTGTTTTAGGTGTCCTTTTGGGAATTGAGCCTTGTCTTTGTTATTTGTGTAATTCAGGATAATCGAATTTATCTGACGTTTTTTTTCGGATTTAAAATTTAGGCTTGCGAAAATTGTCAAATTCTCTCTTCGTATATTTTCAAGCTTTATTTTACTTAAGGCAAAACCTTGTTTTTCTGCTTCAATTATCTTTTGATTTAGATAGATTTCGGTTTCTTCATAAGGTAAAATTAAGGTGTCATTATTTGTTTCTGATGAATCAAAAAAAAGATTATTTCTACCTATATATATATGTATCTTTTTTGTTCTTGTTTTTAATGATATAATGCAGAGGTATGAACTGTCGTTTGCCTTGTTTGTTTCTAGTATTTTGTTGTCTAAATATCCTTTTTTTGATAGCTTGTTGGAAGTGTTATTTATCTCGTCATACAAAGATTTTAAATTTGGATGGTTTAGCGCGTAATTTAATGAATCAATAATTTGATCTTCGTTGTTATTTGTTCCCTTTATTTTTAAATGAAAATTTTGGGCATAGCAGCTAAGATATGAGGTTAGAAAAAATATGTATAATAACTGTTTCAAATGCAATTGTTTCATTTATTAAAAAGTATTGCAAATATCAATTGTTTGTTTGTAAAAACATAGTCTTAAATAATGTTATTGAAAATTAATGGATTAACGTTTGTATAGTGAAAAATATTTTATACATTTGCAACCCCGTAAAAAGCGGGAATTTAATATACATAATAAATTTTTAGTATTAATTATGCCAACAATTCAACAATTAGTAAGAACAGGAAGAACTCAGATAACTAAGAAGAGTAAATCGGTTGCTTTAGATTCTTGTCCTCAAAGAAGAGGGGTTTGTACGCGTGTTTACACTACTACACCAAAAAAACCAAACTCTGCAATGCGTAAAGTTGCGCGTGTACGTTTGACAAATGGTAATGAGGTGAATGCTTACATCCCTGGAGAAGGACACAATTTACAAGAGCACTCGATAGTATTAGTTAGAGGCGGAAGGGTAAAAGATTTACCAGGTGTTAGATATCATATCGTTCGTGGAGCGCTTGACACGTCAGGAGTTGCAGGAAGAACGCAAAGAAGATCTAAGTACGGTGCTAAACGCCCAAAAGAAGCAAAAAAGTAATTTAAACTTTTAAGAAAAAGACATGAGAAAAAGAGCGGCAAAGAAAAGACCACTTTTACCAGATCCGAGGTTTAACGACCAATTGGTAACGCGTTTTGTGAACAACTTAATGTGGGACGGTAAGAAATCTACAGCTTTCAAAGTATTTTATGATGCAATTGACATCATTGAGTCTAAAAAGCAGGATTCAGAAAAATCTTCATTGGAAATTTGGAAAGATGCTTTAACTAATGTTATGCCTCACGTAGAAGTACGTAGTCGTAGAGTAGGTGGAGCTACATTTCAAATTCCAATGCAAATTAGACCAGACAGAAAAATTTCTATGGCAATGAAGTGGTTAATACTTTATTCTAGAAGAAGAAATGAAAAATCTATGGCACAACGTTTAGCGTCAGAATGTTTAGCTGCTGCTAAAGAAGAAGGTGCTGCGGTTAAGAAAAGAATGGATACTCACAAGATGGCAGAAGCTAATAAAGCTTTCTCTCACTTTAGATTTTAATTCGTAAGAAATGGCTAGAGATTTAAAATATACAAGAAATATCGGAATTGCTGCTCACATTGATGCTGGTAAAACAACAACAACTGAGCGTATCCTTTTTTATACTGGAAAGTCACATAAAATTGGTGAGGTGCACGATGGTGCTGCAACAATGGACTGGATGGCGCAAGAGCAAGAAAGAGGTATTACAATTACTTCGGCTGCTACAACTTGTGAATGGAATTTTCCAACCGAGCAAGGTAAAATTTTACCTGAATCATTACCATATCACTTTAATATTATTGATACTCCTGGACACGTTGACTTTACTGTAGAGGTAAACCGTTCTTTACGTGTACTTGATGGTTTGGTTTTCTTGTTTAGTGCTGTTGATGGTGTTGAGCCTCAATCAGAAACTAACTGGAGACTTGCTGATCAATATAGAGTTCCTCGTATGGGATTCGTTAATAAAATGGATCGTCAAGGATCTAACTTTTTGGCAGTTTGTCAACAAGTTCGCGATATGTTAAAATCTAACGCTGTTGCGATCACTTTGCCAATTGGTGAAGAAAATGATTTCAAAGGTGTTGTGGATTTAGTAAAAAATCAAGCTATCATCTGGCATGATGCAACTCAAGGGGCGACTTTTGATATTGTGCCAATCCCTGAGGATATGTTAGCAGAGGTTAAAGAATACAGATCTATTCTTATTGAGGCGGTTGCTGATTATGATGAAAATCTTTTAGAGAAATTCATGGAAGATGAAAACTCTATTACAGAGGAAGAAATTAACAATGCTTTAAGAGCTGCTACTATGGATATGGCAATCATTCCTATGATCGCTGGTTCTTCTTTTAAAAACAAAGGTGTTCAATTTATGTTGGATGCAGTTTGTAAATATTTACCTTCTCCAATGGATAAGGAAGGTATCGAAGGAATTCATCCTGATGATGCTGAATTGTTAGAAGAAGATCAAACTAAAATCTTGCGTAAACCAGATGTGAAAGAGCCGTTCGCTGCTTTGGCATTTAAAATTGCTACTGACCCATTCGTAGGTCGTTTAGCTTTCTTCCGTGCTTATTCTGGTCGTTTAGATGCTGGTTCTTATGTTTTGAACACTCGTTCAGGAAATAAAGAAAGAATTTCTCGTATTTACCAAATGCACGCAAACAAACAAAATCCAATCGAATATATTGAGGCTGGAGATATTGGAGCTGCTGTTGGATTTAAAGATATTAAAACTGGAGATACATTGTGTGATGAAAAGCATCCAATTATTCTTGAGTCTATGAAATTCCCTGCACCGGTAATTGGTATTGCGATTGAACCTAAAACTAAAGCTGACGTTGATAAAATGGGTATGGCTTTGGCTAAATTAGCTGAAGAAGATCCGACATTTACTGTTAGAACAGATGAGGCTTCAGGTCAAACAATTATTTCAGGTATGGGTGAGCTTCACTTAGATATCTTGGTAGATCGTATGAAACGTGAATTTAAAGTTGAAGTGAACCAAGGTGAGCCTCAAGTTGAGTATAAAGAAGCGTTTACAAGAACTGCAACTCATAGAGAGACTTATAAGAAACAATCAGGAGGTCGTGGTAAATTCGGTGATATTGTATTTACACTTGAGCCAGCTGATGAAGTTGATGGTAAAGTTCCTGTAGGATTGCAATTTATTAATGCAGTAAAAGGTGGTAACGTTCCTAAAGAATATATTCCATCTGTAGAAAAAGGTTTCCGTGAAGCTATGAAAACTGGTCCTTTGGCTGGTTATCAAGTGGATAGTTTGAAAGTAACTTTGACAGACGGATCTTTCCACCCTGTCGATTCTGATGCGCTTTCTTTTGAATTAGCAGCTAGAATGGGTTATAGAGAAGTAGCTAAGGCTGCTGGAGCTATTATTCTTGAGCCTATCATGAAAATGGAGGTTATTACTCCTGAAGAAAACATGGGGGATATCGTAGGTGATATCAATCGTCGTAGAGGTCAGGTTAATGACATGGGTGACAGAAATGGTGCTAAAACTATTAAGGCTGATGTGCCTTTATCAGAAATGTTTGGATATGTAACAACATTAAGAACATTGTCTTCTGGTAGAGCTACTTCAACAATGGAGTTTTCACATTATGCAGAAACACCTTCTAATATTTCAGAAGCTGTAATTAAAAAAGCAAAAGGTAACGCTTAATTCTTAAGAAAATGAGTCAAAAAATCAGAATAAAACTAAAATCTTACGATCACATGTTGGTAGATAAATCTGCTGAAAAGATCGTAAAAACAGTAAAAACTACTGGGGCAGTTGTAACAGGTCCAATTCCGTTGCCAACTCACAAAAAACTTTTCACTGTGTTGCGTTCTCCGCACGTTAACAAAAAAGCGAGAGAGCAATTTGAAGTAATGTCATACAAGAGATTGATTGATATTTATTCATCTTCATCTAAAACTATTGATGCATTAATGAAACTTGAATTGCCAAGTGGAGTTGAAGTAGAAATAAAAGTATAATTTATTTATTATATTTTACATATAAAAAGCGAGATAGAAATGTCTCGCTTTTTTTTGTGGCTAAAAGTTTTGATGGGTGTTTTTTTTTGATATATTTTTTTAGAAATTATTTTTGTTTTTACTGAAATGTCTTTAGTTTAGGCTGTTGCGGATGTTTTTTATTAGTTGGACTAACTAATTATTAAGCTAAATAAAGATGTGTGTTAAAGTGTTTAAATTTGTTTTTTACACGAAATAAAATATTTAAAGAAGAGTGAATGATGCTTTGATTTTGATAATGAGCGATTTAATTTTTGTAACTGTTTGGTATATTCAATTTTAATATCTACTTTTGCACTCCCTGTTTGGAAATTTCTGTTATTTTCAAATTGAAGGGAATTTTAGTAATTAATAATTAATATTTATGTCTGGGTTAATTGGTAAAAAAATCGGCATGACTAGTATTTTCGACGAAAACGGGAAAAACATTCCTTGTACAGTAATCGAGGCTGGGCCGTGTGTTGTTACCCAAGTCAGAACCAAAGGTGTTGACGGGTACGAAGCGTTGCAACTTGGTTTCGATGACAAAAACGAGAAACATTCCACTAAAGCGGCTTTAGGTCACTTTAAAAAAGCTGGAACTGTTGCTAAGAAAAAAGTCGTTGAATTTCAAGATTTTGCAACTGAACAAAAATTAGGAGATCTTATTGATGTTTCTATTTTTGCTGAAGGAGAATTTGTAGATGTACAAGGTGTATCTAAAGGTAAAGGTTTTCAAGGGGTTGTTAAACGTCACGGATTTGGTGGTGTTGGACAAGCAACTCACGGTCAACACAACCGTTTAAGAGCGCCGGGTTCTGTGGGAGCTTCTTCATATCCATCTAGAGTATTCAAAGGAATGCGTATGGCTGGAAGAATGGGAGGAGACAATGTAAAAGTTCAAAACCTTAGAGTTTTAAAAGTGGTTGCTGAAAAGAACCTACTTGTTATTAAAGGATGTGTTCCTGGACATAAAAACTCTTATGTAATCATTCAGAAGTAATGGAAGTAAAAGTATTAGATTTCAACGGAAAAGATACTGGAAGAAAAGTTCAACTTTCTGATTCAGTATTCGCAATTGAACCAAACAATCACGCTGTATACCTTGATGTTAAGCAATATCTTGCTAATCAAAGACAAGGTACTCACAAAGCTAAAGAAAGAGCTGAAGTGACAGGAAGTACACGTAAGATTAAAAAGCAAAAAGGAACTGGTACTGCTCGTGCGGGAAGTATTAAGAATCCATTGTTTAAAGGTGGTGGAACAGTTTTTGGACCAAGACCAAGAAGTTATTCATTCAAATTGAATAAATCTTTGAAAAGATTGGCTAGAAAATCAGCTTTCTCAATCAAAGCAAAAGAGGCGAATATCATCGTTCTTGAAGACTTTAATTTTGAAGCGCCAAACACTAAAAATTTCATTAACGTTTTGAAAGCTTTAGGGTTAGAAAATAAAAAATCTCTATTTGTGTTGGGAGAGTCGAATAAAAATGTATATTTGTCCTCACGCAATTTAAAGGCTTCTAATGTCGTAACTAGCTCAGAATTAAGCACTTACGCTATTTTAAACACTAACAATTTAGTGCTTTTAGAAGGTTCTTTGGAGTTAATCGAAGAAAATTTAAGCAAATAATAGGAATATGAGTATCATAATTAGACCTATAGTAACAGAAAAAGTAACCAAAGAAAGTGAAGTTTTAAACCGCTTCGGATTCGTTGTTGACAAAAAAGCAAACAAAGTTCAGATTAAGAAAGCTATTGAAGCTGCTTATGGAGTAACTATCGTTTCAGTTAACACGATGAACGTAAGACCGGATAGAAGCACAAAATACACTAAAAGTGGTTTGATCAGTGGAAAGACAAATGCATATAAAAAAGCGATTGTTCAAGTACAAGAAGGAGAAACAATTGATTTTTACAACAATATCTAAGATAGAAAAATGTCAGTAAGAAAATTAAAACCTATTACCCCAGGTCAGCGATTTAGAGTTGTGAATGGTTATGACGCCATTACAACTGATAAGCCGGAACGCTCTTTGATAGCGCCGATAAAAAACTCTGGAGGTAGAAATAGTCAAGGAAAGATGACCATGCGTTATACGGGTGGTGGTCACAAGCAGAGATATCGTATTATTGATTTCAAAAGAACTAAAGACGGAATTCCGGCTACAGTGAAATCAATCGAATACGATCCAAATCGTACTGCATTTATCGCTTTATTAGCTTACGCTGATGGAGAGAAAACTTATGTAATTGCTCAAAACGGATTGAAAGTTGGTCAGAAATTAGTTTCTGGTCCAGAATCTCAACCAGAAATTGGTAATACATTGCCTTTAAGCAGAATTCCTTTAGGAACTGTAATCTCTTGTATTGAGTTACGTCCAGGTCAAGGAGCGGTTATCGCTCGTTCGGCTGGTACATTTGCTCAATTAATGGCAAGAGATGGAAAATATGCTACAATCAAAATGCCATCTGGTGAAACAAGATTGATCTTGTTAACTTGTTCGGCTACAATTGGAGCTGTTTCTAATTCAGACCACCAATTAGTTGTATCAGGAAAAGCTGGTAGAACAAGATGGTTAGGAAGAAGACCTAGAACAAGACCTGTTGCAATGAACCCTGTTGATCACCCAATGGGTGGTGGAGAAGGACGTTCTTCTGGTGGACATCCACGTTCAAGAAATGGAATACCAGCAAAAGGTTATAGAACTCGTTCTAAGAAAAACCCGAGTAACAAGTATATCGTAGAACGTAGAAAGAAATAATAAGATATGGCACGTTCATTAAAAAAAGGACCTTTCGTTCATTATAAGTTAGACAAGAAAGTTCAGGAAAACATTGAAAACGGAAATAAAGGAGTGGTAAAGACTTGGTCTAGAGCTTCTATGATTACTCCAGACTTTGTTGGACAGACTATCGCAGTTCATAACGGTCGTCAATTTGTACCAGTTTACGTAACAGAAAACATGGTAGGTCACAAATTAGGAGAGTTTTCACCAACTAGATCTTTTAGAGGTCATGCTGGAGCAAAAAATAAAGGTAAAAAATAAGAAGCAATGGGAGTTCGTAAAAGAGAAACAGCAGATGCGAGAAAAGAGGCTAATAAGTCTATTGCTTTCGCAAAATTGAATAACTGCCCTACTTCACCTAGAAAAATGCGCTTAGTAGCGGACTTGGTAAGAGGTCAGAAGGTAGAAAGAGCACTTAACATCTTAAGATTCAGTTCTAAAGAGGCTTCAAGAAAATTAGAGAAACTATTATTATCTGCAATCAACAACTGGGAGCAAAAAAATAGTGAAGGTAATTTAGAAGAAGCTGGATTATTTGTTAAAGAGATCAGAGTAGATGGTGGAATGATGTTGAAAAGACTTCGTCCAGCTCCACAAGGTCGTGCACACAGAATAAGAAAACGTTCTAATCACGTGACAATCGTGCTTGGAGCTATCAATAACACACAAAGCAATTCTTAAGCAGCATGGGACAAAAGACAAATCCAATTGGAAATAGACTTGGTATCATCAGAGGGTGGGACTCAAACTGGTATGGTGGAAATGATTACGGTGATAAACTTGCCGAAGATCACAAAATCAGAAAGTATATCCACGCTCGTTTATCAAAAGCTAGTGTATCAAAAGTAATTATCGAGAGAACTTTGAAACTTGTAACCGTTACTATCACTACTGCCAGACCTGGTATCATTATCGGAAAAGGTGGACAAGAGGTAGACAAGTTAAAAGAAGAACTTAAGAAAGTTACTGACAAAGAGGTTCAAATCAACATCTTTGAAATCAAAAGACCTGAATTAGATGCTTATCTTGTGGCGACAAGCATCGCTCGTCAAATCGAAAGCCGTATCTCTTACAGACGTGCAATCAAAATGGCTATTGCTGCTTCTATGCGTATGAACGCTGAAGGTATCAAAGTTTTGATTTCTGGTCGTTTGAATGGTGCTGAGATGGCGCGTTCAGAAGGTTTCAAAGAAGGTAGAATTCCTCTATCAACTTTCAGAGCTGACATTGATTATGCTTTGGCTGAAGCTCACACTACTTACGGTAGAATGGGTATCAAAGTATGGATCATGAAAGGTGAAGTTTATGGAAAGAGAGATCTTTCTCCACTTGCAGGAATGGATAAAAAACAATCTGGAACTGGTGGTGGTAAAGGTGGAGATTCTCCGAGAGGAGACAGAAAACCTTTTAATAAAGGTGGTAAACCAGACGCTCGTAAAAGAAAGTAAATTTTTAAACTAAAGAAAAATGTTACAGCCTAAAAGAACAAAATACCGTAAGGTACAAAAAGGTAAAATGAAAGGTAACTCTCAAAGAGGGCATGAACTTTCTAATGGAATGTTTGGTATTAAATCTGTACATGAAGATGGAATGTTCTTAACCTCTCGTCAAATCGAAGCTGCGCGTATCGCTGCAACTCGTTTCATGAAGAGAGAAGGACAATTATGGATCAAAATATTTCCAGACAAACCAATTACTAAGAAACCTCTTGAGGTACGTATGGGTAAAGGTAAAGGTGCCGTTGAATATTGGGCTGCCGTTGTTAAACCCGGAAGAATTATGTTTGAAGTTGGAGGAGTTCCTTTATCAGTTGCAAAAGAGGCTTTACGTCTTGCAGCTCAAAAGCTTCCAGTAAAAACTAAGTTCGTCGTTGCTAGAGATTTCGAAGCATAATTTATATTATATTATGAAACAATCAGAAATAAAAGATCTTTCTGCAGCGGAGTTGCAAGAAAAACTTAGTCAAACTAAGAAGATATATGCTGACCTAAAAATGGCCCACGCTATTTCTCCAATTGAGAACCCACTTCAAATTAGAAGTGTAAGAAGAACAGTTGCAAGATTGGCTACAGAGCTAACTAAAAGAGAGTTACAATAATTGTATTCTGCTGAAAGATGGAAGAAAAAAGAAATTTAAGAAAAGAAAGAATAGGTGTTGTTACTTCAAATAAAATGGATAAATCTATTGTTATTGCTGAAGTAAGAAAAGTAAAACACCCATTATACGGTAAGTTCGTGTTGAAAACAAAGAAATACGTTGCACACGACGAAACAAACGACTGTAACATTGGAGATACTGTAAGAATTAGCGAAACGCGTCCTTTAAGTAAAACAAAATGTTGGAGATTAGTTGAAATCTTAGAAAGAGCTAAATAATTATGGTACAACAGGAATCAAGACTAAAAGTAGCAGATAACACGGGAGCAAAAGAAGTTTTAACTATCCGTGTTTTAGGAGGTACCAAAAGAAGGTATGCCTCTGTTGGTGACAAGATTGTAGTATCTATTAAAGATGCAACTCCTAACGGTAACGTTAAGAAAGGAGCTGTTTCAACTGCAGTTGTTGTACGTACCAAAAAAGAAGTGAGAAGAGCTGATGGTTCTTATATCCGTTTCGATGATAATGCATGTGTTCTTTTGAATGCTGCAGGGGAAATGAGAGGAACTCGTGTTTTTGGTCCGGTAGCAAGAGAACTTCGTGAAAAACAATTCATGAAAATTGTATCATTAGCACCAGAAGTGCTTTAATTCGTTTTAAGATGATAAAGCTAAAAATAAAATCAGGAGATATCGTAAGAGTTATTGCTGGAGACCATAAAGGTGCTGAAGGTAAAGTTTTACGTGTTTACCGTGAGAAAAATAAAGCGATAGTTGAAGGTGTAAACATGGTTTCGAAACATACAAAACCAAGTGCGAAAAACCCTCAAGGTGGTATCGTTAAGAAAGAAGCTTCTATACAAATATCTAACATTTCACTAATTGATCCTAAAACTAAGGAAACAACTAGAGTTGGTATTAGAGTAGAAGGAGATAAGAAAGTAAGATTTTCAAAAAAATCTAATCAAGTACTATAGTAATGGCATATACACCTAGACTAAAAGAAGAATATAAGAGTAGAGTAATCTCTGCTCTTAAAGAGGAATTCGGATATACAAACGTAATGCAAGTTCCAAAACTTGAGAAAATCGTTTTGAGCCGTGGAGTTGGTGCAGCTGTATCTGATAAAAAACTTATTGACTATGCAGTTGATGAGTTAACAAAGATCACTGGACAAAAAGCAGTATCTACAATTTCAAAGAAAGACGTTGCGTCTTTTAAATTGAGAAAAGGGATGCCTATTGGAGCAAAAGTTACTTTACGTGGAGAAAGAATGTATGAGTTTTTAGATAGACTTGTTACTTCTGCTTTACCACGCGTTAGAGATTTTAGTGGTATTAAAGCTACTGGTTTCGACGGAAGAGGTAATTACAACCTTGGAGTTTTGGAGCAAATCATTTTCCCGGAAATTGATATTGACAAAGTAAACAAAATTTCAGGAATGGATATTACATTTGTTACTACTGCAAAAACAGACAAGGAAGCAAAGTCATTATTGGCTGAATTAGGATTACCTTTTAAAAAGAATTAAGACATGGCTAAAGAATCAATGAAAGCCCGCGAGGTTAAGAGAGAAAAAACGGTAGCAAAGTATGCTGAGAAAAGAAAAGCTTTGAAAGAGGCTGGAGATTTTGAAGGTTTACAAAAATTACCTAAAAATGCTTCACCAGTTCGTTTGCACAATCGTTGCAAATTAACAGGTAGACCAAGAGGGTATATCCGTCAATTCGGTATTTCACGTGTAACTTTCCGTGAAATGGCTAATAATGGATTAATTCCTGGAGTTAAAAAGGCATCTTGGTAATCTCGCAATAAGTTACTACTTTTGCAAACCAAAAAATAATTTTAATTGATTAAAGGTTCGGGAGGCGGGTGCCTCCCGAAAACCATAGTCGCAATCAAATACATATGTATACAGATCCTATTGCAGATTATTTGACTAGAGTTCGTAACGCTGTGGCTGCAAACCACAAAGTTGTTGAAATTCCAGCTTCTAATCTAAAAAAAGAAATAACTAAGATCTTATTTGATCAAGGTTATATCTTGAGTTACAAATTTGAAGACAACTCTGTTCAGGGTTCAATCAAAATCGCTTTGAAGTATGATAAAGATACTAAAGAGCCAGTAATTAAAGATATCCAAAGAATTAGTAAACCTGGTTTACGTAAATATGCAGGTGCTGCCAAATTACCAAGAATCCTTAATGGATTAGGAATTGCAATTGTTTCAACTTCAAAAGGTCTTATGACTGGAAAGCAAGCGAAACAATTAAATGTAGGTGGTGAAGTAATTTGTTACGTATACTAATTTTAAAGACTAAATAAGATGTCAAGAATAGGTAAAAGCCCAATTGTAATCGCTGCTGGAGTAACTGTAGAAGTTAAAGACGGTATCGTTACGGTAAAAGGAAAAAAAGGTCAACTAACTCAGGAGTTTTCGGACATTACTGTAAAAGTTGAAGGCGATCAGGTTCTATTAGAAAGATCGTCTGATCATAAAGACCAAAGAGCAAAACACGGATTATACAGATCATTAATCAATAATATGATAATTGGTGTATCTGAAGGTTTTACAAAAGAACTTGAATTAGTTGGAGTTGGTTATAGAGCTTCAAACCAAGGTCAAAAGTTAGATTTAGCTCTTGGATATTCTCACAATATTGTTTTAGAAGTTGCTCCGGAAGTAGTTTTAGAAACAATATCTGAAAAAGGTAAAAACCCTATAGTAAAATTAACATCATTTGATAAACAACTTTTAGGTCAGGTTGCTGCGAAAATCAGAGGTTTCCGTAAGCCAGAACCATACAAAGGAAAAGGTGTTAAATTTGTGGGTGAAGTATTAAGAAGAAAAGCAGGTAAATCAGCTTAAAAAATAAGATTATGTCATTAACAAAATCTGATAGAAGACAGAGAATTAGATTCAGAATTAGAAAATCGATCAGTGGTACTGCTACTAATCCAAGACTATCTGTATTTAGAAGTAACAAAGAAATTTACGCTCAACTTATTGATGATGTAAATGGAGTTACTATATTAGCTGCATCTTCAAGAGAAAAAGAAATAGGAAAAGGTACTAACGTTGAAATCGCTGCTGCTGTTGGAAAACTAGTTGCGGAGAAAGCGTTAAAAGCTGGGATTGATACCATCACTTTTGATAGAGGAGGTTATTTATATCACGGTCGTATTAAATCATTAGCAGAAGGCGCAAGAGCGGCTGGACTTAAATTCTAATATATTATGTCTAAATACAAAAATGTAGAATTGGTAAAACCAAGTGGTCTTGAACTTAAAGATCGTCTGGTAAGTGTTAATCGTGTTACTAAGGTTACAAAAGGGGGTAGAGCTTTCGGTTTTTCTGCTATTGTAGTTGTAGGTGATGAAAACGGAGTAGTTGGTCACGGATTAGGAAAATCTAAAGACGTTTCTGAAGCAATTGCGAAAGCAGTAGAAGATGCTAAGAAAAATTTAGTAAAAATTCCTTTGAACGGACAATCTGTTCCTCACGAACAAAAAGGTAAATTTGGTGGTGCACGTGTATTCTTAATTCCTGCTTCTCATGGTACAGGAGTTATTGCTGGTGGAGCTGTTCGTTCAGTTCTTGAATCAGTAGGTATTCACGATGTATTATCTAAATCTCAAGGATCATCAAATCCTCATAACGTAGTTAAAGCAACTTTTGATGCTTTATTACAAATGAGAAGCGCTTATACTGTTGCAAAACAAAGAGGTGTTTCTTTAGAAAAAGTTTTTAAAGGTTAATTCAAGGAAATTATGGCTAAATTATTAGTAAAACAAGTAAGAAGCAAAATCAACTGTCCTCTTTCTCAAAAGAGAGGTTTGGAAGCTTTGGGTCTACGTAAAATGGGACAAGTTGTAGAGCATGATTCAAACCCTGCTATCCTTGGGATGATAAACAAAGTTAAACACTTAGTTTCTGTCGAAGAAGCTAAATAACAAATACTGTTATGAATTTAAGTAACTTACAACCAGCTGAAGGGTCAACACACAATCAAAATAAAAGATTAGGTAGAGGAGAAGGTTCTGGAAAAGGTGGCACTGCTGCAAGAGGTCACAAAGGAGCAAAATCTCGTTCTGGTTATTCTAAAAAGATTGGTTTTGAGGGAGGGCAAATGCCACTTCAAAGACGTGTGCCTAAGTTTGGTTTCACAAACATCAATCGTAAAGAATACGAAGGTGTTAATTTAGATACGCTTCAATTATTAGTAGACAATGGTGTGATTACTGATTCTGTTTCTATGACAGATTTCGTAGCAAATCGTCTAGCTACCAAAAATGAAATCGTTAAGATTTTAGGTAGAGGAGAGTTGAAAGCAAAATTAAAAGTAACTGCCCACAAATTTACTGCTACTGCAAAAGCTGCTATTGAAGCTGCTGGTGGAGAAGCTGTAACTATATAACTTATCTATTAAGATGAAGAAATTTATTGAATCAATAAGTAATGTTTGGAAAATCGAAGAACTGAAAAACAGAATCTTAATTACATTAGGATTGCTTTTAGTATATCGTTTTGGTGCACACGTTACGCTTCCTGGAATTGACGCAACTCAATTAACTGGTTTAGCGGGACAAACTAAAAATGGTTTAGGATCTATCCTAGACATGTTTACTGGGGGTGCTTTCTCTAAAGCTTCAGTTTTTGCTTTAGGTATTATGCCTTATATTTCTGCGTCTATTGTAGTTCAGTTGATGGGAATTGCGATTCCTTATTTACAAAAACTTCAAAACGATGGAGAAAGTGGTAGAAAAAAGATTAATCAAATCACTCGTTGGTTGACTATAGCTATTACACTGGTTCAAGGTCCAACTTATATCTATAATTTATACAGAACATTGCCTGGTAGTGCATTCTTACTAGGCTTTAATTCTCCTGAATTTTTGTTCTCATCAGTTATCATCTTGGTAACAGGTACAATCTTTGCTATGTGGCTTGGAGAGAAAATTACTGATAAAGGTATTGGAAATGGAATTTCATTATTAATTATGGTTGGTATCTTAGCTCGTTTACCGCAAGCTTTTATTCAAGAGTTTACAACGAGAGTTACCAATAACAATGGTGGTCCAATGTTATTAGTTATTGAAATTATTGTGTGGTTATTAGTGATTATTGCTTGTGTATTGCTTACAATGGCAGTACGTAGAATCCCGGTTCAATACGCTCGTCGTACAACAACTGGTGATTATGAGCAAGACTTAGCAGGTGGTAATAGACAATGGATTCCTCTTAAGCTTAATGCTTCTGGAGTTATGCCAATCATTTTTGCTCAGGCAATTATGTTTATACCTGCAGCTGTAGCTGGATTGTCTAAATCAGACACATCACAATCTATTGTTGGAGCATTTAGTAATATGTTCGGTTTTTGGTACAATTTTGTATTTGCAACTTTAATTATTGTATTTACATTTTTCTACACTGCAATTACTGTTCCTACGAACAAAATGGCTGATGATTTAAAAAGAAGTGGTGGTTTTATCCCGGGCGTTCGTCCAGGTGCTGAAACTTCAGACTTCCTAGATAAAGTGATGTCTTTAATAACTTTCCCAGGATCTTTATTCCTTGCTTTGATTGCTGTGTTCCCAGCTATTGTTGTAAGTATTATGGATGTACAACAATCTTGGGCAATGTTTTTTGGAGGTACCTCATTAATAATTATGGTTGGAGTTGCAATAGATACTATTCAGCAAATCAATTCATACTTGTTAAACAAACATTATGATGGTTTAATGAAGACTGGTAAAAATAGAAAAGCGGTAGCTTAATATATTTATGGCAAAACAATCAGCAATAGAACAAGACGGATCAATCATTGAAGCATTGTCAAATGCGATGTTCCGTGTAGAGTTAGAAAATGGACATATCGTAATTGCTCATATTTCTGGTAAAATGCGTATGCATTACATCAAGTTATTACCTGGTGATAAAGTGAAACTAGAAATGAGTCCTTATGATTTGTCAAAAGCAAGAATTACTTATCGATATTAAAGGATATTCACTATGAAAGTTAGAGCATCAGTAAAAAAGAGAAGTCCCGAGTGCATCATTGTGCGTAGAAAAGGGAGATTGTACGTAATAAACAAAAAGAATCCTAGATTTAAACAAAGACAAGGATAATTATGGCAAGAATAGCAGGGGTAGATATCCCAAAAAATAAAAGAGGTGTTATAGCACTTACCTATATCTTTGGATTAGGAAGAAGTAGAGCTATTGAGATTTTAGAAAAAGCTCAAGTTAGCCAAGACAAAAAAGTTCAAGATTGGAATGATGATGAGATCGGAGCAATTCGTGATGCAGTTTCATTTTACAAAATTGAAGGAGAATTACGTTCAGAGGTTTCTTTAAACATCAAACGTTTAATGGATATTGGTTGTTACAGAGGTATCCGTCATAGATCTGGTCTTCCGTTAAGAGGGCAAAGAACTAAAAACAACTCTAGAACAAGAAAAGGTAAAAGAAAAACTGTTGCTAACAAGAAAAAAGCAACTAAATAATAAGTAATATGGCTAAAGCAACTGCAAAAAAACGTAAAGTTATCGTTGAATCAACGGGAGAAGCTCATATTTCTGCTACCTTCAATAACATCATCATTTCTTTGACTAACAAAAAAGGTGAAGTTATTTCTTGGTCTTCAGCTGGTAAAATGGGTTTCAGAGGTTCTAAAAAGAATACTCCATACGCAGCCCAAATGGCAGCAGAAGATTGTAGTAAAGTAGCTCTTGAGGCTGGACTTAAAAAAGTAAAAGTTTATGTAAAAGGACCAGGAAACGGACGTGAGTCTGCTATCCGTTCTATTCATAATGGTGGAATTGAAGTTACAGAGATTATCGATGTTACTCCAATGCCTCACAACGGATGTCGTCCTCCAAAAAGACGTAGAGTTTAATTTATTTATTTATAGTATAACAAGGTAGGATATAGATTATCGAAGGATTTGACCTGAATTCATAATCTCTACCTTAAATTTAATTTTTTAGAAATGGCAAGATATACTGGTCCTAAAACTAGAATTGCTCGTAAATTTGGCGAAGCAATCTTCGGAGATGATAAATCTTTCGAAAAAAGAAATTACCCACCTGGACAACACGGGATGGCTAAAAAAAGAGGTAAAAAATCTGAGTACGCTGTTCAGTTAATGGAAAAGCAAAAAGCTAAATATTCTTACGGAATTTTAGAAAAACAATTCAGAAATTTATTCAAAAAAGCATCAGCTACTAAAGGTGTTACTGGTGAAGTTCTTTTACAATTATGTGAGGCAAGATT
Organism: Flavobacterium sp. GQ95; assembly: GCF_059758655.1. Classification (NCBI taxonomy): domain Bacteria; kingdom Pseudomonadati; phylum Bacteroidota; class Flavobacteriia; order Flavobacteriales; family Flavobacteriaceae; genus Flavobacterium; species Flavobacterium sp. GQ95. Next base: position 250,221 of record NZ_JCAXEB010000003.1, read on the forward strand.
AGATAACGTTGTTTTTAGAATGGGTATCGCTCCTTCTAGAAGAGGTGCTAGACAATTAGTTTCTCACAGACACGTTACTGTAAATGGTGAAGTTGTAAATATCGCTTCTTACCACCTTAAACCTGGTGATAAAGTTGCAGTTCGTGAAAAATCTAAATCTTTAGAAGCTATCGAACGTTCTTTGTCAAATTCAAGTCATGTTTATGAATGGATTACTTGGAATAATGATCTTAAAGAAGGAACTTTTGTTTCTGTACCTGCAAGACTTCAGATTCCAGAAAACATTAAAGAACAATTAATCGTAGAGTTGTACAACAAATAATAATTGACTTAGTCGAAATTTATGGCAATATTTAATTTTCAAAAGCCCGATAAAGTTATCATGATCGATTCAACCGATTTTGAAGGTAAATTCGAATTTAGACCTTTAGAACCTGGTTACGGATTGACAGTTGGTAATGCACTTAGAAGAGTTTTGCTTTCAGCATTAGAAGGTTATGCAATTACATCTGTTCGTATCGAAGGTGTAGATCATGAGTTTTCTACTATTTCAGGTGTTGTTGAAGATGTTACCGAAATTATCCTTAATCTAAAGCAAGTACGTTTCAAACGTCAAATTGAAGATATCGATAATGAAGCAGTTACTATTTCTGTTTCAGGTAAAGATCAATTAACAGCAGGTGATTTTCAAAAATTTATCTCAGGTTTCCAAGTTCTGAACCCAGACCTTGTTATCTGTAATTTAGATTCTAAAATCAAATTGAACTTCGATTTAACAATCGAAAAAGGTAGAGGATATGTACCTGCTGAGGAGAACAAAAAACAGAACGCTGCAATTGGAACCATTTTTACAGATTCTATTTTTACTCCGGTAAAAAATGTAAAATATGCAATTGAAAACTTCCGTGTAGAACAAAAGACAGATTATGAAAAATTAGTTTTTGAAATTAAAACTGATGGATCTATTAATCCAAAAGATGCTCTTACTGAAGCTGCTAAAGTTTTAATTCACCACTTCATGTTATTTTCTGACGAAAGAATTACACTCGAGGCTGACGAAATTGCACAAACAGAATCGTATGATGAAGAGTCATTGCATATGAGACAATTGCTTAAAACTAAGCTTGTTGATATGGATTTATCTGTGAGAGCATTAAATTGCTTGAAAGCGGCTGAAGTTGATACACTTGGTGATTTAGTATCGTTCAATAAAAATGACCTGATGAAATTCCGTAATTTTGGTAAAAAATCTTTAACTGAACTTGATGAACTTGTTGCAGTTAAAAATTTAACTTTCGGAATGGACTTAGCTAAATACAAATTAGATAAAGAATAATTCAATCCGCCACGGCGGATTAAATTTAAAATAGCAATGAGACACGGAAAAAAATTCAATCACTTAAGCAGACAGACTGGACATAGAAAAGCTATGTTAGCTAATATGGCTTGTTCTCTTATTGAGCACAAACGTATTAACACTACTGTTGCTAAGGCTAAAGCGCTTAAACAATTCGTTGAGCCTTTAATCACAAAATCAAAAGAAGATACAACTCACAATCGTCGTATTGTTTTTGCTTACTTACGTAGCAAATATGCGGTAACTGACTTGTTCAGAGACGTAGCTGCTAAAGTTGGAGACCGTCCAGGTGGATACACTCGTATCATTAAAGTTGGAAATCGTTTGGGAGATAATGCTGATATGGCAATGATCGAACTTGTAGATTTCAATGAACTTTACAATGGAGGTAAAAAAGAAGTTAAAAAAGCAAAAAGCCGTCGTGGTGGTAAAGCAAAGAAAGCTGAAGAAACTACTGAAGCTCCAGCTGCTGAGTCTGAAACGACTACTGAAGCTTCTGAATAATTATGAAAATAATGATTCTATAAACATCAAGGATAAGCTAATTTTTAGTTTATCCTTTTTTTTTGATTTTTTTTAAAGTAAATCTGATTTTTAACTTATTTGATTCATCAGGTTTTATTTTTATGAAGGAAAGTTTTAAAAAATCTTGGAGACACTCTTTTAAAGAAGTAAATTTGCAAAATATCTAATTACAAATGGAACAGGTTTACCTGATTCATTAGACGATAAAAAACAATACAAATTAAAGAATGAAATACACTACACGACAAAGCGCCATTTTATTACTTAGTGATGGGACAATTTTTCACGGAAAATCTATCGGAATTAGCGGTAAAACTTTTGGTGAAGTTTGTTTTAATACAGGAATGACAGGATATCAGGAAATATTTACGGATCCTTCTTATTTTGGTCAGATATTAGTGGCTACTAATGCACATATTGGAAATTATGGTATTAATGATTTAGAAATAGAATCTGACAGTGTCAAAATTGCTGGTTTGGTTTGTAAAAACTTCAGCTTTAATTATTCACGTGAAGATGCTTCAGGGAGTTTAGAAGATTATTTTACTAAACAAAATTTAATCTGTATTTCTGATGTTGATACCCGTGCATTGGTAAGTTATATCCGTGACAACGGAGCTATGAATGCTGTTATTTGTACAGACGGAACTTCGGTTGAAGAGTTGAAAAAAGAATTGGCAAATGTACCAAATATGGAAGGTTTAGAGTTGGCTTCAAAAGTATCGACTACTGAACCTTATTTTTTTGGAGATGAAAATGCTACTTATAAAATATCAGCTTTAGATTTAGGGATCAAAAAGAATATATTAAGAAATCTTGCTAAGAGAGATTGTTATATTAAAGTCTTTCCCTATGATTCCACTTATAAAGATTTGACAGAATTTAATCCGGATGGATACTTCTTGTCAAATGGACCTGGAGATCCAGATCCGTTATTTGGAGCTATACAGGTTGCTAAAGAAATTATAGCTGATGACAAGCCTTTATTCGGAATTTGTTTAGGTCATCAGATTATAGCGTTGGCAAACGGTGTTAAAACATATAAAATGTTTGGTGGTCACCGTGGTATTAATCATCCCGTAAAAAACATCATTACTGGTAAAGGGGAAATAACTTCTCAAAATCATGGTTTTGCTGTAAAAAGAGAGGCATTAGATGGTCATCCGGAATTAGAGATTACGCACGTGCATTTAAACGATGATACAGTTGCCGGAATGAGAATGAAAAACAAGAATTGCTTTTCAGTTCAATATCATCCGGAAGCAAGTCCGGGACCACATGATTCGTCTTATTTGTTTGATCAGTTTGTTGAGAATATAAAACAAGCTGCTGCTAAAACGATATAGTTAATAAATAAAGGCGTTTAATAGTAAGAATGCATTTTTTCTATTAAATATTTTTATAATTTCGAAAAAAAATATAATTTATTAATAAAAAACAAAAATAATGAGTATTATAATTAAAGTTCACGCAAGACAAATTTTTGATTCCAGAGGTAATCCTACTATTGAAGTTGATGTAGTTACAGAAAATGGCGTTCTAGGTAGAGCAGCTGTTCCTTCTGGAGCTTCAACCGGAGAACATGAAGCTGTTGAACTACGTGACGGAGGAAAAGCATTTCTAGGAAAAGGAGTTTTGAATGCAGTGAACAATGTAAATACTGTTATTGCTGAAGAGTTAGTTGGAACTTCTGTTTTCGAACAAAACACAATCGATCAGTTAATGATTGATTTAGATGGAACTCCAAATAAATCTAAATTAGGAGCTAATGCTATTTTAGGAGTTTCTTTAGCTGCTGCAAAAGCTGCTGCAAATGAACTTGGCTTGCCATTGTACAGATATGTTGGTGGAGTTTCTGCTAATACATTACCTGTACCAATGATGAATATCATCAATGGTGGTTCTCACTCGGACGCGCCTATCGCATTCCAGGAGTTTATGATTTTTCCTGTAAAGGCAACTTCATTTACACATGCAATGCAAATGGGAACTGAAATTTTTCACAGCTTGAAAAAAGTATTACATGACAGGGGTTTAAGTACTGCTGTAGGTGATGAAGGAGGTTTTGCGCCAAATTTAGCTGGAGGTACTGAAGATGCTTTAGATACTATCAAATTAGCAGTTGAAAAAGCGGGTTACTCTTTCGGTGACGAAATCATGATTGCTCTTGACTGTGCTGCATCTGAATTTTATGTAAACGGTAAATACGATTATACTAAATTCGAAGGTGAAACTGGAAAAATCAGAACTTCTGAAGAGCAGGCTGATTATTTAGCTGAACTTGCTGCTAAATATCCAATTATCTCTATCGAAGACGGTATGTACGAAGATGACTGGAACGGATGGAAATATTTAACGGATAAAATTGGAGATAAAGTACAATTAGTTGGTGATGATTTATTTGTTACTAATGTTGAGCGTTTGTCTACAGGTATTGAAAAAGGAATTGCAAATTCAATTTTAGTAAAAGTAAACCAAATTGGTACTTTGACTGAAACTATTGCAGCTGTAAACATGGCTAAAAATGCTGGTTATACTTCAGTAATGTCTCACCGTTCAGGAGAAACAGAAGATAATACTATTGCTGATTTAGCTGTAGCTTTAAATTGCGGTCAAATTAAAACCGGTTCTGCTTCTCGTTCTGATCGTATGGCAAAATACAATCAATTATTAAGAATTGAAGAAGAGTTGGGAAGTACTGCTTATTTTCCGGGGTTAAAGGCTTTCAAGATTAAATAATTGTAAGTTTATATATAGATTTAGACCATCCATTTTTTAATGGGTGGTTTTTTTTTGGAGTTTTAACAAATTCATAGCAGTATTCCTTTTTTAATTAGTCTTAAATTCCTTAGATTTGATAAATTATTATTTTAAAGATTTATTTCCGATATATTATGTCAAAAATAGCTACATTAGAAGTAGATGGTCAAAAAATTGAGCTTCCGGTTATTACAGGGAGCGAAAATGAATCAGCTATCGATATTAACAAATTACGTGATTTAACTGGTGTTATCACAATTGATCCAGGTTATAAAAATTCTGGTTCTTGCAAAAGTGAAATCACTTTCTTAGACGGAGAATTAGGAATTTTGCGTTACAGAGGGTATTCAATCGAAGATTTAGCTGAAAAGGCAAATTTTTTAGAAGTTTCTTATCTTTTAATTTTTGGTGAATTGCCAACAGCTCAACAATTAGAGCAATTTGAAAATGATATTAAAAAACATACTTTGGTAAACGAAGAAATGAAAAATATCATTGACGGATTTCCAAAAACTGCCCATCCAATGGGAGTTTTATCTGCTTTAACAAGTGCTTTGACAGCATTTAATCCAAAAGCAGTAAATGTTGACAATGAAAAAGAAATGTATGAAGCTATATGTAAAACAATGGCGAAATTTCTTGTAATTGCTACTTGGACATACAGAAAATCAATGGGTTATCCGTTGAATTATTATGACAACACAAAAGGGTATGTAGAAAATTTTATGCAATTAATGTTTCAATTGCCTACAGGTCCTTACAAAGCAAGTCCGGTTGTTATTGACGCCTTAGATAAATTATTTATTCTTCACGCTGATCACGAACAAAACTGTTCTACATCTACAGTAAGAATGGTAGGTTCATCTCATGCTGGTTTATTTGCATCAATCTCTGCAGGGGTTTCTGCTCTTTGGGGACCACTTCACGGTGGAGCAAATCAGGCTGTGCTTGAAATGTTAGAAGAAATTAATAAAGACGGTGGAGATACAGATAAGTTTTTAGCGAAAGCGAAAGACAAAAATGATCCTTTCCGTTTAATGGGATTCGGTCACAGAGTATATAAAAATTTTGATCCAAGAGCTAAAATTATTAAAAAGGCAGCTAAAGAAGTTTTAGAAACTTTAGGTGTTAATGATCCTATTTTGGAAATTGCTAAAAAGCTTGAAGCAGCTGCTCTTGAAGACGATTATTTCAAATCAAGAAATTTATATCCTAATGTTGATTTCTACTCTGGAATTATCTACAGAGCATTAGGGATTCCAACTGATATGTTTACAGTAATGTTTGCTATTGGTAGATTGCCAGGCTGGATCGCGCAATGGAAAGAAATGCGTGAAAACAAAGAACCGATTGGAAGACCTAGACAAATTTATACAGGACATCCATTGAGAGACTTTAAGTCTAATAAATAAAATAACTTTAAAGCTTCACTTAACTGTGAAGCTTTTTTTATATTTGCTCAAAATATAATAGAGTTATGTTGCAATTAAATATAAAGAACGAAACGTCAAGACTGCGTGCAGTAGTTTTGGGTTCTGCCGTTCATAATGGGCCAACTCCATCTTTAGATGAAGCCTATGATCCCAAATCATTGGAACATATTAAGGCAGGAACTTATCCTGTTGAAAAGGATATGGTTGCTGAAATGGATGCTTTTAATGCTGTTTTTCAGAAATATGATGTAACCGTTTATCGTCCGGAAATGATTGAAAATTACAATCAAATTTTTGCAAGAGATATAGGTTTTGTAATTGATGATATTTTTGTAAAATCGAATATTTTGCCTGATAGAGAACGTGAATTAGATGCAATTCAATATGTTATTGATCAAATAGATTCTTCAAAAGTGGTTCGTCCACCTGAGGAAGTTCATATTGAAGGAGGAGATGTAATGCTTTGGAATGATCATATATTTATCGGAACCTATAAAGGAAGCGATTATAAAGATTATATCACTGCAAGAACTAATATGCATGGTGTGAACTATATTAAAGAATTGTTCCCAAATAAAATTGTCAAAGAGTTTGATTTGGTAAAATCTAAATTAGAGGCTCGCGATAATGCGTTACACTTAGATTGTTGTTTTCAGCCTGTTGGAAAAGATAAAGGGATAATTTATAAAAGAGGCTTCCGTGAAGAAGCTGATTATTTGTATTTGGTCAATCTTTTTGGTAAAGAAAATCTATTTCACATTGAAAGAAATGAAATGTACAATATGTTTTCGAATGTTTTTTCTATTGATAAAAATGTAGTTGTTTCTGAGAAAAATTTTACTCGTCTGAACAATTGGCTTCGAGTAAATGGATTTACTGTTGAAGAAATTCCATACGCTGAAATTGCAAAACAAGAAGGTTTGTTAAGATGTTCCACTTTACCATTAATTAGAGATTAAAAAATAAGTTTTTAGGTGTTCAAGTGCTATAACTTGAAACCTGAGAAAATAAAATGTATAGATTATGCAACAAACAACAAATGCAATCGTAATGATTCGCCCGGTTGCTTTCAGAATGAATGAGCAAACAGCAGTAAATAATTACTATCAAAAAGTATTAGATGGACTTTTGCCGAGCACAGTAAATGCAAAAGCGCAACAAGAGTTTGATACTTTTGTTGTAAAATTGAGAGCAGTAGGTGTTGATGTTACGGTTATTGATGATACTTTAGAAACGGATACACCTGATAGTATTTTTCCAAACAATTGGGTTTCTTTTCATGAAAATGGAGATGTGGCATTATATCCAATGTTTGCAGAGAATCGTCGTCAGGAGCGTCGTGAAGATATTTTGGACACTCTTGAAGAGAAAGGTTTTGAGATTTCTAATATAATGGATTATACATCTGCAGAAGAAGATGGGTTTTTCTTAGAAGGAACAGGAAGCTTGCTTTTAGATCGTGCAAATGCAAAAGCATATTGTGCATTGTCTCCACGTGCTGATGAAGAATTGTTTATAGAGTTTTGTGAAGATTTTGATTATGCTCCAGTAATTTTTGAAGCATTTCAAACGGTTGATGGAGAACGTAAGTTAATCTATCATACAAACGTAATGATGTGCTTGGGAGAAACTTTTGCAGTTATTTGTGCAGATTGTATCGATGATAAAAAAGAACGTAAAATGGTTCTGGAAAATCTAAAAGCAGATAAAAAGGAAATTATTCTAATCACAGAAGCTCAGGTAAATAATTTTGCTGGCAATATGTTAGAAGTTCGAGGAACAAATGATAAAAAATATATTGTTATGAGTGCATCAGCACATCAAAGTTTAACTCCAAAACAAATTGCTCAATTAGAAAATCATGCTGAAATTCTAAGTTCAAGTTTAGATACTATCGAAGCTTGCGGAGGAGGAAGTGCAAGATGTATGATGGCTGAAGTATTTTTGCCAAGAAATTGAAAAATTAATGATAAAATATAAAAGAGGGATAAAACGTTAAAAAAGTTCTATCCCTTTTTATTTATGTGAGATTTAAAGCTGATTTACATCAAATTCCCTTTTATGATATTAATTATTGAACTCACTATGTATTGAATTCCGATAGAAATTACAATAAAGCCAACAATTCGTGATATCGCTACAATTCCTGAAGCACCTAATATTCTTGCTAAATAATGGGCACTTTTTAAAATAGCAAAAATGGCAACCGCAATCGCTAAAATGGCTAAACTCGAAAGAATAATTTCATTCATTTGGTGATGTTCCTGGTAGAAAGCAATCAATAATGATATTGAACCTGGTCCGGCAAGCATAGGAATAGCTAAAGGAGTTAAAGCAATATCATTTCTTTGGTGAGCTTCATTTTCAATCTTTTTATTAATTCCTCTTTTTTTATTGAATTTTCCTGAAAGCAGCGAAAAGCCAGAATTTACAATCACAATTCCGCCGGCAATTCGAAGGGCGTCAATACTAATTCCGAAAAAAGTTAGAACATATTGACCTATAAAATAAGATACAATCAAAATAATAAAAACGTTTATTGCAGTCCATAATGAAATTCGTGAACGTTCTTTTTGAGAATCATGTTGGGTAAGGCCAACAAAAATAGGAACAGTACCAATTGGATTTAAAACTGAAAAAAGAGCAGCAAATAAATAAATGAAAAGATCCATAGAGTTTTGGTTAGTAAAGTAAAAATAATCAAATTTTAATTGAACAAAGTAAAATCATGTTAGATATTGTTTTATTGATTGAATTCTAAATTAATAAGATAAACCCAGCTCATTCTTTTTGATTACTTTTGCATTATATTTTAAAAAATAATGAAAAATAAAAAAACTTTAGTTCTGGGAGCTACTACAAAACCAGATCGATACGCATATAGAGCTATAAATATGTTGGTTCAAAAAGGACATACGGTATTAGCAATTGGTCAAAATACCGGTGAGGTTGCCGGGGTGAAAATTCACACCAAAGCAATACCTGTAAAAAATATAGACACAGTAACCTTGTATTTAAATCCAAGTCGTCAGCGTGATTATTATAATTATATTATTGAAGCGCAGCCAAAAAGAGTTGTTTTTAATCCCGGAACTGAAAATCCAGAATTATATCAATTGCTGGAGCTGAATAAAATTAAGGCTGAAGTGGCTTGTACTTTGGTTTTATTGGCTACTAATCAATATTAATTTTTTAAGGAGCTAATCCCGCTATCTGTTTTAAACGAAGTTCAATGAACTCCAGTTAAATGAAAACAAGGTTAGTAATCTTTTTGTTTTTCCTTTAAAAACAAAAAGGATTTCCACTTCTATCGGGACTAAAAGCAACATTAAAGTATTACTTTTGTCGTCATGGAATTTTCATCAAAATTAATAGAAAAAGCAGTTAACGAAATGTCTCAATTACCCGGAATTGGTAAACGTACGGCATTACGATTAGTTATTCATTTGTTAAAACAACCGAAAGAACAAACTGGTTTTTTAGCTCAGGCATTATTAAACATGCGTGAGGATATAAAATTTTGTGAAAGCTGTCATAATATTTCAGATACAAAGATTTGCGAAATTTGTGCAAATGCAACTAGAAATCATCAGACAATTTGTGTAGTCGAAGATATTCGTGATGTAATGGCTATAGAAAATACGGGCCAATATAAAGGGATTTATCATGTTTTGGGTGGTAAGATTTCGCCAATTGAAGGTGTGGGCCCAAGTCAGTTGAATATTTCGAGTTTAGTTGAGAAGATAAAGAACGGAAAAGTAATAGAGATTATTTTTGCATTGAGTTCAACAATGGAGGGAGACACGACAAATTTTTATATCTATAAGCAAATTGGTGAGTCGGAGATTATAATCTCAACAATTGCAAGAGGAATAGCTGTTGGTGATGAATTAGAATATGCTGATGAAATTACGCTTGGAAGAAGTATTTTACATCGGGTTCCGTTCGAAAAAACTTTTAAAAATAATTAAATACGATCAAATAAAAGTTAGATTTCCTGAGAATTAAAGGAAAAGCTATATTTGCGATAAATTTTTAATAATGACAAAAAAAAGCTTTTATATAGTATTACTAATTAGTGCACTATTTACATCCTGTATTCCTGTAAAAGATTTATGGTACTTACAAGATAAAAACAATTCAGGAGAGCAAAATACAGTTTCGGCTGTCGAATCTAAACCTTATAGACTGCAGGTAAATGATGTTTTAAGTGTTAATATAAAGGCAATTGATCCTAAATTGGTTTCGATTTTTAACACCACAGAAAGCTCAACTATAGGAAAATCAGAATCAGCCTTATACTTTGATGGATTTACCGTTGATGATCATGGCAATATAAGAATGCCGATTTTAGGAGAAATAAATGTTATTGGTTATACTCTTGAAGAAGTTAGAGGGATAATCGAGAAAAAACTACTCGAAGAATATTTTAAAAGCGAAGCGAATATTTTTGTGACAGTAAAACTAGCTGGTTTCAGATATACAATAAATGGAGAAGTTGGAAGTACAGGAACAAAAACATTGTTTCAGCCACATGTAAATGTTCTTGAAGCAGTTGCGAATGCAGGAGATATAACTACTGTAGGTAATAGAAAAGCCGTGATGATAATTCGTCAAACTCCAACCGGAGTACAGATGAATGAAATTGATCTTACAGATGCTAACGTAATGAAATCACCCTATTATTATTTACAACCTAACGATTATATTTATGTAAAACCACTAAGACAGAAAACGTGGGGAACTGGTCAAACCGGTATCCAGTCAATAAGTACTATAATTACCTTATTGTCATTGGCGACAACAGTATATTTAATTATCAAAAACTAAAGTAAATTCAAAGAATGTTAGATATAAAAGATTTTTCCATTTTTGAGAATCATTCAAATTTTGATTTTAAAGGATTTTTACTAAAAATTCTCAGCTACTGGAAATGGTTTTTAGTTAGTTTGATGATTGCATTTACTATTGCTTATCAGGTAAATATCCGCAAAGAAAAGATCTACGGAATGCAAACGATGATTTCTATTAAAGAGGAAAGCAATCCGTTTTTTACATCTAATACAAGTTTGGTTTTTAATTGGGGAGGAATTTCAGATCAGGTAAATGGAATATCAACTATATTACAATCTAGGTCTCATAATGAATTAGTAGTTAGTAAACTGCAGTTTTATATTGATTATCTAACACAAGGAAAATATAATTTGGTAGATTCTTATGGTGCAGTTCCTTTTTATGTAGATATTGACAAGTCGAAGGGGCAACTTGCCAATGCTTTAATAGGGATTAAATTTTTAAGTCCAAATGAATATGAAATCCGAATTCCATTTGAAAACAATTCGGTTTCACTAATTAATTATTCTGATAATTCTTATTCTAATACTGCTGTTCAGCCGGTCGAGTTTGTAAAAAAATATAGAGTTGGAGAACAAGTTTCACTCCCTTTTCTGAATTGGAAATTACAGATAAATGATAATCCCGGACTTTATAATGGAAATGAATACTTTGTAAGATTTAATGATTTTGATGGTACAGTTTCCCGATATAAAGGAATCAATGTTGACGCTGATGATAAAGCTGGTTCAATATTAACCTTAGGAATGCAGGGAACAAACAAAGCCAGAATGGTTGAATATTTGAATTCGACAGTAAAAATGTTAATCAAAATTCAGCTTGACGGTAAAAACCAGTTTGCAACTAATACAATAAGATTCATTGATAGCACTCTTGTTGCTATGGAATCGCAATTGAAACAAAATGGCAACGAGTTAAAGTCTTTTAGGAAAGATAAAAATATCTACGAAATAGAAGGTGGAGGAGCTAAGTTTTCTGATAAAATAATGGATTTTGATGTAGAAAGAGATCAGGTTTCTAGAAAAATAGCTTATTACAATTCTTTAAAAATGTACCTGAATAATAGTGTAGATTATTCAAGATTGCCAGCTCCGTCTGTTGCAGGAATTGAAGATCCAAATATTGTGGCTGGTGTTTCAAAACTTATTGCGCTTTCTACTCAAAGATCAGAAATGGCTTATGCTGTAAAAAGTGAAAAGATTTTTAAGGATTTTGATAATCAAATGCAGGCACTTAAAAGTGTTCTGTTAGAAAATATTGCTTCAGCAAAATCATCATTATTGTATGATTTGTCATTGGTAAACGCTAAAATCGGTGAGGCAGAGAGTGCTGTAAAGCGCCTTCCTGAAGAACAACAGGAATTACTAAAGATTAAAAGAAAATATGATTTAAACGATAATATTTATACCGAATTTCTTCAGAAACGAAATGAAGCAGAAATTGTAAAAGCGTCTAATTTATCGGATATTCATTTTATAGATCCTGCAAAAGATATTGGAGGTGGTTTAATCGGACCAAAAACCTCGGTAAATTATGTTTTAGCACTCTTTCTTGGTTTGTTAATTCCGTTGTTGATTGTTTTTGGTATTTTCTTTATTAATGATTCTATTCAGAATACTGATGATATTAGTAAATTAACGCAAATTCCATTAATTGGTGTTGTTGGAGTTAATAAGGATAATGTTAGCTTAGCCGTATTTGATAAGCCAAAATCAGCTCTTTCTGAAGCTTTTAGAACAATTCGTTCATCTTTGCAATTTTTGTATAAAAAACAACAGGTAAGTGGATCAAAGACTTTAATGATAACCTCGTCAATTAGTGGAGAAGGAAAAACATTTTGTTCTATCAATATTGCAACTGTTTTTGCTTTAAGCGAGAAAAAAACAGTGATTATCGGTTTGGATTTAAGAAAGCCAAGATTAGCTGATGAATTTAATTTAACTACTCAATTGGGTGTTGTAAATTACTTAATTAAACAGAATAGCTTGTCAGAAATTACTAATTCCACCCAAATTCCAAATCTTGATGTTATTCTTTCAGGTCCTATACCACCAAATCCTTCTGAGCTTATTTTAAGTGATGCAATGAAAGAGTTAATAGATGAATTGAAGCAAAAATATGATTATATAATTTTAGACACACCTCCGGTTGGATTGGTTTCTGATGCATTGGAATTGGCTCAATATGCAGATGTTACATTGTATATAGTAAGACAAAATTATACTAAAAAGGATATGATTACGTTGTTGAACACTAGAATAAAAAGAGGTGAGCTTAATAATGCGAGTATTGTGTTCAATGGCTATGAGAATAAGGCTAAATACGGATCTGGATATGGATATGGATATGGGGCTTATTCTAACGGATATCATGATGAGGAAGAAAAATCACATTTCCTGAAAACTATTTTTAACAGATTCAATAAAAAATAATCTGACATAAATGAAAACATCAACTCAAAATACTATTCTTATTACTGGAGGTGCAGGTTTTATAGGTTCAAATTTATGTGAACATTTTTTAGAATTAGGTAATAAAGTAGTTTGTTTAGATAATTTTTCAACAGGTCATCGATATAATCTAGAAGATTTTATAGACAATCAAAATTTTAAATTAATAGAAGGAGATATCCGGAATATTGCTGATTGTATTTTAGCTGCAGAAGGCGTTGATTACGTTTTACATCAGGCTGCCCTTGGTTCTGTTCCTAGGTCGATTAATGACCCTATAACCACAAATGATGTAAATGTGTCAGGATTTTTAAATATGCTAGTAGCTTCCCGTGATGCGAAAGTTAAGCGTTTTATATATGCTGCGAGTTCTTCAACATATGGAGATTCCCAAGGGTTACCAAAAGTAGAGGATGTTATTGGGAAACCATTATCACCTTATGCTATTACAAAATATGTAAATGAATTGTATGCGGAGATTTTTAGCAAAACCTATGGTTTGGAAACTATTGGACTGCGTTATTTTAATGTTTTTGGAAGAAAGCAGGATCCTAAAGGTGCTTATGCAGCGGTGATTCCGAAGTTTGTAATGCAGTTGATGAATTATGAAAGTCCGGTTATTAATGGTGATGGAAACTATTCAAGAGATTTTACTTATATCGATAATGTAATTCAGATGAATGAATTGGCGATGACAAGTCAAAATCCGCAAGCTATAAACACAGTTTACAATACTGCATTCGGTGATCGAAATACATTAAATAATTTGGTTGGTTATTTGAAAAAATATTTAGCCGAATTTGATTCTAAAATTGCAGATGTAGAAATAGTTTATGGTGCCAATAGAGTTGGTGATATTCCGCATTCATTGGCAAGTATAGAGAAAGCAAAATCAATCTTGGGTTATAATCCAAAGTATTCTTTACAAGAAGGATTGAAAGAAGCTGTTAGCTGGTATTGGAATAATTTGAAATAAATAGAGATCAAGATAAGGATAAGATAAATGAAAATTACAAAAATTTGTTGCATTGGCGCAGGTTATGTTGGAGGTCCGACAATGGCAGTAATAGCTCAAAAATGCCCACATATTCAAGTCACTGTTGTTGATTTGAATGAACAAAGAATCAAAGACTGGAACGATCCAAGTACAGATAATATTCCGATTTATGAGCCTGGTCTTTCAGAAATCGTAGCGAAGGCAAGGGGCAGGAATCTTTTCTTTTCGACAGAAGTAGATAAAGCAATTGATGAAGCTCAGGTAATTTTTATATCAGTAAATACGCCAACGAAGACCTACGGAAAAGGAAAAGGCATGGCAGCCGATTTGAAATATATTGAGTTATGTGCGAGGCAAATCGCAAAAGTTGCAAAGCAGAATAAAATCGTAGTAGAAAAATCTACTTTGCCAGTAAGAACAGCTGAAGCAATTAAGAGTATTTTAGATAATACAGGAAATGGAGTTCAATTTCAAATATTATCAAATCCTGAATTTTTAGCTGAGGGAACAGCAGTAACAGATTTGTTAAACCCGGATAGAATTTTAATTGGTGGAGATACAACTCCGGAAGGAGAAGCTGCTATTAATGCATTAGTTGATGTTTATGCGAATTGGGTTGATAAGGACAAAATTTTAACGACCAATGTTTGGTCATCAGAATTATCCAAACTTACTGCAAATGCATTTTTAGCGCAACGAATTTCGTCGATCAATGCGATGTCGGAATTGTGTGAAAAAACTGGCGCTGATGTTAATGAAGTTGCAAAAGCAATTGGAATGGATAGCAGAATTGGACCAAAATTTCTAAAAGCTTCAGTTGGGTTTGGAGGTTCTTGTTTTCAGAAAGATATTCTGAATTTGGTTTATATTGCGAAATCATATGGATTAAACCAAGTGGCAGATTATTGGGAACAAGTTATTATAATGAATGATCATCAAAAAAGAAGATTTTCTAATAAAATAGTTCAGACATTATATAATACTGTCGCAGATAAGAAAATTACGTTTTTAGGATGGGCTTTCAAGAAAGATACTAATGATACCCGAGAATCTGCAGCTATTTATGTAGCTGATGATTTAATAAATGAGCTGGCTAAGATTTCTGTTTATGACCCAAAAGTTTCAAGAAACAAAATGTTGAGTGATTTGGACTATTTGCAAACTAGATCAGTTGAAGAAAATAATAATGCACTCGCAATATTTGATAATGCTTACGAAGCCTGTAAAGGTGCACACGCCATTGCAGTTTTAACAGAGTGGGATGAATTTACAACTTACGATTGGAAAAAAATTTATGATTCTATGCATAAACCAGCATTTCTTTTTGATGGAAGAAATATACTGGATGCCAAAGAATTGGAATCAATTGGCTTTGTTTATAAAGGAATTGGTTCTTAGTTGAGATATTATTGGATTAAAATTTAACGTAAAATGGATAACGAGAAGGATTTGAAAGTTTTATTTCCATATACAACGGTATTATGAATTGGTATGTAGTTTATACAAAGCCCAAATGGGAGAAAAAAGTTGCAGAAAGACTTATGCAAGTCGGAGTTGAATGCTATTGTCCTTTAATTACCCAGATTAAACAATGGTCAGACAGGAAAAAAAAGGTTGAAGTGCCGCTTTTTAATTCTTATGTCTTTGTTCAGCTTGAGGAAATAAATCGAAATACTGTTTTTCAGGTGCCAGGTGTTGTACGCTATCTTTTTTGGCTTGGAAAACCTGCAATTGTCAGAGATGAGGAGATTGGTATTATAAAAAAAAGTCTTAATGATTCAAATGTAACTGATATTTCAATTACAGCTATGAAAGTGGGTGACAGAATAAAATTAGATTCCGGGGCCTTTTCTAATCAGGATGCAATAGTTCAGGAAGTTTCTAATACACACTATATTTTGGTACTGGAATCTTTAGGTTGTATTTTGAAAATAAAATATAAATAATTTTTTGCAGAGATTATGCCCTTTTAAGATAAGCAGGAAATAAAATTTCTTTATTTAAGAATTTTATTTCCTGTTTTTTTTTATAAAGTAAAATTTTACCTACTGATAAATAGTAAGTTGTAATTTTGTGAGGCGTTTTATATTTTTGCTTTTATCTGATTACGTTAAACCGTATTGAATAAATTGAGTTAATATGCTATATTTGCCGAGATTATACTTTTTTATAACTGAGCACATAAATGGGGCTTGGAATGGCGAAGCCATATACTGTTGTAATTAAAGTTAATATTTTTTAAATGAAAGAAAATATAAAAATAGCAATTATTGGTCTTGGATATGTTGGGTTGCCATTAGCTAGATTATTTGCAACCAAATATCCAGTTATAGGATTTGATATTAATGATTCAAGAGTTGCTAGTTTAAAGTCGGGAATCGACTCTACATTAGAAGTTGAAAGCCATGACTTGCAGAAAGTACTAGTAGAGACCCCCAATTCAGAAATTGGATTATTTTGTAGTACTTCATTAAAAGATATTTCTGATTGTAATTATTATATAATTACAGTTCCAACTCCTGTAGATAAAAACAATCGTCCAGATTTAAGCCCATTGTATAAATCAAGTGAATCAGTTGGTAAAGTATTAAAAGTAGGAGATGTCGTAATTTATGAATCTACTGTTTATCCGGGAGTTACAGAAGAACAATGCGTGCCAGTTCTGGAGAAGGTTTCCGGACTACAATTCAATGTTGATTTCTTTGCAGGATACTCTCCAGAAAGAATCAATCCTGGTGATAAAGAACATACTGTAGAAAAGATTTTAAAAGTAACTTCAGGTTCAACTCCTGAAATTGGTTTAAAAGTTGATGCATTATATAAATCTGTTATAACTGCAGGAACTCATTTAGCACCAAGTATAAAAGTTGCTGAAGCTGCTAAAGTGATCGAAAATTCACAACGAGATATTAATATTGCCTTTGTAAACGAGCTTGCTAAAATATTTAATTTAATGAATATTGATACTCAGGAAGTATTAGCTGCCGCGGCAACAAAATGGAATTTTTTACCTTTTAAACCGGGATTAGTTGGTGGACATTGTATTGGCGTTGATCCCTATTACCTGGCACAAAGAGCACAAGAATTTGGCTATCATCCTGAAATAATTTTAGCAGGACGTCGTTTGAATGATAGCATGGGAGAATATATTGCCTCGCAAGTTGTTAAGTTAATGATTAAAAAAGGAATTACTGTTAACGGTGCAAACCTTTTAATGCTTGGAATTACATTCAAAGAAAATTGTCCTGATGTTCGAAATACTAAAATAGTCGATGTAATAACAGCATTGACAGAATATGGTATATCAGTGACTACTTATGATCCTTTGGCTAATGCAAAAGATGTAAAAAAAGAATATAATTTAGTAACGGTTGACTCTGTACCAACCGATAAATTTGACGCTATTATTTTGGGAGTTTCACATGATGAATTTTTAAAATTAAATTTTTCAGAGCTACAAAAAGAAAATAGTTTATTATACGATGTAAAAGGAGTTTTGGGTGCTATAGCTGACAATAGATTATAGTAACTAAAAGTTCTTTTTTTATTTAGAAAAAAATATGAGCATAGATAAATCAATAACACATGTAATTTTAACCGGAGGAGTAGGCAGTAGATTATGGCCACTCTCTCGTAAAAGCCAACCAAAACAATATTTAGAAATTTTTGAAGGTAAATCATTATTTGAAATGACAGTTGATCGTAATAGTCATTTAGCAAATAAGGTTATGGTAGTTGGAAATGTAGATAATTATCATTTAAGCGGTAAAGTTATGGATAAAACCAATACTTCTTATGTGAATATTGTAGAAGCAACTCCTCGAAATACAGCTGCTGCTATTGCATTTGCAGCGTTTGCGTCTAATTCTGAAGATATCCTAATTGTCACTCCTTCAGATCATATTATTGATTTAATGGATAATTACAATAGTGCTATCGATGAAGCCGTTTCTAAAGCAGAAGATGGCTTTATAGTTACATTTGGAGTTGTTCCAACTAAACCTGAAACAGGTTATGGTTATATTGAAGCAAAAGGAGATAAGGTAATCTCTTTTAGAGAGAAACCTAACGAGACAACAGCAAAAGAATTTATTGCAAAAGGAAATTTTTTATGGAATAGTGGAATGTTTTGTTTTAAAGCAGGAGTTCTACTTGATGAATTAAAACAATTTCAACCAGATGTTTATGAAAAATCTAAAGCAGTTTGGGAATCTAGTAAAAATGGTTTTTTAGATTTAGATTTATCCTTGGAGATTCCATCAATTAGTATTGACTATGCTGTGATGGAACGTAGTAAAAAGATAAAAGTTGTTCCTGCTTCATTTTCATGGTCTGATTTAGGGTCATTTGAATCGGTTTATGATTATTTAGTTTCAAAAGGGCATCCTGTTGACAAAAATGGCAATATGGTAATTGGTTCAGGTAAGCATACAACTTTTCTAGGATTAAAAAACACTATTTTTGTTTATACAGATACCGCTAATTTAATTTTACAAAAAGAAAACTCACAAGATGTGAAAGATATTTACAGTGAGTTAGAAAAAATAAATTCAGATTTATTAAATTAATTTAAATTGAAAATGAAAAAGATTCTTATAACAGGAGGCGCAGGCTTTATAGGCTCACATGTAGTGAGACGTTTTGTAAACAAATATCCACAGTATCAAATATATAATTTAGATGCTTTGACATATGCTGGAAATCTTGAAAATATTAAAGATATAGAAAATCAGTCTAACTATAATTTTGTAAAAGGAGATATCGTTGATGAGACTTTCATTAATGAACTCTTTTCACTTCACAATTTTGACGGAGTTTTGCATTTAGCTGCTGAGTCACATGTAGATCGTTCTATTGAAGATCCATTAGCATTTGTAAAGACAAATGTAATAGGAACGATGAATTTGCTCAATGCTGCAAAAAATCAATGGAAAGATAATTTTGAAGGCAAAAGATTCTATCATATTAGTACAGATGAAGTATATGGTTCATTAGGCGCTGAAGGGCTTTTTACTGAAACAACTCCTTATGATCCTAATTCTCCTTATTCTGCTTCAAAAGCAAGTTCAGACCACTTTGTGCGAGCTTATGGTGAAACTTACGGGCTTCCATATGTTTTGACAAATTGTTCTAATAACTATGGTTCTTATCATTTTCCAGAGAAGTTGATCCCACTTTTTATAAATAATATTATAAATAATAAACCATTACCAGTTTACGGAGATGGAAATTATACTAGAGATTGGCTTTTTGTTGAAGATCATGCTATAGCTATTGATTTAGTTTTTCACGAAGGAAAAAATCATGAAACTTATAATATTGGTGGTTTTAATGAATGGAAAAACATTGATTTGGTTAAATTATTATGCCAAATTATGGATGGAAAATTAGGAAGAGAAAATGGTACTTCTGCAAACCTTATTACTTATGTAAAAGATAGGCCTGGGCATGATTTGCGCTATGCTATTGATGCGTCAAAAATCAATAAAGAATTAGGGTGGAAGCCATCTGTAACTTTTGAAGAAGGATTAGAGAAAACAATCAATTGGTATTTGAGTAATGAAGAATGGTTAAAAAATGTGACGTCAGGATTATATAAAGATTATTACCAAAAACAATATTCATAAAATAAGATTATACCCAGATTTTAAGGTTTAATATGACTTAACATGAAAAAAATAACATACGTTCTTACACTGTTTTTTATATTACTTGCGTCTCTTAGCGTGAATGCTCAAGACATACTTAAATCGAAGGATTTAAGTACAGTAAAAGTAGATTATTTATCAGATGATGATTTAGCTAAGATTAGTTCTCAATTAAAAAGCAATAATGTGACTATTAGTGAAGCTGAATCAATGGCATTGTCAAAAGGGATGAGTCAGGTTGAATTTGATAAGCTTAAAATTAGACTTACCGAGTATGAAAAGAAAATCGCCAAGAATACGGATAAGGACAAAAATAAAGAGAAGGAAGATAATTTAAAGAAAACTGATAAAGATTCTGAGTTTGGCAGAAAACAGGAAAAAATTAAAAATGAAAAAGTAAAAGATTCATTAAATGCCTTGATTTTTGGTTCTGAACTATTTGATAATCCGACTTTAAATTTTGAACCGGATTTAAAGATGGCAACTCCAATAAATTACGTTCTAGGTCCAGGAGACAAATTAGAAATTAGTGTTTATGGTGTTCAGCAATTTGATGATACTGTTCCAGTTAATTTTGAAGGTAAAATTACAATCCAGAATGTTGGGCAAATTGCAGTTGCAGGAATGTCAATTGAAGCTGCTTCACAAAAAATAAGAGCTGCAATAGCAAGAGTTTATAGTACAGTTAGATCAGGGCAATCTCAGGTTAGCGTTAGTTTAAGTGAAATAAGAACAATTAAAATAACAATAGTGGGAGGTAAACAACCAGGGAATTATTCCATTTCATCTCTTGCGTCAGTATACAATGCATTACATTTAGCGGGTGGACCGGGTAAAAATGGTAGTTATAGAAATATTGAATTAATTCGAAATAGTAAAGTTTACAAAAATATTGACATTTATAAATTTTTGGTAAAAGGGGATCAGTCAGATAATGTTAGTTTAAGGGATAACGATGTTATTCGAATTCCCGCTTATAGTCAAAGAGTTGTAGTGGAAGGAGAAGTAAAACGTCCTGGTATTTTTGAAATGAAAAAAGGAGAAACATTTTCCGATTTATTAAATTTTGCTTCAGGATTTAATGAATTCGCATATACTGCATCAGTAAATGTATTACAAAAAACAGGTAAGGAATTCAAGATTCACGACATTAATGAAAGCGAGTATAATTCTTATATCCCGCAGTCGGGAGATGTTTTTAGAATAACTAAGATTTTAAATCGTTTTGAGAATCGAATTAAAATTGAAGGTGCAGTTTTTAGACCAGATTATTACTCTTATAATGAAGGAATGAGAATCTCAGATGTTATTACAAGAGCAGAAGGACTAAAAGAAGATGCTTATACTAAAAGGGCAAGGATCATTCGTTTAAAAACGGATTTGACTACAGAAATAGTAAATGTAGATTTAAGTGCTGCATTATCAGGGGATTTAAATGCTGATATTGAATTGAAAAGAGAAGATATAATAACAGTTTATTCTATTTTAGATTTCAGAGAAGAATATAAGGTTACTATTGATGGTGAAGTTAAAAATCCAGGTGAATATGAGTATTTTGAAAATTTAACCTTAAATGATTTAGTAGTTCAGGTTGGCGGATTAACAGGCTCAGCTTCTAAAAGAGTTGAAATTGCAAGAATGGTTAAATCTGATGTAATTGATGATGCCGATCCCAAGCGTGTTGAATTAATTGAACTTGAAATCACTGCTGATAACAATGAACAAATTAAAAACTTTGTCTTAAAACCTTTTGATGTTATTAATATTCGTCGAATGGCTGTTTATGAAAAACCGCAAATGGTAATAGTTAGTGGTGCTGTTAGTTACCCAGGAAAATATGTTTTGGCTAATAAAAAAGAAACGGTTTATAATGTTGTTATGAGAGCGGGGGGGTTAACTTCGATTGCTAATTTAGATGGTATGAAAATTAAAAGACCAATTAAGCAGGAACAAATTGAGCAATTAGAGAGTATTGATTTGAATTTATCAAAAAATGATACATTAAAAGAAAAATTAACCAAAAAATTAAAAGAAGAGTTAAAATATGCTACTATTCCGGTAAACTGGGAAAAAATTGTAAAAGATAAAAACCATTATTCAAACGTTACCTTATTTCCAGGTGATGAAATTGAAGTTGCTGTATATAATGAAGGAGTAAAAGTGACTGGAAATGTGTTGCTGACTTCTGAAATTCCATATAGAAGTGGAAAAGGATTTAGATATTATATAGATGCTGTAGGAGGTGTAGATAGTAAAGGATGGAAGAAAAAAGCTTACATTATTTATCCAAATGGTAAAGCCTCAGTAACTGGATCATTTTTATTTTTTAGATCATATCCAAAAGTGGAGCCAGATTCACAAATTGTGGTGCCAGAAAAACCTGAAACTAAGAAAATGTCAACAGGAGAATGGGTTAGTATTGGAAGTGTTCTTACGAGTTTGGCATTATTAATAGTGACAGCATTTAAATAAATAAATTTCATGGATAACAAACCACTTGAAAACGATGAAATTTCGTTAAAAGAATTGATACAAAAAGTAAAAGAATGGTATTCATATTTACTTTCAAAATGGAAAATTATTGTTTTAACTGGAGTAATAGGAGCTGGATTAGGTTTAACATATTCAATAATTAAAAAACCTATATATACTGCAACATTAACTTTCGCCTTAGAAGATGAAAAAGGCGGTGGTCTAGGTGGAGCTTTAGGATTAGCTAGTTCATTTGGTTTAGATTTAGGAGGGAGTGGAGGTGGAATTTTTACAGGTTCCAATTTAGCTGAACTTTTTAAATCAAGGTCAATGGTTGAAAAAACACTATTAACACCAGTTAAATCAAAAGGAAAAGTTATTTCGTTGGCTGAGATGTATATTCAAAATAATGAATGGCGTGAAAAGTGGAATGATAAACCTAGATTTGCTTCAATTAAATTTTTACCAAATAGTAATCGAAGATATTTTACCAGAGATCAAGATAGTATCTTAGGTGTATTATATAGTGATTTGTCTAAATCAGGCTTAGCGGTTAGTCAAAAAGATAAAAAGGTATCTATAATTACTATGGATGTGTCTTCTGATAATGAATTATTTGCTAAATTTTTTTGTGAAGCTTTGGCCAGACAAGTTGGAAAATTCTATGTAGAGACTAAAAGTAAAAAAGCAAGAGAGAATATGCTGATTTTAGAGCGACAAACAGATTCTATTCGCCATGAATTGAATGGAGCAATTACTGGAGTTGCTCTTGCTAATGATAATACATTCAATCTTAATCCTGCTCTTAACGTGCGTCGTGCTCCTTCTGCTCGTAGACAAGTAGATGTTCAGGCAAATACTGCGATACTGACTGAGTTAGTTAAGCAAGCTGAATTAGCAAAAGTTACTTTACGTAAAGAGACGCCACTTATTCAAGTTATAGATAGGCCAATTTTACCTTTGCCAAAGGAGCGTTTTGGAAAAGCGAAGGGATTAGTTATAGGAGGATTTTTAGCAGGATTCTTAGTGGTTTTAATATTGATTGTGAGACGGTTTTTGAAAAATGTAACTACGGTTAAGTAATTTTATAATAATTAATTATTTTAGAAAATAATATGAATCTTGAAAATAAAACAATTTTAATAACGGGTGGTACAGGATCTCTAGGAAAGGCTCTTACATCCCATATTTTTAAAAGCCATTCAGACATTAAAAAACTCATCATTTTGTCTAGAGATGAACAAAAACAGTTTCAAATGGCTCAGGAATTTCCTGAAAGGCGGTATCCTCAAATTCGTTTCTTGTTGGGAGATGTTAGAGATGAACAAAGATTAGTTCGGGCTTTTCAAGGTGTTGATATTGTTATTCATGCGGCGGCTATGAAACATGTACATTTAGCAGAATACAATCCAGATGAATGTATAAAGACAAATGTTGGAGGTGCGCAAAATGTTATACATGCTGCTTTACAAACCAGTGTTAGTAATGTAGTTGCGCTATCAACGGATAAGGCTTGTGCACCGATTAACTTATATGGTGCTACAAAATTGACTTCGGATAAGTTATTTGTGGCTGCAAATAATATCAAAGGAGCAAATCCAATTAAATTTTCAGTTGTTCGATACGGCAACGTAATGGGATCAAATGGCTCAGTAATTCCCTTTTTTATGAAAAAGAAGTTAGAAGGTAAATTGCCAATAACTGATTCTTCAATGACTCGTTTTAATATATCTTTACAGGGAGGAGTAGATATGGTAATGCATGCGATTGAGAATGCATGGGGAGGAGAAATCTTTATTCCAAAAATACCATCTTATAATATTACAGATGTCGCGGAAGCAATTGCTCCTGAATGTAAATTGGATATTATTGGGATAAGACCTGGAGAAAAAATCCATGAAGAAATGATAACATCTTCGGATTCCTATAATACATACGATTTAGGGAGATATTATACAATATTGCCTTCTGTCCCAAATTTTAATTTGGATGATTTTAAAATGACTTTTAACGCTACAAAAGTTGAGAAAGGATTTACTTATAATTCAGGTACAAATACAGAATGGGAAACCGTTGCTAGTTTAAGAGAACTAATTAAAGAACATGTAGATTCTAATTTTGAATAAATGATTGATAAATCTATACCTTATGGGCGTCAGAATATTACACAGGAAGATATTAATGTTGTAATAGCGGCACTACAATCGGATTATTTGACACAAGGTCCTAAAATCATTGAATTTGAAAAAGCTTTCGCAAATTATGTAGGAAGTACTTATGCTGTTGCTGTTGCAAATGGTACAGCGGCATTGCATTTATGTACACTTGCGTTAGATGTAAAAGAAGGAGACAAAGTGATTACAACTCCGATTACTTTTGCGGCCTCAGCTAATTGTGTTCGTTATTGTGGCGGTGAAGTTATTTTTTCAGATATTGAGGCAGAAACTTACCTTTTGGATATTCAAAAAGTTGAGAAGTTATTAAAAAGTTCACCAAAAGGAACTTATAAAGGAATTATTCCTGTCGACTTTGCCGGGAGAGCTGTTGATTTGGAAGCATATAGAAAATTAGCTGACGAATATAACTTGTGGATTATTGAAGATGCTTGTCATGCTCCAGGAGGGCATTTTAAGAGCTCTAAAGATGAATATCAAAATTGTGGTAATGGTAAATTCGCTGATTTAGCTATTTTTTCTTTCCATCCGGTTAAGCATATCGCTTGTGGTGAAGGAGGTATGATAACTACAAATGATGAGGGTTTATACAAAAAGCTTTTAGAATTACGCACCCATGGAATTACTAAAAATGACGCAGATTTTATTAATTCTGCAAAATTTGCAAATGGATTAGATACTGAAATAAGTACTTACCCAGCCTGGTATATGGAAATGCAAACGTTAGGATTTAATTATAGATTGACTGATTTTCAGGCAGCTTTAGGTTCCAGCCAATTAGAACGTGCTGATGAGGGATTACTAAAAAGAAAAGAAATAGCAGCGATCTATAATAAAGCATTTTCTAATAAATCTTTTGTTAAAGGGCAATCAGGTATAGTTGAGGGTCATGCCTATCATCTTTATATTATTGAAGTGGAAGATCGTTTGGAATTATATAATTACCTAAGAGGGAATAATATATTTGCACAAATCCATTATATTCCATGTCATTTAATGCCTTATTATAAGCAGTTTGGATGGAAAGAAGGAGATATGCCAAACGCAGAAGGATACTATAAGGGATGCATTAGTTTACCAATGTTTCCAACTTTAACAGTTGAGGAACAAAATTTTGTAATACAAAAAATTAATGAGTTCTACAAAAAATAGGGTATTATTTAGAGCAGATGGGAATAGTAAGATAGGTTTGGGCCACGTTATGAGGTGTATTGCATTAGCTCAAATGTTAAAAAATGAATTTGAGTGTTTTTTTGTAATTTCTCGTCCGGCTAAAGAGATTATTCTGATTTTGCAAAAGTTTGGAAAGATTATTTCTTTATCAGAACCAAGTAAATCAAATGAATTAGTAGAATTTGGAAAATCATTAAATAAAAATGATATAGTTGTTATTGATGGCTATACATTTGATGAAGAATATATAAGTACAATAAAAAAACAAATAAAAAAAATTGTACAAATAGATGATTTTGCAAATGGTTATTTTAGTTCGGACTTAGTTATAAATCATGCCAATAGTAATTTAATTTATAGATATAATGTAAGTCCTAATACAAAGGTGGTATGCGGTTTTGAATATTTAATTCTTAGAGAACAATTTTTAAAAACAGCAACAAAAGGAAGTAGGGAAATTTCAAAAATTGATACTGTCTTTATTTGCATGGGAGGAGCTGATCCGACTAAT
Organism: Flavobacterium sp. GQ95; assembly: GCF_059758655.1. Lineage (NCBI taxonomy): Bacteria > Pseudomonadati > Bacteroidota > Flavobacteriia > Flavobacteriales > Flavobacteriaceae > Flavobacterium > Flavobacterium sp. GQ95. Next base: position 276,575 of record NZ_JCAXEB010000003.1, read on the forward strand.
ATAACGCTTAAAGTTATACAGAGTTGTATTCAAACAGATTTTATTAAAAAGGTAATTGTGGTTACAGGTGCAGCTTACATGCAGGATGATCAGTTAAAGACATTTATTTCAAACAATCCACAAATAAATATTGTTCATCATACAAATATAAATGCTGAGCGTATGATAGAATTAATTAAAGCTGCAGAAATAAGTATATGTCCTGCAAGTTCTATTTCTTTGGAAGTTTGTTGTGTTAAGTCTGGTTTACTTACTGGAATTACGGTTGATAATCAAAAATTAATTCATGAACAATTAATAGAAGGGAATTATGCGGAAACTGTTGGAGACTTTAATTCAGTTAGTATAGATGATATTGTCTTGAAATTAAATAAAATCAACAATTTATCTTATATAAATAGTTTAATTAAAAATCAGTCAATATTTGCTGATGGAAAATCAGGTGAAAGAATTTTAAATGAGTTTAAAAAACTTGAAAAATGTTAAAGTTTAGAAAAGCAAATATTGACGATGTAGAATTATTTTTTAATTGGGCTAATGATAATTTAGTGCGGAATAATTCATATCAAAAAGAAAAGATTATTTATAAAGATCATGTGGAATGGTTTAATAATCAGGTTAAAAGCGATGATAATTGTTTTTATGTTTTTTTAAATGAATTTAATATACCAATTGGCCAAGTTAGAATTAGTAAAAGCGAAAATAATAAAGCAATAATTGGATTAATGGTAGATGCTGAATTTAGAGGTAAAGGATTTGCAAAGGAAATGATCGAAAAAGCATCGGAAGATTTCTTGTCTCACAATTACACTTTTACAATATTAGCCTATATTTTTAAAATAAATAAATCGTCTTTTAAAAGCTTTACAAATGCTGGTTATAAATTTTTAAAAGAAGAAATAATAAAAGAAATTCCGAGTTTTATTTTATATAAAAACAAACAATGAGAAGAGATATTAAAATTGGTGATATCACAATTGGTGATTATCACAAACCTTTCATAATTGCAGAAATGAGTGGTAATCATAATCAGTCATTAGAAAAAGCTCTTGAAATTATTGATGCAGCAGCTTCGACAGGAGCGCATGCAATTAAATTGCAAACATACACTGCTGATACATTAACCATAGATGTATCTCATGATGAATTTTCTATTAAAGATCCTAATTCATTATGGAAAGATAGAAATCTTTATGAATTATATCAAGAAGCTTATACCCCTTGGGATTGGCATAAGGCTTTATTTGATAGAGCAAAAGAAAAGGGAATGATGTGCTTTAGTACTCCATTTGATGATACTTCTGTTAATTTTTTAGAAGAATTGGGCGTTGAAGTTTACAAAATAGCTTCATTTGAAAACAATCATCTTCCTTTATTAAGGAAAGTTGCTAAAACTGGAAAACCTGTAATTATGTCAACAGGAATTTCGACTTTAGCGGATATTGAACTTGCTGTAAAAACATTAAGAGAGAATGGTTGTGAAGATCTGGTACTGTTAAAGTGTACTAGTACATATCCTGCTTCTCCAGATAATACAAATATCAAGACTATCCCACATATGGCCGATTTGTTTGACTGTCATGTTGGACTTTCTGATCATACGTTAGGAGTAGGAGTTGCAGTAAGCAGCGTTGCATTAGGGGCAAGAGTTATCGAAAAACATTTTACAATTGATAGATCCGAAGGAGGAGTAGATTCTGCATTTTCTTTGGAACCTGCTGAATTTAAAATGTTGGTAGAAGAATCGGAGAGAGCTTTCCTGTCTATTGGAAAAGTTACCTATGGGATAATGGAAGTAGAGAAAAAGAGTAAAATGTTTAAGCGTTCAATTTATATTGTTCAAGATATGAAAGAAGGAGATATTTTTACCGAAGAAAATATTAGAATAATAAGACCGGGATTAGGACTTGAACCTAAATATTTTGACACAATAATAGGAAAAAAAATAAATAGAGCTGTCAAAAGAGGTACTGCATTATCTTTTGATTTAATTTAGAAAGAATAAAAGATGGGATTGGGACTTGGACTACTTCGTATTTTTCGGATTGAATGGCAGATAAATAAACATATCAAGCTTTCTAGATTTATATATTATAAAATTCCAATTTTAGGTAAGTTTATGAGTTTAACAATGGATCGTTTCTTATTTATTTTATATGGAATTGAATTGATGTCATTTTCAATAAATATAGGTAAATTGTCAATTACACATCCTGGTGGTATTTTGTTAGGTGGAAATGGCGTTTTTTCAACTGGGAGAGTTGTGATTATGTCTGGAGTAAAATTTGGTGGCAGATCGCCGAATGATGAACTTTATTTAGAAAAGCATAAACAACAGCGTGTTTTTGAATTGGGTGACAATGTTGTTATTGGAACAAGCTCAACAATACTGGGACCAATTACGATTTGTGATAATGTTTTAATTGCTTCTATGTCATTAGTTAATAAATCTATTGAAGAACCTGGAGTATATGCTGGTATCCCAGTAAAAAAAATTACGGATCAAATAAGTTATGAGTGGATCTCTCATCTATAAAATTGTAAGCTATGCAAAAAATTAAATATCAAATAAACTACCTAAGATCGCATTTAATTGCGAAACGAAAGTTTTCAATGTTGTTTAATATCAACAGCAAAACATTTAGTAAACCAGAACCTTCAGTACTTGAAAGTAGTGTAGTTTTAAATAATATTGGTTTTGCAACAGGACCAACTTGTTCTCTTGAAAATTTGAAAGAAATTAATAATATTTATGAATCAAGAATTGCTGAGGTAATTCCAAAAGCTACTGGTGCCCCATTTAAGAATCTAATGCGTGATGAGGACTTTACAATAGATAATCCAATAATTAAATTAGCTTTTTCGAAGGAAATATTGGATCCTGCAATTGATTATTTTGGAGGGAAACTTTTATTTGAGAGTTTACAAGTTTTGTATAGTTATCCTACGGATGGAAATTTAAGAGAAAGTCAACATTGGCACAAGGATTTTGGAGATAGCAAATCGTTTCATGGTATTATGTATTTAAATGATGTTGAGGAACTTAATCAAGGGCCGTTTGTTTTTGTCAATAGGAAAGAATCAAAGAAAATGAAACGCTCCTTTCTAATTAGAAGAATTAAGGATGAAGATTTTATGAAGGAACTAGGGGATGGTAAAGTTGAAACCTTTTATGGAAAAGCAGGAGAATCAATTTTTGTTGATCCTGCCGTTTGCTATCATTATGGAAGTAGATGTAAGCAAGGTAGATTGGCGATATTTTTCACATTTAATACCTCTACTCCTTATGTAATTATTCCCGGTTTAATTCAAAATAATAGGGATAAGCTTTTTGAGATTGGTAAAACTTTAAGACCAGACTTACCTGTTGAGAAATTAAAAGTTCTATTAGATATAAAATAAGAATAAAATGAAAAATTGTCTTGCGATAATTACTGCACGTGGAGGAAGTAAAAGAATTCCACGAAAAAACATCAAGAATTTCTTAGGTAATCCTATCATCAAATATTCTATAGACGCAGCTTTACAAGCAGGTTGTTTTAGCGAAGTAATGGTTTCTACAGATGATGAAGAAATTGCTACGCTGGCACTTTCTTTAGGTGCGAAAGTACCCTTTATGAGATCTAATGAAAATTCTAATGATTTTGCGACAACTGCTGAGGTAATTACGGAGGTATTAGAGATGTACCAAAAAGCAGGTCAATATTTTGATTATGCTTGTTGTATTTACCCTACAGCTCCTTTTGTTACAGACTTTAAATTACAACAAGCTTATAAAATGCTAATTGAAAAAAATGCAGAAACAGTTGTTCCAATTGTAAGTTTTGGCTTTCCAATATTGAGGTCCCTAAAAATGGAGAATGGTTTGATTAAGATGAATTGGCCAGAACACATAAGTACGCGATCACAAGACTTGGCACCGGCATATCATGATTGCGGTCAGTTTTATTTTATACAGACTGATTTATTTCTGAAAAACAAAAAACTATTTTCCAACAATTCAATAGGATATGAAATGCCTGAATCAGAAGTGCAGGATATCGATACTGAAGAAGATTGGAAAGTTGCTGAAATAAAATATTCTTTTCTTTTAGAAAAAAATAAAGGAAAAGCAAATGTATAAAGTTTTGGTAATAGGTTGTGGTAATATTGGTGCCCAATACGATATTAACAATAACGAAATACAAACTCATGTTAAGGCTTGGTACTTAAACAACTTAACAACTGTTTCTATTTTTGATATTGATCAAATCCTTGCAACTAAAGTTGCTGATCATTATCAGTGTGAAATAGTAAACAATATTTCTATAGATACTCTCTCAAGATTTGATATTCTAAGTATTTGTACCCCAACTTTTACTCATTTTAAAATTTTGAGTGATGCTTTAGAGGCTGGTGTCAAGACAATAATTTGCGAAAAACCAATTTCGAATTCTATTGAAGAAATGATTCAATTAAAACAAATCTACAATAATAGCCATTCGAAGATACTTGTGAATTACATGAGAAGATTTCAACCTGATTTCTTAAGTCTTAAGTTGTTTATTCAAAGTGATTTATATGGGGATGAATTAACAAATATTTCTATTCGATATCAAAGAGGTTTTGTTAATAACTGCAGTCATGCGATGGATTTGTTAGAATTTCTTACAGATAAAGAAATAACTCTTGATCAAATTAAAATTCATAATAAAGTTTTTGACCAATTTGATAATGATGCTACATTGTCATTAATGGCGCTTTGGGATAATGTTAATTTTGATATATTAGGACTTAGTAATGTATTGTTTTCTCATTTTGAAATAGATTTATATTTCAAAAAACACAAAATTTTAATTAAAGATGCAGGTAATCGTATTGAGATTTATAAATCAGAAGGTAAATCTACATTTCTTTTACCTCTCATACTTCAAGAAGATCTTAGTAAAAAAGAGTGCTTAAAAAGTTATATGATAGCTGTAACCAATCATGCTATCGAATTGATAGAAAAACCAGAGTTAGAAGATAACTTTATTAACTCTATTAACTTAAATTTAAAAATGTTAAACTACAAAATTAATTAATATGTCAAAGTTAGCTATCAACGGCGGCAAAGCTATAAGAACAGAGTTGTTTCCAGCATATAATACTATTGGACAACAAGAAAAAGATGCGGTAATGAAAGTGTTAGATACTGGAAATCTTTCGCAGTTTTTAGGTGCATATCACAGCGATTTCTTAGGTGGTCCTACTGTAAAAGCTTTTGAGGCAGCTTGGGCAGAAGCTTTTAATGTAAAACATGCAGTGTCTGTTAATTCAAATACTTCGGGTTTATATACTGCAATGGGAGCAATTGGCATTCAGCCAGGTGATGAAGTTATCGTCTCCCCATATTCAATGTCTGCAAGTGCTATTGCACCTTTATTATATGGCGGAATACCTGTTTTTGCGGATATAGATCCAGTTACTTTTTGTATGTCTCCGGACAGTATTAAAGCTTGTATAACTCCGCGCACTAAGGCAATTTTAGTTGTTCATATTTTTGGTCATCCAGCAGAAATGGATTCAATTATGGCATTGGCCCAAAAGCATAACTTATATGTCATTGAAGATTGTGCGCAAGCACCAATGGGTAAGTATAAGGGGAAAAATTTAGGAACTATTGGTGATTTAGGTATTTTTAGTTTAAATTATCATAAACACATTCATACAGGTGAAGGTGGAGTAATTACATCTAATAATAGTGAGTTAGTAGATAGATGTCAGATGATAAGAAATCATGCCGAAAATGTTGTAGGACCAAAAGAAATTAAGGACTTGACAAATATGATTGGATTTAATTATCGTATGACAGAAATTGAGTGCGCTATTGGTATAGAACAGTTAAAAAAATTACCAAGTTTATTAGAAGAGAGGTTAAAGAATGTTGCGTATTTAAATGCAAATTTAAGAGGAATACAAGGATTGGAATTACAACCAGAAGTAAATGACGGTTCAGTTCATACTTATTATGTGCATCCAATAAAATATGATAAGGAGTTGATTGGAGTGGATAGAAACACTTTTGTAAATGCATTAAAAGCAGAATTACCATCAGCAATTTTAAGAGAAACAGCACCTTTAATTGGTGCAGGTTATGTAATGCCAATTTACTTGCAGCCAATTTATCAACAGAAAGCAGCTTGGGCATTTGAGCATCATTTAGCAGATAAAAATATAAGCTATCCAAAAGGATTATGCCCAATTACAGAACAAATGCACTTTGAAAGACTCTTTACTCACGAGTTTATGCGTCCGGGAATGACAATGGGTGACATGAATGATGTAGTGAATGCTTTTCAAAAAGTTTTGGAGAATATAAATGAATTGAGGTAGTGTTTAAAGATAAATTACAAGGAAGAATACTCGTAATATTTAGCGATCCTGGAGGAGCGAAGCCTTGTTTGTCTATTTGTGAAAGCATTGATGCATTAGATCTACTGATCATTTCAGATAGAGAATATGTATTTTATAATGATTTTAAATCTAAAGTTAAAGTAGTAAAACTTAGTAAAGAGATTATTAAATATATAGATGAATTTAAACCTGATATAGTATTTACGGGAACATCTTATACCTCAGATTTAGAAAAAAAAGCAATTGATCACTCAAAAAAGAAAGATATTTTTACTATTTCATTTGTTGATCATTGGACTTCAATATCAGATAGATTTTTGACTAAGGAAGGATTGAGTTTTCCTGATGAAATTTGGGTTTTAGATGAAAGGGCAAAACAAATTGCAATAGAAGAAAAAATTGCTAAAAGTAAGTTGTTTGTAGCAGGAAATCCATATCATGTCTGGTTAAAAAATTGGAAGCCAAAGATAAATAGAATGCAATTTTATCGCAATTTGCACCTTGACGAAAGTAAAAAAATGATTCTATTTGCTCCAGACCCTCTTTCTAATGTTAATGGAATTGAAAAATTTGGTTTTGATGAGTTTATTGCTTCAAGGAAAGTAAAAGAGTGTATTAGAGAAGCCGATAAAAAATTTAAAGACACATATCATTTTTTAATTAAAATGCACCCAAACCAATCTGTTGAAAAGCTTGTAGAAATATTTGAAGACAAGAACAACTTTACTATTTTACCATTAGAAGTCGATACGAATCAAAGCATTTATTTTGCAGATATTATTATGGGTTTTTTCTCTTCGTTATTAATAGAAGCAAGTATAATGAATAAGCCGATAATAAGATTTTTAGATAATCACCTTAATAATGATCCATTTAAGGGGTTAAATATAGGTGTAGAAGCTAATAGTGAAAATCTAGTAAGTAATATAATATATTTAGATGAATACTGATTTTTTTTTAGAAGGAGAAAATATCTATTTGCGATCACTTAATCCAAATGATGTAGATGGTAATTATTCTTTATGGTTAAATGACTCAGAAATTACAGCTTTTAATTCTCATGGAAGATTTCCTATGACAAAAGAAAAATTGTCAAGTTATATTGACCATTCAAGGTCATCAAAGAATGATCTAATACTAGCTGTTGTGGATAAAGCAAGTCTTAAACATATTGGGAATATTAGTCTTCAAAATATAAGCTGGCTAGATAGAAATGCAGAAATCGCATTTTTACTCGGCGATAAAACTTTTTGGGGCAAAGGCATTATGTACGAAGCAGGAATATTATTAATTAATCATGGCTTTAAAACTTTAAACCTTCACAGAATTTATTGTGGGACTTCAAGTGAAAATTCAGGAATGCAAAAACTGGCGTTGAAGTTAAAAATGAAGAAAGAAGGACTTAGAAAAGAAGCGATTTTTAAACAAGGACAATACTATGATATTGTTGAATACGGAATTTTAGCAACAGAGATATGAAATATTGTAAAAAATGTTTACAAGTAGATACTCGCCCAGGTACAAAATTTGATGACAAGGGTGTTTGTCCGGCTTGTAATTATTTTGAAAGCCTTAAAACAGTCGATTGGGATGAAAGGCGCAAAGAATTAGATGATATTGTAGCTTTTGGAAAAGCCAATGCTCAATCGGGTTACGATTGTATTATAGGTGTTAGTGGTGGTAAGGATAGTACACGACAAGCTTTTTTTGTAAAAGATGTACTAAAAATGAATCCACTTCTAGTTAGTCTAGGCTATCCTCCTGAGCAAGTTACACAACGTGGAGTTGACAATGTTTCGAATATGATTGCTCATGGATTTGATTGTATTTCGATTAATCCAAGTCCACAGGTATGGAAAAAATTGATGAGGAAAGGTTTTTTTGAATATACAAACTGGGCAAAATCAACTGAACTTGCTTTATTTAGTAGTGTTCCACGCCTTGCTATCGCTTATCAAATACCCCTAATTTGGTGGGGTGAAAATGCTGCATTACAACTTGGCGATTTAAATGTAATGGGGAAAAATGGCAGTGACGGAAATAATCTTCGTAAAATGAATACTTTAGGAGGAGGAGATATTACATGGCTGTTAAATAATGAAATTAAAAGGCAGGATATCTTACAATATAATTATCCATCAGAAAAAGAAATGGAGGATGCGAACTTACGTATCACATTTCTTGGGTATTTTTGGAAAGATTGGTCATTGTTAGATAATGGTAACTTTTCAGCATTAAGAGGATTAGATATTAGAAATGAGTCGCCAAAAGATATAGGTGATCCATTAGGAATAACTTCTCTGGATGAAGATTGGGTAGGTTTAAACCAAATGATCAAATATTTAAAATTTGGATTTGGACGTATCAGTGATTATGTGAATGAAGACATTCGTTTAGGACGAATGACACGCGACGAAGCAATTGCGTTAAATAAAAAATATGATGGAGCTTGTTCTCCGAAATACATCAAGAGTTTTTGTGATTACATAGATATTACTGAAAAACAATTTTGGGAAAAAGTTGATCAATCAGTGAATAAAGATTTATTTGAAAGGGATGGAGAAAATAGATGGGTTCCAAAATTTGAAGTAGGAGTTGGCTTATGAGTTTAAAACAAAACATAGTAATAGTTGATTATGGAGTTGGTAATACTAATTCCGTTTCAAATGCAATAAAGTATATTGGGTATAACAAGTTAATTATATCTGACAATGAATCTGTAATTAAAAACGCTGATGTCCTTATATTGCCAGGTGTTGGTGCGTTTGAAGAAGCAGCTAATAATTTAAGAGCGAGAAATCTTGATCTCATTTTAAATGAACAAGTTCTTGAAAAAAAGAAACCCATTTTAGGAATTTGCGTTGGGATGCAATTGATGGCTACATTGTCTGAAGAAAATGGCATCCACAAAGGATTAAACTGGATTGAAGGAAAAGTAAAAAAATTACAACTTCCTAAAGAATTTGCTGTTCCGCACGTTGGGTGGAATGATGTAACCGTAAATAGTATTAAACCACTATTTAATAGAAACATAGATAATTCTAATTTCTATTTTGATCATAGTTATTATTACGATTGTGATCCAGCTTATGTAAGTGCATATTGCGATTACCATATTAAAGTAACTGCTGCAATTCAAAGAGATAATATTTTTGGTGTACAGTTTCATCCTGAAAAAAGCCAGATAAATGGTTTGAAATTATTTAGAGATTTTTTTAACTCAATTTAAAATATAGTGCTAAAAAAAAGAATTGCTGCAAGTTTGATCGTAAAAGATGGAATTGTAGTTCAAAGTATCGGTTTTAAAAAGTTTTTGCCTGTAGGTAAACCTGCTATTGCTATTGAGTTTTTAAATCAATGGGGCATCGATGAGATTATATTATTAGATATTTCGGCAACAAAAAATAACTTGGAGCCTGATTACGAAATGATAAAAAATGCAGCTTTAAAATCTCACGTTCCGTTAACAGTTGGAGGCGGAATTAAAAATGTGGATCAAATGAAAGAACTCATGCATTGTGGAGCAGATAAGATCGCACTTAATTATGCCGCATTAACAAATAAAGATCTTATTTCTAAAGCTGCACATATATTTGGAGATCAATGTGTCGTCGTATCAATAGATGCTGTAAAAGAAAACGGAGAATATAAAGTATTTGATTATATAAATAATAAGATACTTGATATACCAGTTAATAAAATTGCTGCTGAATTTCAAAGTTTAGGGGCAGGAGAAATATTAATTAATTCTGTTGATCGTGATGGCTCTTATTTAGGATATGATGTTAATCTAATTAATTCAGTTTGTAATGTTGTTACTGTTCCGGTAATTTGTTGTGGAGGTGCTAAAAATGCAAAAGATTTTATTAAGGTTTTTGATGAGACAAATGTTTCTGCTGCCTCTGCTGCCAATTTTTTTCATTTTACAGAACATAGTGTAAATATTACAAAATCCATTGTCAAAAAAGATGTAGATATTAGATTAGAGACATTTGCAGACTATAATGACTCCAGTTATGATGAGAATATGCGTCTTAATAAAAAAACAGATGAGGTTTTAGAAAATATGTTATTTATTAGAATAGAAAAAGAAATTATATGAGATATTGTACGCGTTGTCTATATCCCGAGAATCATCCTTTAAATATTATATTTAATGAAGATGGTGTATGCAGCGGATGTGTTGTGCATGAGGAGAAAGATGAATTAGATTGGAATGAGCGTTTAAACAAGCTCAAAAGCATTCTTACTACTTATAAAAATACTTCAGAGAATAATTATGATTGTATAATACCAGTAAGCGGAGCTCGTGATTCATTTTTTATTGTACATACAGTTAAAAATGTTTTAGGAATGAATCCCCTTCTGGTTACATATAATAAACATTATAATACCGATACAGGAGTTAGAAACTTAGCAAAACTTCGTATGCAGTTTGATTGTGATATCATGACTCTGACAGTTAATCCAGAATCTGTTAAAAAAATAACTAGAGCAAGTATTCGAAAAATGGGAAGTATTTATTGGCATTGCTTAGCAGGACAAACTGTTTATCCTGTTCAGGTTGCCGTAAAATTTAAAATTCCTCTTATTATTTGGGGTGTTCATCAAGGTGTAGATCAAGTTGGGATGTTCTCTCATCTTGATGAAGTAGAAATGACTCGTAAATACAGGAAAGAACATGATTTGATGGGGATTGAGGCAGAGGATTTTATTGGCGAATTTGATGGCATTACGGAGCAAGATATTGTTCAATATAAATATCCTGATGACAAAGAAATTGAAAGGATAGGTGTTAGAGGGATTTATCTTAATAATTATATTCGTTGGGATACTAAAGCGCAGCATGAAGAAATGATTAAACGTTATAATTACGAAAGTAAAGAGCAAACAAGAACATTTGATTCCTATAATGATGTGGATTGTTACAACTATTCTGACGTTCATGATTACATCAAATTTTTAAAACATGGATATGGAAAAGTAACCGATCATGTTTCCAGAGAAATTAGGTTAAGAAGAATGACCAGAGAACAAGGCTTGGAAATGGTAAAGAAATATGCAACGAAGATTCCAGAAAATTTAAATAAATTTCTTGAATGGATCGGGATTTCATTAAATAGTTTTAATTATTTGATGGATCAGCACAGAAATAAAAAAATGTGGTCACGAAATGATAATTGGGAATGGGAATTAAACAGTAATTATTTACTTCCGGATAATAATGTTGTGGATACATTGGAACAGGTTGAAGAATTTTCAGATTTCATTATCACTCCTACATATCATTCCACAGATGTTAAAGATGAATATATATTAATAGGAAAAGGGTTTGTATAAGACTTTTAGAACACATTTTAATAAATAGAAATGAACAAGAAACCAATAGTATTATTTTTTTCACGTGATTATCAATCGCAGTTTTTCCCTGTTTTAACTTCTGATGTTTATGATTCAATACACGTGACGTTAAATAAAAAAGAGAAAAAAAATGTAGAAGATCGAGGTGGTACCGTAGTTGCTTGCTTCGAAGAAATGTATGAGGAGTTGAAAGAAGCAGATATTCAATTTCCATATTTAGATTATTCAATAGGTTCTGATAGATATATCGTTAATCATTCTATAGATGAAAGACTATCGATTATTAAAAAGTGTGTTACGTTTTGGACAGATATTTATGATACATATAAACCTAGTTTTATTGTTAATGAAGTTGTTGCTCTCGAGATTTCTGAAATAATGTATATTGAAGCTAGAAAACGAGGAATAAGATATTTAGCTTTTGGTGCTTTTCCAGTAAAGAAATCTTTTTATTGGCATGTGACTCCTTTTCATAGTTCAATGCCAGAAAAAATTGATTCCATAATTCCTAGCGAGCAAGATTATGTTGATGCTAGAGCTTATATTGATAAAGTTAATACTGGACCAATTGATAATCCTTTTATTATAGAATATAAACTAGGAAAAGATTTAGCACGATTAATTGAATTAGTCAAACATTTACTATATAGTATAAAGATTTATTTTGGAGTCCGTAATAAAGTAATTAAACAAATTAGTTACGGGAATGCAATAGGCTACTATGTTAATGAAATAAAACATTATTTTAATTACATCATTAGAGGCAATAGATACGATAAATTAGAAGATTTAAAAGATTCTGATGTATGTGTGTTTTATCCGTTACATTTTGAACCTGAAGCAACATTATTTTATATGTCTGCTTATTACGATAATCAATTTGCATTGATAGAAAATCTTTTAAAATGCTTACCAGAGAATCAATTGCTTTTAGTAAAAGAACATCCTGCACAAGCTGGATATTTGGCAGAAAAGAGATGGAAAAATCTAAAAAAACGATTTCCGAATTTAAGATGTGTTAAAGCTGAAGTATCTTCGAAGGAAGTTATTTTAAGATCAAAAACTGTAATTACTCTAGTAAGTACAGCTGGTTTTGAAGCAACGATTCTTGGTAAAGAAGTAATTGTATTAGGCAAAATATATTTTGATATATTTGATGGGGTTAATTATTGCTCAACATTTGAGGAGATTTATGATTTGTTACGAAATAAAGTTGCATACAAAAAGAGTGAAAAATTGGAAGAAAATCTTGCAAAATTAATAGCAATTCAAAATGTTGGAAATCCTTGGCCGCACGCAGAGCTTTATAGCGATAAAAATAAAGGAGATATTAGAAGAGCTATTGAAAAAGAAATAGTTTAAAATGAAAGAATATTTTGAACGTTATGGTTTCTTAGGAATTACTCTTCTCAATTCAGCTGTTACTTTTTTAAAAAGTTATCTCTTTATGGATTTTTTAGATAAGGAGCAATTGGGTTATATTGCATTATTTCAGTCTATGATAATGCTTGTGAATTTTCTGCAGATTGGAGTAATATATGGTGGTTATCGACTTATTTCTTTCTCAATTAATAGACATCGTAAAGTAAATGATGCAGTAGTTACCTATTTTGCAGTCGTGTTTGTTGTGGCAATAATAGTTTTGCTTATATCTAATATTTTTATTCCTTTAAATTGGTTTTGGATTGGAGGTTTTCTAATAGGTTTATTAGCAATATGGAATAATTGGATTTCTAATATGCATATTGCTTTAGGGAGAACAACAAAATTAAGTGTAATAATGTTAATTAGCTTAGCATTATCTTTTATTGCAACGCCTCTTTTATACATAAACCCCTTAATTGGAGCTGTCACATTGATCGCTCTACAGCCTATTTTTTTTATCGTGTTATCTTATTTATCGAATAAAGATTTTGGATTTCGTTTCAAATTACAGAATTTGGTTTATTTAAGGTTGACAATTAAACTAGGCTTTATTCCCTTTCTTACAGGGATACTACACTATATAAATCTACAGGTTGAAAGGTGGGTCATAGGATTTGATTTGGGAGTTAAAGCTTTAGGAGAGTATTACCTTGTTTTTGTCTACGTTGGTCTATTTACAATAATTCCTAGCGCTTTGGGGACATTTAATTTTCCTATTTTCATGAAGGTTTTAAGTAATCCAACTAATAAAGGACAAACTTTTTATGGAATTTTTAAGATCTATTACCTTGAGCTTATAATATATCTTTTGGCAATGACTTTTGGGACATTTTATATAATGCCTTGGATAATAAATTTAATATTACCTGTACATAATACAGGTGTGAAATATGTACACATTGTGTTTTTTGGGTTATTATTTTTCACTTTAATCGATCCAATTAGTTTTGTAATTAATGCCAAATTACATTACAAAGCTTTAATAATGATTTATTTGATTAGTGTAGCATTGTCTTTATCTGCATATTGCTTCATCTATTTTAATAAAATAGGATCATTATTAAATTATTCTTATGTAAACGTTTTGTTTTATTCTTCAATATCAATAAGTTATCTAGTTTATTTTTTTGTTCTTGGTAAAAAGTCATTAAAAAATGTTGAATATTCTAAGTAATTAAAGAAAAGTGATACAAAAAATAAATTCAATATTACTCCTTTTGTTTCTTATCAGTTTTGGTTCCATATATATGTTTTTATTTGGAGGTGAATTTGTAATAGTAACAATGCTTTTTTTTGCAATTGTATCACTTGTTTTACAAAAAAAATATAATAAAAAAATATTAAGAAACTTTACTATTTCCTTGTCTGTAGTTACTAGTCTTCTAATATTTAATTGGGTTATTACTGGATTTAGCTTTGCTTATGTTGAATATCCAAAATATATTTTAAGGGTTTTGGCAGTAAATTTATCAATGCTTGCTTTGTATAACGTTAAAGAGGTTACTTATAAAGATTTAGAGTGGCTTCTTAAATTAGTTGTCATACATGCGACTTTAAATTTTGTTTTTGGTTTCTTATTGAGTCCTCTTTTTATATTTGTTAGTTCTTCTGAAGGTTTTCAAACATCTACACTAGGATATGTTTTTTTTTATATGGCTAATGTAAATGTTGCAGGGATAGATATATATCGCAATCAAAGTTTTTTTTGGGAGCCAGGAGTACTTGGATTTATACTAAATATTTATCTGTTTATTTTATTATTTAGGGAAAATATCCAGAAACTGAAGGGATATCTTATTCCGCTTATTTGTTTTCTTATTTTAACGACATTTTCAACGACGGGATTAGGATTGATGGTTATTCAATTTGTTTTTTATTTCTTTAAAGGTAAAATTTCTGTTAAAAAAGTGGCATTAAGCTTGGTTTCTATACTTTTAATAATGCCAATTTTTATCCATAATCTTCAAGAAAAGAAAACAGGGTCGGGAGAGAAGTCATATGTTATGAGATACTATGATTCTCTTATAGCTTTAGATATTACTTATAATAATCCTCTATTTGGAGTGGGTTTATCATCATTAAGATATAATCTAGAACAAACAAAATATCCGAGATTTTCTGAAAGCGATTTAGAAGAAGGTAAACCATCAACAAATTCAATACTAAGCACGTTTGCTTCATTTGGAATACCAATAACATTATTGATTCTCTTTGGACTTTATAGACAACAGATTATTCCTTTTAATCGGAAAATGATTTTCGGAATGTTTTTGATACTATTAGCTTCAGAACCACTTATATTGAGTTCTTTTTTTATACTTTTTATTTGCTCTTCATTTTATGTTACAGAGGAAGACAGAACAATCTTCCCCTAAATAGTAAATTAATTCAAATGATTAAAATAACAAGATTATTAGCACTCTTTAAAATTCTTTTTTTTTATAAATTAATATTTAAATCAATAGGTAGTTTATCGGTAATTAAATCTACACTTCTTATTCAAGGCCCAAAAAATATAATTATTGGCAATAAAGTTTATATTGCTTATAAAAGTTGGCTGGCAGCTGTTCCGATATTTCCTAACTCAGAAGTAGAATTAATTATTGGCGATGGTTGTGCCTTGGGGAATTTTAATCATATATATGCTACAAATAGTATTGTATTTGGGAAAAATGTTTTAACTGCTGATAAAGTATACATTTCTGATAACCTACATTGTTATGAAGATATTAATACCCCCATTCTTAAACAAGGAATTAAACAACTGAGCAAAGTTCTTATAGACGATGGAGTATGGATTGGGGAGAATGCTTGCATTATTGGGGCAAGTATTGGTAAAAATAGTGTTATTGGTGCTAATTCCACGGTAACAAAAAATATCCCTGATTATTGCGTAGCAGTTGGAAGCCCCGCTTCTATAATTAAACGTTATTGTTTTGAAACACATCAGTGGAAAAAAACAGATAAGAACGGTCAATTTTTAGATACAAACTAAATGCAAAAAATAGATTTAAAAGGTAAACGAATACTTTTTTTAGGACAAGTATTTTATGACTATCATGTCAAAATATTAAATGCTTTACAAAAAGAGGGTGCAGAGGTAGTTTTTGTACCTAACAAGTTTCATGGTACATCAAATGTTCTGCCATTAGATTTCGTAGGTCAGTTAAGAAAACTCTTTATTCCAATTAGTAAAAGAAAGTACAAAGACTTTATTCTTTCAAAAATTAAAGATGAGAAGTTTGATTACTTATTTTGTATTGGGGGTTTTTCAGTTACAACTGAGCTAATAGAGGGTATACGTAATCTTAATCCTCAAATTAAAACTATTATTTATTTTTGGGATTCATTTAAGACGTGGAATTATTTAAATGTTATCAATTATTTTGATGTTGTATTTTCATTTGATCCTGAAGATGCTCAACAACATAACAAAATTGAATATTTGCCTTTGTTTTATACGGAAGAGTATGAGTCAGATATTTCAGTTAAAAAAGATTTAGATATTTTATATGTTGGCTCAGTCAGTTATGTATCAAGTAATCGCTTGGCGATATTAAAAAAAATTGATGAATTTTCGAAGCAACACAATCTAAAAATTTTCATTTGGGCTTACGATGCAGAGTCAGAAAGAGGGAAGTTAGGAAAAGTTCAGTCGTTTTTCAAAAAAATTTTTATTCGTGACTTTAATGATTATATTAAAATGTTAAAAGATTCTTCAATTTCGTTTGTTAAAACTGAAACTTTAAAAAGAGATGAAATTGTTAGTCTAATGAAAAGAGCTAAATGTGTAGTTGATATTCCTATCCCAGACCAAAAAGGTTTAACTATTAGAACAATTGAAACTTTAGCACTTAATAATAAATTATTGACAACAAATAAAGGAATCGTAAATGAATCCTTTTTTGATGAAAAATTTATAATTACCATGACGGAATCGGAATTTGAAATAGATCCGATATTTATTAATAAATCTCAAAATGGAAGATTAAACATTTCTCATCTACAGTTAAGGGAGTGGCTGCTCGGAATGTTTGAGAATGCAGATAAATCTAATTAATATTTGATTGATGACGAATCAATTTATTTAACATGTATTGATGAGACTAAGTTGTTTGTAGTGTATTGTAATTTTATACGTGGGATATTTATTTAGGAATTTTAAATCAATGTATTCATTTTGAATATAATATTGAAAAATAAGTGTTATTATGAAAATTAGTGTTTGCATGGCGGTATATAATGGTGCCAACTATATTAAAATGCAATTAGATTCTATACTTCCTCAAATTGGAATACATGATGAATTAATCATTTCAGATGATAATTCTACTGATAATACCCTTGAGATAATATCGAATTATAATGATAATAGAATTTTGATTTTTACAAATGAAAATGAGAAAGGATATTCTAAAAACTTTGAAAATGCTATTTCAAAATCTACAGGGGATATTATATTTATATCGGATCAAGATGATGTTTGGTTGGATAATAAAGTAGCAATAATGTTAAAAGCATTGGAAAAAAGTAGTTTAGCTGTTCATGACGCTAGTATTGTAGACGATAGCCTTAATTTAGTTAGCAAGTCTCATTTTGAATTGTTCAATGTTAAATCAGGTTTTTTAAATAATTTTTTAAAAACAAGATATATTGGTGCTTGTATGGCTTTTAAAAGAGAGGTTTTGAAAAAGGCTTTTCCACTTCCTGAAAATCAAAAACTTTGTGCTTATGATTATTGGTTGACTTTAGTGGCGGAATATTATTACAGTGTTGAACTTGTTAAGGAGCCACTAATCAAATACAGAAGACACTTCAGTAATGCATCCACAGGAGGACAAAAGAGTACCAATTCATTGATGAAAAAAATAAGTGTGAGAATGTATTGTCTATTTTATTTACTTAAACGATAATGAATAGTTTATTTAAAAGATACTCGCTTTTTCAACTGATAACCATGAGCTTTAATGTAATTAGAACTAAATTTCTATTTAAAGAAGCTCGAATGATAAGATTTCCCTTTGATGTAAGAGGTAAGAAATATATTTCTATAGAAAAGGGCTTTACAACGGGAGTAGGTTGTAGATTAGAAGCATATCCAATTAATACGAATAATGTCCTTTTTATTGGAGAAAATGTTCAGATAAACGATTATGTTCATATTACAGCAATGGAAAAAGTTTCTATTGGTAATAATGTATTACTAGCAAGTAAAATTTATATTTCAGATTGTTCCCATGGGAGCTATTCTGGTGATAGTAATGACAGTAATCCAAAAATTAACCCATCTGATCGACCCCTTTTTTCTTCTCCTGTAATCATTAAAAATAATGTTTGGATAGGAGAGTCAGTTTCTGTCTTACCAGGAGTAATAATCGGTGAAGGAACTATAGTGGGTGCAAATTCAGTAGTTACTAAAAGCTTACCTGATTTCGTAATAGCAGTGGGAATTCCTGCAAAGCCAATCAAAAAATTTAATTTTCAATCTCAGAAATGGGAAAAATATTTATAAATAAGTTATGAAAAACATATTAATTACTGGAGGAGCTGGTTTTATTGGAAGTAACCTGGCATTAAAACTTATAGAAAAAGGACACAAAATTACAGTTTTGGATAATCTTTCAAAGCAAATACACGGTGAAAATCCTGAAATTACTTCTCCATTGTTTAAAAGTATAAAAGATAAAGTTACCTTCATTGAAGGCACTGTTACCTCAAGAGAACATTGGGCAAAAGCCTTGGAAAATCAAAATGTAGTGGTCCATTTTGCTGCAGAGACTGGAACTGGGCAATCTATGTATTGTATCGAAAAATATACTGAGGTAAATATTCAGGGTACTGCTATAATGCTCGATATACTAGCCAATAGCGAAAATTCAGTTGAAAAAGTTGTTATTGCATCTTCTCGTTCGATTTATGGTGAAGGAAAGTATAATCATCCAAAACTTGGAGTTGTATATCCAACGCATAGAAAAGAAGATGACATGCTAGCAGGGAATTTTGAACTTACTTTTGCTGATGATGAAGTACTTGAATTGTTAGCTACAGATGAAGATTCTAAAATCCATCCTTCTTCTGTTTATGGGATTACCAAGCAAAATCAAGAACAAATGATAATGACTGTTTGCCCAACAATAGGAATTGCACCAGTAGGGTTTAGATATCAAAATGTTTATGGCCCGGGACAATCATTATCAAATCCCTATACAGGTATTTTGTCTATTTTTTCTACGCAAATTAGAAATAATAATCCAATTCAAATTTTTGAAGATGGAAAAGAAACCAGAGATTTTGTATTTATAGATGATGTTGTTGACGCGACAATCCTTGGGATTGAGAAAGATGAAGCAAATGGACAGGTTTTTAATGTAGGAACTGGCGTTGCAACTGATGTTCTTGAAGTAGCAAATTCATTAATAAAAGCCTATGATATTGATGTTCCAGTAACCATTACTGGAAGATTTAGATTAGGAGATATTCGCCATAATTATGCTGATTTGACCAAAATAAAAGATAGTTTAGGGTTTGAACCTAAAGTTTTCTTTAAGGAAGGAATTCAGCGATTTTCTTCTTGGGTATTGGAACAAGAGATTCAAGAAGATAAGTTAAGTAAATCACTAGAAGAAATGAAGAAAAAAGGTCTTTTAAAATGATAATTGAAGAAGTACTTAAAGATAAAAAAGTATTATTTTTTTCTGTTCAGACTTTTAACCTTGAAAAAGCAATAAAAAAAAAAATAGAAGAATTAGGAGCAGATGTTGATTACTATGATGAGCGACCTTCAAACAATAACTTTACCAAAGGAATTATCAGGCTAAAAAGAAGTTTGCTACAGGTAAAAATAAATAAATATTATAATGACATTTTATCTTCAATAGCAGATAAAAACTATGATTTTTTATTTGTTAATAAGGGGGAAGTTATTCCTGAGTTCTTTTTACAGGAATTCCAAAAAAAGCAGCCCAACTGCCAATGTATTTTCTATACGTGGGATTCTTTTTCAAATAATAAAAATGCTCTAACTATTTTAAAGTATTTTCATAAAAAATTTTCATTTGATTCGAACGATGCTATTACTTATGGTTTAGAATTTAGACCACTTTTTTATTTAGATTTTTATAAAAAGATCAATGTACTTTCAAATGTAGATATAGAAAATGATTTACTTTTTTTAGGAACTGCCCATTCTGACAGATATAGAATTAGCAATAATATTGCAAATTGGTGCACTCAAAATAAATTGAAATCATTCTGTTATTATTATATGCAGGGAAGATTGGTCTATTTTTATAAAAAGATGTTTGATACAACGTTTAAAGAATTTAATTATAAAAAATTGAGTTTTGAAAGTTTAAATACAAAGGATTTGTTCGAGCTGTATCAAAAATCAAAAGTTATTTTAGATATTAATCACCCCGGACAGACAGGTCTTACAATGCGTACTTTTGAAACTATAGGAGCTAGGAGAAAGATGATTACTACCAATAGCGAAATTCAAAAGTATAAATTTTATAACCCTAATAATATTCTTATCATAGATCGTGAAGATATAGTGTTAAGTAAAGAGTTTTTTGAAACTGACTATGTAGGTGTTAATGAGGATTTATATGAACGAATGTCTTTAAAAGGTTGGTTGTCCTGTTTGTTTGCAAAAAGTGAACCAGATAATTGGATACAAGGAATTAAGTAAAATAATGGAATATACAATACTAGGATTTTTTTTAATGATATTAATGTTACTTTACTTTAAAGTGGCTGATCATTTCAATATTATAGATAAACCCAATCTAAGAAGTTCACATACAGAAATAACATTAAGGGGGGGCGGAATCATTTTTTGGTTTTCTTCTCTTATGTATTTTGTCCAGCATATCCAAAATAATTATTTTTTCTTTACAGGAATTACTTTAGTTAGTTTGGTCAGTTTTTGGGATGATATTCAAAGCTTGTCAAATAAAATCAGAATTTCAATTCATTTTTTATCGATTACCTTAATTTTTTATGATTTAGGATTGTTTGATTTAGTCCCCATTTGGGGAATTTTAATAACTTATGTTATTGCAATTGGATTAATCAATGCTTACAATTTCATGGATGGTATAAATGGTATTACAGGCCTTTATACTTTAGTAGTAATGGGTTCTCTTTTGTATGTCAATACCAATATTCAATGGTTTACTGATGGTTCTTTTATTATATATGGAATGATTGCAAGTTTGGTCTTTCTGTTTTTTAATTATAGAAAAAAAGCAAAATGTTTTGCTGGCGACGTTGGGAGTATTGCAATTGCTTTTTGGATTATTTATTTAGTTTTGAAACTTATTTTAATAACTAGTTCTTTAATCTGGCTGCTGTTTTTAGCTATATATGGAATAGATGCTGTTTGTACAATTATGCACAGATTATATTTGAAGCAAAATATTTTTGAAGCGCATCGTTTGCATTTATATCAGGTTTTAAGTAACGAATACAAAATCCAGCATAGATTAGTTTCTCTTTATTATGCCTTAGCCCAGTTAGTAATTTCCGTTGTAATTATTTTTTTATATCAGAAAATTGAAGACCTATTTTTGTTTATGATTATCATTGCACCCTTACTTTTGATTTATACATTGAAATTTTATTTGTTAAATAAGAGCAATTTAAAATTAAACATATGAATCCGAAAATAATTCAAGGGGAAAATTTCTCTGATCATCGCGGTACAATTTCTTATGTAAATGATTTTAGTTTTGAAGAAATTGAAAGATTTTATATTATTAGTAATTCTGTCGAGAATCCGATTCGCGCTTGGCAAGGCCATAAATTAGATGCTAAATTTTTTTATTGTCTTACAGGATCTTTTAAAATTCATTTTGTAAAAATTGATAATTGGGAAAATCCTTCAAAAGATCTAGTTATCGAGACGGTTCTTATGTCAGAATTTGACAGTAAAATAATTCATATTCCTGCAGGATATGCAAATGCTGTGGAATCTTTAGAAAGTAACTCAAAATTAATGTCATTTTCTACTTTACCTTTATCAGATGTTCGTAATGATGATGTTCGTTATCCTTCAGACTATTGGAATATAAATGGATAACAAAAGAATTTATTTATCATTATCTCAACAAAGTGGCTTTGAGCAAGAATATGTTCAGAAGGCATTAGATACAAATTGGATAACTTCTGGCGGACCAAATGTGGATGAGTTTGAAAATGAAATTCAAAATTATTATAATAAAGAATCATTTGTAACAGCACTAAATTCTGGAACATCAGCCATTCATTTAGCATTAATTTTACTAGGAGTTAAATCTGGTGATGAAGTTATTTGTCAAACTATGACATTTTCCGCTTCAGCCAATCCAATTTTGTACCAAGGAGCAAAACCTATTTTTGTTGATAGCGAGATTGAAACCTGGAATATTTGTCCTGAATATCTGGAAAAAGCGATAAAAGACAGGATTAAAAAAGGTAAAAAGCCCAAGGCGATCATCGCTGTTCATTTATATGGCAATCCGTATAAGGTTGATGAGATTCATGCCGTTGCAGATCGATATAACATTCCAATTATTGAAGATGCTGCTGAGGCTTTTGGAAGTTATTATAAAGGAAAAAAATGCGGGAATTTCGGTGATTTTGGTATACTGTCTTTTAATGGAAATAAAATAATTACAACTTCAAGTGGAGGAGCATTAATTTCAAAATATGAAGATTTAAAAAGAAAAGCAATTTTTTACGCTACCCAGTCAAAAGATAATGCAGTTCATTATGAGCATAGTGAAATTGGATATAATTATAGAATGAGTAATATCTGTGCAGGTATTGGACTTGGGCAAATAAAAGTCCTGGATGCGAATGTTGAAGCGAGGCGAAAAAATCATTTTTTTTATAAAGATATTTTTCAATTAGTGAATAATGCTGAGCTTTTCGAAGTTTTGACGGAAGATTATTTTTCAAATTATTGGTTAAATACCATTTTAATTGAGCCAAGTTTTAGAAATAATAAAACAAAAGAAGATTTAAGATTGACTTTTGAAAAAGCAAACATAGAAACCCGCCCACTTTGGAAGCCAATGCATCTACAGCCAATTTTTGAAAAATATCCATATTATGGGGATAAAGTTGCTGAAAATTTATTCGAAAAAGGGTTATGTTTGCCATCAGGATCAAATTTAAGTATTGAGGATAAAAATAGAATTAAAGAAATAATTGTCAATTTCTTTAAATAATAAACATTTAAGAATTATAGTATAATATGAAAATTGAAAAAACATTTATAAAAGATTTGGTTGTTGTAGAACCAACAGTTTTTGGAGATGAAAGAGGTTATTTTTTTGAAGCCTACAGCAAAACAAAATTTACCGATTTAGGCATCGATATTGAATTTGTACAAGACAATCAATCCTTTTCAAAGAAAGGGACTTTAAGAGGCTTGCATTATCAGAATCCACCTTTTGCACAAACTAAATTAGTTCGCGTCTTGGAAGGTGAAATTATTGATGTTGCGGTAGATTTGAGAAAAGATTCTCCTACTTATGGAAAATCATTTAGCATTTTATTATCTGCTGAGAATAAAAAACAATTATTAGTTCCACAAGGTTTTGCTCATGGTTTTTCAGTTGTCAGTGAAACGGCTTCAGTAATGTACAAATGTGATCAGTTTTATAATAAGGCTTCTGAAGGCGGTATTAAATTTGATGATCCATCATTAAATATTGATTGGGGGATGAATTTAGACGAAGCAATAGTTTCTGAAAAAGATCAAATTCTTCCTCATATTGGAAATTGTAATAGTTTATTTTAATGAAAAAGATACTTGTAACGGGTGCTAATGGACAATTGGGATCTGAATTAGAAGTTTTATCATCTCAATATCCAAAGTATGAATGGATTTTTGCAGATCGAACAAAAATAACTTTAGATGATTTAAGTCTTGTTAATATTCAATTAAAAGAAATTCAGCCAGATATAATTTTCAATTGCGGTGCCTATACTGCTGTTGATAAAGCAGAATCGGAAAAAGAATTGGCGTTTAAAATAAATCATCTGGCTGTTGAATTAATTGCAAAATATGCAGCAAAAGATAATGTGAAATTAATCCATATTTCCACTGACTATGTTTTTGACGGATCATCTTCCGTGGCATTAAATGAAGAAGCAAAGACGAATCCCATAAATGTTTATGGAGAAAGTAAAAGAGCTGGTGAAATTGCCTGTTTAAAAGAAAATCCAGATTCAATTATTATAAGGACCTCGTGGGTATATAGTAAATTTGGAAATAATTTTGTTAAAACCATGCAGCGATTAATGCAGGAAAGAGATTCGATCAATGTTGTAAATGATCAAATTGGCTCGCCAACTTATGCGGCAGATTTGGCTCATGCAATGATTACTATTTTAGAATCTTCAAATTGGATCCCAGGAATTTACAATTATTCAAACGAAGGTGAAATAAGCTGGTATGAATTTGCGTTGGCTATTAAAGAATTTGGAGATTATGGGTGTAAGGTTGGAGGAATTCCATCAGCATCTTATCCAACTCCGGCAAAACGTCCAGAGTTTTCATTATTAGATAAGAAAAAAATTAAAGAGGTTTATAATTTAGATATTCCAAATTATAAAGAAAGTTTGAGAAAAATATTTATATAAAAAAATTGGCATGAAGATTTAGGTTCCTAGTTTAGGAAATCTAAAATCTAAAATCTAAAATTTAAAACAAATGAAAGGAATTATATTAGCCGGAGGTTCTGGCACCCGTTTACATCCTTTAACACTTGCAATGAGCAAGCAAATGATGCCCGTTTATGATAAACCAATGATTTATTATCCATTGTCTACTTTGATGATGGCCGGTATCAATGAAATTTTAATTATTTCTACTCCACATGATTTGCCAAATTTTAAGAAATTATTAGGTGACGGATCTACTCTGGGATGTAAATTTAGTTATGCGGAACAAGCTATCCCTAATGGTTTGGCACAAGCATTCGTAATTGGTGAAGAATTTATTGGAAATGATGATGTTGCTTTGATATTGGGAGATAATATATTTTTTGGATCAAATATGCAGGAATTATTAAAATCAAATACAAAGCCACAAGGCGGAGTTGTTTTTGCTTATCATGTTTCAGATCCTGAAAGATATGGTGTTGTAGAGTTTGATGAAAATCTTAAAGCTATTTCTATTGAAGAGAAACCAGAAGAGCCTAAATCAAGTTATGCTGTGCCAGGGCTATATTTTTATGATAATTCGGTTGTAGAAATAGCAAAAAATATTAAACCAAGTGCACGTGGTGAATATGAAATTACTGATGTTAATAAAGTATATTTAGAAAATGAAGCCTTGAAAGTTGGTATTTTAAGCAGAGGAACTGCCTGGCTAGACACAGGAACTTTTAATAGCCTGATGCAGGCAGGGCAATTTGTTCAGGTTTTAGAGGAGAGACAAGGTTTGAAAGTTGGTTGTATTGAAGAAATTGCCTGGAGACAAGGGTTCATAAATGATGAACAACTGGAAGGGCTCGCATTACCTTTAGTGAAATCAGGATATGGATCATATTTAATAGAATTTCTAAAGCAAAAGCGAAAAGGTGTTAAATTTTAATTTGCTTATAGAAATAATTTTTTTAAACCTTTAATTTGTATTTTTGTAAGAGATACATATTTTGCAGAATCAAAATCAACCCAATTGAATACAGATAAACAGACCAAAGTAGCCGATTTGTTGCATAATTCGTTCTCTCCAAGGAATCTGAGGGCGCATATTAATAACCTCAGTTATTTGCCTAGGTGGATAATTGTTGCTATAGACGTAATGGTTCTGGCATTTTCTTTTACTTTTACATATATGCTGTTTGAAGGCACAGCATTAGGATATATTATTACTTCACATGATTTCTATTTTGTAGGCAGTCTATTAATTGTAAATATCTTTTTCTTTTGGTTATTTAGAACCTATTCTGGAATCATTAGGCACTCTTCATATATTGATGCTATAAAGTTGCTATTTTCCCAAATGTCTGTTTTGGTGTTTTTCTTATTTTTTAATCTCGTTTTTGAATTATATACTGGGCATAAAGCATTTTTAAATACGGCACTTTTTATCAATTTAGTTTTGTCGTTCTGTGGCTTGTTTTTATATCGTGTAATCGTAAAGCAAACTTTTGAATTATATTTTTCAGAAAAAGCAAGTACAAAACTTATTAGAACAGTGATTTATGGAACTGATGCTAATGCCATTTCGGTAGCAAATGCATTGAAATTCGAAACGCCATCCCGATTTAAGATTGTTGGATTTGTAGATAAAAACAACCAAAATGCTTCAAAGCGAATGCTGGATCTGCCTATTTTGATTCTCCGAAAAAAACTGCCAGCCTTAATGCGTTCAGTAGCTGCAGAAGGTGTAATTATAGCTGATAAAAGTTTATCTAAAGAAGAACAATTAATAATTGTTGATCAATGTTTAGAATTTAATTATAGAGTATATACTGTTCCGTTAATTTCAGATTGGGAAAATCAAAAAGAAATTTCTCAGAAAGTAAAAAATATTCAAATTGAAGATTTATTAGAAAGAAAACCTATTGTCTTAGATAGCAAGTCAATTTCTAAACAATTAAAAGATAAAACAATTCTTATTACCGGAGCGGCAGGATCTATTGGAAGTGAAATAGTAAGACAAGTTCTCGGGTTTAATCCTAAAGTTGTAATTATTTTAGATCATGCCGAAACCCCATTGCATAATTTATGTTTAGAAACTTACGCGATGAATTCTGAAACTAAAATAGTTGCAGTTGTTGCTGATGTCAGGAGTAAAAAAGCATTAGAAAAAGTATTTAAAAACTACAATCCTCATGTTGTTTTTCATGCCGCCGCTTATAAACACGTTCCTTTAATGGAAGAAAACCCTTCGCAGGCAATCCTGACTAATATAAAAGGAACAAAGAATTTAGCTGACTTATCATGTAAATACCATGTAAAGAAATTTGTGATGGTTTCAACCGATAAGGCTGTGAATCCTAGTAATGTTATGGGCGCCAGTAAACGAATTGCTGAGAAGTACGTTCAATCTCTTTTCCTAAAAAATCAACGTGAAAATAATGGAGGAGCTACAAAATTTATTACAACCCGTTTTGGAAATGTTTTAGGTTCAAACGGATCTGTTGTTCCATTGTTTACGAAACAAATTGCCGAAGGCGGACCAGTTACCATAACCCATCAGGATATTATTCGTTATTTTATGACAATCCCTGAAGCTTGTCAACTGGTTTTAGAAGCTGGTGCAATGGGTAATGGAGGCGAAATTTATATCTTCGACATGGGTAAGCCAGTGAAAATTATTGATTTGGCTAAGAAAATGATAAAATTAGCAGGTTTTATTCCCGACAAGGAAATAAAAATAAAAATAGTAGGTTTACGACCAGGCGAGAAACTTTATGAAGAATTATTAAATGATACTTCTAAAACATTACCAACTTACCATAATAAAATCATGATAGCACAAGAAATTCAGGATGAATATGAAAATTTGCATACAGAAGTTGATGAACTTATTGGTATTGCAGATTTCTATGATAATGATGACATTGTAGCTAAAATGAAAAAAATAGTCCCTGAATTTAAAAGTATGAATTCTGCTTTTGAAGTTTTGGATAAATAAATGGAGTTATAATTTAATTAAAATAAATGATAGTAAAAGGTGTTTTGTAAAAGCGCCTTTTTGCTTTTTTAGGGTTTTTTAAACGACTAAAAATCTGGTTAATTGGCAATATCGTGATGTTTCTTTAGAATTTTAGTACGAAGAATAAAATATTAATTATAAATATCATATTACAAGTTAAATTGTAAGTAATAAAGCATGAATACTACTAATAATACAAATGATTGGTTGTTTGAAATAACACCGAAAAATAAATTCTTTTCATTAAATTTTAAAGAGGTTTGGCAATATCGAGATTTATTATTTCTTTTTGTAAAACGAGACGTTATTACTGTTTATAAGCAAACAATTTTAGGACCTTTATGGTATTTAATCCAACCTTTATTTACCTCTATAACTTTTACCATAATTTTTAACAATGTTGCCGGAATTAGTACGGGTAATGTTCCTCCATTTTTGTTCAATTTGGCAGGAATAACCGTCTGGAATTATTTTACGGCTTGTCTAAATGGAACTTCAGATACTTTTAAGGGTAATGCAAGTGTTTTTGGTAAAGTTTACTTTCCCAGAATTATCACGCCTTTATCAGTTGTGATTTCTAATTTAATTAAATTCGGAATTCAGTTTTTTATATTTATAGTTTTTTATTGCTTTTATTATACACAAGGCGCGGATTTAAGTTTAAACAGCAATGTAGTGTTTTTCCCTGTTTTAATTGCTATTATGGGAATTCTAGGTCTAGGTCTGGGAATGTTAATTTCTTCAATGGTGACTAAATATCGTGATTTTAGTAATTTAATTGGATTTGGTATACAGTTGTTAATGTACCTTTCAGCAGTAATGTATCCTATGGAATTAATCAAAGAAAAAATACCACAATATGGCTGGCTTGTTGATTATAATCCTTTAGCATACATCATACAGACTTCTCGGTATATGCTTTTAAACGTTGGAGAAATTTCGTATTTAGGTTTAGGATATACATTACTATTCACAATATCTGTATTTTTTATTGGACTTTTGGTTTTTAACAAAACTGAAAAAAGTTTTATTGATACAGTTTAATCAAAATATTTTACGAGATTGAAAAATTCAAATGATTTGGTACTTATAATATTTAAAATTTAAATTGAAAAAAGATATAATATTAAAAGCAGAAAATATTTCTAAACAGTATCGTTTAGGAGTGGTTGGAACAGGAACTTTAGCTCATGACATAAATCGTTGGTGGTATGAAATAAGAGGTAAAGAAAATCCATACTTAAAATTAGGAGAAACTAATGATCGTTCTACCGAAGGAACCTCTGATTATGTTTGGGCTTTACAGGATATTAATTTTGAAGTGGAAAGGGGTGAAGTCTTAGGAATAATTGGTAAAAATGGTGCAGGTAAATCTACACTTCTAAAAATTCTTTCAAAAGTAACAGCTCCAACCACTGGAATTATAAAATATAAGGGAAGAATAGCATCTCTTCTTGAAGTAGGGACTGGCTTTCACGGAGAAATGACCGGGCGTGAAAATATTTTTTTAAATGGAGCTATTCTCGGTATGACTAAAAAAGAAATTGCATCAAAACTTGATGAAATTATTGAATTTTCTGGCTGCCAACGTTATATAGATACTCCAGTGAAACGTTATAGTAGTGGAATGACTGTTCGTTTGGCTTTTGCTGTTGCAGCTTTTCTCGAACCTGAAATTTTGATAATCGATGAGGTTTTGGCCGTTGGTGATGCAGAGTTTCAGAAAAAGGCTATTGGTAAAATGCAGGATATCTCTAGAGGAGAAGGGAGAACTGTTTTATTTGTGAGTCATAATATGGCAGCAGTAGAAACATTGTGTACACGAGTTATTAGTATGAAAAACGGAAGTATTGATGGAGTTGGAGATCCTACTAAGATTATATCAGATTATTTGCAAAGCAACTCTTTTTCAGAGCGTTTAATATCTTTCGATTCAATTGATATTGCTAAAGGGAATAAAAATATTAAAATTATGTATGGTGCAATAGAGAATGCATCATCTGAAAATACAACTGATATTATTGATGTGACTTCAGAAATTGACTTCAGATTAAAAATTATTAACCAAACAAATCAATCGAGAATAGCTATAGGATACGATTTGTTAACGATCAAGGGTGATGTTATCTTTGGTTCTGGAGGTAAATTTGAATGTCCTATTAATGAAATTACAAATGTCTCCTGTCGAATTCCATCCAATTTTTTGAATGATGATGTTTATCAAATATATTGTTACTTTCATACTAATGAAATGAAAGAGTTGTTTAGTGACGAAGAATTATTGACTTTTGAAGTTAAAGATATTAAGAGAGAATCAGGTTATTTAGGCAAAGTTAATGGAATGCTTAGACCTTTATTATCTTGGACTATCAAATAGTGATTTAACATGAAAAAAATTGTAATCACTCAATCCAATTATATTCCTTGGAAAGGTTATTTTGATGCTATTGCTTTAGCAGATGAATTTGTAATATATGATGATATGCAGTTTACTCGACGAGATTGGAGAAATAGAAATATTATTAGGACGGATAATGGCAATAAATGGCTAACAATTCCTGTTGAAGTAAAAGGTAAATATTTTCAAAAAATAAATGAAACTAAAGTTTCAGATAAAAATTGGAATATAGATCATTGGAATAGTCTTAAAAATAATTATAGCAGGTCTAAAAATTTCAGTGATTATAAAGATTTTTTTGAAGAATTGTATCTAAATTCGACATCATTATATCTAACAGAGATAAATTTTAGATTTATCTCTGCAATTTGCGAAATATTAAAAATAAAATCAAACATTCGCTTTTCTTCTGAATTTGAACTGAAAGAAGAGCGTTCAGAACGTCTAGCAGATATTTGTTTAAATTTGAATGGTACAGATTATTATTCAGGACCTGCAGCTAAAGCATATATGGATGAAAGAATTTTTGATCAAGTTGGTCTAAAAATTCATTATTTCGATTACTCAGGCTATCCTGAATACAAACAATTACATGATCCGTTTGAACATTATGTTTCTGTTTTAGATCTGATTTTTTGCGAAGGAAAAAATGCTGTTAATTTTTTTAAAATTGCTGGAAATGAATGAAATACATAATCAAATAAGTGAATATTATGCATCTAAAATTAAAGAATTTGGACCAATTCCTCAAGGTGTAGATTGGAATTCTGCTGAATCGCAGGAATTACGATTTGAGGTATTGTCAAATTTAATTCAAGAACAGGAACATTTTTCAATTCTTGATTTTGGTTGTGGATTCGGTTCGATGTTTGCGTATTTTAATGCTAAATATAATTCATTCGAATATATTGGATTTGATGTAGCTGAAGAAATGATTATTGCCGCATTAAATAAATTTCCCAAACAAGAAAATGCTAAATGGACAACTAGTCTCCCGACGGGAAAAACAGATTATGTTATTGCAAGCGGGATATTTAATGTAAAACTTGAAAATTCAGACGAGGATTGGCTAAATTACATTCTGGAAACATTAAAAAAAATTGATGAATATAGTATTAAAGGATTTTCTTTTAATGTTTTGACGACATATTCAGATGCTGCATACATGAAAGATTATTTATATTATGCGGATCCTTCATTATTGTTCGATTATTGTAAAAAGAATTTTTCTAAAAATGTCGCATTATTACACGATTATAATCTTTACGAATTTTCAATAATTGTTAGAAAATGAAAACAAAAAAAGTAGTCATATTTGGAACGGGAGATATCGCTCAGTTGGCAAAATATTATTTTGATATTGATTCAGCATATGAAGTCGTCGGTTTTACTGTTGATAAAGATTATTGCTTATCTCCAACTTTTGAAAATCTGCCAGTAGTTCCTTTTGAGGATGTTGTAAAATATTTTTCTTCTGATGAGTTTGAAATGTTTATTGCTTTAAGTTATGCTAAAATGAACAAACTAAGAGAAATAAAATATTTTAAAGCTAAAGAAATGAATTATAAAATTGCTTCTTATGTTAGTTCACATTGCAGCTATCTTTCTCAATTTTCTCCTGGTGAAAATGCTTTTATTCTTGAAGATAATACGATTCAGCCTTATGTGAAAATTGGTGATAATGTTACTTTATGGAGTGGAAATCATATAGGGCATCATTCTGTAATTAAAAACCATAATTTTATTAGCTCACATGTAGTAATATCAGGACATTGCGTTATTGAACCTAATTGTTTTATTGGTGTTAATGCTACTATTGGACATCAAGTAACAATAGCCAACGAAACTCTTGTAGCCGCTGGAGCAGTGATTACAAAAAATACAGAAGAAGCTTCTGTTTATTTACCAGCCAGATCAATAAAATTTGATAAAAAAAGCAGTTCAATAAAACTTTAATATGAATACTGAAAAATCATACGGAGTCAGTAAGCAAACTATACTTCAAAGTTCGCTTGATTTACACATTGAAGAACTCCAAATAAATGGATTTTCGATATTAGAAAATGTATTGAATTCTGTTGAATTATCTAACTGTAGAGTGAAACTTGATTCTATTTACGAAAAACAAAAAGAACAATTTAGTGAAGAGAAACTAAAAAAGATTAATGAGCAAAATTTAGTAAGGTGCCCTTTAGTTTATGATGATTTTTTTTTAAATATTGCTACTAATACTAGAGTTCTTGAAATCATAAAAAAAATGATTGGTGATTATTTTATTTTGCATCTTCAAAATGGGATAATAAATATGCCAAAGGAAGAACATCATCAAAGTTCATGGCACCGTGATTTGCCATATCAAAATTTTACTATTTCGAAACCACTTGCAATAGGTGCTTTGTACTGTGTTGATGATTTTACTAATGAATCGGGAGGAACATTTGTTTTGCCGTATTCTCATAAAGTAGACGCAATTCCATCAAGTCAATATGTCGAAAAATATAGTAAACAAATAATTGCAAAAGCAGGTTCAGTAATTTTATTCGATTCTATGCTCTTTCATAAAGCGGGATATAATTCTTCTGATTTTATTAGAAGGGCGATTAATAATGTATATGTTGTCCCGATTTTAAAACAGCAAATCAATCTCTACAAAGCTTTAAATGGAAAATATTCTGATGATGAATATCTGTCAAAATTTTTAGGTTACCATTCAAATAGCCCAGATAACGATATTGAATGGAGAAATGATAAACTTAACAGATAAGAAAATATGAATATCAATTGTTATGTTTGCGATAATATTTTTTTTAAACCAATTCTTAAGACAATACCTTCTATGTCCTCTGATGGACAAACTGTAGACATAGAAATTCTTAAAGAAGAATGTCAAAATTGCGGTACTGTCCGTTCTTCTGACACATCCTTTTTAAGTGATTTTTATAATAATTTTTATAAGCTCAATATAGAAAATACTGATCCGCGATATATTTATAATGGAGTTGATATGCTTAAAAGCGAAATGCATTTTGAGTGGATTGAAAAATTAGCTGGTGAAAGCATAAAAGATGCTGATAGTATTATTGAAATCGGCTGTGGTAGTGGGAATTTATTAAATTTATTTGATGTTAAAAATAAATATGGGGTAGAACCAAGTATCGAAGCTGCTAAACATGCTAATAAAATTGCCAACGTACGTAATATTAGTTACGAAGACATATCAGATCAGGAAAAGTACGATCTGATTTTATCTACATGTGTGATTGAGCATACAATTGACCCAAATGATTTTCTTATAAAAAATAGGAATATTGCTAAAGAAGATAGTTTAGTAATAATTGGCTTGCCGATACAAGACTCAGAGAGTTTTGATGTTTATTTCTTGGATCATTTACATCATTTTACAACGAATCAATTTATATATCTATGTCAAAAAAATGGATTTGAAGTTGAAAAATACGAAGTGGGTTATAAATGTATGACAACAATAGGTTATTTCTTTTTGCGAAAACGAATTTCTAGTTCCAATATATTAATGTATGAAAAAAATAAAAATTTTTATACATCATCCAATTGGATATCCAATTTAAATACATACTTGGAAAATAAAAAAGAAAAAAATATTATCGCTTTTGGATATGGCGAAACATCTTTTTTCTTTCAGACCTATATGCATCTAAATTCATATATAAGTTATTATATAGATGATGTAAAGGCAGGAACAGTTGAGAATGTAATTAGTGTTGAAGATGCAATTCAATCAAATATATTAAAAAATAGTATTTTAATCTTACTTGCCAATCCTCATTATCACGAGTTTTTGAAGAAAAAGTTTGAGGTAGTTGATTTTCTTGAATTTTATTCTCCATTCACAAATGTTATTAGTTAAATGGTATGAAATGGAATAAGTTAGGTCAAATATTTAAAGTATCAAGTAGTTGTGACGAAATTGTTTCTCATGCTTCTAATCCACTTGCAATTCATCTTTATAATGATGTATTTAGAATATTTTACAGTGCAAGAAATGTTTTAAATAAATCCTCAATATCTTTTGTTGATATAGATGTAATTACTTTAGAAAATATCAATAATCCAGATGAAGTTGTTTTTTCTTACGGTCATGAAGAAAGTTTTTATTCTCATGGAGTCAGTATTGGAAATTGTTATTTTGGAAAAAATAAACATTATATACTTTTTATGGGATGGCAACTTAAAGATGGTGAACATTGGAGGGGAGATGTTGGGAGATTAGAACTGATTGATAAAAAAAACTTATTATTAAATCCAATTGGCCCCTTTATGGGAGTAGATGAAGAAGACAAAATAAGTTTATCATATCCTTGGGTAATGTTTCATGAAGGTATTTACAAAATGTGGTATGGATCGACAATAGATTGGACTTCAGAAAATGGAGAAATGATACATATTATTAAATATGCGACATCAATTGATGGAGAGAGTTGGAAAAAACATGGTATTGCGATACCATATGAAATAGGGATTGCTCAAGCGTTTTCGAAACCGTCGGTCGTAATCGATGACAAGGGTTATCATATGTGGTATTCGTATCGAAGCGGGGATGGGACAAAATACAAAATAGGATATTCTCATAGTGTAGACGGAATTCATTGGGAACGAAGACATAATGATGTTGGTATTGATGTCTCAAAAAAAGGTTGGGATTCAGAAATGATATGTTATCCTTTTATTTTTGAGCATAAAAACGACAGATATATGCTTTATAATGGCAATGAATATGGAAAGACAGGATTTGGAATCGCAAAACTTAAATAAATGATATTAAAAATTATCGATTTTTTTATTTCTAAAACATTCTTAAATGCAAATTATGTAGGAGAAAATGAGTTTAAAAAAATTTCAATTTTAAGAATTTTAACAGGTATAATTATTTTTTTTCGTTTTTATGAGATTTTTGCTTCACATATTCTTATTTATGGCTTTAGTAGGATTTCGGTAATTTTTTTAATTACCTTACTTGCGATACTGTTATTTACAATCGGATTTTTAACTCCATTAATAAACATTCTTCTAATAATTGGACTGCCAATTCTAGACTCTATTTTATCTACAAAAACACTTGGGACTACTATATTGATTAATTTGTTGGTTGTTTTTTTATTAACAAATTCAGGTCTGTATTTTTCGATAGATAACTTGTTATTAAAAAAAAATAGTTTTTTTTCTAAATTGCTTTTTAAAAGTTATACATTCATTGGTATTCCTAATAGCTTAGGAATAAGAAGAGCTTATTTTTTGGGTTTTATTCTATATGCTATTAGTAGCTTATTTGCGTTGTTTCTTCATATTCAAGATCCTTATTGGATTGAAGGAGTTACTATAAAATCAATGCTTTCAAATAGTTTTTTATGTAAATATGCGCTTAATTTTAGGCATTTAGAGTTCTTTTTTCCTAAAATATTTGATATTGTTAGTATTGTTGGCATTATTTTACAATCTGTATTTCAAATTTTAATGATCCCTTTAGTTTTCTTTAAAACGGGAAAAAAATATGTTAAATTTTGGGGATTCATTTTTTTTACAATATCGTTGTCTTTTTTATCTTTATCTTATTTGCCACATATAGAATTAATTTTATGGATTATAATCTTTTGTCCTTTACAATCGCCAACTAGAAGAATAAGAATATTATTTGATGATAAATGCAATTTTTGTAACAAGTCCATATCTTTATTAAGATGGACAAACATTAATAATATATATGAATTTTTACCAATTTCTAAGAATTCCAATATCTATGAAAGATATTCACTCAGTGAGATAGAAATTAAAACTTATATGGCAGGTTTTTATGAGGAACAACTTTTAAAAGGATATGACTTATATATGGTTATTGTCAAAAAGAATCCTCTTTTATTCTTTTTGTATCCATTATTTTGGTTAGGGAAAATAACCGGAATAGGGGAGTATTTATATAAATTAATTGCTCAAAATAGATATAAGTTCTTAGGTACATGTGAACTTCATTTTAATAATGAATTTGGATCTAAAGATCATATCTTGAAGGGCAGTATTAAAAATGATACCCATTTTATTAAATTTATTTACTCATTCTATTTCATATGTATCTTTTTGTTTATTGTGGTAAACAATTCCAAATACAATAGAATATTTGGATCCCGAGATTCAGTTGTTTTATTCAAAGAATCCTATACTGCTTTTTGTAAAAATATTGGAATTGAGGCCCCTCAAGTTTTTAATAATATTGATTTATCGATGGGAGATAATTTCATGACAATTAAAAAATTAAAAAATAATAAATGGGAATTAATTCCATATACGGGAATAAATGGGGAGCGATTAAATTATTTAAATTTTGATATTTTACTTTTTGCAAACCACAATTCAGATTTGCTTTATTTCGGAAATTCCTTGATGTATCGAAGAATGTTAATTTCACAGATTAATAATGTTGAAGAATTTCATAATAATGGATATGGTAAAAATCAAATAGATTTTTGGTTAAAGTATGATTATATTAAAACTAAAGAAATAGGGAATGTTAAGTATCGTATTGAAATATTTACAAGTCAATCTTCAAAGGTTAAGTTGTTTGAATATAATAGTAATAGACATAACTTAAAAAGAATATTTGAAAGAATAATAGTGTTTAATGGACAAACTTACTAATTAAATGATTGGATTCAATAAACCATATCTAACAGGTAATGAAACCGAATATATTACGGATGCAGTAGCTTCCGGAAAAATATCAGGAAATGGTAAGTACACACAATTGTGTCAGCAATTTTTTGAAAAAAAATACGGTTTCGGTAAATGCTTGCTTACTACATCTTGCACAGATGCTCTTGAAATGGCTGCAATTTTAATAAATATTGAGCCTGGTGACGAAGTTATAATTCCATCATATACTTTTGTCTCTACTGCAAATGC
The DNA here is from genome assembly GCF_059758655.1 of Flavobacterium sp. GQ95. Lineage (NCBI taxonomy): Bacteria > Pseudomonadati > Bacteroidota > Flavobacteriia > Flavobacteriales > Flavobacteriaceae > Flavobacterium > Flavobacterium sp. GQ95. The sequence goes on from NZ_JCAXEB010000003.1 coordinate 313,726, forward strand.
TTTTGTACTAAGAGGTGCAAAAATTGTTTTTGCAGATTCTAATGAACAAAATCCAAATATAGATGCTAATAAACTAGAATCTTTGATTACGTCTAAAACAAAAGCCATAGTTCCGGTACATTATGCAGGTATGGCATGTGATATGGATATAATTATGGAATTGGCTAATCGTTATTCTTTATTTGTTATAGAAGATGCCGCCCAAGCAGTAGATAGTTTTTATACAGGAAAAAACGGAGAAAAAAAAGCTTTAGGATCTATAGGACATTTAGCAGCTTTTTCATTTCATGAAACTAAAAATATTATTTCAGGAGAAGGAGGAATGCTAGTTATCAATGATAAACAGTTTGCAAATAGAGCAGAAATAATTTGGGAAAAAGGAACCAATCGTTCTGCTTTTTTTAGAGGTGAAGTAAATAAATATGGTTGGGTTGATATCGGTTCCTCTTTCTTGCCGTCAGAGATTATTAGCGCTTTTTTATGGGCTCAAATAGGACGCTTAGATGAAATTCAGAAAAAAAGAAAACAAATTTGGAATCAGTATTATAATGGGCTAAAAGAAATTAATATTAAATATAATTTTAAACTACCAGAGATACCAATATATGCTAGTAATAACGCACATATGTTTTATTTGGTTTTTGAGTCTTTAGAAAAAAGAAATGAATGCATTTATCGTTTGAAAACTAAGGAAATCCACGCTGTGTTTCATTATCTAAGTTTGCATAAAAGCCCTTATTACAAAGATAAATATATGGCAGATGACTTAATTTGGAGTGATCATTATTCAGATAGGCTGTTGCGATTGCCATTTTATTATGAGTTATCAAATGAGGATATTGAGTTAATTATACTTACAATAAAAAATGAGTAAGAAAAAGATATTATTTGTGGTATCTGATTTTTATCACAATGGAGCTCAAAGAGAAATGTATGAGTTTGACTATGCATTGGATAAAACAAAATTCGAAATATCGATTTTGAGTTTAATCGAACTGAATACCAGAAAAGATTTGCCGGATTTTTTTTACGAAAAACACCTTGAGTTAGGATCTGAAATTCTCTTTTTAAAAGATTTTGTTACACAATTCAAGAAAGGACTGCCGTATAAGATCGTAAACAAATTATTGAAAAATTCATTAAATGAAAGAAGTAAAAAGAAGAATAGTACAAATCTAATTACACTATTCAATAACTATGATAAGGTAGCTTTTATGGGAGAATATGTTTATCAACATTTATCACCTATTATACCAGTTGATTATTTCGAGATCATTATGATTTTTGTCATGTCTACTAGATTTCAATCTGAAGATTATAGAAATTTTGAAAAAAATAATAAATATTTGTTTTTTACTGGCTTTAACAGTTTAGAAGAAATAGAATATGAGTTTGAAGGCTATAATAATTATAAAAATCAATTTATGCCTTTGTGTTTAGCAGTAACAGAGGACTATAATAAGTGGAAATTCAATCAGAACAATGAAGCAAAAAAGGTTGGAATTTTTACCAGGCTGCATAAGGATAAACCTTTAGATCCATTTTTATATACTTATCAAGTATTACTTTCTCAAGGTTTAGATATAGAACTGCATGTTTTTGGGGTAGGAAATTATAAACTGGCAGAATATGATCGTTATATCAATAATCTTGACCTACAAGGGAAAGTTTATTTTCGAGGTCATCAATCTGATATGAAGAAAACTATTTTGGATGAAAAATTAGATTTGATATGGTTTCAGGGATACAATAATTCTCCTGCAGGTTATGCTGGATTAGAGGCTTGTTTGACAGGAACGCCTCAATTATTCTGGGAATTTTTTAGTGGTGAAAATACAAAATTGAATCAATTGAATGATGATACAATATATCCTCATTTTAAAAATTTACTTGCTTTTTCAGAAGTTTCAAAAAAGGTTTTATTTGATAAAGAAGTTGCTGAATCAATTTCAATTAAGCAATTTCAAGATGTTGTCAATAATAGGGATATTTTTAAAAGAATACATGTAATTGAAAAAATTCTTTTAGACAATGAATGATTTTGCAAATCCGAGAATAACAGTATTGATGCCAGTATACAATTGTGAATTGTATATAAAAGAAACAATCGATAGCATACTAAATCAAACTTTTAGCGATTTTGAATTTTTAATTATAGATGATGCGTCAACAGACAAAACTATCGATATAATTAAAACATACAATGATAAAAGGATTAAATTAATAAAAAAGCCATTAAATACTGGTTTAACAAATAGTTTGAATATTGGTTTAAAATTAGCAAAAGGTGAATATATTGCTAGAATGGATGGAGATGATATCAGTTTATCGCAAAGATTTGCTAAACAGATTGCTTTATTGGATGCCAATCCAGACATTGTTTTATGTGGAACTCTGTATAAAATAATTGGAACTGAAAAAATTTGTAATCATCCATTATTGTATGAAGAAATTAAAGTGAAATTAATTTCCGGATGTTATATTGCGCATCCAACTGTAATGTTTCGTAAATCAGTTTTTGAATCTTATCAGCTCCAATATGATCCCGCTATGGAACCAGCAGAGGATTATGATTTATGGGCAAGATTAGTTTTTATAGGAAAAATTGTAAACATTGGAGAGGTGTTGCTCTATTATAGAATACATCTTAAGCAAACCTCCATAATTTCCGGTGAGAAACAAAAAAAAATCACTGAAGATGTTACCATTAGAATGTTACAAAAGTTAATTCCTTTATTAGATCGACAAGTATACTTTTTTGACTTGAAAAAAAATGTTATAAATAATCATAATGTTTTAACTGCTGTCGTAATGAAAATGAACTTATTAAGTTCTTTAGCTTCAGCAAATAACCAAATCGGTATTTATGACAAAAAGTTTTTTTTAGAGTTTGTAAATATCGAAAAGAAATACTTAAGCAATTTATTAAAAGAAAATTTAAAATCTTATTCTTTGATAAATTTAGGAAATATTTTAAAACAATTCCCAAGCTTCTTTAAAGACATTGGTTTTAAAGAAACGCTGAAATTTGTTATTCGATCTATTTTTCACAAAAAAATATCAGTTATCCAAATTAAGAAAAATCTGGAATCATTTTTAAAACAAAGTAAGAGATGGAGTAAGTTTAAATTTATTCAATTAAAAGACAACTTTTTTAATAAAACTATCCGCAGCCAAAATGCAGATTATAAATCTATTCCCATAATAATTATTAGTTTTAATCAGTTTCATTATCTAGAGAAACTTATTGATTTTTTAACCAGTCATAACTATAGTAATATTGTTATTATTGACAACAATTCAACTTATGAACCTTTGCTCAATTATTTTAATAAAATTGAATCAATAGTAACAATTCATCGTTTAAAAGATAATCATGGTCACTTAGTCTTTTGGGAAAATAAAGATTTATTTGAAAAGTACTCAAAAGGATATTATGCATTGACTGACGCAGATATTAATCCAATTACTGAATGCCCGACTGATTTTCTAAATTATTTTAAAACTATTCTAGATCGGGATAATAAAATAACCAAGGTTGGCTTTAGTCTAAAAGTTAATGATATACCTGATACGAATTTGTATAAGGACAGAATTCTGAAATGGGAATCTCAATTCTCAAATAATCAGAGGAAAGATGGTAATTTTATAGCACATATAGATACTACTTTCGCATTGTACAGACCAAAATATAAGCATAATGAAAAAGATTTTTATAATGCCTGTCGTACTAAAATGCCATTTGCTGCAAGACACGGAGGATGGTATATAGACAACGGAAATTTGACAGATGAGCAAAAGTTTTTTTTTGCTAATTGCAATGACTCTAGTTCTTGGCGAATTAATGAAGATGGAATAATGGATAATCAAAATTATTTACTGTAAGTGTTAGCAATTATAATTCCATATTACAAGCTTAGTTTTTTTGAAGAAACGTTAGTGTCACTTGCAAATCAAACAGATAAAAGATTTAAAGTTTATATTGGAGACGATGCAAGTCCTGAAAATCCTTTAGAATTATTAAACCAATTTGAAGGAAAATTTGAGTTTGTTTATCACCGCTTTGAAGATAATTTAGGAGGGATATCACTTACCAAGCAATGGGAAAGATGCATTAATCTTAGTAAGAATGAAGGGTGGCTTATGATACTCGGAGATGATGATTTTATTGATAACAAACTGGTTGAATTGTGGCACAGCAATTTTGAATCATTTAATAAAAAAACAGCCGTTATTCGATTTGCATCAAAATTAATTTTTGAAGAAACAAATAGGACTAGCGAGATTTATTCTCATCCTATTTGGGAAAATGCGACAGACTCATTTTATAGAAAATTTAAGCATTTAACAAGAAGCTCCCTTTCAGAATATATTTTTTCAAAAGAATCTTTTCTTAAATATAGATTTTATGATTATCCTTTGGCATGGAATAGTGACGATAGGGCATGGCTTGATTTTTCTGACAATAAACCAATTTTTACAATTAATGACAGTATTGTTTATGTAAGACTCTCAGATTTAAATATTTCTGGAAAACAGGATAATAATTTCGCGAAGAGCTTATCTGTTATTTCATTTTTTAAGTTTTTAATTAAAAAGAAATTAAGCCTTTATAAGAATGAAGAAAGAGAAAAAATATTACGGTTTTATGAAAATGAAATAAATAAAAAAAGAAATTTGAAAATTTCAGAATGGCTTTTTTTATTGTTTTTTTATTCAAAATATTTAGATTTTTATTCGATTAAAAAGTTTACTAAAAGATTTCTAAAACGCATTTTAAAAAGAAATGAATAAAAAAGTATCAATCATTGTTCCTTGTTACAATCAAGCACAATATCTAGATGAGGCTTTAGAATCTGTTTTGAACCAAACATATGCTGATTGGGAATGTATTATAATAAATGACGGAAGTCATGATAATACTGAAGAAAAAGCTCAATTATGGTGCTCAAGAGACAAACGCTTTAAATATCTTTTTCAAAAAAACCAAGGATTGAGCAGCGCTAGAAATTTTGGAATTTCGGAGGCTGACGGAGAAATAATTTTACCTTTGGATGCGGATGATAAAATAACCCCAGATTATACCGCATCGGCAGTCGAAGTTTTTGCAAAAGATCAAACTCTAAAAGTTGTCTATTGTAAGGCAGAAAAATTTGAAGACGAAATTGGAGAGTGGAAATTGCCTTCTTTTTCTCTTTTTAATCTGAGCCGAAATAATTTAATTTTTTGCTCAGCGTTTTTTAAAAAAGAAGATTGGGAAGCTGTAGGAGGCTATGATATAAAAATGAAATCTGGATGGGAAGATTGGGAATTTTGGATTTCTCTTCTAAAAAATGGAGGAAATGTAAAATGCCTCGAAGAACTTGGTTTCTATTATCGAATAAAATCGACATCGATGCTTAGAACAATTCAAAGAGAGAAAGAAACGGAAAATCTAAATTATCTTAGTGTCAAACATGCCGATTTCTTTGTAAAGCAATATGGGTCTTTTAAGGAAATGGAACACCAATTAATTGCTTTAGAAAGAAAAAATGAAGAAAATCTAAAAAGTGAAAAATTTGTAATTGATCTTTTTTGCAAAAGATTCTTTGGATTTACAATATTTGGTAAATACAAACAAAACTAAATATTGAAATTTATAGTTTAGTTGAAACAGAATCCCTAAAATGTCTGAAAATAAAATAAAATTTCTCGCCTATTACCTTCCGCAATATCATCCAATTCCAGAAAATGATGAATGGTGGGGTAACGGTTTTACTGAATGGACAAATGTAGTTAAGGCTAAGCCATTATTCAAAGGACATTATCAGCCAATATTGCCTGGAGAGCTAGGTTTTTATGATTTACGATCTGCCGAAACTCAAGAAAAACAAGCGCAACTGGCAAAGCAATACGGTATTGACGGTTTTATATATTATCAATATTGGTTTGGAAATAACAAAATGTTATTAGAAAAACCTGCAGAAGCAATGCTTTTAAATAAAAATATTGATCTTCCCTTTTGTTTTTGCTGGGCAAATGAAACCTGGAAAGGTATTTGGCATGGCCTGGATAATCCGAATGTTTTAATCGAACAGACTTATGATGGAGAGAAAGGATTTAAAATTTATTTTGATTATTTATTGCCCTTTTTTAAGGATGAACGTTACATCAAAACAGACAACAAGCCGATGTTTCATGTGTATAGGTTTGATGATATTCCAGATTGTGAGTTGTTTATAAATGTGTTTAACAAATTGGCCGTTGCAAATGGTTTTGCAGGAATTCATTTTATAGCAACAATTGCGTCTGATGAAATTGTGAAAAACAATAAAATATTCGGAAAAGTAGGAAGTGAAGTATTTCAGAAAATGAGATATAAAAAAGGTTTTTTGTTCGAAGATGTTAGATATTTAGGATGGATTGAAAGAAAGATTAAAGTTAAATTAGGATTTACAAATCAAATCGGAAAAAGGCTAAAACCTCTAATTTATGATTATACTAAGGCAGTATCTCATTTTAATATAACATTTCCTAACGAAAAATACATTCCATGCGTTTTTCCTAATTGGGACAATTCAGCTCGAAGCGGAAAAAAATCTCTGATTTTTATAAATGCAAATCCCACTTCATGGAAAAAACATTTAGAAAAAGCAATAAAAGAATTGTTGAAGAATCCAGAAAATCCTCAATTCGTAATTATAAAATCATGGAATGAATGGGCTGAAGGAAACCATTTAGAACCAGATGTGAAATTTGGATTTCAATGGCTTGAAGCTGTAAAAGAAGTGAAAAAACAGTTTGCAAATGAGTGAGTTAAATAATGCATTAGTAAGTATTGTACTTCCTGTTTATAATGGCGAAATGTATGTTTCGTTATCTATTGAAAGTTGTTTAAAACAAACACATACAAATATTGAGCTAATAATTGTAAATGATTGCTCTACAGATGCTACATTATTAATCTTAAATCAATACGCTCAAAAAGATAGCAGAATTAAAATTATAAATAATGCTGAAAATAAAAAGCTACCGGCAAGTTTAAATATTGGGCACCAAGAAGCTAAGGGAGATTTTATAACCTGGACAAGTCATGATAATTTCTATGAATTAAACGCATTAGAGATCATGTTAAACGAAATCGAAGAAAAAAAAGCAGATATCGTGTACAGTAATTTTTCCTTAATTGATAATAATGGATATAAAATAAGAGAAGTTGAGCTTATTGGAATAGAAAATTTAATTTTTGGGAACTTTATCGGATGCAGTTTCCTTTATAAAAAAGACGTTTTTAATAGGAATAACGGCTATAATGAGGGCCTTTTTTTAGCAGAGGATTATGACTTTTGGTTGAGAGCAATTCTTCATAGCCGCTATGCACACATAAATAAAGCTTTATATTATTACAGAAAACATACCGAAAGTTTAACAAACCAGATTGCCATAAATAAAGAAAGAAAAGAGCTTTGGGAAAGAAGTATTTCTACAATGTATGTTAATTTTGGGAAAGAAGTTTTAATGACTGACAGTGAGGAAATTTCAAATTTTCTAGTTAAATGCCTGTCAAATCAGAAAATAGATTTTGATTGGATAATAAGTATTTATTCTAAAATTGAAAATTTTAAAGAAATTTTAAAAAGAAATCAAAATTTTTTAAATGAGAAGTTAATAGATAAAGTTTTTTTAAACAAGACAATAGAATTAATGGTATTAGACCAAGGTTTAAAAAGTAATCTTTCTAAATCACTATTTATACTAAAAAAATATCTTTTTGTTTTAGACAAAACTGCCTTGAAGACCTTAATTAAATACTCCTTTTTTAATTAGTTAAAATAAAATTTTAAATGACTGAAAAACAAGCTGTTTTAATTACTGCATATAAAAATTATCATCATCTTGAAGAAATAATTAATTCTTTTGATGTTAATTTCGAATTGTTTATTCATATCGACAAAAAAAGTAATATTTCAGATATTGAATTAGCGAATTTGAGAAAATATGAGATCGTCAAATTGGTTGCACAAAAATATAAAGTGAATTGGGGAGGGTTCAATCATCTTAAGAGTATTCTATATTTGACCCAAGAAGCTATTAAAAACAAGGAAACAGTTTATTTTCATCTCATAAGCGGACATGATTTTCCACTTAAGAAAAGCTCGTATTTTGTAGATTTCTTTAAAAATACAGATATTGAGTATTTAACATGTACGAATTTTCCAGTTATTGGAGCGGCTGATAATGGCAATATGGATCGTATAGAATACTATAATTTTTACGATTTGCTGAATGCAAAAAACAGCAAGCAAAATGCAAGAATTAAACGTTTTGTAAGAATTCAAAAACGACTTGGCATTAAAAGAAAAATTCCTGCAAAAATGCCTAAACTATATTGTGGTTCTACCTGGTGGAGTTTGAGCAGAGATTGTGTGGGGTATGTAATTGATTTTACTAAAACGAATAATTTTGTTTTAAATCGGTTTAAACATACATTGTGCTCAGAAGAGTTCTATTTTCAAACCGTTATAATGAATTCAGCGTTTGCTAAAAAAGTAACCAATAATAATTTAAGGCATATTGACTGGATAGCTAGAAATGGCAATAATCCTGCTATATTAGATGCAACAGATTATGACAAATTAGTGCAGACAGATGCTTTGTTCGCAAGAAAATTTGAATATCCAATGTCTATTGAACTCTTGGGAAAAATTAAATCTTTATTACAATAATTTTGAATTCATTTAAAGTAACAATAATAATGGCGACTTACAACAGAAGCCATTTTATTTTGGAAGCCCTTTCTTCAATTCAAAATCAAACCTACACAAATTGGGAGTGTCTAATTATTGATGATGGAGGAACTGATAATACGTTTGAAGTTATTACACCAATTGTAGAGCAAGATTCCAGATTTAAATTTTTAAAACGTCCTGATAATTATAAAAAAGGACTGCCAGGATGCAGAAATTATGGATTAGATTTAGCAACTGGATATTTTATTATTTTTTTTGACGATGACGACATTGTACATCCAAATAATTTAAAAATTTGTACTGAAATACTTAGTGATGAAAATTTAGATTTTTGTCATTACCAAAAACTAGCATTTGAAAAAGAAAATCCCTTAATTGAAAAAGTAAGCATTTCAAGAAAAGTAAGTCTTTCGAAGGCAGATATTGAGAAAATAGTTACTGAAAAAATTGGTTTGGCTTCTTGTACGGTGATGTGGAAAAGGAGTTGCTTTGAAGAAGTTAGGTTTAACGAAGATCTTATGTATGCTGAAGAGTGGGAATGCTACAGCCGTATTATTTCTAAGAATTTTAAAGGGATAATAATAGATTCGATCTTATACTTTAATCGTAAGCATGAAGCTTCCAATACAGCAGATTTTTATAATAATAATCGATGTAGCCTAGCATCAAAGAAAGAAGCAATTGTATTAATATTGAAAAATCTAAAACAAAAACAATTACTTACAAATTCGTTAATTCGATATTTTGTTACAATTTCCTTGGATTTTAAAGAATATAATCTATTTAATGAAATTATAAAAATTTTAGATTTAAGTGTTTTAAAGAGAATGAAATGGATTTTTTTTTACAGGTCCTATCCATTACGAATGTTAGTTTATAAAATAAAAAAAAGTCTTAAGTAATGAAAATTCTTCTTTGTTTTGGTACTCGTCCAGAAGCTATAAAAATGGCTCCTCTATATCATGAACTCAACAACAATAATTTTGAGGTAATCGTATGTGTTACTGCACAGCACAGAGAAATGTTAGATCAGGTTTTAGACTTTTTTGATATTAAACCTGATTATGATTTAGATTTAATGCAATCCAATCAATCTCTAAATAGCTTGAGTTCACTTATTTTAGCAAAAATAGACCCTATTTTTAGAGAAACAACCCCTGATTTAGTTCTAGTTCACGGAGATACAACTACTTCTTCAATGGTGGCTTTGGCAGCATTTCATTTAGGTATTAAAGTGGGGCACATTGAAGCCGGACTCCGCACGTATAATAAAAAAGCACCTTTTCCTGAAGAAATCAACAGACAGCTGACCAGTAGAATAGTAGATCTTCATTTTACACCAACAAATGAAGCGACGCAAAATTTATTAAATGAAAATATTCCCCAAAATGATATTCTTCAAACAGGCAATACTGTTATTGACGCTTTGCTTTGGACAGTTGATAAAATTGGGAAATCAGGCTATATTCATCCTGAAATTGAAAAACTAAAAAAAGAAATTTCTCAAGATAAAAAGATAATTTTGGTAACAGGTCATCGAAGAGAGAATTTCGAGTCTGGTTTAAAAAATCTTTGTGAGGCACTTTTAGAAATTTCTTCTAGAGAAGATGTAATTGTTGTATATCCGGTACATTTAAATCCAAATGTCAAGAAAACGGTTTATGAATTATTGTCCGGAAAAGAAAATATCTATTTAATTCCGCCTGTTTCGTATCCGGTATTTGTTTGGTTAATGCAGCAGTCTTTTTTAATCGTGACAGATTCTGGTGGAATTCAGGAGGAAGCACCATCATTAGGGAAACCTGTTTTAGTTACAAGAGATGTTTCTGAAAGACCTGAAGGAGTTACAGCAGGGTTTTCAACTTTGGTTGGAACTGATAAAAATAAAATTATAAGTACAATACAAACGATTTTGGATAATTTTAAAGGTTTTGAAAAGCCAACAAACCCTTATGGCAATGGCGATGCTTCTCGAAAAATAGCTCATTTTTTGAAGCAATAAATTGTGATTTTATAAAAGAAAACATTTGGCATGACAATAAGATCCGTTATTTTAAAAATAATAAAATATATACCTTTTAACTTATTTAAAGTCTTTTTACTTAAGGAATTGTTGCGTTATAACATTGGTAAAAATGTAAAAATTGGAAGAACGCTAATTAATTGCAAAAAAGTTGTAATAGGGGATAATGTTTATATTGCCGATAATAATACTATATGCTGTAAGGATTTGTATATTGGTTCAAATACTTCAATTCATTCAGGGAATATAATTTTGGGCGGTGCAAATTTTTCTATTGGGAGTAATTCCAGAATTATAAATAATCATTATTTTGATGTGTGGAACAACATTCAAATAGGTAATAATAGCTGGATTGCTGGTAAAAACAGTCAATTTTGGACACACGGTTCTATTCACACAAAATTAAAAAATAAAGATCTTTCAATTGTAATTAAAAATGATGTTTATGTTAGTTCGGCCTGTTGTTTTGCACCCGGAGTACAGATTGAAAGTGAAAATTTAATAGGATTGGGAAGTGTTGTCACAAAAAGTTTTTTAGAAAGCAAAACTATTATTGCGGGTAATCCGGCATTAGTAGTAAAGCAAGATACAGACTGGAGAATAAACTGGTAAAATGATAAAAAAAGTACTCGTAGTAGTAGATTCTATAAATATAGATGATAGCAGTGGCTCTAAAGCAAACGTAGCTTTGATTAATAACTTATATGAAGCCGGTTTTGAAGTTCTGGTTTATCATTATACTCGAAAAGACATTCAATTAAAAAATATAAAGACGTTTTCTGTCCCAGAAATAAAATCGAATTTTAATTATTTTTTAAGTAGATTTTTTAGAATAATAAATCGAAATTTTAAAATAAATTTTGCTCCATTTTTCGAAAAAAAATTAGGGTTTTCCTTTACTTTTTTTAATGATGTACAAAGTATTATTAAAACCTTGAAAAAACAGTCTTTTGAGCCTGATTTAATTTTGACTTTAAGCAAGGGAGCTAGTTTTAGACCACATTATGCAGTTCTTAAATTACCTCATTTACACAATAAATGGATGGCATATGTGCATGATCCATTTCCTTTTCATTATTACCCCAGACCTTATAACTGGGTCGAACCGGGTTATGACAAAAAAGAAGCTTTTTTTAGAGAAATTTCGAAAAAAGCAAAATATAGCGCTTTTCCAAGCCATTTATTAAAAGAATGGATGAGCAGCTATTTTGTGGATTTTTCTAAAACGGGAGTAATTATTCCGCATCAAAATGCAAAATACGAAATCAAAAATAATAGTTTTCCTAGTTATTGTGATGTTTCCAAATTCAATTTATTGCACGCCGGGAATTTAATGAAAGAACGTCCACCTGAAGGTTTGTTAAAAGGATTTAATACGTTTCTGGAAAAAAATCCGGAAGCCCGAAATGACTCTAGACTTATTTTATTAGGAAATGCATCTGATCATACTGAACTTCTTGATCATTATAAAAACGATATTCATGAAATATATGTGTATAATGGCAATAAATCTTTTGATGAAGTATTTCTTGTACAAAAAAATGTTTCGATTAACGTCATTTTAGAATCAAAATCAGAGGTTAGTCCATTTCTTCCTGCTAAATTTCCACATTGTATCGAAGCCAATAAAATGATTCTTTCTCTGGCTCCCTATTATAGCGAAACAAGAAGATTACTCGGGGAAAGTTATGAATTTTGGGCAGAGGTTGATAATGTCGAAAAAATTGCCTTTCTGATTGAAAAGTTATATCAATTATGGAAACAAAATCCAGAGAATTTACTTTTGAACAGAAGTGATTTAAAGGACTATGTTTCTGTAAATTATTTAAGGGAAGTTATTGATAGCCTGAATTAAACAGCAAAAAAATGAAGCATAAGGTTTTTTCAATCTTAATAACAACAAAAAATCGGAAAGATGATTTGACTTTTACATTACGTAAAATTCAATATTTATTAGACAGAGATGATGTCGTTTGCCTTATTTGCGACGATGGTTCAACAGATGGAACTTTTGAATCTATTCAGGATAATTTTCTGAAAATTAAATTAATTCGGAATGATAAGAGCAAAGGATTAATTTACAGCAGAAATAGATTAATGAGTTTGGTAACTACTGAATTTGCCATTTCTATTGATGATGATTTGCATTTTATCACTGAAAATCCGTTAGAAGTGATTCAGAAAGCTTTTAATGAAAATCCACAAGCTGGGTTGTTTAGTTTTAGAATTTTCTGGGATTTAGAAGAACCTAAAATATCAACAACCAGTGAAGTTTTGCATCGCACTAAAAGTTTTGCCGGCGGCGCAAATGTTTGGAGGATGAAAGCATGGAACGATATTCCAGATTATCCGTCATGGTTTGTGTTTTATGGCGAAGAAGATTTTGCTTCTTATCAGTTATTTAAAAAGGATTGGGAAGTATATTATTTGCCTGATGTTTTAGTAAATCACAGGGTAAATATAAAAGAGAGAAAAAAAGATTCAGATTACAGTTTACGTTTACAAAGATCATTACGTTCTGGCTGGTATTTGTACTTTTTATTTTATCCAATTCGTGTTATCCCAAACAAATTGGCTTATTCTATTTGGATACAATTCAAGTTAAAAGTCTTTAAAGGAGATTTAACAGCTTTAAAAGCAATTATACTAGCATTGTTTGATTTAATATTTTCAATTCCGAAAATTATTAAAAATTCAAATCGATTATCGATACAAGAATACAAGGCTTATCAAAAATTAGAAAAAACTAAACTGTATTGGGAACCCGTAAAAAATAACTCTGTTTTATGAAAACAATCGCTATTATTCCGGCTCGAGGAGGGTCTAAACGATTACCTCAAAAAAATATAAAACAGTTAGGTGAAATTCCCTTGATTGTGCACAGTATTTTGTACGCTAAAGCGAATGGACAAATTATTGACGAAATTTATGTTTCGACAGATGATCAACAAATCAAAAAAATTGCTCTAGAATATGGAGCCAAAATCATAGATCGACCGGGAGATATTTCCGGTGATTTAGAACCGACCGTTTCAGCTTTAAAAAATGTTCTTGAACAAATTTCTGATGAGGTAGAAAATATTGTTCTTTTACAACCTACAAACCCATTAAGGCCAGCAAATTTATTGATAGAAGCATTTGATATTTACGAAAAAGAAAAGTTTAATAGTTTATTTACAGTTTCACGTAATCATCAGAAGTTTGGAAAAATTATTGACAATAAATTCATTCCATACAATTATAAAATAGGGCAGCGGAGCCAGGATTTAGAACCCCTTTTTTTTGAAAACGGATTGCTTTATATAACAAAATCATCTTTGATTTTTGATGATATAATTATTGGAGAAAATTCATTTCCTTTCGAAATAGATCATATTTTTGCCAATGTTGATATCGATACAAAAGAAGACTTCGATTACGCCGAATATTTATACCAAAAACATTTAAATTCTAATTCATAACCTAATTTTATGAATCCATATATTGAAATTGCAGGAAGAAAAATTGGACCAGACTTTCCACCATTAGTTATTGCCGAGATCGGAATTAATCATGAAGGCTCATTGACCGTGGCCAAAGAAATGGTAGACGCAGCGCATAGGGCAGGCGTTGAAGTGGTAAAACATCAAACTCATATTGTAGAAGATGAAATGAGCGGTGCTGCTAAAAAGGTAATTCCAGGCAATGCAGATATTTCTATTTATGAAATTATGGAACGCTGCTCATTAAATGAAGAAGAGGAATTAGAACTTAAAAATTATGTCGAAAACAAAGGAATGATTTTTATTTCTACACCATTTTCCCGCGCCGCTGCAGAAAGATTGAAGAAGTTTGATATTCCTGCTTATAAAATTGGTTCAGGAGAATGTAATAATTATCCGTTATTAGAACATATTGCGTCTTTTGGTAAACCTGTTATTCTAAGTACAGGTATGAATACAATTGAAAGTATTCAGAAAGCAGTCGCTATTTTTGATCAGCATAATATTCCTGTGGCTTTATTGCATACTACCAATTTATACCCAACACCAATTCATTTGGTGCGTTTTGGTGCTATGGTAGAATTGCACAAAGCTTTTCCTGATAAAGTCTTTGGTTTAAGTGATCATACCCTTAATAACAATGCCTGTTTAGGAGCTGTCGCACTTGGTGCAAGTGTTCTAGAAAGACATTTTACGGATCATATGCAGCGTATAGGTCCAGATATTATTTGCAGTATGGATGAAAAAGCCTGTAAGGAACTTATTATCTCGAGTGCAGAAATGGCTTTAATGCGGGGCGGAATAAAAAAACCAGCACCAGAAGAACAAGTAACAATAGATTTTGCATTTGCTACTGTTTGTGCAATTGCACCTATTAAAAAAGGAGAAATTTTCACAAAACAAAATATTTGGGTTAAACGTCCTGGAACGGGTAAAATCTTAGCGGAGCATTTTAATGATTTAATCGGAAAAACGGCAACAAGAGATATTGAAAACGATGAACAATTGATCTGGGAAGATATTAATTAATGAAAGATTTTGTACAATTTTTATTGACTAAAGTATATCAGTTTAAAGCAATTGATGAAAATTATATTCAGAGCGCATTTGAATTAACAGTTATTGATGTTAATTATCATTTTCCTGACCTTACCAGAGCAGATATCGAAGATAGAATAACAACAAATTCTAATGAGTTAGGTATTTTTCTATTTCGTTTAGGAAGTGTTTTGCATAAAAATGATCAGGAGAACCTAAAGCCACAGATACATTGGCTGCTTAAGGAATTATGTTGTTGTGAAATTTATTTTAATAATGAAATAGGCGAAGGATTTTATATTATACATGGCGAAGGAACTGTCATAGGAAGCAGAAACAAAATCGGTAAAGGATTTAAAATTCATCATGGCTGTACTATTGGACATAAAAAAAATGGAGGAGGCAACGGCAATACACTAGGTAATAATGTTACAATGTACTGTAATTCTTCGATAATTGGTGAACTAACGATAGGTGACAATGTTATTATTGGCGGACATACAATGATCATCAATAATATTCCGGATAATAGTTTAATAACTCAAAAAGGAGAGTTGTTCATTCACCAAATTTAAAATAAAATGAAAAAAATACTATTTCTTACCGGAACCCGAGCTGATTTTGGAAAGATAAAATCATTGATTTCAATTTTGGAGGAACAACATCAGTTTGAGGTTTTTGTATTTGTCACGGGTATGCATTTACAAGAGGAATACGGATATACTTTAATTGAAATTGAAAGATGTAAATTTAAAAATATTCATACTTTCAAAAATCACACCCACGAAACCACAATGGATTTAACTCTTGCTAAAACTATCGAAGGTTTGTCTCAATACTGCAAAGAGGTAAATCCGGATATGATTGTAGTGCATGGTGACAGAGTTGAAACATTAGCCGGTGCGATTGTAGGATCTCTTAATAATATTTTAGTTTCACATATAGAAGGTGGAGAAGTTTCAGGAACTGTAGATGAATTAATTAGGCATAGTGTTAGCAAACTGAGTCATATTCATTTTGTATCGAATAATGAAGCAAAGAAGAGATTGATTCAAATGGGCGAAATCACTGAGTCTATTTTTACGATTGGTTCCCCAGATATCGACATTATGTTCTCCGATCAATTGCCCGAATTAGCAATTGCAAAAGATTATTATAAAATTGAGTTTGATAAATATGCCATCGTAATGTTTCATCCCGTTACTACTGAAATTAAGGAGATGCAAAAATATGCAGAGACCTTTGTTGAGGCCTTACTCCAAGACAGTCATAATTATGTGGTAATATTTCCTAATAATGATTTAGGAAGTCAATTTATTATTGAATCTTACGAAAAGCTAAAAGAAAATGCTAGATTCAGGATTTATCCATCACTTCGTTTTGAATACTTTTTGACGTTATTAAAAAACAGTCAATTTATTATAGGGAATAGCAGTGCAGGAATAAGAGAAGCACCTTATTACGGAATTCCTATTATTAACATCGGTACACGTCAGCAAAACCGAGCTGTTCACGCCGATATTATTAATACTGGTTATTCTGAAGAAGGTATCAAAGAGGCACTTTCGATTATTGACTCACATATAGTAAAAATTGTTACAGATGATTTTGGTCAGGGTAATAGTAATCTACTTTTTTTTCAATGTCTTCAAAAAGATGATATTTGGCAGCTCAATCATCAAAAACAATTTAGAGATTTATCTAATTAATGAAAAGTAAACTCAAAAAAGTATATTATAAATTTCTAAAATTAAAAAACAGGATACTAAATGGAAGACCTGTTTTAGTAACCATGTATCACAGAGTTAGTGATGTTGTTAGTGATAAATTAACTCATCTTACTGTAAGTGTTGAGAATTTTGAAAACCAATTATTTTATTACAAAGAAAACTATCAGATTCTTAGATTAGATGAAGATTGGAATTCATTAAAAAAAACAGGACTGATAATTACTTTTGATGATGGTTATGCAGATAATATTATTAATGCTCTTCCCTTATTAGAAAAGTATCAAATTCCTGCCACTATTTTTGTAACGACACTAAACATCAATACAAAAAATGAATTTTGGTGGGATAGACTCGTTTTTGATTATACTGACTGTGACGAATTATTTTATCTTCCAGATGTAAAAAATAAAGTCTCAAAATCAAATACTATTTATAATGGTATTACAGATAAACTTAATAAATTATTGAATCCAGATAAGGAAAAATGGTTTATTGAATTTGAAAAAATAAATCAAATACATTTCTCTCCTAGAGAAGAATATCGTTCGTTAACAAATTCAGAATTAAAAATTTTATCGGATCATCGTTTAATTACATTAGGAATTCATACACACAATCATTATTCTTTAGGAAATTTGACTTATGAAGAACAAAAGCAGGAGTTAATATTATCTCTGGAAAAGTTGAATGAATTAACGAATAAAAATATTAAATATCTGGCTTTGCCTCATGGATCTTATAACTTGGACACTATTAAAATAGCAGATGAATTAGGTTTCTTGGGAATTTTATTAGCGAATAATTATTATTCAAATAAAGAAAACAAGGCAAGCAGAAAAATGAATAGAATTTTAATGCCAAATATTAAAGATGAGGTTTTATTAAACTATTTAAAAAATTACGATTTAAAAACCTGATGATTTTTAAAAAAGCAATTTACTATTGAATTCTCAAAAAAAATCAGATTAAAAGTACTTTATAAATAAATGAAAAAATTAGGAGTTGTAATAACCGATGGAGTTGGGTTTAGAAATTTTATTATGAGTGATTTTCTTGCAGAAGCAGTAAATCAGTTTGATAAAATTATTATCTATTCTGGTTTGCCTGAAAGCTGTTATCCAAAATTAAATAATCCAAAACTTGAAATAAAAGAACTTAGCGTTTTTAAAGAAGGAAAAATAACTTGGGCCTTTAGAAAATGGAAAGAAATTGCGCATTTGCAAAAACATAAAAATTTTTATGGAATGAATGATAATCTGGTTGTTGGTTATCCTAAAAGCAATTCTCTTCGGTCTATATTTGTGAAAAGTATTTATTTTTTCACGAAATACGTCAATACTAATTCAAGTATTTTATTGGCTGAAAAGCTTCAATTTTTATCTTTTTCAAAAAATAAAATAACAAAGAAATATATTGAAATCCTTAAAAAAGATCAACCGTTTCATTTGTTTTTTACGCATCAGAGACCTCCATATTTAGCTCCTTTTTTATTCGCAGCAATTCAGTCAAAAATTCCAACGAGTACTTTTATTTTCAGCTGGGATAATTTAGCTTCAAAAGGAAGAATGTTAGGGAGTTTTGACCACTTTTTAGTTTGGAGTAAGTTGATGAAAGAGGAAATTCTTTATTTTTATCCGAACGTAAAAAGCGAAAATGTAAAAGTTGTGGGAACGCCTCAGTTTGAACCCTATGTTCTTGATAAATACAAAACAACAAGAGAAAATTACATTACCAAATTTGGATTAAACAGCAATAAAAAAATAATTTGTTACAGTTGTGCTGATGTTTCAATTGGTTCAAATGATCCAATTGTGATTAAAGCTATTGCTGAAGCTCTTAGAGATAATGAAATAGCATTTCCTTCGCAACTTTTAGTAAGAACCTCTCCAGCCGAAGACGATAGCAGATTTAAAGCTATTCGTGATGAGTTTCCGGAAATTATATGGAATGTTCCAAAATGGATTTTAACTAGAGAAAATCACCAAGAAAGCTGGTCACAGAGAATTCCGAGTCAGGAAGATATTATGGATTTGCGTTCGTTACTCGAAAACTCAGATTTAAGTATTAATATGTGCTCTACAATGAGCCTTGATTTTATGCTTTTTGATAAGCCGGTAATTAATACGGTTTTTGGAAATCTGCAAAACGGACTTTACAATGATCAAAGATTTTTGAATTACAATCACTATAAAAAAGTAATTGATGGGAATGCAGTCTTAATTGCAAAAGATAAAAAACAATTAATTGAGCAAATTAATCAGACTTTAAATAATCCGAGCGAAAGAAAAAAAGACAGGGAAGTCATGATCGATTTACAAATTGGTCAAAATTTGGAAGGAACAAGCGCACGAATTGCCTCAACTTTAGCAAGGTTCAATGACTAATAAAAAAATAGCCGTAATCTGTAATTATGAATTGCTTCAAGAAAGAGTGGGAGGTATGGATTATTTTTTCTGGGATTTTGACAAAAAATGCAAAGAAAATGGAATTGAAGTGGACTGGTTTTTTCCAAATATTTCAAATCACGGAAATTATTCTAATTTGATAATTCACACAAGCAAATCTGAAAATGTCCAGAATAATTTTCTGGTTTTTTGCAAACAAAACAAAGCAGTTTATACGCATGTTATCACGCATTTTGTAGAATTATGTACGCCATTTTTTTATAAAATAAAAAAAATGACGACTGCTGAAATCATTGCTGTAGATCATAATCCAAGACCTTTAAATGGATATTCACCTAAAAAGAAATTAAATAAAAGGCTAAAAGGAATTTTATTTTCAAGATACATTGATGTTTTTATCGGAGTGTCAAATTATACAGTAAATGAAATTTTAAGAGATTTTGGATCTCATCTTAAATCTAAAACGCAAACAATTTACAACGGAGTTATTTTAGATACGATTTTAGTTCGAAATCATCGAAATGAAAGAAAACCAACATTTTTAGTGGCGTCGCATTTAAGAGAATCAAAAGGCATTCAAGATTTAATTGAAGCCGTGAATCTTCTTCCTTTAGAAATAAAAAATGAGATTAAGATTGATGTTTATGGCGATGGACCTTATAAAGAACAGTTGGTAAATAAAATTGAAATATATTCTCTTCAAAATTGTTTTGCTATTATGGGAAGTAAATCAAACTTAAATGAGATTTTTTCGCAATACGATTATATGCTGCAGCCTACGTATATGGAGTGTTTCAGTTTGTCGATTTTAGAAAGTCTTGCTGCGAATGTTCCCGTAATTACAACGAATGTCGGAGGTAATACTGAAGTGATTTCTTCGGATAAAAACGGCTATATTTTTGAAGTAAAAAATCTTCAGGCTTTAACTGAAATTTTAGAAAATGTGTATTTAGGAAACAAAAAGATATCAGGCAATACAAGAGAATTAATTACCAATTCCTTTTCTTTGCAAAAAATGGTAGAGAAACACTTCAAACTACTTATAGAGAAAACATATTAATCTTAAAATTTCATAAATACCAAGCATGTTTTTTAACTCATTAGCTTTTGCTGTTTTTTTGCCACTCGTTTTTTTCTTGTATTGGTTTGTCTTCAATAAAACCAAAAGCAGCCAAAATGCTTTACTAATTGTTGCCAGTTATTATTTTTATTCTTGTTGGGATTGGAGGTTTCTTTTTCTGCTAATTTTTTCTACATTTTTAGATTATTATACTGGAATTCAAATCGAAAAAGGTAAATCTGATAAGAGTCGTAAATTTTGGTTTTGGTTAAGTATTATTGTCAATTTAGGTTTCCTTGGAATTTTTAAATACTACAATTTTTTTGCAGCTTCATTCTCTGAATTATTAAATTCAGCTGGAATTCAGGCAAGTCCAATTTTATTAAATGTCATTCTTCCAGTCGGAATTTCATTTTATACTTTTCATGGTTTATCCTACGTAATTGATATTTACTTTAAACGAATTAAAGCTGAATATAACTTTGTTGATTATTCCCTTTTTGTAAGCTATTTTCCACTTTTGGTAGCTGGTCCAATTGAGAGAGCCACACATTTATTGCCGGAAATAAAAATAAAACGAGAATTTGACTTTGAAAAAGCTAAGGAAGGTATTTATCAAATTATATGGGGTTTAGTCAAAAAAGTGGTCATTGCCGACACTTGTGCCAGCTACGCTAATGCTATTTTTGATAATTACACAACAATGAATTCATTTTCTCTAATAGTAGGAGCAATTTACTTTGCTTTCCAAATTTATGGCGACTTTTCCGGTTACTCTGATATTGCTTTGGGAGTTTCAAAATTGTTTGGTTTAGATTTATTGAGAAACTTTAATTATCCATATTTCTCAAGAGATATTGCTGAATTTTGGAGACATTGGCACATTTCACTTTCATCTTGGTTTAGAGATTACCTATATATTCCACTAGGAGGAAGCAAAGGAGGACTTTGGATGAAAATCAGAAATACTTTTATCATTTTTGTAGTCAGTGGTTTTTGGCATGGTGCCAATTGGACCTACGTCGTTTGGGGATTTATAAATGCCGTTTACTTTTTGCCATTGCTTCTGTCAAATAGGAATCGAAATAATATGGATACGATTCAGCTAAAATTTGATTTTAATTCAGCAAAAATATTAACGAGTATTTTTTATACTTTTTTATTGACCTGTGTAGCTTGGGTATTTTTTAGAGCGAAGACTATCACCGATGCAATTTTATATTTAAAAAGAATTATAACCAATCGTGAATTTAATTTTCAATACTTAGCTAATGAGCGTTATAGTTATGAAATATTGCTATTAATAGTTTTGTTTGTTTTGGTCGAATGGTTTAATCGTAGCAAAATTGAACCCCTTTCAGGTAAAAGAAGTTTATTGAAAGTAGCTTTAGCCATGGTTATCATAATGACTTTCGGAACTTTTTCAGATTATAAAGAATTTATATATTTTCAGTTTTAATGAAACGTTTTTTAATTTACACAGCCAAAGTTTTAATTGTAATAGTTTTAATAGCGATTGCTCTTGATGGATTATATACGGCAGTGTTTCTGCAATCTAAAAATAGAGGAAAAATAGAAAACGTTTTTAATTCGAAACCACAGCGATACGATGTTATTATTTTGGGTTCATCTAGAGCAAATAATCATTTTGTTTCAAAGATGTTTGAAGATAAAGGATTAAAAACTTTTAATTATGGTATGAGTGGTGGGCACTTGTTTGAAGCTTCTTTAATGCTTAAATTAATGGTTGAAAGAAAATATTCAATTAAAAACGTCATCCTGGAAGCTGATTTAAATCTATCTAATGATAAAGAATCTGAAGGTGTAGCGGCTAAATTTTTACCTTATATTCATAATTCAGAAGTTGTAAAAGACCATTTTGAATCTCAGAAAAATTTTAATGAGCTTTATTATGTTCCTTTTTACAGATATATAAAATATGATGCAAAAATAGGATTTAGGGAAACCTATAAAATTGCAACAAATAAAACAACAAATGCTTTGGATAATCTTGGATTTTACCCTTTAAAGAAACACAAAAATGGCAATATGAAAAATAATATTGTTAATTTGAATCCTTTACCTCATAATAAATATTACGAAGAAATTAAAAACATTTGTAAGGCAAACAACATTAATTTCATTGCTGTTATGACACCAATGTGCGAAAATGTTACAGGCATGAATTATTTTGATAAAGTTAAAAAAGCATATCCCGAAATTCATAATTATGAGAATGTAGTTATAGAAGATAAATATTTTTCGTCTTGCGGACATATGACTGACACAGGGGCAAAGATATTTACAGCCAGAATTTTAAAAGATTTTTTTAAAAAGTAAAACCATGAAAATAGCCTTTTTAACACCAGAATATCCACATTCCTTAACTGGAAATTCGGGTGGTATAGGTACGAGTATTAAAAATTTGGCAACAGGGCTTGCACAAAAAGGTATTGTGGTTACAGTTTTGGTATATGGACAAAAAGAAGATGCCATTTTTGATGATAGCGGAATTTTGATTCAACAGATTAAAAACGTAAAATTCAAAGGATTATCATGGTTTCTTACAAGAAAAAAAATCGGGCGAATTATTAATCAATTATATTTTAATAAGAAAATTGATTTAGTAGAAGCACCTGACTGGACAGGAATTACCTCATTTATAAAACCAGATAAATGTCCAATTATAATTCGATTGCATGGATCTGATACTTATTTCTGCCATTTAGATAATCGTCCTGTAAAATGGATAAATAAATTTCACGAAAAAAGAGCGCTGAGCAAGGCAAATGGTTTGTTAGCAGTAAGTCAGTTTACTGCAGATTTGACAAATGTAATTTTTGATTTGAATAAAGAATATACAATTATTCCAAATCTTATTGATACTAGTTTATTTGAAATTGACACTAATTATATTAATTATAGTCAAAAAGAAAAAAGCATTTTATATTTTGGAAGCTTAATCCGCAAAAAAGGACTTTTAGAATTACCTTTAATTTTTAATAAAGTAGTTGAAAACAACCCTGAAACCAAATTAATTTTAGTCGGTAAAGACGTTCCTGATATTATTTCGGGAAATGCTTCGACTTGGCAAATGATGCAGAATCTCTTTTCAGAAAAGGCAATAAAAAATGTGGAATATCTTGGCAGTGTTCCTTATGAAGCCATTAAACAAAAAATTCAGCAATCAAAAATATGTGTTTTTCCTTCTTTTGCAGAAGCTTTTCCTGTTTCTTGGCTTGAAGCAATGGTATTAGAAAAACCAATTGTCGCTTCAAATATTGGTTGGGCAAATGAAATAATTGATGACGGAGAAAATGGTTTTTTGGTTGATCCGAAAAATCACGAACTTTATGCCAAAAGAATAATCGATTTCCTAGAAGATGAAGATTTGTGTCAAAAAACAGGACAATTAGCCAGAAAAAAAGTTGAAACTTTTTTTGACATAAAAATTCTAGCAAAGCAAAATATTGAATTCTATAATAAAATAATAAATCCAGAGTAAAGAAATGAAACTAAAGGAATTTGTAACTTCAACAGGAGAAATTATTTTATACAACGGGAAACCTAATTTTGATAAATTAGAGATTCTGGCAACTGGTGCTGGAGATATTTGGCATAGTTCTTTTGAACAAGGATACAAAAATGTATTTCCAGAATTAGTTTATCAAACTGCTGTCTTTTTTATTTACATTAATGATTTTGATAATCTTGATGAATGTTTGAGTTGGAGAATCAATCCAAATCAATTTGCCATACGAAAATCTGTTTGGAAAACTCTAAAAGGCTTTGATTCTGAATATGAAAATATTCAAATGAAGGCTTTAGATTTTGGATACAATGCTTTGCGAAATTCAGCAGCAATTCCACTTTATATAAAAGGCCTTTTTGAAGAATCTGTTGTTGAGAAAATCAATATTACAGCAAAAGACAGATATGTTTTCTTTAGAAAAAATTTTAAAATAGACCATTCTGTTTTTATGCTTTACAGAGAAGGATTCTGGAAATGGAAAGAATGGAATGCTTTTTTTTACGCAAAGAAAAATTTTAAGCAAACAATTGAGAGACCTATTGTTAAGCCTCGTGAGTTATTAGATATAGAAGGAAATCCGTCAGTTAGTTATATTATTCCAACTATGATGCGCCAGGATTTTACGCTCCAATTATTAGAAGATTTAGCAGTTCAGACTTATCCTGTTTCTCAGGTAGTTATTGTCGATGCAACTCCTGAAGATGTAAGAGATGAAAAGTTGTACCAAAAACAGTTTCCTTTTGAACTTATTCTAAAGTGGCAGCAAAGCAAAGGAAGCTGCAGAGCTCGTAATGAAGCTATAGAATTATGTACTGGCGACTATATTGTTTTTGGAGATGATGATGTTCGCGTACAGCCCAATTTTATCGAAAATCATATCAGGATATTACATACATATAAAGTAAATGCTTGTAACGGATTGGATATTCGTGCAGATAACCAACAGCAAGGATTAAAAGAATTAGCCGAAAAACTTGTGAAACTTGGTGAAAAAAGATGGAGTGTGGGCGCAAATCCTGGTTTTAGTAATGCAAATTCTTGTGTGAAAAC
Organism: Flavobacterium sp. GQ95; assembly: GCF_059758655.1. NCBI lineage: Bacteria > Pseudomonadati > Bacteroidota > Flavobacteriia > Flavobacteriales > Flavobacteriaceae > Flavobacterium > Flavobacterium sp. GQ95. The sequence continues at coordinate 338,775 of NZ_JCAXEB010000003.1, forward strand.
AGAATATGTTAGAAAATTAGTTGGCAACGATATTAATTTTGATGGAGGTTATGGCGAAGATAGTGACTTTGGAATATCATTAGTTAAATTAGGGCAAATTGTAATTCTCAATCCTTTTTCTCCTAATTTGCATTTAAAACCGCCTGTTGGAGGATATCGTTTCTGGGGAAATCAAGCTAAAATTTTAGGAAAAAAGAGAAAAACGCAGCCTTGGGAGTTGGATACTCCAGTGAAAAATATTCGTCCTGTGCCAAGTCCAACAATAATGTATGGTATTGTAAAACATTTTACCCCGCAGCAAGTTGTTGAATATAAATACAAACACTTTTTTTTATATCTTTTTAAAGGTTCAAAAAAAGGTATTTTATATCGCATTTTAAGAATTCCGTATAAAAATCTTCAGTTTAAAAAATCGCTTTTTTATGCTAAAAAGCTAAATGATTTAGGAATTAGACATAAATAAAACATGAAATTTTCATTAATCGTTTGTACTTACATGCGCCCTGAGCCTTTGCTGAAATTATTATTTTCAGTTCAAAGTCAAACACTATATCCGGATGAAATTTTAATTATTGATGGATCTTTAAATAATGAAACAGAAGTTATATTAAACGAGAATTATTTCGAAAATTTAAAATATTTTTTAGTTAATAAGGGTCATCGAGGACTTACAAAACAAAGAAATTTTGGAATTAAAAATGTAAGCAAAACTAGTGAAATTGTATGTTTCTTAGATGACGATACGGTTTTAGAATCCAATTATTTTGAAAATTTATTGGGAACCTATGAAGTTTTTCCTGAAGCTTTGGGAGTGGGAGGGTACATTTGTAATGAAATAAAATGGGATAAAGTTTCCTACAATTACATTCCAAAAATTAATGAATTCTGTTTTGATGGATGGAAACGTAAAGATGGAAGCCGTTTTGTATTGCGTAAGAAATTGAATTTAGATAGTGATTGTCCGCCTGGTTTTTCTCCTTCTTTCTCGCACGGACGAAGTGTTGGTTTTTTACCGCCAAGTAGTAAAACTTATGAGGTAGAACAATTAATGGGAGGTGTTTCATCTTTTAGAAAATCAGTTTTTGAGAAATTTTCTTTCTCTACTTATTTTGAAGGCTATGGTTTGTACGAAGATGCTGATTTTACTTTGCGTGTTGCAAAAACAGGTAAATTATATCTAAATACGAATGCAAAATTAGAGCACTTTCACGATGCATCTGGAAGACCAAATCAATATAAATACGGGAAAATGGTCGTAAGAAATGGTTGGTATGTATGGCATGTTAAAAATCCGAATCCCAAATTTGTTTCGCGTTTTAAATGGAATTCAATTACGATTTTGTTAACCATAATTCGATTTAGCAATGTTCTGACGGATAGTAATAAAAAAGCGGCATTAACAGAAGTACTTGGAAGAACGGTTGGTTGGTGGAGTTTGTTTTTTGATAAACCAAAGGAAGCGAAATGAAAACGAAAATTTATATTTACGGACTTTGTAATGTCTTCTACGATGGTTATTACATTCAAGGTTTAAAGGAAGTTTATAATGATTTTGAGTTCAATGTTTCGAAATTTCCTAAATTCAATGACGGAACTTTTGCTGTTATTTTAGAAAATGATATTTCTTCAAAGAAAATAATCATAGATTCAAAAGATTCCAATCAAATAGATGAAGCTCAACTTGATTGGTGCGATGTATACGGAAAAGTAAATTACAATTCTGGAAATTTACCAATCCAAAATCAAAAAAAAATAGTTGCTATTGGACCAAGTTTTGGGATTAAAATCTGGAATTTATTTGAAACATTATATTATTTGGCTATAAACTATATCAGATTTAAAGATGTAATTTCAAATAAAAGAGAATTTGTTGCGAATTATTGGAGACAATATAAAAGACTGCGCCTAAAAAAATACAACACATCTCAATCATCAACCAATGATGTTTTTTTTATAAATAGTATTTGGAAGCAGGAAGCAGAAACGAATAATAATCGCGCTTTATTTATCGAAAGCTGTAAAAATAATTCCAATATTCATTTTGAAGGCGGTTTTGCATCAAGAAACGATGGCGATAATTTAGGATTTGATGATTTAATATACTCAGAGAAAATCCCTTTTAAAGTTTATTTAAAGAAAATCAAAAATTCAGCCTTTGTATTTAATACGCCAGCAGTGCTTTCTTGTCATGGTTGGAAATTGGCAGAATTTTTAGCCTTGGGAAAAGGAATTATTTCAACTTCGCATTACAATAAATTACCTGCAGATTTATTAAATAATGAGCATCTTATTTATGCAGATAATCGTGATGATATTGCAAATGCAATAAGAAAAATGCTGTCTGACATTAATTTTAAAAGAAAACTAGAATTCGAAAGCAGAAAATATTTTGACGAATATTTAGCACCAAAAAAAGTTATTACAAGGTTGATACAAAATATATAAATGAAATTTGCAATAATCACTCATGTAGTTCATATTCAAAACAATGACCAATATTTAGGTTATGCTCCCTATGTGCGTGAAATGAATATTTGGTTGAAATATGTTGATGAAGTGACAGTTGTTGGACCATTATTAAATGGAAATCCAGCAGTAATTGATATTGCATATAGTCATAATAAGATTGATTTTAGAAAAGTTCCTGATTTTAGTTTTACCAGTTTTAAAAGCAATATAGTTTCGTTCATTAAGTTACCAATAATTTTTTGGCAAATATTTTGGGCAATGAATGATGCTGATCATATTCATTTACGTTGTCCGGGGAATGTTGGTTTGATAGGGTCTTTAGTTCAGATATTATTCCCGGGGAAAATAAAAACTACCAAATATGCTGGAAATTGGGACTCGAAAAGTAACCAGCCTTGGACCTATAATTTACAAAAGAAAATTTTGAATAATTCTTTTCTAACTCGGAATATGAAAGTTTTAGTATACGGAGATTGGGAGAATCAGTCCAACAACATAAAATCTTTTTTTACAGCTACATATTCAGAATCAGAAAAATCGTTGCCTAATAAAACAAATTTTAAATATTCGATAAAATTTATTTTTGTAGGAACTCTTGTTTCTGGGAAAAATCCGATGTATGCCATAAAGTTAGTTGAACAATTTATTAAACAGGATAAAAATGTAATTCTGAATTTATATGGAGAAGGAAATGAAAGAATTGCTTTGGAAGCGTATATTAAGAAAAATAAGCTAGAAAATTATATTTTTTTAAATGGAAACCAAAATCAGGAAACAATAAAAAAAGCTTATCAGGAAAGTCATTTCGTAGTACTACCATCTAAAAGTGAAGGCTGGCCCAAAGCTATTGCCGAAGGTATGTTTTGGGGATGTGTTCCAATAGCAACAAAAGTTTCATGTGTTCCTTTTATGCTCGACTATGGGAATAGAGGTATTTTGCTTGAAATGGATTTAGAAAAAGATGTATTTCAAATTGAAAATATAATAAAAGACGAAGATAACTTTTTATCAAAGAGTAAACTAGCTGCAAGCTGGTCACAGCAATATACAACCGAAGTTTTTGAATCCGAAATAAAAAAACTGCTGAAAAAATGAGAGTTGTACAAATTATAGATTCTTTAGAACTTGGTGGTGCAGAACGAATGGCAATAAACTATGCTAACGCACTGTCTAAAAATATAGATTTCTCAGGTTTAATTGCAACGAGAAAAGAAGGTGGTTTAAGAGATCAAATAAGTTATGATGTTGCTTATTTATTTTTGCAACGAAAAAAGAGTGTAGATCTGAATGCTGTTTTCCGTCTTAGAAAATATCTTGTCAAAAATAAAATTGATATAATACATGCACATAGTTCTTCGTTCTTTATCGCTGTTTTAGTAAAGCTGACTTTACCTAGAATAAAAATATTTTGGCATGATCATTATGGGTCAAGATCAAATGAAACTAAAAAGGAGAATATGTTTTTGGTTTTTTTATCAACTTTTTTTTCTTCTATTTTTGTAGTGAATCTTCAATTGAAAGAATGGAATGAGAAAAATATGAATTGCTCTAATGTGATTTTTATCCCCAACTTTACTAACTCTCAAAATGTATCTGAACATAATCAAATAACAGAACTACAAGGGTTAGATGGAAAAAGAATAGTTTTTCTGGCTAATTTAAAAAATCCTAAAAATCATCTTTTAATTTTAAAAGCTTATACTGATTTAAAATTATTTGAATGTGGCTGGACTTTACATTTAATAGGTAGAGATTATTTTGATTCCTATTCTGAAAAACTAAAAAACTTTATAAAATCATGTTGTTTAGAAGATCATATTTATTTGTATGGAGAAAAAAACGATATTAAAAATATTTTATCTCAGGCCTCAGTTGGTGTTTTAGCTTCAACACAAGAAGGTTTTCCGGTAACTTTACTTGAATACGCTTTAGAAAATGTAGCTGTAGTCTCTACGAATGTTGGATATTGTTCTCTTCTTATTCAAAATGAGGTTGATGGATTGTTGTTTGATCCTTTTTCTGAATTGGAGGTAAAAAATCAATTAAAAAAAATAGTAGGCAATGAAGTTTTAAGGAATATATTAGCTGGGAAATTTAAAAAATCGGTTCTGAAGAATTATTCTGAAGAATCAGTAATTGAAAAGCTAATTTTAGCCTACAAAAAAAATAAATAATGAAGAGCTTTCGATTGTCTTATATTTATATTGTTTTAATTCATTGCATTATTGCTGTGGTTATTTTTGCAGTACCTTTTTTGTCTAAAATACTAGCACTTTTAATTCCGATCATTGGTTTTTATGTTGTACAGAAGACAAAAAATAACAACAATGAAGTTCTCTTAATAGCAGCGTATTTAGTTGGTATTGAGGTTTTTTTGAGAATGACAGGCGGGAACTTTAATAACGAATATGTTAAAGTAAGTATCATATTTTTTATGTTGTTGGGAATGATGTACAGTAATTTTTCTTTAAATGCATTCCTTTATTGGTTTTTTCTGATCCTTCTAATTCCAGGTATTCTAGTGGCTTCAACAGTAACTGATTATGATATAGACGTTAAAAAAGCATTGTTTTTTAATTTATCAGGTCCAATTTGTTTAGCCATTTGTGCGATCTATATGTTTAAGAGAAGAGTTGTATTTTCAGATTTACAAAATATAGTTCTCGCTATGGGCTTACCAATACTTACAACAACTGTTTATTTGTTTTTATATAATCCGAGTGTAAAAGATGTAGTAACAGGAACACAATCTAATTTTGAAACGTCTGGGGGATTTGGTCCTAATCAGGTTTCTACCATTCTAGGATTAGGGATTTTTATCTTTTTTTCCCAATTAGTATTATTTTCGAAAACTAAAAAAGAGATGATTTTGAATGGATTTTTATTGCTTTTTGTGAGTTACAGAGGTATTGTAACTTTTTCAAGAGGAGGTATTATAACAGGTGTTGTTATGATTGGGTGTCTTTTAATTCTATTGTATTTTTTTTCAAATGCAAAAGGAAAAAGCAAATTTATCCCTGTTTTTATAATGACTGGCTTAATGGGAATTGGTATATGGACCTATAGTTCTATTCAAACAAGCGGGCTTATCGACAAACGTTATGCAAATCAGGATGCAAGAGGAAGAGAGAAAAAAAGTCAATTAAGTGGTAGAGAAGAAATAATTGAGTCCGAAATCACTTATTTTTTAGATAATCCTATAACTGGAATCGGAGTAGGAATGGGAAAAGAAATGAGAGAAAAATCCCGAGGGGTCGCAGTGGCTTCACATAATGAAATAACCAGGATGCTTGCAGAACACGGTTTATTTGGTGTTTTAGGGCTTTTGATACTTTTTATAACGCCTTTTGTTTTATATATTCACAATAGACAGCACCTATATTTTTTGTCTTTTTTTATTTTTTGGCTTCTAACCATAAATCATGCAGCAATGCGAACAGCTGCTCCGGCTTTTGTTTATGCCCTTACACTTCTTTCGGTACGCATTAAAATTCCTGAAAAAGCCGAAGCTTCAATCGATTAAATTCTAATTTTTATAATACATTTGCCTGAAGAAAAGCCCCAAACAAAAAATAGAATCCATGATTTCAAATAGAAAAATGCATTTCGAAATTTCGGAAAGGAAAATACTACTTCGCCTTTTTGATATTGTTTTTGTTTTTTCAGCTTTGTTTCTGTTGAATTTTTTATTTGAAGTTCAGTATTTCAATTTAGATCAAAAGCATTATTTCAGACCAATTATGCTAATCTTGTACCTGACTATTTTTGGTGCCATTTTCGAAATGTATAATCTTCAGGTTGCCAGTAATCAGTTTCAAATTCTCAGAAGCGTTATTCTTACCGTCACAACGGCTGTTTTAGTTTATTTATTTACACCAATTTTATCACCGGAACTTCCAAAACAACGTTTGGTTATATTGGTTTTTTATTTTACAATACTAGGGGCACTATTGGCCTGGCGATATTTTTATGTATATTTTTTAGCTTCGCATCGGTTTTCGCAAAATGTAATTTTAATTTGTGATCATAGCCAGGTTGAGGAATTGGTTTTAGGACTTGAAAATGTTGATCCACACTATAAAATTTTGGGGTTTGTTAGTTCCGATTTAATTTCACCCGAAGACTCCGGTTTTCATTATGTAAAGGAAATTAAAAAGAACGACTTAGAGTTATTTGTAACTAAAAACAATATTTCTGAAATCGTAATTGCATCACAAAAAACAGATGGGATTACAGCCGATTTATACCAACAATTGCTTCATTTATTAGAATCTGGAAATATTATACGAGAGTATACGCAAGTGTATGAAAGTAAAACACAACGAATTCCGGTACATTATATCTCCAAAGATTTTTACAGGTTTTTCCCTTTTAGCAGAAGTAATAATAATAAATTGTATTTGTCTTTGGTTCGCATTCTTGAGTTTTTACTCTCATTCACGGGTTTATTAATTTGTATTTTATTTATACCTTTAATTTTCATTGGAAATCTTTTGGCTAATAAAGGAAGTTTGTTTTACACACAAGAACGCGTCGGGAAACATGGGGTTGTTTTTGAGATTTATAAGTTTAGAACGATGACGCAAAATTCTGATGCAAATGGTCCGTTCGCTTCTTCAAATGACAAAAGGGTAACTCCATTTGGTAAATTTATGCGTAAGTCCAGAATGGATGAGTTGCCTCAGTTTTTTAACATTTTAAAAGGTGACATGGCTGTTATTGGTCCGCGACCGGAGCGTCCTTACTTTGTAAATGAAATAGCTAGAATTATGCCTTTTTATGAGACACGACACGTTATAAAACCTGGTCTTACAGGTTGGGCACAGGTCAATTATTCGTATGGAGAATCGATCGAGGAAAGTTTAATAAAGTTACAATACGATTTGTATTATATAAAACATCGAAGTATTTTTCTGGATTTGAGTATTACTTTCAAAACCATTACAACCGTTTTATTTTATCGGGGACAGTAAATTTAGATAATAATCGGAATACGTTTTTTGTTTCTGATCGCGATTCTTACTAAAACAAAACCGCTTGTTACAATCATCGGTAAAACAACTAAAAAGTGAGCTTTGTTAATTATAAAGAGACTGTAAACAATTAGAAATAATACATGCAAAACTGCAAATCGATACGTCCATCTTTTATTTTTAAGAATCGATAAAAGAATCAAAATCAATAAAAAGGGGCTAAATAAAAGCACATTGTAATTCATCGCCAATTCTTGGTGAAAAGAATAAAATCCCACAACTACAAAGAATATTCCCATTAAAGATAAAATCAAAAGATAGATTTTGTCTACTATTTTATTATGTGCTAATACAACAAAAGCAAGTATAAATAGATAAGTGTACACATTATTCCACCATGAAGTTGGAGTTTCTTTTTCAAAGCTTATCAATGTACTTGTTTTGCTAACTAAGTGATGATTTTGAAAAGAAGTCTTCTCTAAACTGTTTTTCAATTCAAAAGGCAGGAATATTTTGGTTCCTAATTGATCTACTTTCATCCCGAAAATAATACTGGTTCCTAATTTATCATAAAAATGCCCGTCAAAATAAGGGAATAGTATAGAACGGTAAGTAATACCGGTATCGCCTTTTTTTGTTATCACATTTCCGTTCAATGTTTTATTGATAATGTCAACAACCATCGAGGTACAGTTTTTATTAATGAATTTATAAGTATAATAGCGTTCTTCAGAAAGTAAAGTAGTATTTAAGTTGTCAAATAGCTTTTGTTTTGACTCCTGTGGAATAAGAAGTTCTTGTTCAAAAACACTTCTTTTTTCATAATTGTATTCATTCATGAAATCAGCAAAAGGGTGAACTACCACAAAATATTGCAAATCACCTTTCGCAAACTTGGCAACAAAATTTGGTGTTGAAAAATCAAAAGCACCATAATTATAAACTAAATCAATGTTGTTTGCTGGATCAGCAACACGGATGGCTGTGTGGCCAAAATAAGAATAAGTTTCATTGCCCAGCCCACAGGTAAGAACGCTTATTTTAGCATCTTTTGATAAAGATAAATTTTGACCGAAACCAATAAAACTTAGTAATAATAGTAAACTAAAAAGTGTTTTTTTGAAAATGACATTTTTCATAATTTAAAATTTTAAGAAGTTTAATGGTTTTGTAAAAATTATCTAAAGATACCTAAATCTACTTTTAAAGAAAAAATATTCGAATATAGAGCTGTACTTTGGTTTCCCAAATCAGTCAGAGCATAGTCAACCTGAATACCTTTATATTTAAATCCCAATCCAATATTAGGTTGAAAATTTACTTTTTCAGTATTATCCAACTGCATAACATTCTGGAAATTTCCAGCTCCTGCTCTTAGGAAAACCAAATCGGTATATCCAAATTCAAAACCAATTGCCGGATCAATACTCACTACTTTTGATGAAATAATGTCATTAGTCTGCTCAAAACGCATGTTCAGATTTGTAGCAACCAAAAGACTATAATCATTATGAAAATCAAATGTTTTTGAAACTCCTAATTGGGCTTTAGGTAACGTAATCTCAGTACTTTCAGGCAATTCATTATTTTCTCCCGGAATAGCATTGGCAATTTTTGCATATTCTTCTTCATCGATATTCCAGACATTATAAGTTGTTGTAATGTCACGAAGCATCAATCCAAATTTCCAGTCATTGCGTTCAAACTGTAATCCGACATCAAAACCGAACCCCCATGAATTAGCAAATTTTCCAATAATCCGGCGGATCACTTTTGCATTAACACCATATTGAAATCCCTCTACAGGCAATTTTCTTGCATAGGAGAATGTAAAACCATAATCTGCAGTTGAGAACAAACGAATCCGGTTATAATCAATATTTCCTTGACTGTCAATTAATTCGGTTGTGTCCATGATGTCATCAACTCCAAAACGAATCATCGAAATTCCCCAGGCGCTTCTGTCATCAATCGGGCTCGCATATCCTATATAATCATACTGAGCAATGTTAGCAAAATAATTGGCATGCATTAAAGAAATCTGGTGGTCTTCAAGACGTGTAAGACCAGCAGGATTCCAGTAAACGGCGTTTACGTCATTTGTGGAGGCAACAACGGCACTCGACATTCCTAATGCAGCTGCGTCGACACCAATATTCATAAATTCATTCGAATATTTTCGAACAGTTTGTGCATATTGTTGCGTGCAGATCCAAAATAATAAAAGCATTAAGGTTTTCTTCAACGTATATTTTTTTGCAGACTGAGGCCTATTTTAATTTTTATCAAAAATATAATATTTTACTCAGCAAACTTATTCCTTTTGAGAAATATTACGAATGCCAAAATTTCAAATAAAAAACTCTTATAAAAACGGCTTGTACATGCAGTTATTATACTAAATTTGTTCCTCACCATTATCAAATTTTATAAAGATGAATATTAAAAAACACATTCCTAATTTAATTACATTAATCAATCTTTTCTGCGGTTGTATTGCGGTTGTTTTTATTTCTGAAGCCAATTATGAAATGGCTTTTTACATGGTTTGTTTAGGAATCTTTTTCGATTTTTTTGATGGTTTTTTCGCCAGATTGTTCAAAGTTTCAAGCCCACTTGGGTTACAGTTGGATTCTTTGGCAGATATGGTAACCAGCGGTGTTGCGCCAGGTTATGTTATGTATAGTTTGTTTACAAACAGTGCGCACGAATTAGGGACAAATCCCGCGATTCCGTTTTTAGGATTTATTGTGACTTTGGGTTCTTGTTACCGATTGGCTAATTTCAATATTGACACTCGTCAAACGGATTCATTTATTGGTTTGCCAACTCCGGCAAATGCATTATTTATTTTGAGTTTGCCATTAGTTTTGAAATTTTCTGATTCTCTAATGATGTTGGAAATCTTAACCAATCAGTGGGTTTTATTGATAATTACTTTGTGTAGTGCTTATATTTTGAATGCCGAAATTCCATTATTTTCTTTAAAAATTAAGAAATTTAGTTTTAAGGAAAATACGCTTCAAATTGTATTTTTGGTAGTGTCTGTTTTAATGGTGCTTTTATTGCATTATATCGCTATTCCGTTAATTATCATTTTTTATGTGTTGTTGTCAGTTGTCAATAATATGTTTTTGAAAAAGTAGTTTTTATTCGAATGGCAAGAAAAACGACAAGACGAACTTCTTATTCCCGAAAACCTCAACCAACTCGTTCTGCTTTTAGCAAAGTGATTCGATTTATTGTATTCTCTTTTTTGGCATTACTTTTCATTGGAACAATTTATCATTATCGTGCCGGATTGGCTTATTATCTCGGATTTAAATCAGATAAAGTTTTAGACGAAGATGCCGTTGATAAGCATCTTTCTGATGTTCGAAATATTCAGGTTTTGGAGAATCATAAAGGAAAAGTGATTGGTATTGATGTATCTGAATTTCAGGGAAAAGTTGATTGGGATGAAATTGAAATCTTAGAAGAAAAATATCCAGTTCAATTTGTGTTCATCAGAGCTACTGCTGGGAACGATCGTGTGGATGCACAATTTAAGAGGAATTGGGATGGTGCAAAAGAAAATAAAATAATGCGAGGCGCCTATCATTATTATCGTCCAAACGAAAATTCGATCGAGCAGGCTAATCTTTTTATTAAAACCGTAAAGTTGCAAAAAGGTGATTTACCACCAGTTTTAGATATTGAAAGACTGCCTAAGAATCAACCTTTAGATAGTTTAAAAAAAGGTTTAAAAAGATGGTTAACCAAAGTTGAAGCACATTATCAGGTTCGTCCAATTATTTATACTGGAGAACGCTACTATAGTGATTTTCTGAAAGAAGAATTCAGTGAATATTTATTTTGGATTGCTAATTACAATTTCTACAGAGAAAAAATTGAAGACGACTGGCTTTTTTGGCAATTTACAGAGAAAGCCTCTTTACCAGGAATCAAACACAGAGTGGATGTGAATATCTATAATGGCGACTTAGAGCAATTGCAATTTATCACTGTTGAATAGTTTTCAGTCTCGGCTCGTTACCGATTAGGATTTAGTCTTTTGACTTAAAGCTTATTTTGATAAAAGGGCAATTGGAATTAACGATAATATCGCTATCAAAATTAAAACAGAGTAAGGATTAGCAAAATTTACTGTATAACCCATCCATTGAATTCTCTTTGGTGGAAGTAATCGTTTATCTTTCGGATTATAATAAAAACATCCCAAATACCAATTGTTTGGGTCCTTGTGCCAATTGTCGTATTCTTCCTGAGTTGGTTTTTGTGGAGTCATACTTTTAGTTTTCAGTCGCAGTCACAGTTTTCAGTTTTTTCACAGTGACTGAAAAGTGCGACTGTATACTTATTAAAATTCAAGTTTCTTTTTACGTAATTCGAAGTTTTGTCCAAGATAAACGCGGCGTACCATTTCATCTTCAACTAATTCTTCCGGAATTCCGGCTTTCAAAATTCCTCCTTCAAACATTAGGTAGGTTTTGTCTGTGATCGCTAAAGTTTCCTGTACGTTGTGATCGGTAATTAAGATTCCGATATTTTTATTTTTTAACTGCGCTACAATTCTTTGAATATCTTCAACCGCAACCGGGTCAACTCCTGCAAAAGGCTCATCCAATAAAATGAATTTAGGATCTGTTGCCAAAGCACGTGCAATTTCAGTACGACGACGTTCTCCTCCCGAAAGTAAATCACCACGGTTGGTACGAATATGTTCTAAGCTGAATTCTTCAATTAAACTTTCCATTTTGGCAATTTGCTCCTCTTTAGAAAGTTTTGTCAATTGTAAAACGCTCAGAATGTTATCTTCAATACTTAATTTTCTAAAAACTGAAGCTTCCTGTGCCAAATAACCAATTCCTTGTTGGGCACGTTTGTACATAGGATAATCGGTAATATTCAAATCATCCAGATAAATATTTCCCTGATTTGGTTTTACCAATCCCACAATCATATAAAACGAAGTTGTTTTCCCGGCACCATTCGGTCCCAAAAGCCCAACAATTTCCCCTTGATTTACTTCAACAGAAATTCCTTTTACAACACTGCGTCCTTTATAGGTTTTGATTAAATTATCGGCTCTTAGCTTCATTTTTTCAATTAGATAATTAGATAATTTGAAAATGAGATAATTGAAAAACTAACTCAATTCATTTTAAAATATATTAGAAGGCACAAATTAAAAGTAAAATAATCAACTAGATAAATGAATTAACAAATTATTGCGTTTTCAATGAATTATCTAATTGACTAATTATCTCATTTTCTAATTTCCAGCCTCTTCTAAAGCTTCCCAAAATTCGTAAGCTCTTCTTAAATGCGGAATTACAATTGTCCCTCCAACCAAAGTTGCGATTCCCATGGCTTCCATCATTTCTTCTTTGGTAACACCTTCTTTATGGCTTGTCTCTAAATGATATTTTACACAGTCATCACAACGTAATACTGCTGAAGCCACTAATCCTAACAGCTCTTTTGTTTTTACATCAAGAGCTCCTGACGCGTATGCGTTAGTGTCAAGATTAAAAATTCGCTTTACAATTTTGTTATTGTCAGCTAATAATTTTTCGTTCATTTTAGAACGATAGTCGTTAAATTCTTGTATGATATCAGACATTTTCTTTCAATTTATTTCTATAAACAACCTTTGAAATCAGGATACTCACTTCGTAAATAAGCAACATTGGTATTGCTACGATAGTTTGGCTTACTACGTCCGGAGGTGTTACGATTGCGGCAATAATCAAAATGATAATTACGGCATATTTCCAATATTTTCTTAAGAAATCAGGTGTTACTAATCCTAATTTAGTTAAGAAATAAATAGCGATTGGCAATTCAAAAAAGATGGCACTACCCAGGATACTTGTTTTGACCATTCCCATATAAGAGTCTAGTGTAAATTGGTTCTTCACAACATCACTCACAGAGAAAGTCGCAACGAAATTCACGGACATCGGAATAACAACAAAATAACCAAACAATACTCCTAAAAAGAAAAGAAGAGAAGAAGCGAATATGAATACCCTCGCATTTTTTCTTTCTTTTTCATATAATGCCGGACTGATAAATTTCCAGATTTCCCATAAAATATAAGGGAAACTTAAAATGAAACCAGCCAATATACACATCCATACAAAGATATTTACCTGACCTTCCATCTCCGTATTCTGAATAATGAAATTCAGTTCGGTAATACAGATACTATCCGCAAAACCCAGTTGATGTGATAAATCACAAAACCATCTATAAGTGAAAAAAGTAGGCCTCGTTGGACCTAAAATAATTTTGTCAAATAAATAATCACTGATGAAATAAGTAACAAATGCCATTATTAATGTTGCAGTTGTACTTCTTACTAATAACCATCTTAGTTCTTCAAGATGGTCTAAAAATGACATCTCGCCAAGGTTCTTTTTTGCCATTATACGATTCCTTCTTTTAAAATGTCATGTAAATGTAATACTCCTTTGTACTCACCATTGTCAGCGACAATTAATTGTGTTATTGAAAAATCTTCCATCATATTCAGAGCGTCTACTGCCATGGTTTCAGAAGAAACTAATTTCGGGTTTTTCGACATAATATCTTTTGCAGTCAAATCAGCAATAGAATCTCTGTCGTTCAGCATTCTTCTAATATCTCCATCGGTAATAATTCCAATAATTTTGTCATTTTCGATTACCGCTGTTACTCCTAATCTTTTTTCAGAGATTTCAAAAATAGCTTTTTTGATGGAAGTGTCCGGTGTAACCATTGGTTTTAACGAATGTTCAATCATATCTTTTACGCGAAGTAATAATTTTTTCCCTAACGCACCACCCGGATGATATACGGCAAAATCTTCTGGTTTGAAGTCGCGCATTTCCATCAGACAAACTGCCAGTGCATCGCCCATTACAAGTTGTGCTGTTGTACTGTTTGTTGGAGCAAGGTTTATTGGGCAAGCCTCCATTTCAACTGTGGTGTTCAGAACATAGTCAGAACCTTTAGCCAAAGATGAAGTTATGTTTCCTGTGATGGCAATTAAAGTGTTTCCGAAACGTTTTAATAAAGGAACCAGAATTTTTATTTCCGGACTGTTGCCGCTTTTTGAAATACAAATAATGATATCTTCTTTTTGTATCATTCCCAAGTCGCCGTGAATCGCTTCTGAGGCATGAAGGAACATAGAAGGTGTTCCGGTTGAGTTAAAAGTCGCAACCATTTTTTGAGCGATGATGGCGCTTTTTCCTATTCCGGTAACGATCAGTCGGCCTTTGGTTTCATAAATACGTTGAACAGCTTCGTAGAAATTTTCGTCAAGAAAATCAATTAATTTTATAATTGCTTCGCTTTCAGATAGTATGGTTTTTTTGGCGATAGCCAATATATTTTCTTTTGAAATCAAAACAGAATATTTAAAATTTGTATGTATAAAAGAAAGTTGTATCTTTATGTGTTGCAAATTTATACAAAATATCCATTAATATAAAGAATGAATTCAAACGAAATTGAAATACACAAGGAATTAAAGAAGTATTTCGGCTTTAGCCAATTTAAGGGCTTGCAGGAGCAAGTCATTACGAGTATTTTATATAAGAAGAATACTTTTGTAATTATGCCAACTGGCGGTGGAAAGTCTCTTTGTTATCAATTACCCGCTTTAATTCAGGACGGAACAGCTATTGTTGTTTCTCCTTTGATTGCTTTGATGAAAAATCAGGTTGATGCGATTCGAAGTCTTTCTTCAGAAAACGGAATCGCTCATGTACTGAATTCCTCTCTCACCAAAACAGAAATTGCCCAAGTCAAAAAAGACATCACTTCTGGCTTGACCAAACTTTTATATGTGGCGCCGGAATCTTTGACTAAAGAAGAATATGTTGCTTTTTTACAGAGTGTGCCCATTTCGTTTGTCGCTATTGATGAAGCGCATTGCATTTCAGAATGGGGTCATGATTTTAGGCCGGAATACCGAAACCTAAAAAATATAATAAAACAATTAGGACAGGTTCCTATTATAGGACTTACCGCTACTGCAACCCCAAAAGTTCAGGAAGATATTCTGAAAAACCTTGATATGTCTGATGCGAGTACTTTTAAAGCATCATTCAACAGACCGAACTTGTACTACGAAGTTCGCACAAAAACAAAAAATATTGAATCGGATATCATTCGATTTATCAAACAACATAAAGGCAAATCCGGAATTATTTATTGCTTAAGCCGTAAAAAAGTCGAATCTATTGCTGAAGTTTTGCAAGTTAACGGCATCAGTGCTGTTCCTTATCATGCAGGTTTAGATGCTAAAACCCGAGCCAAACATCAGGATATGTTTTTGATGGAAGATGTCGATGTTGTAGTTGCAACAATCGCGTTCGGAATGGGAATTGATAAACCAGACGTTCGTTTTGTAATTCACCATGATATTCCAAAATCACTGGAGAGTTATTATCAGGAAACCGGTCGTGCCGGTCGTGATGGAGGAGAAGGACATTGTTTAGCTTATTACTCTTATAAAGATGTAGAAAAGCTGGAGAAATTCATGTCCGGAAAACCTGTTGCTGAACAGGAAATTGGTTTTGCCCTTTTGCAGGAAGTTGTGGCTTACGCCGAAACCTCAATGTCACGAAGAAAATTCCTGCTACATTATTTTGGTGAAGAATTTGACAGTGAAACCGGAGAAGGTGCCGATATGGACGACAATGTTCGTAATCCTAAAAATAAAATTGAAGCGCAGGATCAGGTTGTTAAATTGTTAGAAATCGTTCGCGACACCAAACATATTTACAAATCAAAAGAAATTGTATTTACTTTAATAGGTCGCGTAAATGCAGTTATCAAGGCACATAAAACAGATGCCCAATCGTTTTTCGGTTCTGGTTCAGATCATGACGAAAAATATTGGATGGCCTTATTAAGGCAAGTACTGGTTGCCGGTTATTTATCAAAAGATATTGAGACTTATGGCGTGGTGAAAATCACTAAGGAAGGTTTGAACTTCATTAAAAAGCCAGTATCCTTTCTGATGTCTGAAGATCATGAATACAATGAGTCTGAAGATGAGGCAATTGTAACAGCTGCAAAATCATCTGGTACTGCCGATGAGGTTTTAATGGGCATGCTGCGTGAATTGCGAAAAAAAGTAGCCAAAAAATTAGGCGTTCCTCCGTTTGTCGTTTTTCAGGATCCTTCCTTAGAAGACATGGCTTTAAAATACCCGATTTCCTTAACTGAATTATATAATATTCATGGAGTTGGTGAAGGAAAAGCTAAAAAATACGGTGGAGAATTTGTAGCCTTGATTAGTCGTTATGTAGAAGATAATGATATCATTCGCCCAGACGATTTAGTGGTGAAATCTACCGGAGTTAATTCTGCTAATAAATTATATATCATTCAAAATATAGATCGAAAGTTATCTTTAAATGATATTGCTTCGGCAAAAGGCTTAACGATGGATGCTTTGATCAAAGAAATGGAACAAATCGTGTACGCTGGTACTAAACTTAATATTAAATACTGGGTTGATGATATGTTAGATGATGATCAACAGGAAGAAATTCACGATTATTTCATGGAATCAGAATCGGACAAAATCGAAGACGCCCTTAAAGAATTCGATGGCGATTATGATATTGATGAATTAAGGTTGATGAGAATTAAATTTATTAGTGAAGTAGCTAATTAAAGTAATCAGTGATCAGTTTTTTAGTGTTCAGTGAATGCTAAAGTAGATTGAAAAAAAATATAAAGGTATTAAGTAATCAGTTTTTTAGGACTTTCTGAACACTAAAAAACTGATTACTGATCACTATAAACTTCCCCACGATGCGGCTTCAAAGCATCTCTTACCGGAATCATATTTTCTTCGGTAACCACCATAAAAGCGGTTGCATGCATTTCGTTTACAATTTTAAAACCAGTAATATTTAACGGAAGTTTTTCTATTGCGATATATTCTTTCAAATGAATTTCATGATGTTCAGCAGTTTTTGCTGAAGCCGGACCACGGAAATCCCAAATTAATTTTATTTTTCTAGACATTTATTTAAGGTGCAAAGGTTCAGAGTGACAAAGGTACAAAGTCTATTTTGAAAAAAAGGTTCTGAGGTTCTGAGATGCTAAGGTTCTGAGTTTTTTTTCTGTCGAGACGCACTGCAGTGCGTCTAATTGTTCTTTAAAAGAAATCTTTTTAATCCAAATAGTGTGTGGCTAAAAATAAATAGTAAAGATTTTACGAAGAAGAGAAAATCTGCATGAACAATAAAAAAGCTTTGCGAACTTTATGTTTTTGTAAAACCATAACTTTAAAAAATCTTAGCGCACTTTGCGGTTAATTATATAAAGTCAGTTCAAAATGTTATTTTTGCATGTTCTTTTCATAAATAGAAAAGCTAATTGAAAAATAAAATACAATGCCAAGAGAACTTTTACTTCAGGTAACTCCGGAAATAGCTGCAAACGAATTGTTGCTAAAAGACTATTTGTCTAAACAAATTAAAGTTTCTCCTAAGGAAATTCAACATATTACTATTTTAAAACGTTCGATTGATGCGCGCCAGAAAGCGATAAAAATCAATTTGAAGGTTATTATTTATCTGCAAGGGGAACCTTTTGAGGAAAGCAAAATTGAATTACCATTATATAAAGATGTTTCTTCTGCACAGGAAGTTATTGTGGTTGGCGCTGGTCCGGCTGGACTTTTTGCAGCATTGCAATTAATTGAATTAGGTTTAAAGCCAATTGTAATTGAACGCGGAAAAGATGTTCGTGGACGCCGACGTGACTTAAAAGCAATAAATGTGGATCATTTGGTAAACGAAGATTCTAATTATTGTTTTGGAGAAGGCGGAGCAGGAACGTATTCTGACGGAAAATTATATACGCGTTCTAAAAAACGTGGTGATGTTACCAGAATATTAGAACTTTTAGTTGCTTTTGGAGCTTCTGAAGATATTTTGGTTGAAGCGCATCCGCACATCGGAACCAATAAATTGCCAAAAATCATTGAGGATATTCGAAACAAAATTATCGAGTTTGGAGGTCAGGTTTTGTTTGATACCAGAGTAACCGATATTTTGGTAAAAAATAATGAAGTTGAGGGTATTGTAACGCAAACCGGAGACAAAATTCTGGCGAATAAATTAATCTTAGCGACTGGACATTCGGCACGTGATATTTTTGAATTGTTAGATAAAAAGAAAATTTTCATAGAAGCAAAACCTTTTGCTTTGGGTGTTCGTGCAGAGCATTCTCAAGCTTTAATTGACAGCATTCAATATAGCTGTGATTATCGCGGGGAACATTTGCCACCTGCGCCGTATTCTATCGTAAAGCAAGTAAACGGCCGAGGAATGTACTCTTTTTGTATGTGCCCGGGTGGTGTAATTGCACCTTGTGCAACAAGTCCGGGTGAAGTGGTTACCAACGGCTGGTCGCCATCTAAACGTGATCAGGTTACAGCAAATTCCGGAATTGTTATCGAATTGAAATTGGAAGATTTTAAGCCTTTTGAAAAATTTGGCGCTTTAGCCGGAATGGAATTCCAAAAAAGCATTGAACAAAAAGCGTGGCATTTGGCGGGCGAAACCCAAAAAGTTCCGGCTCAACGAATGGTTGATTTTACTCAAAATAAAGTTTCTTCGGATATTCCGAAAACGTCTTATGTTCCGGGAACCACTTCGGTTGAAATGGGACAGGTTTTTCCTGGATTCTTATCGCAAATTTTACGTGAAGGTTTTAAGGAATTCGGTAAGTCGATGCGTGGTTATTTGACTAACGAAGCTATTTTGCATGCGCCGGAAAGCAGAACTTCATCTCCGGTCAGAATTCCGAGAGATCCTATAACTTACGAGCATTTACAAATAAAAGGTTTGTATCCTTGCGGAGAAGGAGCGGGATATGCGGGCGGCATTATATCTGCAGCAATTGATGGAGAAAAATGTGCTTTAATGATTGCTGAAACTTTGAAATAATTAATTTATCAGGTTTTTTATTTATTTGAATATTCTTATATTTAATTCTTTAGTTATAAGAATTTCTAAAAAAAATAAAACCTGTAAACTCTAATGAAAAACTTCTTTTCTAATTTATTCGGTCGAAATAACGACCCGCAATCAATTATTTCTTTTGATATTATTGATTCAATTTATTCGCACTTATATAACGAGCAGGCAAGTCTTGAACTTAAAGTAAAAGGAATTAAGGAAGATGTATCGGTTAATTTATTTTATTTTCCCGGTTCATTAGATCATGAAGAAAGCAGAGCAGAAATTAAAAAAGGAGGCTTTAATAATTCTTATGAAGTTTTAAATGAGCTTTATAAAAAAATGGATATTGGAGTTCTTTCTCAGGATATAATAGACCAGGGATTAGAATATGACTTTATACACATTCAGTTTTATTCGGAGCCAACTTCTGATGAAAAAAAGTTCTTTAAACGTTCCATAAAAAATTTCATTATCTTTTTTTGCTGTACCAATAGTTTAGAAACCAACGATTTTAAAATTTTATATTCAGGAACACATTTTTTTGATTATACAAAAGGATTGTTGGATAGTGAACTTTTAGATTTCAACAATCCAAAGAATGAAAGTCAGGAAATAGCAATTAAAGATTTTAAATTGGTTTTACAGGGAATTTGCCAATATTTAAATATTGAAATTCCGGAAAGTGTTACACTTCCTTCATTAGAAAATTTAGTAGAAATTGAAGACGTTAAAGTTGAGACTTTTGAAGAGTTTATAAGATTGGTTTCAAGAGGGAATGTTGAAGAAAAAGACCTTAGAAAACAATCAAAAAAGCTTTTGAAGAATTTTAAAAAGGAATCAAAAGAATATCATGAGATTATTGAAAATCACTGGAGTTTTTTTGAAAGCATAGATTGCTGGAACAGCGATTGGAAATTTGATCCTGAAGATGCAGAATATTTCATCTCAGAAATGATTGGTGAAGATTTGAATTTCGAATATCCGGAAGAAACGTATAGTCACGATTTGTTTCCTTATATTCAATCGGCTTTAGAGAAGCGTAATCTTGAATTAATGACGTATGATACACATGGAGATAATTATTTGTTTTTTGTGGCAAATAAAAACGATGTGGATAGGATCTTAGAATTATCTGAATTAACGAAGATTGAGGTTAATCAGTTGTAGACTTTAGTCGCAATTTTGCCATTTTCAACAGAGGAGAAATCTTTGCAAGTAACTCCTCAACGAGAATCCAATCTTTGTCGAGCTTCTAGTGTGATCCTTCGTCCCTCAGGACGACAAGATTATGTTGGAAACTGAGACTGAAAACTGTTTATGCGTGAGGGATAGAGCTAAGCTACCGCAGTAGCAGCGAAAGCCCGACACCAATATAAAAAGGGGCGAACTAAGCAGTGCTAAAGTCGGTCCCTTTTTATATTGGTGGCACGCCCAGATTATTATTTACGGAATCAGAATTATTTTTCCGGTACTTTTTCGGCTTTCCAGATAATCGTGAGCCATTTTTCCTTCGGATAATTTAAAAGAAGTTGGAGTTGAAAGCGTAATTTTTCCTTCGATAATCCAATTGAATAATTGATTGGCCCTTTTGATTCGTTCTTCTTTTGAATTTAAATAACTCCACAAATCGCCTCCGGTTAAAGTTTTGGAACCATCCATCAGCATTCTTGGATCTACAGGTGCAGGGTCGCCATCTGCCATTCCGAAGAAAACGACTTGTCCGCATTCTTTTGTGACTTCGAAACTTTCCATCAACGTACTTCCCACACTATCGTAAACAACATCAACGCCTTTTGGTGCTACTTTGAAAACCTGCGATTTCCAATCGTCATTATAAAGAAAAACATGATCTGCGCCTTGTTCAAAAGCTACTTTTGCTTTGTCTGAAGAGGAAGTTAAACCAATCACATTGGCACCCAACAATTTGCTGATTTGTGTTAGTGTCTGACCAACTCCGCCTGCAACCGCGTGAATTAAAACGGTTTTACCTTTTGCAGTTTTATGGCTGTCGGTTGCTAAATAATGTGCGGTTAAACCTTGGAGTAAAATAGCAGCGGCAGTTTCAAAAGAAATGGCTTGGGGTAACGGTAAAACGTGATTTATATTTACGGCAACCAATTCAGCATTTGCAAAGGGAACATCGGCGAAAGCCACCCGATCTCCAACGTTATATTCAGAATGATTGTTGGTGTTAACCACAATTCCGGCACCTTCATAACCGGCAATAAATGGCGGATTTCCTTTTAAATGATAATTTCCCTTTCGTCTGTAAACATCGGCAAAATTTAATCCGATAGCTTTCATTTCGATTAAAATTTCATCGTTTTTTAATTGCGGATTCGGAATTTCTATATATTCTAAAACATCTGAATTTCCGAAAGAAGAAAAGGTAAGTGCTTTCATTTTTTTAAATTTTGAGGATACAAAGTACGGTAAAATTCACTTGAATTTTTGAAAGCTTTTCTTAAAAATGCATAAAAAAACCTCGTTTAAAATTGAAACGAGGTTTTGATTTATTTTATTTTTCTAAATTAAATTTTAGGAAATTTCATGTCATTGAAAGTGCTTTTCTGCGCTGCCATTTTTTCAACATCTTCCCATTTTCTTGGCGAATCTGCTGATAAATTTTCATATGAATCTTTTTTGATGGCAATGTCATCTTCGATTCGGACACCAATATTCCACCATTTTTTATCGCATTTACTGTTTGCCGGAATATAAATTCCTGGTTCAACAGTAAGGATCATGTTTTCTTTTAAAGTTCCTCCATAATTTCCTTTATCATGAACATCCAGACCAAGAAAATGCGAGCATCCGTGCGGATAATAAATTCTGGAATCTTGGGGATCTGTGATAATCCCAAGCTTAATTAATCCTTCTGTGATTACTTCTCTTGATTTTGTATTTAAATCCTGAATGCGGGTTCCTTCTTTACAGATTTTAAAAACTTCTTCCTGAGCTTCATAAACCAATTGATAAATGGCTTTTTGTTCTTCGGTAAATTTTCCGTTTGCCGGAATTGTTCTGGTTACATCGGCAGAATAACCGTGATATTCAGAGCCAACATCCATCAATAACAATTGATTGTCCATTTTTGTGCTGTTGTTTTCGCCATAATGCAAAATACAGCCGTTTGCTCCAACACCAACAATTGGGGGATAACCTTCGCCTTCGGCACCATATTTTCTATGGATATAGGCGTGAATTCCGTCAGCTTCGTTTTCGCTCATGTCCGGACCAACTGCTTTCATAACTTCGTTATGAGCAACGCAGGAAAGTTTAACGGTTTTACGCATTAAATCCATTTCTTCCGGAGTTTTGATTTCTCGAAGTGAATTGGTAATATTGGTAAATGAGTCTATTGAAGTTTTGTCTTCGCGCGTAATTCCGGCCTTATTTTTAAAAGACTGAACTAAGCCAAAAAGATCAAAACTACTTTGATTGTTCTCAAGATCAATTGGGATTTTATCATAAATAATTTTGTCAAATTTTTTTAAATCGATATCAAAATTCTTAAAATCTTTTCCGTTATAAACAGTCGTAAAACCTAATTTAGATTTTGCGCCTTCAACACCCAAACGTCTTCCTGTCCAAACTTCGCGGGAAGCATTTCTTTCTCTAACAAATAATACTTCGTTGTAAGTTTCGCCAGTTCCCTGTGCTTCCTTGAAAATTAGTAAAACGGCATCTGGTTCTTTGTAACCAGTCAGGTAATACATGTCAGGATTTTGATGAAAATTGTAGCTAACATCTTTAGAAAAAACTCTTTCCGGATAAGAGAAAACTACAGCAACCGAATTCGTCGGCATTAAATTTCTAAAAGCTTCACGTCGGCCTTTATGGAATTCTTTAGACAGATAATCTGTTGGTAAATTTTCCTGAGAATGAATTGGAGTGATGGCAATTAATAAGATAAAAAGTAAGAGCAGTCGCTTCATTTTTTTGTTTTTTATTGATGATTTTAGTTTTTTGATCATTGCAAATTACAAAAAAAATGCAATCGTATGTTTTAATTTAAGTATTTGATCTGTAGTTTTTTAATGAAAATGGTGTAACTTAGAGATCAGAAATTGCAATTTAATAATGAAATCGGAGGTCTTTTATAAAAATTAAATTTTTATAAAACTTGTTGCAAGGCATGAATATTGAGAAGGGAATATTTGTAAAACAATTTTAATCTTAAAAAGTAAATTTTATGAAAAAATATACAATTGCAGTCGTTTCAGTTTTAACCTTACTACTTATTTCATGTATGGCATCAAAAGAGGCCAAAAACACCGCTAATATTTACGATACAATCTGGGAATTAGAATATATTTCAGGGCCAAGAATTGCTTTTGAAGGCTTGTATCCCAATAAAAAACCACAAATTACTTTTGACCAGAAAGAAACAAAAGTGTATGGTAATAATGGATGTAACGGATATAGCGCACCTTATACCCTAAATGGAAAATCTTTAACTTTTGGAGAACCCGGACCAGCAACAATGATGTTTTGCGAAGGTGGAGGAGAACAGCAGTTTTTACAGCAAATGAAAAAAATAACAAGTTATGCTATTGATAAAGACGGAAAACTAAATTTAATTGAGGGCGATGTGCCAATGATGAG
This sequence comes from Flavobacterium sp. GQ95, assembly GCF_059758655.1. Taxonomy (NCBI): domain Bacteria; kingdom Pseudomonadati; phylum Bacteroidota; class Flavobacteriia; order Flavobacteriales; family Flavobacteriaceae; genus Flavobacterium; species Flavobacterium sp. GQ95. The sequence continues at coordinate 362,809 of NZ_JCAXEB010000003.1, forward strand.
ATTTAAAAAAGTAGCTAAACAATAGTTTTAAAAATCATATAAAAAAAGGGAAATGAGTTAACTCATTTCCCTTTTTTTATATGATTTTATTTCTTTTTGAGTTTGTCTTTAAATACTTTTTCGAATTTATCTATTTTAGGCTGAATCACCATTCTGCAATACGGCTGGTTTTTGTTGTTTGCATAATAATTCTGATGATAGTCTTCTGCTTTATAGAACTTTTTAAACGGTTCTACTTTTGTCACAATCGGGTTGCTATAAACTTTTGCTTTGTTGAGTTCGGCAATAATACTTTGCGCAGCCTTTCTTTGTTCGTCGTTTTTATAAAAAATCACAGAACGATATTGTGTTCCAACATCTGCACCTTGTCGGTTTAAAGTTGTTGGATCGTGAACCGTAAAGAAAACCTTGAAAATTTCATTAATATCCGTTACGTTTTTGTCATAGGTAATCTGAACAACTTCAGCATGTCCTGTTTCACCAGTGCAAACCTCTTCATAAGTAGGATCGGCAACATTTCCTCCGGAGAAACCAGAAACAACAGATTTTACTCCGTCTAAATTTTCATAAACCGCCTCAACGCACCAGTAACACCCGCCGCCAAGCGTAATCGTTTCAAGGTTTGAAGGCTTTTTATTTTGTGCAAATCCGTTTAAGGATAAAGCAAAAAGGCAAATTAAAATCGTATTTTTCATTTTAGTGTTATTTATTATCAGGAATAAAGTCAAGGGCAATTGAATTCATACAGTAGCGTTTTCCGGTTGGTTCAGGACCGTCATCAAATAAATGCCCTAAATGCCCGCCACAACGTCCGCAAAGAGCTTCGATTCTTTCCATTCCAAGTGAATTATCTTCTTTGTATACAACGCTTTTTTTATTGTCCTGTTCAAAAAAGCTTGGCCAGCCGCAGCTGCTTGCAAATTTGGCTCCGGATCTAAAAAGCTTGTTTCCGCACGAAGCGCAATAGTAGGTTCCTTTTTCATCGGTGTTCCAGTATTTTCCTGTAAAAGGTCTTTCGGTGTCTGCCTCGCGCATTACTGCGTAAACATCATCCGGTAATACTTTTTTCCATTCTGCGTTGTTAACATGTAGGGTGTTTGTATCTGTGTTAGAATAATATGGATTTCCGGGTTTATTGATTTTGTTTTCCATAACAATAGTTTTTGTGTTTTGCTTTTTTGTTGATTGGCCACATGCCTGCAAAATAAAAAGCGGAATTAAAAAGCAAAGGCTGAAAAATTGAGTTCTTGTTTTCATGATTTTTGTGAGGCTTTAATTTTGTAAACCAAAGGTACGACGAGAGTTAGTTCCAAAATATCGTCTAATTTACAATTGAGGTTTTTTTAAGTATGTTTTAACTTTTTTTTATTTACGTAAAAGCAATGCATATAGTTTTTTAAGCTTAATTTTAAACGATTTTAAATAAATAACTGTTTTTAAAGTTTTGAATATTAAATACTTGTGAAAATGAAGGCTCGTTAAACTTTTCACAATCTTTTTCAGGATTTTCAAGCCATTTCTTTTTTCGTATTTTTGTTTTGTACAAAACGCCATATGATAGAAGAAAACGTAATATTAGTCAATCAAAATGATGAACAAATTGGCTTAATGCCAAAACTGGAAGCGCATGAAAAAGCACTTTTGCACCGTGCATTTTCTGTTTTTATTTTAAATAGTAAAAACGAAGTAATGTTACAACAACGTGCTCATCAAAAATACCATTCTCCTTTACTCTGGACAAACACCTGTTGCAGTCATCAGCGTGAAGGTGAAACGAACATCGAAGCAGGAAGCCGAAGATTATTTGAAGAAATGGGTTTTAAAACGGAATTGAAAGAACTTTTCCATTTTATATACAAAGCTCCTTTTGATAACGGCTTAACAGAGCATGAACTTGATCACGTTATGATTGGGTATTTTAATGAAAGCCCTGCCATTAATCATGATGAAGTGGAAGATTGGAAATGGATGAAAATTGAAGATATTAAAGAAGATATTGAAAAACAGCCCGAAATTTATACCGTTTGGTTCAAAATAATTTTTGATGAATTTTATCATTATTTGGAAGACCATAAAATTTAACAAGACTAACCATAACCCAAATGAAAGTAACCATATCAAGAAAAGCACATTTTAATGCTGCACATCGATTGCACAGGAAAGATTGGACATTTGAGAAAAACAATGCTGTTTTTGGAAAATGTAATAATGCCAATTTTCATGGTCATAATTATGGTTTAACAGTGAGTGTTACAGGAAAAATTGACCCGGAAACTGGTTTTGTTTTAGATGTGAAAGTATTAGCGGATATTATACTGGAAGAAGTAGAAATTCCGTTTGATCACAAAAACCTGAATCTGGATGTTCCGGAATTTCAGGATTTGAATCCAACAGCTGAAAATATTGCCGTTGTGATATGGAATAAAATTAGAAAAAGAATTCAGCCCGATTTTGATTTAGAAATCGTCCTGAATGAAACGGATCGCAATTTTGTAACTTATAAAGGAGAATAATAAATGTCATTAAAAACAGGAGATATAGTTCCGAATTTTACTGCAAAAGATAGTCATGGAGAAGTTTTTGAAAGCAAAAGTTTTTTGGGTCGAAAACCGCTTGTGATTTATTTTTATCCAAAAGATAATACTCCCGGTTGTACTACTGAAGCCTGCAGCTTTCGGGATCAGTACGAAGATTTTAAGGATTTAGGTGCTGAGGTAATCGGGATTAGTAGTGATAGCGTGAAATCACATCATAAATTTGCCAAGAAACATGAATTGCCTTTTATATTGTTATCAGATCCTGATAAAAGACTGAGACAACTTTTTGGAGTTCGAAATAATTTATTTGGTCTTTTGCCAGGAAGAGTAACTTATATTATAGACAGAAATGGCGTTGTGATTTATATTTTTGATAGTATGAATGCAGTCAGACATATTGAGAAAGCCTTAGAAACAATTAGAGAATTAGTATTATAAATTAAAGAATTAGTATTAGTTCAATAGCAATTTAATAAAGATATTAGCCAAAAAAATGAAGCCAAACTTATACCCTTTACAATTCGAACCCATTTTAAAAGACAGAATCTGGGGCGGAGAAAAATTAAAAACAATTCTGAATAAACCAATAGTTTCTAAAATTACCGGTGAAAGCTGGGAACTATCAACTGTTGAAGGCGATGTGAGTGTTGTTTCAAATGGAGCTTTAAAAGGAAAATCATTGATGGATCTTATTGATGACACACCAAATGAAATCTTAGGAACAGCAGTTTATAAACGTTTCGGAAAACAGTTTCCATTACTTTTTAAATATTTAGATGCTCGTGAAGACCTTTCGATTCAGGTTCATCCAAATGACAAATTAGCAAAAGAGCGTCATAACTCATTTGGTAAAACTGAAATGTGGTACGTTATGCAGGCTGACGCCGATTCGAGAATCATTGTTGGTTTTAAGGAAGATTCAAGTAAAGAAGAATACTTACAACATTTACATGATAATTCATTGGTTTCGATATTGGATGATGTAAAAGCAAAAGCCGGAGATGTTTTCTTTTTAGAAACGGGAACAGTTCATGCAATTGGTGCCGGATTAGTTGTGGCCGAAATTCAGCAGACTTCTGATATTACGTATCGTTTATATGATTTTGATCGTGTAGATGCACAGGGAAATAAAAGAGAACTGCACGTAGATCTAGCGCTTGATGCTATCAATTATAATGAAGTATACACGCAGAAGAAATATGAAACAAAAGTCAATACTTCAAATACAGTTGTGGATTGCCCTTATTTCACGACCAATTTTATTCCGTTAGAAAATAAATTGGAAGTTTCTAAATCTGGAGAAACATTTACTGTTTATATGTGTATTGAAGGAAGTTTCGAAATTGAATTTGATGGCTTCAAACAAACTTATATAAAAGGAGATACCGTTTTGGTTCCGGCTGAGATAAATGCATTTATTTTGAACGGAAAAGCTTCAATTTTAGAAATTTACATTTCATAGGGCTAAATCTAAAGATTATATGTACTTTTGCAGACGCAAATTAAAATAAAAATAAAAATGGCAAACGTTAAAAATTTAAAGAAAGACATCAACTTCGTATTAGGAGATATTATTGAGGCAATTTACTTATTTGAAATGTCTACTACAGGAAATCCTACTCCAGAAACGAATGCTTTGATCGATCAGGCTATTGCTGCTTTCGATACTTTGATCACAAAAGTGAACGCAAAGAACGTTGAAAACAAAAAAGCGCATTTCAAACAAATCAATGTTGAATTGGAAGAAACTGCTAATCAATTGATTGCTAAAATCAACGAATTGTAAGCAAAAAAAAGTATAAAAAAGTGCAAATTTATTTTGGTAAAACGAAAAACCGCTTTATATTTGCACCCGTAATGAGTCGCCAGCGTAGCTCAGTTGGCTAGAGCAGCTGATTTGTAATCAGCAGGTCGTGGGTTCGAGTCCCTCCGCCGGCTCAACATAAAACCATCACTTTTAGTGATGGTTTTTTATTTAGATTTAATTGCAAATTTATTTTGGTAAAACGAAAAACCGTTTTATATTTGCACCCGTAATGAGTCGCCAGCGTAGCTCAGTTGGCTAGAGCAGCTGATTTGTAATCAGCAGGTCGTGGGTTCGAGTCCCTCCGCCGGCTCAACATAAAACCATCACTTTTTAGTGGTGGTTTTTTTGTTTCAAACTCTTAGTAAAATTCCAAAATTAAAATCCCAAATTCCAATCTTCACAGAAGTGCAATATCTGTAATTGGAATTTGGGATTTCCATCATAAAAAAGCCCTGAAATATTCAGGACTTTTTTATGATGAAATTATTTTTGTTCTTGCTTTTTAATATCAGCAACATATTTGGTTAACTTTTTTCCGTAAAGTGATTTTGCTACTTTTGGAGTCATTGACTTTTGAATGGTATCAAGAAACTTAACGTTGATATCATAAATTTCAGCTAAAGCGATATAAGGCGCTATTTCGTAATCTTTATGGTTAATAGCAAAGTTTGTAGCGTATAAGTATTTTCTTTTGATGTTAGATTGTTGTTTTGCATCAAGACTGTCAATTGCTTTTTGATCTTGGCTTTTGATTGCTTTAAATCTTGGCTCTACCATCGCCAGGTTTTCATCATTAAAACGAGAATTGATCTTTTTGTATTCTTCGTATAATTCCTGATTTTTAGATCCGGTGATTTTGGCACCGTAAATAAAATTATCTAAGTTGGTCTCGATATTGATGTTTCCAGGTTCTGCAAAGAATAGAATATTGTTGTCCATTGAGTTTGTTACTCCACGATCAAGGAATAAATAAAGCATTTCTGGAGATTCTAGTTTGATATCGCGCTCAAAAGCTGAGTTCCCATCGATTTTGATACTGTCTATTGCAACAAGCGATGTGTCAACAATTCTTTGAATATATAAAGTTCCGTTTTTTAATCCTTTAATATTTCCTGTGATGTGCAGGTTGTCAGCAGATTCTTTTTTACTACATGATGCTAATAGGGCAATTGCAACAAAAGCAATAATTGATTTTTTCATTGGTTTTTAGATTTTGGTGCAAAATAAAGAAAATAGTTTGAATGTAATGATTCGTACTTTAAATTTTCCTAAAAATAAATCCCAATCTATTTCTAAATTGGGATTGCTGTATTTTTATAAAAATGAGAGATTTACATTGATAAGTTATAACCAACTCCACTTTCGTGTGTGTAAGTGAAATTGCTGTCACATTCATTGTTTCCGTAGTCAATAACTCCTTTTAAGAATCCACCTTCTACTTTTAGTTTTCCTTTAGAGATGTAAACACATGAATATTTTTTAATCAATGTTTCCTGAACGGTCAACGTTAAGCTTGCGCCTGCGTCTGTCGTTACAATATGATTTCCTTCAGTCATTTCATAAACATTGTCTTCTAAAACATAAGGTGTGTCAACACCGGCCGTTTGTTTTACAGTATGTGTTCCTGAATTTGTATAAACTCTTCCCTGTAGATCAGTAAATTTTCCATTAGTCACTTTTCTTGTCCATTGAGGTACAGTAGCAACAGTTGTAGTGTTAGTGTATTCAATTGTTCCTTCCAGTTTTATTCCGTTGATAGAATAGTCAATTCTTTCGATAGTCAATTTGCTTCCGGTAGTGATAATTGGTCCAGAAAGTGTAATTTTTAATTTCCCTTTTCTTAGAAGTTGATTCTGTGTACAACCTGCTGTTCCATAATCAACTGTAAATACTTTTGGATAGGTAGTTCCCACTACTGTAACTGTTGCACAGATTCCTGTAACTGGTGTTTCAGTTGGTTTTGCTGTTGGCGAGCTGTTGGTAACCAGTAAAGCGGTATTAATATCCATTTCATTGGCTGCATCTATTACAACAGAGGCTCTTATAGAGGTTGTATCAGTTTGGTTGGCGACATCGTCACTAGAACAAGAAACATAAATTAATGCTGTAGCGCAAATACTTAAAAGTAAAAAAGCGGTTTTTTTCATAGTAGTTTGTTTAAGTTAGATTAAAAGGCATTCAAATGTAATAAAAAAAATGAATTACAATAAAAAAATCCTGTGAGTCAGACCCACAGGATTTTAAAAAGTATTTTTTTTGTAAAAACCTTATTTAATCATTTCGAAACTTCTTTTTACAAAAGCAGTTAAAGCTTCACCTTTTAAAAGGTTTTGCGATAATTTTGCTAAATCTAAAGCTTGTTTTACCAAGTGTTCCTGATGAGTTTTATCTTCAGTATTCAAAATGCTTGTAGCCAAATCAGAATTAGTGTTTACTACTAAATTGTACATTTCCGGCATATTGCCCATTCCGAACATTCCGCCACCGCCTGATTGGCTCATTTCTTTCATTCTACGCATAAATTCCGGTTGCGTGATAATGAATGGAGCAGCCTGACTGTCCATAGCTTCTAATTGAACAGAATATGCTTTTGGAATGTAAGCTTCTAATGAAGTTTTAAGTGTTTCTTTTTCTTCATCAGATAACTTAGAAATCGTGTTTTCATCTTTTTTGATTAAGTTATCAATATGGTCAGAATCCACACGAACGAAAGTTACATCTTTATTATCGCCTTCAATTTTTTGAATTAAGTGCGAGATAATAGGAGAATCTAAAAGTAATACTTCATATCCTTTTTCTTTTGCTGTTTCAATATAAGAGTGTTGAGCATCTTTATTTCCGGCATAAAGAACTACCAATTTTCCGTCTTTATCTGTTTGGTTTTCTTTTAATTTCTCTTTTAATTCTTCTAAGGTAAAATAAGTATCATCTACAGTTGGGTACAATACAAACGCACCAGCTTTTTCGTAGAATTTGTCTTCAGAAAGCATTCCGTACTCTAAAACAATTTTAATATCGTTCCATTTTGCTTCAAAATCAGCACGATTTTCATTGAATAAAGCTTTTAGTTTATCAGCAACTTTACGAGTAATGTAGTTTGAGATTTTCTTTACTGCACCATCAGCCTGTAAACCTGAACGGGAAACGTTCAAAGGAATATCCGGAGAATCGATTACACCTTTTAACATCGTCAAAAATTCTGGTACAATTCCTTCTACGTTATCAGTAACGTAAACCTGGTTTTGGTACAATTGAATTTTATCTTTCTGGATTTGCATATCTGTACCCAATTTTGGGAAATACAAAATTCCAGTTAAGTTGAAAGGATAATCTACATTTAAATGAATGTTGAATAACGGTTCTTCAAACTGCATTGGATACAACTCTCTGTAGAAGTTTTTATAATCTTCCTCAGATAACTCAGATGGTTGTTTTGTCCAAGCCGGGTTTGGATTGTTGATGATATTATCAACTTCAATAGTTTCATTTACGTAATCCTCAGGTGCATCTTCCGGTTTTGGAAGTGTTTCTGTTTTTGTTCCGAATTTAATCGGCACTGGCATAAATTTGTTATACTTATTTAATAAACCAGCAATTTTAGAATCTTCTAAAAATTCAAGAGAATCTTCAGCAATATGAAGAATGATTTCTGTACCACGTGAAGTTTTGTCAGCTGGCTCTAAAGTAAATTCAGGGCTACCGTCACAAGTCCAGTGCGCAGCTGGTTCATCTTTGTATGATTTAGTAATGATTTCTACTTTTTCTGCAACCATAAAGGCAGAATAAAAACCAAGACCAAAGTGACCAATAATTCCAGAATCTTTAGCAGAATCTTTGTATTTGTCAAGGAATTCTTCAGCTCCTGAAAAAGCAACCTGGTTGATGTATTTTTCTACTTCATCAGCAGTCATACCTAAACCCTGATCAGTAATGTGGATTTTTTTTCCTTCTTTATCTACTTTAATTTCGATAACCGGATTTCCGTATTCAACTTTAGCTTCGCCAATGCTAATAAGGTGTTTTAATTTTAAAGTAGCATCGGTTCCGTTTGAAACAAGCTCACGCAAGAAAATTTCGTGGTCGCTATACAAGAACTTTTTGATTAAAGGAAAGATGTTTTCTACTGAAACATTAATTTTACCTGTTGTCATATTTTTTAATTTTTTAGTTTAATGTGATGATTCTCATTCCTTCAAATAGAATACCAATTGTTTTTTGAATGACAAAATGTCGCAAGTGTTAATTTTGAAAGAAAATAATTAGATTTTGGAACTGTTAATATTTCAATGAATCGTATATTTGTGGTACACTAATTGTTAAAGGTGTAAGTATTAACTTAAAAAATGTCCAAATGAAGAAAATCATTTTCATGTGCATGATCGCCACGATGGTATTCGCGTGTAAATCAGCTTCGTCTACAACCGCTTCTACAGAAGCAACAACGCTTTCAACTAAACTTGACAAATCGACTCAAGTAGCTATCAAAGGAAATTGGGTTCTTACCAATGTCTCTTATCCGGGTTCTGATTATATTAAAGTGAATTCTTTTGATCTTGCCGATTCTAAATGTTTTATTGGTAGTACATGGAATTTTATTTCGAATAATAACAAAGGTACAATGACATTAACAGCACCAAGCTGTACTGCATTTACTTCTCCAATTGTATGGAGTATCAATAACCAGGGTCTTTTTGTATTAAAAATTGTCAATCCGGGAACAAAATCAAAAAATATCAAAGAAGGATATTTACTAAAAGTTGCAGGTTTGAGTGATAATTCATTTCAATTAATCGACAACATTAATGTAGGTGGACAAACTAAAGATGTTACTTACCAATTTCAAAGAGCCAATTAATATTAAAATATATACACATGAAAAAGATAACAGTTTTAGGGTTGAGTAGTTTACTTGTATTAGTTAGTTTTTTTGCAAGCTGCGATTCAGTTAAAAATGCAAATAACACACAAAAAGGAGCAGGAATTGGAGTAGTTGCCGGTGGACTTATTGGTGGTATTTTAGGAAATAATTTAGGAAAAGGCGGAAACGCTGCTTTAGGTGCTGCTATTGGTGCTGCCGTTGGTGGTGGAACCGGAGCACTTATTGGGAACAAAATGGATAAACAAGCTCGTGAAATCGATCAGGCTTTACCTGGTGCTGACGTTGAAAGAGTAGGAGAAGGAATTCACCTGACTTTGAACGAAAATGCAGTTCGTTTTGATACTAACAAATCAACTTTAACTACTCAGGCAAAAGCTAATTTAGATAAATTGATCCCTGTATTTAGTGAATATGGTGATACTGATATTCAAATTTTTGGATATACTGATAATACAGGAAAACCAGAATATAACCTGACTCTTTCAGGACAAAGAGCAGCTTCTGTACAAGCATACTTAGTTTCAAAAGGATTAAAATCAAGCCGTTTTAAAACGTCTGGTTTAGGAATCGCTGATCCAATTGCAACAAATGATACTGCTGATGGAAGAGCTCAAAACCGTCGTGTTGAGTTTGCTATTACAGCAAATGACAAAATGGTAAATGATGCTAAATCTGAAGCTGGAAAATAGTTTCGATACAATAAAAAATTTTAAAAGCTGTTTCTTAATTGAAGCAGCTTTTTTTTTGACTTTAGGATTTAAACATTGTAAATTTGGACTTTCAAATACAACCCATGCTCGACATTCAGAATATTTCTTTCTCGTATACCGATAAACCCGTTATTAAAGACGTTTCTTTTACTATAAACAAAGGTGAAAATATTGCTATTATTGGCGAGAGTGGCTGCGGAAAAAGTACGCTTCTTAAGTTAATGTACGGTTTATATGATTTAGACGAAGGCAAGATTTTTTATAATGAAAAACCAATCTTAGGTCCAAAATACAATTTGATTCCCGGAATGCCGTACATGAAATATCTGGCACAGGATTTTGATTTGTCTCCATTTGAAACAGTAGCTGAAAATGTTGGAAAATTCCTTTCTAATGGTTTTGCTAACATGAAAAAATTACGTGTGCAGGAATTATTGGAGATGGTAGAAATGGAGCAGTTTTCTAATGTAAAAGCTAAATTTTTAAGTGGAGGACAACAACAGCGTGTAGCTTTGGTACGGGTTTTGGCTTTAGAGCCGGAAGTGATTTTACTTGACGAACCGTTTAGTCAAATCGACGCCTTTCGTAAAAATGCATTACGCCGAAATTTGTTCCGATACTTAAAACAAAAGGGAATTACTTGTATCATTGCAACCCATGATAGCACAGATGCATTATCGTTTGCTGATGAAGCGATTGTAATGAGAAATGGCGAAATTATCGTAAAAGATAATCCAACAAAAATTTACGAAGATCCTGAAACTAAATATGTCGCTTCGTTGTTTGGTGAAGTAAATGAAATACCAACTCATTTATTGCTTGATTATGAAGATGAAACGCATAAGACATTAGTTTATCCGCATCAGCTTAAAATGCTTACGGAATCTAAATTACCGGTAAAAATCAGAAGAACGTATTTTAGAGGAAATCATTATCTGATTGAAACGGTTTATAAAAGGCAATTAATCTTTTTTGAAAGTGAAATTGACTTGCCGCTTGAACAGGAAATTTTCTTAGGACTGAATTATCTTTAAATTAGAAAATGTGTCAATTAGATAATTAGATAATTAGATAATTAGATAATTCTTTACCTATAAAAACAACAAACCCGACAGTTTTGAAAGCTGTCGGGTTTATTTTTTTTGATTTAAATCTAGTTTTTCAAGTACTTCTCTAAAAACTGATCTTGTTCCCAAAGTAAGTGCAGAATGTTTTCTTTGGCAACGTAGCTATGTGCTTCCTTCGGTAAAATTACCATTCTTGCATTAGCTCCTAAACCTTTTAAAGCCTGAAAATAACGCTCGGTTTGCAAAGTAAAAGTTCCTGGATTATTATCAGCTTCGCCGTGAACTAATAAAATTGGAGTTTTCATTTTGTCAGCATTCATAAAAGGCGACATTGTATTGTAAACTTCAGGAACCTCCCAGTAGTTACGTTGTTCAGTCTGGAATCCGAAAGGAGTCAGCGTTCTGTTGTATGCACCGCTTCGCGCAATTCCACAAGCGAAAAGATTAGAGTGTGTCAATAAATTCGCGGTCATAAAAGCACCATAAGAGTGTCCTCCAACTGCCACTTTTTTACGATTGATATATCCTAAAGCATCAACGGCATCAATTGCAGCGGCTGCATTATCGACCAATTGAGAAATGAAATTGTCATTTGGCTCTGTTGTTCCTTCACCAATAATAGGAAAAGCAGCATCGTCTAAGACTACATATCCTTTAGTTACCCAATAAACAAAAGATCCGTAATATGGAAAAGTAAATTCATTTGAATTTTGAGTGGATTGCCCAGCGCTGTTTTTGTCTTTATATTCTGCAGGATAAGCCCAGATCAATAATGGCAATTTTTCTTTTTTTACTTTGTCATAACCTGCAGGCAAATATAAAGTTCCGGATAATTCAACGCCGTCTTTACGTTTGTATTTGATTACTTCTTTGCTGACATTTTTAATGCTTTCAAATGGATTCTTAAAAGTCGTTATTGGTGTCAGGCTGTTTTGCTTTTTGATATTTCTGAAATAGTAATTAGGATATTCATTCTTAGATTGAATCTGAACTAAAACTTTTCCGGATTTAAAATCTTCAATTTCAAGTAAATCTTCTTTTTTGTCTTTATAAGGAGAAGTGTAAATACGTTTTGACTGATATGTTTTTAAATTGAATTGATCAATAAAAGGAAATTGACCTTCTTTGGTATAACCGTCTCCTATACGATAGGCATTGTCATTCTCAATAGCTAGAACATATTTATTGTATTCGTTTTTCTTAGTTTCAAAAATACCCGGATCTGAATATACATCCTGAGAGTTTCTGTCTGTAATTACTTTTGCTTGTTGTGCAGGATTTGACGGGTTTATTACATATGTTTTGGTGTTACGAGTGTCGTACCATTCATCAGAAACAATTGAAATATTGTCATTCCCCCAAATAATATCACTAAAACGCTGAGGTGTTTTTACCAATGAAGTAGCGTCGTTTGTAAAAGGTGCATCCCAAAGAAAAACCTCATCTCTGAAATCAACTTTATTAGCAGGATCTCCTTCGTCTAAAGCTACAGCATAATATAAAGTTGCTGGCTTGTCTGTTCTCCATGCCATTTCTCGTTTTCCTTTTCTAACCGCCATGAAACCTTTAGGGATTATTTCATTTAAAGGAACTTCATTTACAGTTTTAACTTCTTTTCCTCTTGCATCATAAATGATAGTTTTAGAAGGGAATCTGTATAAAGGAACCACATATGAAAATGGTTTCTGAATTGTAGTTAGCATAATATAATTTCCGTCTGGGGAAATTTTTTCGCCAAAATACATTGCTGCATCTTTAAATAAGGTTGCAGTTCCATTTAGATTTACCTTGTATAATTCAGATGTGGTAATGTTCTCAAAGTTGATTTCATCATTCTGATTTTTCAACATATCAGGATAAGTTCTATTTTGAGATTTTGTCCCGGATGTGTTTGAGATAATCGGTCCGGCTGGTAAATCTTTTTTGGAATCTAATAATGGTTTTCTGTCTTTCGGAAGCATTTTTACCAAAATAGTTTCATTGTCTAAAAACCAACTAAAGGGACTTCCTAAATTAGCATTAACAGTTGCTTCTGTAAGTTTTGTGGCTTGCGCCGATGCAACATCCAAAACCCAAAGTTCAACACCAGAGGCTGTAGTGTGCGAAAACAATATTTTTTTATCATTTGGAGACCAAAGAATATTGCTTATTTTAGGATTGCCTGGTAATCCGGCAACTTGTATCTCTTCTTTACCGTTTACTTTTCTAACTTTTAAATTATTCAGATAGGTTACGGTACTTGAAATATTAGTTATCGGATTAATTCTCAAACCTCCTAAACGAAGCTCTTCCTGGTTTAAGTCATCCAGTGTTTTGTATGTGTTTCTATACATGAACAACATATATTCTTTTTTGGTATCCATAGATACTGTCGGAGCCCTTTCATAATCGGCCAAATCTAAAATAGATTTAGAGGGTTTTTGATAGGTTAAATTTTCTTGTGCAAAAGCAAAAAAGCCAATGTTTAAGAATAATAATAGAGTAACCTTTAATTTCATAATTGGAATTTTAGGGGTTTAAAAAATGGTATTCACATTGTTTGACTAAAGTACTTGAATATTGTTACATTATTTGTTCTGTTTTCATTCTTTTCATGATTTTGATGCAAAAACTGGTTTTTCAATCAATAAAAAAACATTATCCAATATATAATTAAACTATATTAAATTGCTAATAACGAAAAAAATAGTAATTTGTACGCTTATGTTTTAAAGTATACTTAAATTTGTAATCCAATTTTTTAACAAATAATAAAAGAATATGTATCATTCAAAAATAGCGGGCTTAGGTTATTATGTTCCTTCAAATGTTGTGACCAACGATGATTTGTCTAAGTTAATTGATACCAATGACGAATGGATTCAGGAAAGAACCGGGATTCAGGAGCGTAGACATATTATTCGTGGAGAAGATACCACAACTTCAATGGGGGTGAAGGCTGCTAAAATTGCAATAGAACGTTCTGGCGTAGCCAAAGAAGATATTGATTTTGTAGTTTTCGCGACATTAAGCCCGGACTACTATTTTCCAGGTCCCGGAGTTTTAGTGCAACGCGATTTAGGATTAAGAACCGTTGGAGCATTAGATGTTAGAAATCAATGTTCTGGTTTTGTTTACGCAATTTCTGTGGCAGATCAATATATTAAAACCGGAATGTATAAAAATATTTTGGTGATTGGTTCTGAGGTACATTCAACTGGATTAGACATGACAACACGCGGACGCGGAGTGTCGGTAATTTTTGGAGATGGAGCAGGAGCGGCAGTTTTGAGCCGTGAAGAAGATTTGACAAAAGGAATTTTATCAACACATTTACATTCAGAAGGACAACATGCTGAGGAATTGGCTTTGCAGGCACCAGGAATGGGAGCACGTTGGGTAACTGATATTTTAGCAGATAATGATCCGAATGACGAAAGTTATTATCCGTACATGAACGGACAATTTGTATTTAAAAATGCAGTAGTTCGTTTTGCAGAAGTAATCAACGAAGGACTGGAGGCAAATGGCTTACAGGTTTCAGATATTGATATGCTGATTCCACATCAGGCGAATTTGAGAATCTCACAATTCATTCAGAATAAATTCAAATTATCTGATGATCAGGTGCATAATAATATTCAGAAATACGGAAACACAACTGCAGCATCTATTCCGATCGCTTTAACAGAAGCCTGGGAACAAGGAAAAATCAAATCTGGAGATACAGTTGTTTTAGCTGCTTTTGGAAGTGGATTCACTTGGGCGAGTGCTATTATTAAATGGTAATTTAATCATCTTGCATTATATTTAGAACCTGCTCTATTTTAGAGCAGGTTTTTTTATAATTTAGTGGTTTGTTATGCAGTTTCTGTCATTGCGAGGAACGAAGCAATCTCATTTGCTGAGCCTTTAAATAGTATTGCGGTTGCTTCGTTCCTCGCAATGACAAACTTTGAGAAAATATAATTTAATCAAAATGAAAAAAAATCAACTCGAAATAGCATGTTTCAACTACGAATCAGCAATAATCGCCCAGGAAAATGGAGCGGACCGAATCGAATTATGTGATAACATGCAACTTGGTGGAACGACACCTAATCCAATTTTAGCGGTTAGAGTGCGTGAAAAGTTATCTATAAAAATGCATGTAATTATAAGGCCTCGTGGTGGGAATTTTGTTTACACAGATGATGAGTTTGTCGAGATGAAACAAGACATCAAACAATTTAAAAAACTCGGAGTAAATGGTTTTGTGTTTGGAATTTTAAAGGAGAATGGAAATGTCAATAAAAGAAGAAATAAAGAGTTAGTTGATCTGGCTCATCCGCTTTCGTGCACTTTTCATCGTGCTTTTGATGTTGTAAAAGATATCAAAAAATCTCTTAAAGACGTAATTGATTGTGGCTTTAATACCATCCTAACTTCCGGTCAGGGAATAAATGTTGAAGAAGGAATATTTGATTTGGAAAAAATTCAGAAATGGGCCAAAGGACGAATTGAAATTATGCCCGGCGGTGGTTTGAGATCATCTAATATTAAATTATTACAGGAAAAACTGGAACCAACTTTTTATCATTCATCTGCAATAACAGATAATTCGGAAACTGCAAATCCGGAAGAAATTAAAGAATTACGAAATTTTTTATAATCAATTTATAAAATAAAAAAGCCTGGAGTTGGCATACTCCAGGCTTTTCTTTTCTACAAGAACTATTAAAATCTACTAATAAAAGTGGGATTAAAACATTCCACCACCACCTTTGTTAGTGTTATCTTCTCTTTGTTTACGTTGTAAGCTTTTGATTTTTCCACCACCAAAGTTGTAGGTTAAACCAACATACACCGTTTGACTTTCCCATGTAAACTCACCCGTTTGCGGATAAGGATAAATTCCGTCAAAAGAATATTTCATGGTATTGAACACATCATTGAAACGTACACTGATGTTCATCTTGTTGTCTAACAATGTATAACGCGAACCAATGTCCATTTTGTACATTTCATTTCTTTTTTGTTGAACTTCATTAACTGGTCCTCTGAAAAAACCGAATAATAAAAAGCTTAAACGTTTTGTAGGTTTGAAGTTTGAGTTCATACGAGCATTAAATGCTGAAGTTGTAACACTACGTTGAAGCGGTGAACTTGTACCTGTTGCAGGATTAAATTCAAAAACAACACCTTCCTGGTTTATGCTTGAAAAATCAATAGAAGGTTGGATATCCCACCATTTTGCAATTTTATAGTTAAGAGAAACATCAAAACCATAAGCGCTGTTGTGATCAAAATTAGTGAAACTTAAAACTTGTTTGTATCCTGAGGGATCATTTGGGTCAGGGCTTAAAGTTCTGCTGATTTGATCATTAATGCTTCTTACGAAAACACCTGCTGTTATACTTCCTTTTTCAAGAGTTTTAGTATAATTCATTTCCACAGAATTTGTAAACTGAGGTCTTAACTCAGGATTTCCATATGATGTTACTAACGGGGTAGAAAACTCACGAATAGGTTTTGTCTGCTCTAAACTTGGGCGGTCAACACGACGGCTGTAGCTTAATTGCAATACATTTTTCTCATTCAGGTTGTACGTTAAATAAGCTGATGGATATAAAGTGATATAATCATCATCGAATTTGTCCTTGCCATAATTTAAATTCGCAGCAACTTTATAACTCTCAAAACGAGTTCCTAACTGGTAACTGAATTTTTTGAATTTCTGACCAAAAGTTACGTAAGCTGAGTAGATGTCAGTATCGTAAGTATAGTTAGAAACCTGATCTTCAGTAGCAACTAAAGGATTGCCAGTGTTATAATTATTATTTGATCTTGTTATTCTCGCCTCAGCACCAGCTTCAAGAGTTGTTTTGTCGTTTAATGGATTTACGTAATCAACATTGATTGTGCTTAATTTTCTTTTATCACCAATAAAATCACTGTAAACGATATCATTCGTTGTATTGTCAGGTCTTGTTGTTTTCGTGTCGAAACTTGCATTTTGAGTTACTTTAGTATCACTATAGTTTCCTTCAAAATCTAAAGTATGTCCTTCTTTTTTAAAGATATGTTTGTACGCTAAGTTATAAGTTCCGGTTTTGCTTGGACCATGATATCTTGAATTTTGATAGATGTTCAAAATGTTTGGATCACCGTTGTTATAATCAATATCTGTTAGAACAATTCCAGTTCCGGTTGATTTATTTTGGTTGGTATAAAAAGACAAAGTATTGTGATCATTGATTAAATAATCCATACCAACTTTGTACAGGTAATTATCATTATCATTTGAAATGTCTAAATTTTGATTTACCGGTTGATCTAATCGTATGATATGACCTTCATTTTGATAAGTACCAAAATTTTGTCCCACATTTCCAAAGAAATTTACTTTTCCGGTTTTATAATTCAAATCTAATGATTGATTGTATTTTGCAGTTTCTCCAAAAGTAATACCACCACTATAGCTTCCGTTGAAACCAGTGTTAGCGTTTTTGTGTAAAATAATGTTGATGATTCCAGACATTCCTTCCGGATTGTATTTCGCACTCGGATTTGTGATCAACTCAATTTTTTTGATAGAAGTCGATGGGATTTGTTTTAACAATTGCGCAGGATCAATATTTGATGGTCTTCCGTCAATTAATACACGTACATTGTCGTTTCCACGAAGTGAAAGTTTTCCGTCCTGATCTACGTTTACTGATGGAATGTTGCTCATAATATCAGATGCAGACGCCCCGGCAGTTGTTAAATCTTTTCCGACAGTGATTACTTTTCGGTCAATTTTTTGTTCCATTGTCGAACGTTCAGCTACAATATTTACACCTTTCAACTGAGTAGCTTCCTCTTCAAGAGAAACATTTACAGTTGCCGTTTTTTTATTGTCGCTTAAAATTACAGAACCAATATATTTTCTAAATCCAATGTATTGAATTTCGATAGTATAACTTTTTAGAGCTAAATTTTTAATTGTAAAGTCCCCATTGTCATCTGTATTAACTCCCGAAACTACTTTTCCATTGTCTTTGATAGAAACTGTTGCATAAGAAATTGGCGCGTTATTTGATTTTTCGGAGACTTTTCCCGACACTGTTCCCGTGTTTTGGGCCTGAGCTGTTGCGATTACTCCTAGTAATGCGAACAGAAAGAATTTTAATTTCATAATAGTACTAGTTGATTATTTTGATTTGATTGATGATGATTGTTTTTTGTTTTTTGTTTTTGTTAGATTTTTTTGGCTTTAAATGAATTCAAAGTTCCTATTAAGACTCTTTTATTGTGGATATGTTACAGAAAAAAATCAAAAAAATATCTTTTTTATTTTATGAGTACTGTTTTATAGGAGATTAGCGTTTTAATTTTTTGATAATTTTAACATTAAAAACCAAATGCTTTTTAAGAAATTCTACGTGTTTTATTCAATTTTATATGTTTTTCATTTTCTGTAATTGATGAATAAGCAGTATCTTTGCTCACTTTAAAATAAGTTTACATGTCATTATCACAAATTCTTACACCTTCTATACAAAAAGCAATACAAGCATTATTTGATGTTACTGTTGATAAAATCGAATTTCAAACCACTCGAAAAGAGTTTGAAGGCGATATTACAATGGTAATTTTTCCATTACTGAAAGTGATCAAAAGCAATCCTGCAGAACTTGGAAATAAAATCGGAAATTATTTAGTTGAAAATGTTTCTGAGGTTGCCCGCTTTAATGTGGTTTCAGGTTTTCTGAACATTGTAATTGGAGATAGTTATTATTTGAATTTCTTTAATGAAATAAAAGACAATACAAAGTTTGGCTATGTAACGCCAAATTTGGAAGATAAAGCTATAATGGTTGAATATTCTTCTCCAAATACCAATAAACCTTTGCACTTAGGTCACGTTCGTAACAATTTGTTAGGATATTCTGTAGCAGAAATTATTAAGGCTTCTGGTAAAAAAGTATATAAAACACAAATCATCAACGATCGTGGAATTCATATCTGTAAATCGATGTTGGCCTGGGAGAAATTCGGAAATGGAGAAACACCTGAAAGTTCGAATTTAAAAGGAGATAAATTGGTTGGTAAATATTATGTGGAGTTTGATAAAGCTTACAAAGCAGAAATTAACCAATTAATCGAAACCGGAAAAACGGAAGAAGAAGCAAAAAAACAAGCGCCTATTATTGTTGAAGCGCAAGATATGCTGAAGAAATGGGAAGCTGGTGATGAAAAAGTTATTGAGCTTTGGAAAAAAATGAACGAATGGGTTTATGAAGGTTTTGCTACTACATATTCTAATTTGGGCGTTAATTTTGATAAATATTACTACGAAAGTAATACCTATTTATTAGGAAAAGATGTCGTTCAGGTTGGATTGGATAAAGGTGTTTTTGAAAAAGATCCTGATGGTTCAGTTTGGATTGATTTGACAGATGAAGGCCTGGATCGTAAAATCGTATTGCGTTCTGACGGAACTGCCGTTTATATGACACAAGATATTGGAACTGCGATTCAACGTGTAAAAGATATGCCAGATGTTGGAGGAATGGTTTATACAGTTGGAAACGAGCAGGATTATCACTTTAAAGTTTTATTCTTAATTCTGAAAAAATTAGGTTTTGATTGGGCTTCAAGTCTATATCATTTATCATACGGAATGGTTGATTTGCCTTCGGGTAAAATGAAAAGCCGTGAAGGAACTGTTGTAGATGCTGATGATTTGATGCAAGATATGACCGATACAGCAAAACAAATTTCTGAAGACTTAGGAAAACTGGATAGTTATTCTGCAGAAGAAAAAGCGAAGTTGTACAAAACAATTGGTCTTGGAGCTTTGAAATACTACATTTTAAAAGTAGATCCTAAAAAACGTATTTTATTTAACCCGGAAGAATCTGTTGATTTCGCCGGAAATACAGGTCCGTTTATTCAATATACATATGCGAGAATTCAATCGATAATCCGTAAAGCCGATTTCGATTTTTCAGCAAAAACAAATACTGAAGAGCTTCATGAAAAAGAAAAAGAATTGGTAAAACAAATCGAGCTTTTCCCTGAGGTAATTCAAAATGCTGCCCAAAATCATAGTCCGGCTTTGATCGCAAATTATACGTATGATTTGGTAAAAGAATACAATTCATTCTATCAATCCGTGCATATTTTAGGAGAAGTTGATTTAACTAAAAAGATTTTCAGAGTACAGCTTTCTCAAAAAGTGGGCGAAGTTATAAAGTCAGCATTTACATTATTGGGAATTGAAGTTCCGGAGAGAATGTAAAAAGAATAAGTTTCGAATTCATTCGAAATAACAATAATAAAAAAAGCCGATAGCATTAAAACTATCGGCTTTTTTACAACTAACACAAACCCCATTTTTATTTTACGAACTTGTCGATAATTTTGTCTGTTTCTGCTTTTGAAGCGTCTGGTTTTAAATCAAACAAAAGAGAATACAACGCTTTTCTATCCACTTTAGCTTCTAAGTTTAAGTCCTGGTGTCTTTCAAACAGTGTTTGCCATTTGTCGCGAACGTTTTTCCAAAGAGTATTGTTTTCTTTCCACCATTTTTGAGCAGCAAGACATTTAATATCCGGAACTTTGGTGTAAACATCAAATCCTTTTTCCTGAGCTAACAATACATCTTTTCCGCTGTCATCTCTAACTAATTTGTCATTGTCTTGCTCATGATTCCATCCTGTAGCCGTGATTTCATGAATGTTTCTTCTTTTTAAAACATTATAATCATTACGTTTTGTTTGCTCTCTTCTTGGTAGAGGAGCGTCAGCAACGTTAGCCCAGTAATCTTGTCCGTCAACATGTACCCAGGTTGATGATCCTTCGTATCTTGGACTATCATCTACCTGATATACTTTTTGAGTCCACTGTCCTTTAACAGCTTTCTTATCTAGTTTTTTGTATTTCCAGGATGTTCCTTTATTGAATGAATATAAGTCTGTGTTTTCAAAAAGCCAATCTTGTCTCCAGTGTTTGATGATCATATCATCACTTACGATTAGTAAATGCTGCATCACAATTTTGTTTGGTGTGTCTTCCAATAATTCAACCCATTCCAAAGCAGACTCATGTTTAGTCTCAGATGGTTTGTAAGTAAGAGTATCTTTTGGATATTGAAAAGTTTCAGTAAAATTAAATTTCACTTCGTAACAACCACACATTGATTTAATTGATTTGATGTCTTGTTGTTTTTTATCCTGGCTGAAACCAAGAGTACAAGTCAAAGCCGTTACGGCCGAAAAGAAGAGGCTTTTTGTAATCATAACTTATTGTTTTGTTTTAAAAATTTTTTGCAAATATATAAATTTTATTTAGAACAATTAAAAATAGTCATATATTTGCGGCATTATTAAGACTTAATAAAAATAATGAAAATTAAAATTACCCTTTTTGTACTGTTTCTTGTTTGTCAAATTTCTTTTGCGCAGAAGAAAGATACCACAGCTGTAAATAAGCTTTCAGAGGTTGTTGTCACCGGACAGTTTGAACCTCAATCCATAAAAAAATCAGTTTTTAATGTTCGTGTTATTTCAAATCAGGATATTCAAAATTTAGCTGCAAATAATTTATCTGATGTTTTAAATCAATATTTAAATATTACCGTTACGCCGAGTGGAACAAGCGGCCGCTCTACAGTTTCGCTATTTGGTTTAGATGCACAATATTTTAAAATTTTAGTTGATAATGTTCCTTTGATAAATGAAGCAGGTTTAGGTAATAATATAGACTTGTCTCAAATCAATCTTAATGATGTAGATCATATCGAAATTGTAGAAGGTTCAATGGGAGTGAGCTACGGAGCCAATGCGGTAAGCGGTGTTTTAAATATCATTACGAAGAAAAATTCAAAATATAAGTGGGGAATTACAGCTTATGTTCAGGAGGAAACGGTTAATAATGAATATGCTCTTTTTGATGAAGGACGCCATATTCAGTCTTTCAGGGTTACGCATACATTCAATGATCATTGGTATGTATCTGCCGGAATCAATCGTAATGATTTTCAGGGTTATTTAGATGATAAAAACGGAAAAGATTATGCTGAAAATGACGGTACTCGTGGTTACAGATGGCTTCCAAAAGAACAGTTAAACGGGACAGTAACAATTGCTTATCAAAAGAGTAATTTTCGTTTCTTTTATAAATTCGAATTTTTAGATGAAGATGTAGATTATTACAATAGCACCGTACAGTCTGGTTATAATAGTACGTTGGGGTCTTATCGTTATAGTGAGGATAGTAGATATTTTACCAACAGATATTTCCACAATTTAAATGCTACCGGAAAATTATTTTCACAATTAAATTATAATGTTTCGCTTTCGCATCAAAAACAACAACGAGATGTAGAAGATTTTAGATATTATTTAGCTACCAAAACAGAAGCGAATAATGTGACAGTAAAAGATCAGTCTATGGAAGTTCTTTATTCTACTGGGACTCTAAATAATTTCTTTTCAGACAAAACAATTGACCTTCAATTAGGATATGAATTTGTAAATAATCGTGGCTATTCTTTAGTTCAGGAAGCAAATAACATTTTTAGCCCTGTTCGTAAAACGCTTGAAAACTATGATTTTTTTGCTTCTTCTGAGATTATGGCAACTCATAAATTTTCTATAAGACCTGGAATAAGATTTTCTGCTCAGTCTCAATTTGATAATCAATATGCCTCTTCTTTAGGATTAAGATATTTATTTGATAAAGGAATTGAACTTCGTGGTTCTTATGGAAATTCTTTCAGAACGCCAACTTTTGATGAATTATACTCGAAACAAATTTTTGACGGACACTTTTTTACAGGAAATGAAAATTTAATTCCTGAAACAAGTACTTCATATGAAATGAGTCTTAAGAAAATGACTTTGTTTTCTTCAGGATTACAACTTTCAAACACATTTGCCGGAAGTTATTTAAATGTGGATGACCGAATCGGAATGGCTTTGATACGATTTAATCCCGATACAGGAAATCCGGAATATCAATATATCAACATTAGTAAATATAAAATGTGGAATTTCTCAACCATGAATCAATTGAGAAAAGACAATTTTACTTTTAATTTTGGAGCTGCTTTAATTGGAATTTCACAGAAAATTGAAAATCTTGTCTTTACTTCAGATGATAAATTTCTTTACTCTCTTAATTTAAATGCAAGTTTTTCATATACACTTCCAAAATGGAAAACGATAATGTCAGCATACTATAAATATAATGGCAAAACGCAGCAATATATTGCGGGAGCTTCCTCCTATATTTTGTCTGAAGTCGATCCGAGTAACTGGCTTGATGCTTCTATTCGTCAAAATTTTTTCAAAGATCATTTCGAAGTGACCGTTGGTGCCAGAAACATTCTTGATGTAACCAATGTAACTCGAACAGGAACAGGCAATGCCGCCGGTCATGCAGGGCCGGGCGAAGTAATGCTCGCTTACGGACGATCCTATTTTATAAAATTAGCATATAACCTTAATCTTTAATATAAATACAGAATACAATGAGAAAATTATTATTTTTATCAATCGCGTTACTATCATTAGCATCATGTTCAAGTGATGACGATACTAAAGTTGAAATCCCAACTGTGGGAGCAACTTTGAAGACTTCTGTTGGTGGGCCAAACCAACCAAATCAACTTTATCTTGATTTAAGTGCTGAAGAAACTAAATCAGTAAACAGAACTTCTTGGGATTTAGGATTCTTTTCAGGTTCAGATTTTAGAGTAATTATAAATGGTTCAGTTAAAATGGCAGTTAAAAAATTAACTACTTCAGATATTACTTTACCACAGGTAATCGATGCAAATGTTTCAGTTGGAGGAGGTACAACTCTTTCTAATAATGGATTTGTTGATAATCCAACAGGAGTTTTGGCGGGTGCAGGAGCAGGAATTGGAACTGCAATTGCTGAGATTTCTGCTACAGATGCTGATAATAAAGTATACCTAGTAAATTTAGGATCGGCTGTTTCTACTACACAACCAGCTGTTGGTTCAGTGAGTGTTGATGGAGAAGCAAGAGGCTGGAAAAAAGTTAGAATTTTAAGAAGTGGAAATGGATATAAAATTCAATATGCTGACTTAACTTCTGCAACTTTTACGGAGAAAACAATTTCAAAAGATTCAGATTTTAATTTTTCATTCTTTAGTTTAACTTCAGGAAATACTGTTTCGGTTGAACCTGCAAAAGCGAAATGGGATTTAAATTTCACAACTTTTACGAATTATATACCTTCTCAGGATGCTGAACTAAAGCCAATCGAAGTTACTTATGGTTTTTCAGATTATATTACTACAAATGTAAAAGGAGGAACACAAGTTTACCAAGTATTAACTAGTGCTAAAACTTATGAAGCTTTTGTAAAAGCAGATGTAGTTGAGGCTAATTTCACACTCTCAGCAACGGATCAAAGAGTTATTGGGTCAAGCTGGAGAAATGGTGGCGGACCAACTTCATTACCAAGTATTAGAACGGATCGTTTTTATGTTATTAAAGATGGAGCTGGAAATTATTATAAAGTTAAATTTCTTGCTATGACAAATGATGCAGGTTTAAGAGGGAATACTACTTTAGAGTATGCTATGTTGAAATAGTAAAACACAAAAAAAACATTATAAAAATAGTGGAGTAATTCAAACTCTGAACAATTCCAAATTAAAAATTAGTTAATCATTAGCTTTGTTTTTTTTTATTTTTTTTGAGAGAGGTTAGATTTTATCTAACCTCTTTTTTTGTTTTTTATTTTAATATAAAAAAGGGTTATAAATTAATGTTTAACCCTATATTTGTGCCTGTTTTTTTAATGTAGAATTAACAGGAAATTTTAATATTTTTCAGTCCAAGCCATTCTTCAAATTATAAGTAATAAGTGAATACAAAGTCCTATTTTTTTCAGTCTTTCGCAATTGTTGCACTGGCATTCATCGCCTTTATTGGATTCAAACAAGTTTTACCGGATAAAATCTTTTCGGAGAGTAAAATTGATTCTAAAAATGTACTAATCGATAGTATGCTTTTGGAGTCGGTTGCTAATGACTCATTGTCTCTTGAAAGCGATAGTATTGCCGAAGCAGAGCAACAAGAAGCACAGCAGGAAATTGTTTTTGAAGATACGGAAGGAATTGAATTTCCATCAGAAACTTTCGAAAATTATAAAGGATATCAATACTTGGTTTCTTTTTACGAAAAGTTATATCAACTGGAAAAAAATCCACAATCTAAAGTTCGTATTGCCTATTATGGCGATTCTATGACCGATGGTGATTTAATTGTACAAGATGTTCGAACCAATTATCAGGAACGTTTTGGTGGAAATGGAGTTGGATTTGTATCCATCACTTCAGAATCTGCTGCTTCGAGAGGTTCGGTAAAATCAGTTTATTCTAAAAACTGGAAAACACAATCCTATTTAAATGTAAAAAGGCCCACAAGTCCTTTTGGAGTAAACGGTCATGTGTTTTTTGCAAACGATAAAACCAATCCAACCTGGGTGCAATACGAAGCAGGGACAAATAAATATTCAACGACTTTAGATAATCCGGTATTGTTTTATGGTAAATCTACTAAAAGAGGAAATGTAAACTTCATCATTGGTAAAGATACACTTCGAAAAAATCTTGTTCCGAATAATTTGGTTAACAGCCTAAAAGTAACTTCAGGAAGTATAAAAGCATTTAAGGCTAATTTTATTCACGCCGATTCTATTCCAATTTACGGTTTCAATTTTGATAACGGAAGCGGTGTTCACGTTGATAATTTTTCGCAAAGAGGAAACTCGGGATTGCCAATTTCGATGTTTGATGCCGATGTAATGAGAGCTTTCAATAATAATCTAAAATATGATTTGATTGTTTTGCATTATGGAACCAACGTTTTAAATTATGGAACCAAAAATTACCATTGGTACGAAAAAGGAATGAAAAAGGCTGTCAATAAAATAAGAGCTTCTTTCCCGGGAGTTTCTATTTTGATTGTTTCGACTGCTGATAAATCAACAAAATACGATTTGGAAATGAAAACGGATTCAGCTGTTGTTCCTTTAATGAAAGCACAAAAAAGATACGCTCTGGAATCAGAATCCGGATTTGTGAATTTGTACACTTTAATGGGCGGAGACGGATCTATGGTAAAATGGGTCGATGAAACGCCGGCAAGAGCCAATAAAGATTATACACATTTTAATCAGCGTGGCGCAAAAGCGATCGGCAGATTACTGTATGATCAGTTGAATAAAGGTTACGAAGAATATAAAATCTTAAGAGAGAAACGTGATGCAACTTCCCGCCAGCAAAGAGCAGCACGCAAAATAAACACAGATTCTGTTTCTGTAAAAAAAGATAGTGTAAATGAATAAACTTATTATTTTCTTCTGTTGTCTTTTTTTATCTCCAAATGATAAAATAGAAAAGACGGTCTCACCTCCAACACCCAAACCTATGAGTACTAAAACTGATACAACCGCAATTGATTCTTTTTCTGATGATAGGATTTATAATGCAAAAGTTTTAGAAAGTATTTTTCAAAAATTGAACGAAAATGATGTGCATCAAAGTCAAAAGATAAATATTGTTCATATTGGAGATTCTCACATTCAGGGTGATTTAATGACCAATGAAATTAGAAAAAATCTGCAGCAACGATTTGGAAATGCGGGACGAGGTTTAGTTTTTCCTTATCAGTTAGCTAAAACAAACGGATCTTACAATGAGCGTTTTCGTTCAAACAGAACCTGGGAAAGTTACCGAAACATTCATCCGCATAAAAATTATCCGGTTGGTTTAAGCGGAATTGGACTTTGGAGAGATAATGGCGGTTTTGCGGTTGAATTGAATGTAAAAGATCCTGCTTATAAGTTCAATACAATTAAAATTATTACACCTCAAAATCAGAATATGTTTGATTTGGCAACATCATCTCAAACCAATATTATTCAGTCAACAGAGCGAAAAGTAATTAAACATAAAATAAAAAAAGGAGAAGCAATCTCAACGATTGCCGATAAATATAATATTTCGATTGCTGAAATTAAACAAGCAAATGGGTTAAAATCTAATAATATTCGGGCAGGAAGAACATTAAAAATTCCGACGAATGAAACAAAACCCAAAACGATCAAAAGTTCAGCGTTTGTCTCTCTAAATGTCGAATCGGATTCTTTTTCACATTATTATAATTCGGAAAAAGCATTAGATAAAATCTTTTTGATTCCAAATAAAGACGCTTCAAAATTCGAACTAAACGGAATTGTTTTAGAAAAAGATGCTCCTGGATTACTTTACAGTAGTATTGGAGTAAACGGAGCGAAATATTCAGATTATAATAAATATCCATTATTCTTTGAGCAACTAAAAGCGTTGCATCCAGACTTGCTTGTTTTTTCACTAGGAACAAATGAAAGCTACGATCACATGGAAGCTTCGGCTTATATTAAAGAATTGCGTCAGTTTATAAAAAACATAAAGGACCAGAATATCAATGCTCCAATAATTGTCATGACGCCACCGCCTTCTTTCCTAAAAGCTAGAAGACCTAATATTTACGTTCATGATTATGCGAAAAGTATTCTCGGAATAGCCAAAGAAGATGGTTTTGCAGTTTGGGATTTATATGATGAATTTGGCGGAATGGAAGGTGTCCGAAAATTAAAAGCAGAAAAATTGATTGGTCCGGATTATGTTCATTATTCTAAAAAAGGATACGAAAAGCAAGGAAACTTGTTTACACAGGCGTTTTTAAAAGCATACGATAATTTTAAATTAAAAAATTAAGTTGATTACAATTGATAGCATAAATAATTGGTTTGTTCAAAACTTTGGAGAAGTTACTTTAGAACAGGCTAAAAGTTGGTTTATTTATAATCCCGACGAGAAATTATTATTTAATACCGGTTTGTTCCTGGGATTATTCCTGGTTTTTTATTTTGTGTATGGCTTTTTACGCAAGACATTTTATTTGAGATTAACGTACGTTATTCTATTCTCGCTTTTCTTTTATTATAAGTCAAGCGGAATTTACTTTTTGTTATTATTGCTTTCTTCTGTAGTCGATTATGGTCTGAGCCAAATTATCTACAAAACCACTAAAGATAGCACGAAGAAATTATATTTGGTAATAAGCGTTATTCTGAATTTGGGATTACTTGGGTATTTCAAATACATGAACTTCATAATTGTAACCTACAACGATATGTTCAGCGGTCATTTTGCACTACATAATATTTTTCTTCCTGTCGGAATTTCATTCTATACTTTTCAGTCGATGAGTTATATTATTGAGATTTATCGTGAGGAAATCAAACCAACAAAAAACTATATTGAATATTTGTTTTTCGTTTCATTTTTCCCGCAGTTAGTCGCAGGACCAATTGTGCGCGCAAAAGATTTTCTTCCGCAGATTTATCAAAAATTAAACCTGACAAGACAAGATGTAAACAATGCTTTGTTTTTAATTATTGGTGGATTGATCAAGAAAACGGTAATTTCAAATTACATCTCGATAAACTTCGTCGACCGTGTTTTTGATACCCCGATGAGCTATACATCATTCGAAAATTTAATGGCCTCTTACGGATATGCCATTCAAATTTATTGTGATTTCTCAGGATATTCGGATATGGCAATCGGAATCGCTTTATTGTTAGGATTTAAATTACCGGCCAACTTTAGAACGCCATATAAATCAACTTCGATAACTGATTTCTGGAGAAGATGGCACATTTCACTTTCAACCTGGCTGAAAGATTTCTTATATATTTCTATCGGAGGAAACAGAGAAGGTTCATTCGCCGGATTTTTATTCCCAAGTTTATTCTTCTTCGGATTATTATTATGGGGAATTACAAGTTATAATACCAGTATAATTCCGTTAATAATAGCATTAAGCGGAATTGGACTTTTCTGTTTGTCATTTCTGCTTTCAAGCAGAAGAAAACAAACTTTAGTAACCAATTTCAATCTCTTTACTACAATGCTTTTAGGCGGATTGTGGCATGGAGCAGGAGCACAGTTTATCGTTTGGGGAGCTTTACATGGATTGGCTTTGGCAGTTCATAAAATTTTCACTGAGTTTTTTCCATCCAAAAAAGACGGTAAAGGCCCTAACTTTTTATGGAGATTTTTCTCCATCGTAATCACTTTCCATTTTGTAGTTTTCTGTTGGATCTTTTTCCGCGCCAGAGATTTCGAAACAGCCTTGCAGGTAATCAACAATATTGGCCAGTTAACTTTCGAACCAGAAAATTGGAAAGCGATAGTTTTAGGATATAAAAATGTGTTTTTATTGATGTTGTTCGGTTACGTTTGGCATTTCTTGCCGGAAGTTATCACAGACAAAATGAAATGGGTTTTTGATAATACGCCATTATTACTAAAAGCTGTAATCCTGGGCTTCGTTTATTGGATCGTGTACGCCACAGCAGTAGCAGGCTCGCAGCCGTTTATCTACTTTCAGTTTTAGTTTTTAAGGTTCAAAGGTACAAAGGTTATTCTTTTGCGCTTTTAATTTATAGCCACGGATTAAAGGATTAAAAAGATTTTTTAAAATCTGCTTAAATCTTTTAAATCTGCGTGAAACAAAAAACTTTGCGACTTCGCAACTTTGCGAGCAAAAAAACATTGCGAACCTTGCTTAGATCTTTGCGTACATTGCGGTTAAATGCAACTAAATAAAAATTGCCTGAAATATCTAATTAGATTATCTTTGCACTTCAAATAAAGAAAATAGTATGTTTGATAATTTAAGTGATAAGTTAGATAAAGCGTTCCATATATTAAAAGGACACGGTAAAATTACAGAAGTAAACGTTGCCGACACCTTAAAAGAAGTTCGTCGTGCCTTATTAGACGCCGATGTCAACTTTAAAATTGCCAAAGATTTTACAACCAAAGTAAAAGAAAAAGCAATTGGTCAGGACGTTTTAACAACACTTCAGCCAGGACAATTATTGGTGAAGTTGGTAAAAGATGAGTTGACTGAATTAATGGGTGGCGATGTTGCCGGAATTAATCTTTCAGGAACTCCATCTGTGATCTTAATGTCAGGATTGCAAGGTTCTGGTAAAACGACTTTCTCAGGAAAATTAGCCAACTTTTTAAAGACTAAGAAAAATAAAAAACCACTTCTTGTAGCTTGTGATATCTACCGTCCAGCGGCGATCAATCAGTTACATGTTGTGGGAGACCAAATAGGTGTTGAGGTTTACTCAGAACCAGAAAATAAAAACCCTGTTGAAATTGCTCAAAATGCAATCAAACATGCAAAAGCAAACGGTTTTAATGTCGTTATTGTCGATACGGCTGGTCGTTTAGCAGTAGACAAAGAAATGATGGATGAAATTGCTCGTGTTCATAAAGCAATTCAGCCTCAGGAAACTTTGTTTGTTGTAGATGCAATGACAGGTCAGGATGCGGTAAACACAGCAAAAGCATTCAACGATATCCTGAACTTTGATGGAGTTATCTTAACGAAATTAGATGGTGATACTCGTGGTGGAGCGGCAATTTCGATTAAATCGGTTGTAAACAAACCAATCAAATTTGTAGGTACAGGCGAAAAGATGGAAGCAATTGATGTTTTCTATCCAGATCGTATGGCTGAGCGTATCCTTGGTATGGGTGACGTTGTGTCGCTTGTAGAAAGGGCGCAGGAACAATTTGATGAAGAAGAAGCAAGAAAACTTCAGAAGAAAATCGCTAAAAACGAATTTGGTTTTGATGATTTCTTAACGCAAATTCAGCAAGTAAAGAAAATGGGTAATATGAAAGACCTTGTTGGAATGATACCTGGTGCTTCAAAAGCCATGAAAGATGTAGAAATCGAAGATGATGCTTTCAAACATATTGAAGCAATCATTCACTCGATGACGCCAATCGAAAGAAGTAAACCTGCCATTATCGATGTAAAAAGGAAAGCCAGAATCGCTAAAGGTTCCGGAACCAAAGTCGAGCAAGTAAATCAGTTAATGAAGCAGTTTGACCAAATGAGCAAAATGATGAAGATGATGCAAGGTCCGGGTGGAAAAAACCTGATGAAAATGATGGGAGGAATGAAAGGAATGCCAGGCGGAATGCCGAGATAATAAAATTAAAAGTTTCAAGTTTCAGGTCTCAAGTTAAGAGACTGAAATTTGAAACTTTTTTCAATAAATAAATATACGTTTCACTTTTAACGTGAAACATGAAACTTTAAACTTGAAACAAAAACAATGCAACTACTAGACGGTAAAAAAACAGCAGAAGACATTAAAAACGAAATCGCAGCCGAAGTTCAATCCATAAAAGCAGCAGGAGGAAAAGTACCTCATTTAGCAGCAGTTATTGTGGGGAGCAACGGAGCAAGTTTAACTTACGTAGGAAGTAAAGTAAAATCTTGCCAGCAAATTGGTTTCGATTCAACTCTGGTAGCTTTGCCTGAAGATATTACCGAAGCAGATTTATTAGCTAAAATTAAAGAGTTAAACGAAGATGATAATCTTGACGGATATATCGTTCAGTTGCCTTTACCAAAACATATCGACGAGCAAAAAATTCTTTTAGCAATCGATCCTGACAAAGATGTTGATGGATTTCATCCTACAAACTTTGGAAGAATGGCACTTGAAATGGAAAGTTTTATTCCGGCAACCCCATTCGGAATTATGGAATTGTTAGAGCGTTACAAAGTTGAAACTGCCGGAAAACATACAGTAGTTATCGGAAGAAGTCATATCGTAGGGCGTCCAATGAGTATTTTAATGAGCCGTAAAGGAAATCCTGGAGATTCGACAGTTACGCTTACACACAGCCGTACTAAAAACTTAGCAGAATTCACTAAAAACGCCGATATTATTATTACAGCTTTAGGCGTTCCTGAATTTTTAAAGGGAGATATGGTTAAAGACGGAGTTGTAATTATCGACGTTGGAATTACTCGCGTAGATGATGCATCAAACGCAAAAGGCTACGTAATAAAAGGAGACGTTGATTTTGACGGAGTAAGCAAAAAAGCCTCTTTCATCACACCAGTTCCGGGCGGAGTAGGACCAATGACCATTGCAATGTTGTTGAAAAATACACTTTTAGCACGAAAAATGAGAAGCGCAAAAAACAAATAATTTGTTTTAAAAAATAACAGAAAGCCTATTCGAAAGAGTAGGCTTTCTTCTTTTTAATATTTAATTAATAGTTTAAAGTTTCGGGTTTTAAAAATAAAAGATACTTTTGCCACACTTAAAAAAAACTTCTCCAATGGACGATTATGATTCGTTAGTATTTAATTAAAGCGGCTTTTGAAAATTTCAAAATGCTGCAATAACACTTGTATTTTTGAAATGAAAGCCTTTTACACAAACAATAACGGATTAATTGAAATCCCAAAATGGACGCCAAATTGCTGGATTAATATTGAATCTCCAACACCAGCAGAAAAAAAATATTTACTAGAAGAACTTCAAATTCCCGAGGCATTTTATAATGATATCGAAGATATCGACGAAAGACCCCGTATCGAAATCGAAGACGGCTGGACGCTAATTATCATGCGTGTTCCAATAAAAAGCAACGATATAAAATTACCTTTTCAAACCATTCCGCTTGGTTTGGTTTTTAAAGAAGATATCTGTGTAACTATCACTTTCTATAAAACAGAGATCATTGCTGATTTTGTATCGTACTCAAAACGAAAAAATATTGAAATTCAGGACAATTACGATCTGGTTTTAAGATTGTTGCTTTCTTCAAGTGTTTGGTATTTAAAATACCTCAAACAAATAAATCAAAAGATAAAATTAGCCGAAGATAATTTAGAGAAATCAATCAAAAACGAAGAATTGCAAGCTCTGCTTCAAATCGAAAAATGTCTGGTATTCTTTATAACTTCCTTAAAAGGGAACGATGTTTTGTTTCATCGCGTGAAAAATCTAAAAGCTCACAAAGCCAATTACGATTTAGATCTTTTAGAAGATGTCGATATCGAATTAAGTCAGGCGCAGGACACGGCAAATATTTACAGCAATATTTTGACCGGAATGATGGATGCCTATGCTTCGGTAATTTCTAACAACATGAATAATATCATGAAACAGATGACTTCAATTTCTATTATTTTAATGATCCCAACTTTAATCGCCAGTTTATACGGAATGAATGTCCCAAATGGTCTTGAAGAAAGTAAATATGGCATTTGGATTCTGCTTTTAATTTCTGTCATATTATCTGCTTTTGGAGTATTTCTTTTCAAAAGAAGAAGATGGTTCTAATCAAACTTAAATAAAAAATTATAAAGGCCTGTTCGTTTGGACAGGCTTTGTTGTTTTTTAATCTGGGCGTGACCGTGTTTACAAAAGGCGCTACTTAACAAACCGCTTATGTGCGCCTTTCGTAAATACGGTCGGGCTATCCATGCTACTTCGGTAGCTTATTCCTATCCCTCACGCAGCTCTCGGTCAACAATAAAGTCCCAGCGGGACAACATGTTTATAGAAATTATGAATTTTGTTTTTGCAGAACTCCGTAGGAGTGACATTTTTAGAGTTGTAATCAGAACAATATCGCTCCTAATGGAGCTTTTGATTTAACTACTTGTAAAAGACTATAAATATGTTGCTCCGCTGGAGCTGATCGAAATGATAAATGTTATTAAAGTATTGGTTAATAGGTGTATAATTGTATTGGATAAAAAAAACATCTTATTTAGCTTGTCAATTCAAAATAAAATATAACTTTGCAGTACAAAGTACTTTATTTATGAATCAGAAGCATCAAGAAGATTTAGCACATATTCGTTCCATGATGGAACGCTCTTCAAGATTTATATCCCTAAGCGGACTTTCAGGAGTTTTTGCCGGACTTTCTGCTTTAATTGGCGGACTATATGTTTATCAGTTATTTAGAGTGAATGGCGTAAACTATTTTGACGATGGAGCTTATAGCGATGGAGCTTATACTATTCCCTATAAATTAGTTTCAGAACTTATTATAACTGGAATCGTTATTTTAATCTGTGCATTTGTTTTTGGAGCTGCTTTTACAATCAGAAAAAGTAAAAAATACAATTTGCCAATTTGGACCTCAGCAACAAAAAAAATGTTGTTTAATTTGGCGGTTCCATTACTGTCTGGTGGTGTATTTTGTTTGTCGCTTTTATACCATCAAAACTATGGTTTAGTGGCGCCGGCAACATTAATTTTTTATGGTCTGGCGCTTATTAATGCTGAGAAATATACTTTTTCGGATATTAAATATTTAGGTTTTTGTGAATTGATTTTAGGCTTTATTTCTCTTTTTTTAATTGGATATGGTTTAGTTTTTTGGATCATTGGATTTGGTATTTTGCATATCTTGTACGGATTAATAATGTTCAAAAAGTATAAATAATCCACGCAATGGGAATTATTGATAAATTAAATAAAGATTTTGAAAGCCGTGTCAGATTGGGAATTATGTCCATTCTGATGGTGAATGAGTGGGTAGATTTTACCGAAATGAAAACCTTGTTGAATATTACAGATGGTAATTTGGCCAGTCATGCTTCAGCGCTTGAAAAATCAGAATATATTGTTGTAAAGAAGGAGTTTGTTGGCAAAAAGCCTAAAACATCTTATAGTGTTACCGAAAGAGGTCGTTTAGCCTTTAAGGAACACTTGTCGTACCTTGAAAAATTAATGAAATCCTAATAACCAAAATTTTTTGTCTAATTACTTTGAAGCACAAAGTACTTTTAATTTTATTACCATGAAAAAACATCACATTATTTTAGCTTGCAGTTTGATTTTCTTACTGCTTTTTTACAAAGAAGACTTAGGCGTTAACCTGTCAATTTTTGGGC
This sequence comes from Flavobacterium sp. GQ95, assembly GCF_059758655.1. Lineage (NCBI taxonomy): Bacteria > Pseudomonadati > Bacteroidota > Flavobacteriia > Flavobacteriales > Flavobacteriaceae > Flavobacterium > Flavobacterium sp. GQ95. Next base: position 397,592 of record NZ_JCAXEB010000003.1, read on the forward strand.
TTGTTTTAACCGGCTTTGTTTGTTATTTCTTTCAGGATCGTTTTTCTGAAAGATCACATTTGATCTTAGTCGTTACATCTGTTTTGTCTTGCCTGGCTTTTGCCTGGTATGGAGATTTTGCTTCTTTTTTGGCATTGGCAATGTCTGTTCTTTTTTTACAGTTTAAAACGCAGGATCCAAAACTGAAAATAGTTCAGATGTTCCCACTTGTCTTTTTAAACGGAATTACTTCATTGGGTCGTGTTTTAATGTTTAAGCAATGGCTTCCGGAAAAGAAAATCCATAATAATTTTGCGAAAAAACTAGTTGCCTTTTTTGTAATTCCTGCCATTTTCTTAATCCTGTTTTTCATAGTGTACTCTTTTGGGAGCGACCATTTCTCTTCTTTATTTACAGATTACACTTTAGATATCAATCTTGGCAATCTCGTAATAATTGGTATTTTGGGTTTCTACATTTCATTTAGTTTCTGGAATTATTGGGTTCCTGAGGTTTGTTACGAAAAAAATGAGCTTCTGGATAATGAATTCAGCAATATAGCCGAAATCAAAAATCAAAATACATTTTCATTTCTTGATTTGGATTTCGAAAGAAAAAGTGGTGTAATCACTTTAATACTCTTGAATCTGATGCTTTTGGTATTTATTGTAACTTACAATTACGAACAGTTTTTTGAAGTAGTAGAAAAATCAAATTTAAGTGCTGATACACATCAAAGAGTAAATTCAGTAATCTTTTCAATTCTTATGGCGGTGGGAGTAATTATGTTTTATTTCAAAGGGGGCTTCAATTTTGACAAAGAAGCAGTTTCTCTTAAAAGACTGGCAAAACTGTGGATTTTTCTAAATGGTCTCTTAATTGTAAGTGCTTTTATTAAAAATTCAGAGTATGTTTCCTATTTCGGATTAACTTATAAACGATTAGGAGTTTACGCCTTTCTTATTTTAGCTATTATAGGCTTAGTTTATGTCTTTTTTAAAATTAAGAGGCAAAAAACAAATGCCTATCTCATCAACCAGATGGTATGGTATTTTTATGCAACAGTTCTTTTATGCAGTTATGTAAACTGGGGGAATTTAATTACCAATTATAATATTTCAGTAAATAAAACCGTTGAGCCTGCATTTTTAAGCGACTTAAATTTTAATGACGATGCGCGCAGGGAATATTTTTTAAAAAATAATTTAGACGGAAAATCTACTGAAATTAGAAGAGAAGAGATAATTGATGAATACCAAAACACTACTTTTTTATCAAAAGCTTTGTATTATGAGTTTTTAAACAAGAAGAAATAATTTATAAGAAATCCCATTAGTGAATGCTAATGGGATTTTTTTATAATGAGATATTGTTATTATGTTTTTTTGAACGAAAAAAAATAAATAACAGACCGTTAATTAATATAGTTATTACAAATCGTTAAAAGTTATTAAGAAAATGTTTACTATATTTGATTCTCCGAAAACATTTTTTGTTTGTTTTTGCTTTTACTTGTTTAGAATATTTTTAAAAATATAAATAATTCAATAACGTTTAACCTAAAAACAATACCATGACAAAAACTACTACTACAACAACTACTACCATTACTGACAATAATGATACGGTTAATAATCCAGTTACTGATGCACCTATTATTCCTCCGGGGATAGATATTACTCCCAAAGCAGATGCAGTTCATTCTATAGGAACTGTGACATTTAAAAAAACAAAATCCGCAGAGGTATTGTCTCCTTATGTTGAAGCGTATTATGATTCTCATTCAAATGCTCTTCTTATACAGGCTGTCGTTTATGTTGATTCACCTCTTGTCGAAAATGAAACTCTTCATTATAAAATAATTCAAAATACTTATATTGATCTTGAAGGAAATCCCCAATTGCAGTTTTTTATAGTGTACAATATGCCAGAAGAATTATCAGCAGATCTATTTATTTATGAAATAGTTTTTAACGCTGACGCTAGCTTTATTGGAGGGTTTTCAAATCTGGAAAAAATTCAGACTTTTCTTTGGGATTCCGATCCTGAAACTTCAAGAGGGACGGAAACTCCTGTTAGATCAATAAATTGATTTTGTAATGTTAAAAGAGAAAAAATTAGGAATAAATTTTTTAGTTGTTTTATTATTAATTTGTTTTCCTTTTATCCTTTGCTCTCAAGAGAGGCATAACAATGGTTTATTAAAGACCGAAATAAAAAAAGAGATAATTAAATATAAAGAAGAAATTGATTTTGATAAAGCCCAGAAATTCTTTTTTGAGATGGAATGGGATTCAACTTTAGTTTATTCTATGAAACAACTTAGTAAGAGCAATGCTTCGGAATTAAATGACTACTGTCATTATTTTAGAGCTGTTAGCTTTTTAAGAAAAAAGCTTTTTGACGAAGCTAAAAATGAATTAAAATTGGTTTCAGAAAAATTTACTTTTTATCATAATGTGACCTTTTTTCTGGGAGAAATAGCATTACAGCAAAATGAATTTGAAATTGCTTTAAGGTATTTTAATAGCATTGAAAAATTAGCTGAAAGCACTTATGATTTTAAAAAAAGCGATGTTTTACAGAATATTGGTTCATGTTACTTACATCTTAATAAATTTCAAAAAGCTGAAACCTATTTAATTAAAAATTCCAAATTACAAGAGGTTCAAAATGATACTTTGTTACTTGTAGAATCGTATCTGCTTCTTGCTAATTTGTATTATGTACAATATAAAGATAATCAGGCTATACCATATTTTGAAAAAGCTTACCATTTATCAAAAAAAGTAAAGTCATTTGATATTAAAAGAATGGCTGCAAAAAATATGGCAGCTGTAGAAGAAAACAGAAAAAATTTCCCATTAGCTTTAGTTTACAGAAAAGAATACGAAGCTTGGAAAGATTCGCTAAACGATCAAAATAAAGTCTGGGCAATTGCAGATCTTGAAAAGAAATTTGCCGTAAAACAAAAACAAAAAGAAGTTGATGTACTTGCAGCAGAAAATAAAGTAAAAGTAGCCGAAAGAAATGGTTTTATCATTTCTTCGGTTTTGCTTTTTGTCTTGTTTGGAACCGGAGTTTATTTTTACCGACAAAAAACGAAAAACAATAAAATTATTCTCGCCCAGAGAAATGAACTGGATGAACTGAATGCCACAAAAGATAAATTGTTTTCTATTGTGAGCCATGATTTGCGATCTTCAGTAAATGCACTGAAAATGAGTAATAATAAATTAATAGAAAATCTTGAGAATAAAAATTTTACTGAGCTTGACGTCTTACTACATAATAATAGTACAATTGCCAATGGAGCTTATAATTTATTAGATAATTTGCTTAATTGGGCATTATTACAAACTAAAAAAGCTTACTTTTTTCAGGAATCACTTCATTTGGCTACTATTGTGCAGCACGTAGAATATAATTATAAGCCACTGATGCTGAACAAAAATATTAATTTTGAAAACAATGTCTCGACTGAAGAGTATGTGTTTGCAGATTTGGATTCGTTGAAAATTATTATCAGAAATCTGTTAGACAATGCAATTAAATTTTCAAGAGAAAACGGCAAAATTTCAATTTACAGTCGAACTCCATCTGAAGAATTTTGTTGTTTGGTTGTTGAAGATACTGGGATTGGTATGAATAAGTCGGTGCAGGAAGAACTTCTGAAAGAAACTATTTTACTCTCTAAAAAGAAAAATGATGACACAATAGGAACCGGATTGGGAATGCAGTTGTGTAAAAGCCTGATTCGTAAAAATGGTGGAAAACTAGAAATAGAAAGTGAAGAAAATGTTGGAACTAAGATTATTATAATATTACCAAAGTTTGAAAATCATGGATAATATTAATGTACTTGTTATAGAAGATACACTCTCAGAAAGTGAGAGGCTGTTAAAAGTGCTTAATGAGAATAACTATAATGTTGTTGGCGTTGCGACTACTTATAGTGAGGCACTTTTATTATTCTATAATAATGTCGTCGATCTTGTTATTATAGATGTTTACTTAGATGGCAAACCAGACGGCATATCATTTGCAGAAACGCTTAATACGGTTCCCGATGCGCTGCGGCCTTTTGTTTTTTTAACAAACTCAAGAGAACGCGAAATTTTCGACAGGGCAAAACTCACTCGTCCTTTTAGTTTTTTATTAAAGCCTTACAACGAATTAGAACTTTTGTACGCGCTGGAAATGGCGATTGAGAAATTCTACGGACAGAATAATGTTTTTACAGGCAAAAATCAAAACGCGGTAATGAGTGATAAATATCTTTTTATAAAGAAAAATAAAGCGCTCAAAAAAGTAAGAACGGAAGATATTTCATATGTCGAGGTCGAAGACAGATATTGTAATATAATTACAGAAACTGAAAAATTTGTAATTCTGATATCGTTAACCAAGATTCTGGAGCTTTTAGATCCGGTAAAATTTATCAGGACACATCGCAATTATATTGTGAACTCAAATAAAATCATCGAAATTGTTTTAAGTGATAATCTGGTTGTCCTGAAAGGAAATTTTAAAGTTACTCTAAGCGAAAAGTATAAAGACTTCGTGAGTAAGTTTCGGGTATTAAAATAATACTTTATAATTTCCGCATTAAATAAAAAACGGCCACTTAAAATTTTAAGTGGCCGTTTTTTATTTAATAATCTCCTTTTTTCTTAAATCGGGGATCGTGTTCTGATATAAATTCTGTTCTTCGTTTTGGAGTTTCTGCTTTTGGTAAACTTGCTTCTTCGGTTTTGCTTGATGGTTCAATCAAATGATTTAACTCTTTGATTTCATCATCCGTCAAATCGCGATAACGTCCAACAGGAACATCCAAAGAAATATTTATAATTCGGATACGTTTCAACGCCGTTACATCATAACCCAGATATTCAGTCATTCTACGAATCTGACGGTTTAAACCTTGTGTCAAAATAATTTTGAATGTGTATTTACTGATTTGTTCTACTTTACATTTTCTGGTAACGGTATCCAAAATCGGAACACCATTTCCCATTCTTTGTATAAAACGATCCGTGATTGGTTTATTAACCGTCACCGTATATTCTTTTTCGTGATTATTTCTGGCGCGCAAAATCTTGTTTACGATATCGCCATCATTGGTCATAAAAATTAATCCCTCACTGGCTTTATCCAATCTTCCAATCGGAAAAATACGTTTTGGGTAATTAATATAATCAACAATATTATTTCGAACTTCTAAGTTGGTAGTACATTCAATTCCAACCGGTTTGTTGAAAGCCAGATAAACCATTTTTTCGTGTTTCTCCACAATCAATTTTCCGTCAATGCGTATTTCATCATCTGGCGAAACTTTGGTCCCCATTTCAGGCACAACTCCATTTATCGTTACACGTCCTTCTTCAATTAATTTATCAGCCTCACGACGAGAACAATAGCCAGTTTCTCCAATAAATTTATTCAGACGTTTTAAATTCTCTTCCATACTGCAAAAGTAGGCAAAATTTAAATTTTAGACTTCAGATTTTAGATTTTAGATTGCAGTACTTCTTAGAATTTTAGATTTCAGACTTTAGATTTCAGATTCTCCACAATCTTGTCATCCTGACGGAGGAAGGATCACACTAGAAACTCCGCACAGAAAAGCGCCAATCTTTGTAGAGCTTCTTGCAGGGATTCCTCGTTCCTCGGAATGACAAAACTGGAGAAAAGTATCAAAAGAAAAAACCTTTGTCTCTTTTTACCTCTGCATCTTTGAACCTTTTAAGAATGAAAACCTGCGCTGTCTTGCGGCGTCTCCTTCCTGTCAAACATTCCATAATCCCGAACAACATGCGCAATTCGCAAATGATAATCCTTAAAGATTTCATTTCGTCCTTTTGATTGTGCGTGACGATGCATTTCCAGATTTCTCCATTGTTGAATACTTTTCTCATCTTTCCAAAAAGACAAAGACAAAACCTTTTCAGGATTGCTAAAACTCTGAAAACGTTCTATCGATATAAATCCTTCGATATGATCCAGTTCCGGTCGCAAGCTTGTAGCGATATCTAGATATTCTTCCTTTTTTCCTTCGTTCGGAATAACTTCAAAAATTACAGCTATCATAATTTCTATTTTAATTATTGAATTGAATCCAGATCTCTTTTGGTAATCTGGCATTTATAAGTGGCTCGTATTGAATTTGATTTTCTAACAATAAAATGGTTTTATGACTTTGGAAAAGAAACCATAAAGCTTCAGTTGCCAAATGAATCGAAAAATATTTTGCCAGGCACATATGACCGCCAATTCCAAAAGTGAGGTTTTCATTGTTGTTTATTCTTTCAATGTCAAAATTCATTGCATCTTCAAACTTTTCAGAATCACGATTAGCCGAAGCCAGAACGACTAATATCGAATTTCCTTTTTTAATTTGGCTTTCGCCGATGTAGAAATCTTCATTTGCAATTCGTCTTGTATTATGAATGGGAGGGTCAAAGCGCAGCGTTTCAATAACCAACTTTTCTATTTCAGTTCTATTCGAAAATGCTTTATGCTCAATAATTTGTAATAAAGAATTGCTTAAAATTCCGCGGCCGGCATCAAAACTCTGAATACACAAACCGATAAAATTACTGACTATAATTGGAATAATTTCTTCTACTGATAGATGATATTGATTTGAAATTTTGATTAATAAAGAATCGTAAAATGATAATGAAGAAAGATATTTTTTAACTAATAAATAGAATTTTGCTGAATTCTCATTAATCACTTTTACTTGACCTTCCGTTTTCCGTGGAAGCATAATTTTGACAAAAGATTCTATTTCCTTTGAAATAAATTCACAATCATTTTCTTCAAAACTAAAACTTTTCAAAAGAACAAGGACCGGCAATTTTTTACAAACCGAATTAACCCAGTCGATTTTAGTATGAATTAAATCTCTTTCGATTAACGATGAAACAATTTCGCTAATATCAACTGATTTCATGTTTGAAAATAGCTGAATCGCAATTTCTTTTGAGACTTGATGTTGAATTCCATTTGATAATCGGGTTAAATTATCAAGAATTTTTAAAGCATATTCATTCAACTTTTGTTCGTTATCTGGATTTACAACAGGAATTTGAGTATTTGTATTTTTCAGAATTTCAACACAATATTGGTAAGAATAAATCGCCCATATTTTGTTGGTTTCATCCCAATAAATGGGATGTTTTTCTAACATTGATTTATATATGAAATATGGATCGTGAATGTCTGATTGAAGGAATAAACTTGAGGTCATTTCATTTTGTTTTTAGCAAAGTTATTTAACTTTGCAACTGAATAGTTCAGTCGGTATTTAACTATGAAAATAAAATGGAAGATCAATTTATAAAAACAGCAACCTTAATTGGGGATGCAACCCGTGCCTCAATTTTGTGGAATTTATTAGACGGAAGAGCCTTCACCGCAACCGAATTAGCGATTGCTGTAGAAACATCCGCACAAAATATCAGCATGCATTTAGGAAAGCTTTTAGAGGCCGATTTGATTTCTGTCGAAAAACAAGGCCGTCATAAATATTACAGATTTTCGAATAAAGAAGTTGCCTATGCCGTTGAAGCGATGGCAAATCTTATTCCGAAATCTAAGGTTTCTGTAAAAAAGAAATCGGAAGAATATCCTCCAATAAAATACTGTCGAACTTGCTACGACCATTTGGCAGGAAAAATAGGTGTGGCCCTGGCAGATAGTTTATTGGAACAAAAGATAATTATTGAAAAAAGCGGCATTTTTGAAATCTCTTCTGAAGGAGAAAAATGGTTCTCAGATTTTGGAATTAATTTAGAAGAAGTCCAAAAACAAAAAAGAATCTTCTTAAAGCCATGCCTGGATTGGAGTGAAAGACGAAATCATATTGCAGGATCCATAGGTTCATTATTATTAAATAAAATGATAAGCGAAGACTGGCTCAGAAAAACAAAAGATTCACGAGCTATAACAATTACTGGAAAAGGAGAGAAGGAGTTGCTTAAGAATTTTAAGATCGTTATTTAGAAAAACCTTAGTGTCTTAGTGCCTTCGTGGCTAAGAACCTTCAGCAAACAAAAATTCAAGAACCTTCTCATACAATTCATCGTCATGCATTCCGTGACCCAAACCTTTAGTTTCTATAAACTGACTGTTCTTCCAATTACTGGCGATTTTTTTGCCTTCCTCAAAAGCAACAATCTTGTCTGAAGTATCGTGTGCAATTAAACCCGAAACATTAAATTCAGCTGCAAATTTTTGGCCCGAGAAATCTTCAAGTTTAAAATTGAATCGATTCATGAATTTGCTTTCTAAAAGCGAAAACATTTTGGTATTCAGACTCAACATTGAAATGTAATTATCAATCAAAGTTTTTAATTCTGAAGGAGCTCCCAGGATCACCATTTTATTAATGCTGGTATTTGGGAATAAATACTGATGATACACACAAGCCGCACCGCCAATAGAGTGGCCAATAATAATTTCAGGCTGATATTTCTCAACCGCTTTATTGATAAATTCAGCATAAAGAGGAACATTAAACTCTTTTCCGCTGCTTTGTCCGTGCGCGGGCGCATCAATGGCAATTATAGTGCTCCCGGATTTTTGAAGATGTGGCAAGGTTTTCTTCCAGCGTGATGCGTTGCTTTCCCAACCGTGAACAAGAAGAATTCTGGTTTCGTTTCCTTTCCAGATATACGTTTGAAAATGATGCTCGTTATGATGAAACGTTTCTGTTTCTGTATTTTTTAGAATTTTGGGTAAAGTGTCTTTTTGAAGTCTTCCAATTCTTGGCTGACTAAAAAGTGCGTATGAAAGTTCAACCGCTTTTTGGGGACGAACGTAACTCAGGAAGTTGATATATTGTCCGACCGATTTTAATGTAATGAAACGAATGCCTTTTTTAATTCCCACAACTTAATTTTTTCTAAAGGTAAAAAATATCATTTTAAACTTGCTGAAAAATGTTTTGCCATAGATTAAAAAGATTCCTGAAGATTTTATCTCACTACTTGAGCGATTTTTAATCTGTGTTAATCTTTTTAATCTGTGGCAAAAAATAATGAGCAAAAAAAAGTCCCGATTAAATCGGGACTAGTATTAGAATTTAGAGAACAATTGTTCCATTTTTTCTTTTTCTTCTTCAGCTAATGCGCTGTCAACTAAAATTCTTCCAGAGTGCTCATCAGTGATGATTTTCTTTCTTGAAGCAATTTCAACCTGTGTTTGAGGTGGAATTGTAAAGAATGATCCTGCAGATGCTCCTCTTTCGATAGATACTACAGCTAAACCATTACGAACACTGCTTCTGATTCTGTTGTAAGCAGCTAATAATCTTTCTTCAATTTGACCTGAAAACTCAGCAGATTTCTCAGATAAGAAGATTTCTTCTTTTTGAGTCTCCGACATAATTGCATCAAGTTCAGATTTTTTATGTTTTAAATGAGAACTTTTTGCGTCAAGTTTTTCTTTTAAGTTAGAAATAACTTCTTTTTTATGTTCGATAGAAGCTTTCATTTCTTTGATTTGCTTTTCAGCCAATTGAATTTCTAATTCCTGAAATTCAACCTCTTTTGTCAAAGAATTAAATTCTCTGTTATTACGAACTGATTCTTGTTGTTTTGTGTATTTTTTGATAACCTCTTTGTGCTCATCAATAGCATTTTTCTTTGCTTTGATAAGATCCTCAATCACTTCAAGTTCACTTTTCAGTTTCTCTGAACGAGTGCTCAAACCTGCAACTTCATCTTCTAAATCTTCAACTTCTAAAGGAAGTTCTCCTCTTACGTTTCTGATTTCGTCAATTCTAGAGTCAATAAGCTGTAAATCGTATATTGCTCTTAACTTGTCCTCAACACTTAATTCTTTCGTATTCGCCATATTCTATAAGTACTTAACTGGATTTGTATTTTCTTCTGATAAAATGATGGCAAAATTAAGGATTTTTTTTCGAAGATAATCAACAATATAGTTTTTTGTATAGCGTTCGCTCTCAAAATGACCAATATCGGCTAAAAGTAACTTGTTTTCTGCTTCATAAAACTGATGGTATTTTAAATCGGCAGTCAAAAAAGCATCAACTCCGGCCTGAATTGCATTTTTTATGGCAAAACTTCCTGAACCTCCCAATACTGCCACTTTCTTAATTTTTTTTCCGTTAAAGGCAGAATGGCGAATTCCTTTGGCAATCATTTTATCTTTTACAAAAAGTAAAAAGTCTTTTTCATTCATTGGAGTTTCAAATTCTCCAATCATTCCCAGGCCAATATTTTGATGTGAATTTTGAAGTTCATAAATTTCATATGCTACTTCTTCATATATGTGATTTTCAAAAAGTGCTTTTAATATTCTTGATTGTAAATGTTTCTCGAAAGTAACTTCAATTTTTATTTCTTCAGTTTCGGTTAATTGGTGACGTTTTCCAACGACCGGATTGCTTTTAGAATTGCCTTTGTACGTTCCGGTTCCGTTTGAATTAAAACTGCAATTGTCATAATTGCCAATTGTTCCTGCGCCAGCATCAAATAGAGCCTGACGCACTTTTTGAGCATTATCAGGAACGGTATAAGTCACTAATTTTTGTATGAAATTTTGTTTCGGAATTAAAACTATTGTGTTTTCCAATCCTAATATATCGCAGAATATTTTATTAACACCCTGCGAATGATTGTCAAGAGCAGTATGAACAGCATAAATGGCTATGTCATTTTTAATGGCTTTTAAAATCGCACGTTCGACATAATTTTTGCCGGTAATTTTTTTGATTCCGGAAAATAAAATAGGGTGAAAGCAAACTACCAAATTACATTTTTTAGTAATGGCTTCTTCAATCACATTCTCCAGTGCATCGTGACAAACCAAAACTCCTGTGCTTTCCGTTTCTGAATCGCCAACTAAAAGCCCGACATTGTCAAAATCTTCGGCGTAAGCCAAAGGAGCCATTTCTTCGAGAACTGCAATTATTTCTTTAATTTTCATCTTCTTTTTGTTTCAGATTTCAGGTTTCTTGTCGTGTAACTTAAAACCTAAAACAAATTAACGAAAAAAATTATACTTTCGTAAAATGAATGTACTTCGAAAAATACTTTTCCCATTTGCCGTTTTATACGGATTCATAACTTCAATAAGAAATTTCCTTTTCGATAAAGGAATTTTAAAATCAACTTCATTTGATATTCCGGTAATTGCCGTTGGAAATTTAAGTGTGGGCGGAACCGGAAAAACACCTCAAATAGAATATCTTATTCGATTATTGTCTGACAAATATTATGTAGCAACTTTAAGCCGTGGTTATAAGCGTAAATCTGAAGGTTTTGTTTTGGCTGATTCAACTTCAAATGCTGAAATTCTTGGTGATGAACCTTTTCAGTTCTATCAAAAATTCCCAAATATTCAGGTGGCCGTTGATGCAAACCGAACAAACGGAATTACACAATTACTTTCACAAAAAGAAAAACCAGAAATAATTTTACTTGATGACGCCTATCAGCACCGAAAAGTAAAAGCAGGATTTTATATTTTACTGACTTCTTACGATGATTTGTATGCAGATGATTTTATGCTGCCAACCGGAAATTTACGTGAAAGTAGAAGTGGAGCAAACCGTGCCAGTATTATTGTGGTAACCAAATGTCCAAAAGATTTATCGGATCAAAATCAGAAAGAAATCAGATTGAAATTGAACCTAAATTGTTCCCAACAAATCTATTTTACTTTTATAGATTATGATGATGCAATTTATAATAAAGAGGAAAAAATCAATGTTAATGATATAAAATCAGAAACAAAAATACTTTTGGCCGGAATAGCAAAACCAAGACCGTTTTTTGAATACTTAAAAAATGAAAATGATGAATGCCTGACTTATCCCGATCACCATCATTTTTCTGATTCTGATTTGGATGAAATTCAAAGCAAAGCAAAGAATAAAAAAATAATTACTACAGAGAAAGATTATGTTCGCTTAAAGGATTCTAAATTGGTTTCACAACTTTATTATCTTCCTATAAAAAGCACTTTTATTAATCAACAACAAAATTTTGATGCTACTGTTTTGGAGTATGTCAAAAGCCATAAATAAATTTGTGTATTGTTTTATTAAATTACGATATTGTGTTCTGGTAAAATATTAACTAAAGCCCCTAAAATAATATGTTTGGAGTAAATTTTATTAAGTTTGATTCGATGACTTATGTTATTAAATTTAAAAATGGACAAGTTTCAAAAGAGGGAAGAGGACTTTCCTTTTTTTACTATTCTCCTACCACTTCGATTTCTGCTGTGCCGATAGGAAGTAATAATTTGCCCTTCATTTTTAACGAAACAACAAAAGATTATCAAACAGTATCAATTCAGGGACAAATTACTTATAAAATTGGTAACCCAAAACAATTAGCTGATGTTTTAGATTTTACAGTAAATGGAAACGGTATTTATAAAAAAGATGATACTGAAAAGTTAAATCAAACTATTGTAAATGAAGCCCAAACAGCAACTTCTTCATTTATACATCAACTTGGTTTGAAAGAAGCAATTCGTTCTGCCAAATCAGTTGAGACTAATATTACGGATGGTCTTTTAAATTCTAATGCGATCATTATGCTTGGTATTGAAGTTTTAAGTATCAATATTTTAGCAATCAAAGCTAGCCCTGAAATGGAACGTGCGCTAGAAACTCAAACCAGAGAAAGTTTGCAGCAAGAAGCTGATCACGCTATCTATGCACGTAGGAATTTTGCTGTCGAACAAGAGAGAAAGATTAAGGAAAGTGAGTTAAATACCGAAATTGCAATTGAAGAAAAGAACAAACAAATTGCCGAAAAGCAGGCAGAAACGGAGGTACAGAAAGCAGAAAATGAATTAAAACTTCGTGAAATGAAAGTTCAGGCTGATATTGCAATCGAAAACCAACGTAAAGTTTTATTAGAGCAAAAAACGGAAAATGAGAGAAAAGAAGCTGAAACACAAGGATATGTCTTAGAAACAACTTTAAAGCCGTATGAAAATTTAGATTGGAAAATTTTAACAGCATTGAATAATAATTCTGATCCAAAATTTAATATTTCTCTTGCTTTTAGAGAATTAGCTGAAAATGCCGGTAAAATTGGAAATTTAAATATAAGTCCTGAATTATTGGATAGCTTATTGAATGATAAGAAAAGATAGGATATGAGCATTGAATATGCAATAATTATAAAAAATAAAACCAGATTAGAATCTCTTATCGAACGATTTAATACAAAGGCACAAGCTAAGTTTTATATAGAACGCTCAGGAGGAGATTTTAATGATTATGAAAGGGAACATGAGATGTTTCACGACTCTCTTTCGAAGGTTCAACGAAATTTATCAACTATTGTTAAAAATAAAATAGTAGAACGAAGTTTCTTACCTTCTTTTATTTTTAATGAAAAACAAGTAGTTGTTACAGTAGGACAGGATGGATTAGTTGCAAATACAGCTAAATATGTTCGACAAATACCAATTGTTGCAGTAAATCCCGATCAGGAAAGATTTGACGGGGTTTTGTTGCCATTTAACAATGAAAATTTTCTGAAAGCTATTGATGGAGTTATGAGTAATAATTATAATTCTAAATTGACCTCTTTTGCAGAAGCTAAACTAAATGATGGACAAAGATTATTGGCTTTCAATGATCTTTTTATTGGAGCCACTTCTCACGTTTCAGCTCGTTACAAAATAACTTATAACAATACATCGGAAGAACATTCTTCATCTGGAATTATAGTTTCTACTCAATCTGGCTCAACAGGTTGGTTAAGTTCTGTTTTTAATATGAGTCACGGAATCAATAAACTTATTGAAAAAAAAGATTCAGGTAAAAAGTATGCAAAGCTTAAAGAGAATCAGTTAATGTTTGCTGTAAGAGAACCTTTCGCAAGTAAAAGAACTCAAACAGATACAACTATTGGTATTATTACAGAACGTTCAAAATTAATAATTGAATCATTTATGCCTAACAATGGGCTTATTTTTTCTGATGGAGTAGAAGCAGATTTCCTAAAGTTTAATTCGGGTTCTATTGCGACAATAGGGATTGCGCCAGAAAAGGCAAATCTGGTGATTTAGTTTCAATCAAAAAACTTAGCAATTATGCTATAGAATTCGTCCGGGACGAAAGGTTTTGTAATCACATCATTCATTCCGAAAGATAAAAGCGTATCTCTGTTTTCGTCAAGCGAAATAGCTGTTAAAGCGATAATTGGAGTGTTTTTATCAAATTCCCTGATAAGTTTTGTTGCAGTTGTCCCGTTAATGCCTGGTAAATGAACATCCATTAAAACCATGTCAAAATGTTTGACTTTTAAAAGCTCGACAGCTTCTTCACCATTGTCGAGAATTTCGCAGCAAATAGCCTTGTTTTCCAACATTTTTCGCGTAATCATCTGATTGATTTTGTTGTCTTCAATCAATAAAATTGATTTGTGCTTTAATTGTTTGTCGTTATATGGTTTTGCTTCTGCAATCATTACTAAAGGTTCTCTGTTAATGCTGAAGTTTAATTTGAAAGTAAATGTAGACCCTTTGCCAACTTCACTTTTTAGTTTTATTTCACCTCCTAAAAGTTCGATTAATTTTTTTACGATGGTAAGACCTAGACCAGTTCCGCCATATTTCCGATTTACTTCAATAGAGCCTTGGGAGAAGCTTTCAAAAACAGTTTGCAATTTATCTTCAGGAATACCAATGCCGGTATCTACAATTTCAAAATAAACTGTTGCAGTTTCATCTTCAATAGCAAATAATTTTGCAATTACATTTACATTTCCGTTTTGAGTAAACTTAAAAGCATTATCGATTAAGTTTAGGATGATTTGAGATAATTTAGTCGGGTCTCCAATTAAATTGTCCGGAATAGTTTCGTCGATTTCGAGATTAAAGTAGTTTTTATTGGCGGTCGCCAGTTCCTTTAGCGAGCCTTGAATATTGAATAAAAGTTTTTTTAAGTTAAAGCTTATGTTTTCTATCTCCACTTTAGTAGAGTCAATTTTATTAATTTCAAGAATTTCGTTAATAAAAGTAGTAAGATAATTTCCTGAAAATTTTAAGGATTCTAAATATTTAAGTTGAGTTTTTTTAGGATTGTCTTCGAGTAGTAAATGTGTTATTCCGTTAATCGCGTTCAGCGGTGTCCGCAGTTCGTGACTTACCGTAGATAAAAATTCAGATCTGGCTTTTGATGCTTTTTCTGCTTTATTTTTAGCAAGAATAAGTTCTTTGTTTTTTTCTCTTAAAAGTAAGTTATTCTGATTTCGAATAATATTGTTTTTATATAAAGCCAGACTTAAGAGAGATAAAATTGAAATCAAAGCAATTGCCAGGATACTAACCAATTTAGAATAGCGATAGGTTTTTAATTGTATTTTTTCTTCGCTTTCACGTTTAAGCGTGTTGTTTATTGATTGTGTTTTTTTGAACTTTTCGTACTCATTAAAATCTAGTTTGGCATTTTTTAATTTTAAAATGTAATTCTCGATTTGGTAATGTTCGTCAAGATATGAGTAGGCAAGGTCAAAGTTTCTGTTTTTTTTATAATATTGACTTATGGCTAAAATGATCTTTGATTTTTGAACCAGATTATTGTTTTTGATACTATAATCTAAGGCGTTGTCAAAATATACGAGAGCCGAGTCATTTCGTTTAAGTTGTGTTTCAATTAATCCGAGTTGATAATAAGAATCCGTTTTAGTTTTAAGGATTTTCGTATTGTCTGGTTTCTTTACTATTTTTTGGAAAGTTTTTGCGGCAAGAGATAAATTTTTGCCGGCTTTTAATGCCATTGCTTTTTGGTAATTTAAAATCTCAGCATGGTCAATAAGTTTGAGTTGTTTCAGTAAATTATCTGCTTTTTGATAGTAAACATTGGCAACATCATAATTTCCCTTTGCAGAATTACTGGCGCCAATGTAATTTAAAGCCAAAACCTTTGTGCAGGTTGGTTTTACTTTGTCAAATAAAGAAACGCTTTTATGAAAGTTTTTTAGGGCTTCATTATACTTCTGCTGATTATAGAAAATTTTCCCGAGCTTGAAAGTTTGATTGGCTAAATCTTCGCCCTGACCACTTGTTTGACAGAAATCGATTGATTTTTTGGTATAAAAAATAGCCTGATTGTATTTTTTCTTATCCAGATTTGAGTTTGCTAATTTATTATAATAGGAAATGCTATCTGTATTCTTCTTTTGAGTTTGAGAATACAAAAATGAATTTAAAAAACAAACAAGAATAAGAAGGTGGTATTTCATGTATGGCAATGCTTTTACAATGAATTTATGTTTTCCTTATCAGTAAAATCAAATCTATTAATCTTGATGAATACCCAATTTCGTTATCGTACCAACCCACAACTTTTACCATTTTGTCAATTACGGAAGTAAGTTGTGCATCAAACAAACACGAATGCGTATTACCAATTACATCAACAGAAACAATAGGATCTTCTGTATAATCTAATATTCCTTTTAAATTTGTTTTTGAGGCTTCTTCAAATGCTTTATTAATTTCTTCTATCGTAACAGCACGTTTTACATTAAACGTAATGTCTGTCAATGAACCATCTGGAACTGGTACACGAATACCACAACCTCCGATTTTTTGATGCAATTTAGGGAAAATTTTTGTTAATGCCTTAGCTGCACCTGTAGTTGTTGGAACAATTGACTGACTTGCACCTCTCGCCCTGCGTAAGTCCTTATGTGGCTGGTCATGAAGGCTTTGGTCGGTTGTGTAAGAATGTATCGTTGTAATATATGCTTGTTCGATTCCGCACAACTCTTCAATGATTTTTATCATCGGAGCAGCGTTATTTGTCGTGCAACTTGCATTCGAAACGATTAGTTCCTGTCCGTCTAAAATATTTTCATTTACTCCTAAAACTACTGTTTTTATTGTATCAACTTCTGATGGTGCTGAAAGAATTACTCTTTTTGCTCCAGCTTCGATATGTGCGTTTAATTCTTCATGCGTTTTGTATTTTCCAGTTGATTCGACTACAAAATCAATAGAATGACTTCTCCAGTCTAAATTTGAAATACTTTTTTCATGAAAAAACAAAAAATGTTTTCCGTCAACAATAATACCTTCTTCGTCGTGACTTACTTTAAAAGGTAAAACTCCATGTATACTGTCGTATTTTATCAAATGCGACATGGTTTTATTATCAGCAATATCATTAATCGCAACTACTTCAATTTCTGGATGGTTTATTAGAAGGCGGAATAAATTTCTTCCAATTCTTCCAAAACCATTTATGGCAATTCTAGTTTTCAAACGAGTTGTTTATTTGTTTAATCGTTTATTTGATTAATCGGTTGACGATTAATCAAATAAACGATTCACCTTTTTTATAAAATATGTTTTTGTGCTTTATATGAAGAACGAACCAAAGGTCCGCTTTCAACGTGACGGAAACCTAATTCAAGACCAAATTTTTCATATTTGGCAAATTGATCCGGGGTTATGAATTCTTTTACAGGTAAGTGTTTTTTACTTGGTTGTAGGTATTGACCAATGGTAACAACATCTACATTTGCATTGCGTAAATCAGTCATGGTTTGAAACACTTCTTCTTCAGTTTCGCCAAGGCCAAGCATGATTCCGGATTTAGTTCTGTTTATTCCTTTTTCTTTTAAATAGCGCAAAACTTCTAAACTACGGTCGTATTTTGCCTGAATACGGACTTCACGAGTTAAACGACGTACCGTTTCAACATTATGCGAAACTACTTCAGGATTTGCTTCTACAATTCTGTCAAGATTTCTTTCGATTCCCTGAAAATCCGGAATTAAAGTTTCAAGCGTAGTGTTTGGGTTCATTCTGCGGATTGCCTTTACAGTTTCAATCCAGATAATTGATCCGCCATCTTTTAAATCATCCCTGTCAACACTTGTAATTACCGCATGTTTAATGTTCATGATTTTAATAGAACGGGCTACTTTTTCAGGTTCGTCCCAATCTACCGTCTCTGGTCTGCCTGTTTTTACTCCACAAAATCCACAAGAACGAGTACAAACATTTCCTAAGATCATAAAAGTGGCCGTCCCTTCACCCCAACATTCTCCCATATTTGGGCAACTTCCCGAGGTGCAAATTGTGTTTAAGCTGTATTTGTCAACTAAACCACGAAGTTCAGTATATTTTTGTCCAATTGGAAGTTTGACTTTTAACCATTTAGGTTTTCCAGTTGGTATATTTTCAATGACTGTTTCCATATATCAAAATTCAAAGCACAAAGATACGCATTGTTGTTTATTTGTGGATTTGTTTATGGGTTAATTTGAAAGGGTATTGTTATGATTCTCTGAAAGTAATTTGATGATTATTTATTAGAAATGTTAAATAGTTGTTTTTTATATCCCGTAACACTTTAAAATTTAAGGGTTTGTTTATTTAGTGGGGTTTGCAGAATAATTATTTATAATCGAATGGGCTTTCCCTTATTTAAAATTTATATCTTTCTTTGTTAAAAAACAGTCCTGAAAAGAATAATATAATACCAGCCGTGTAGTATATTTGTTGTTAAATTGAAATAAAAAGAAAGATGAAAAAGAAATTTATTGTATTAGGAGTTTTATTTGCCACTTTTGGTTTTACTAAAATCAATGCGCAAATTAATTTTGGAGAAAAAGCAATTGGTGCTGTTCAAAAAGGGGTTAGCGGTTTTACATTTAGTAATGCTGATGCTGCTGCATTATCTAAGGCAGCAGTAGAGAAATTGGATAAGGAAAACGAAATAGCAGCTGCAACAGATGGGTATACTTTAAGATTGAACAGAGTTTTTGGAAAATACACCGCTGGCGAAGATTATACATTGAATTATAAAGTATATAAATTAAAAGAGGTAAATGCTTTCGCTACTGCTGACGGAAGTGTTCGCGTATATTCAGGATTAATGGATATTATGGATGATAATGAGCTACTTGCTGTGATTGGTCATGAAATTGGTCACGTTGCTAATCATGATTCACAAGATGCTATAAAAGCGGCTTACAAAAAAGAAGCTTTAATGGATGCCGCAGCTTCACAATCAACAACTGTTGCTACAGTTACAGATAGTCAGTTAGGAAAAATAGGAAGTGCTATTATTGATAGTAAATTTAGCCGTAAGCAAGAAGCAGAAGCTGATTTGTTTGCCTATAATTTCATGAAAAAGAATGGTTATAATGTAAATGCCGAAGAATCTGCGTTTAGAATCTTAGCTAAAATGAGCGAAGGATCACAAGCTTCTTTTATTGATCAAATGATGAGTTCACATCCAGATTCAAAACAAAGAGCCGAGGATGCTAAAAAGAGAGCAGAAAAAGATGGTTTATATAAACCATATGTACAGCAAAAAATTGTGAATACAGTTCCGGTTCCGGCTAAAAAAGCAGTTACAAAGAAAACAACAACTAAAAAGAAATAACAATTTCTTTTACAAAAGCAAAACCCGACAGATTTTTTAAAATTTGTCGGGTTTTTTATTTTTATGATTAGCCTAAAACGTGATGTGCTAATACTTTTTGAACCTCATAAACATTTACAGATTTCGTAAATTGTTTTACAATGCTTGGTTGTAATTCGCTGGAAACCCAAATTTTTAATTCGGCATCCAAATCAAAAGTTCCTGCCGTTTCTATGCTAAATCTCGTAATGCTTTTGTAAGCAATCGATTTATATTCTGTTTTACTTCCCGTGATTCCCTGAACATCAACAAGAATTAATCTTTTATTAGTGAAAATAAAAGTATCACGAATCAATTTGAAACCCATTTCAATTGATTCATTATCCGTTAAAAGTTGTCCGTAGTTTTTTAGTAAATCTTCCTGACTTACAGAACCTGCATTTCCAAGAAGTGCTGAAAATATTCCCATTTTTTAGTTTTTAATTTTAATAAAATGCTTTTCTTTTATGAATGTAAAAGTAATTAAAATTAAAAAAGTGTGAGATTTATTTTGAGGTAAAGCGAAATCTTTATGATGGTAAGAAGAGAACAAAAAAAAGCAGAACCTAAGTTCTGCTTTTTCTATTTTTTTATTCTACTTCCGTTTTAATAGTTATCGGAAGATTATATGCTGTTCTCACTGTTTTTCCATTTAATATTCCAGGAGTCCATTTTGCTTTTATTGATTTCAAAACTCTGATAGCTTCTTTTCCTAAACCATATCCCGGATCCTTTAATACAGTTATATCCGTAATTGAACCGTCTCTTTCAATTACAAAAGAAACATATACTCTAAGTGTTTTTTCAGCATCCAATTCTGGTTTTTGAAAATTGTTTCCAACATAAGTGTAAAATTTAGCCATTCCTCCAGGAAATTCTGGCATTTTATCTAATACTGCTGCATTTACAGGTTCATTAGTTGCTGGTGCAATCTCTGTACCGGTACCGTTGCCACCAGTTGTGGGCAAAGCGTTTACTACTGTACCAGTTCCTATTGAAGCATTGTCAACAACTGCCGTGTTTTCCTTATTAGTTGCAATGTTGTCTACAGCCTGATCAGGAGTCACAATAACCGGATTTGATAATTGAGACAGATCTGTTGCCGGAGCAGCTGGCGCACTTTGTTGTGGAGGCGCAATTGTTTCTGGTGTTTTTGGAACTACAGGAGTATTGTCAAACTGTGTAACAACTAACGGTTCTTCAATAATAGGCTCCGTTTCTATCACGCCCTGTGTTCCTAATTTACTAATCAACATCGACGCGGCTCCCAGACTTGCCAATAATAGCAATCCCATAAAAAGCGCTGTTACTGTGGTTTTTGCATTCTCTTGGCGTAATTGATACGCGCCGTACTCTTTGTTTTTGTTTTCGAAAACAAGGTCGGTCCAATTGGTTTCGTAGATGTTTGATTTAGACATGTTTAATGGATTTTAAGGTTAAGTAACATTAAATCATAAGCAGTAAGGTTTTGGTTTTAGCAACAACGCAGGTATTGTTGTTTTAGTGTGTGAATAATTTATTGTTTTAAGAAAAAATGCTAAAATATTTTATTCTTTATCTAAAGATAATAAATTATCTGTTACGTTCGATGATTTCGGCTAATAATTTCTTAGCACGAAGAAGTTTTACTTTTACATTGCTTAAAGGCTCATTTATCTTTAGCGCAATTTCCTGATACGTCATTTCCTGAAAATAACGCAATTGAATGACTTCCTGATAATGGGGCTTTAATTCTTTGATGCATAAAAGCAATCGGGATAGATTTTGCTCTTTAATTAATGCATCTTCTGCAGATGGAGTAGGGTCGGCAATATTGTAGGCCTGTTGATCTTCAGAATCGGTAATTTCGATAAAAAGATTGGTTTTCTTTTTACGCAATAAATCAATATAGACATTTTTTGCGATCGCAATTAACCAGGTATTGAATTGAAATTCTGAGTTGTAAGTAGCAATTTTGTCGAAAGCTTTTGAGAAAGTTTCAATTGTAATATCTTCAGCAATGGTTTCGTTTTCAGTGCGTTTTAGCATAAAGCCATACACTTCATTCCAATAAAAATCTAATAAAAAAGTAAAGGCAATCTGGTCGCCTTTTTTTGCTTTTTCTATTTTAGAATTTATTTCCAATGTACAGGTTTTGAAAAGAGATTAGTTATAAAGATATTAATTTGTGTGAATATAAGCACCATCTCTACCACGGGAAACCATATTTTAAGATCATTTTCTTTTAATTTTCCAGCAGAAAATCCAATTACGGTCCATGCAACTGTGTAACGAGTAGCTAATATTGCCAGTACAGCAATCCATTGAAATTGGAAAGCAAGTAAGAGTATAACTAATAAAAAGAAGAATAATTGTGAGGTATAAAAAAGACCTAATTGCATTTTATCAAAAAACTTATAATATTCCGCAGTAGAAACATGTCTTCTTTTTTGTGTAAACCATTCTTTATAGGATTCCTTTGGTTTAGAATAGGTAAAACTTTCAGGATTGTATGAAATGGTACTGTTGCTTTTGTTCGCGGCCTGATTAATAAATAAATCATCATCGCCCGAACGAACCTGAATGTGGTCTATAAAGCCGTTTACATTAAAGAACTCGTCCTTTTTATAAGCCAAATTTCTTCCAACTCCCATATATGGAGCCCCAATTTTAGCCCATGAAAAATATTGTACGGCTGTTAAAACAGTTTCAAAACGAATAATTTTATTTAATAACGAACGCTCGATTTTTTCATAGCCACCATATCCTAAAACAATCGTTTTATTCATAGTGAATTGCGAAGTCATTGCGGTAATCCAATCTTTTGAATTTGGATAACAATCAGCATCAGTAAATAAAAGATATTCTTTTTTTGAAGCTTTGATTCCTAAAGTTAACGCATATTTTTTATTTCCCCAAAAAGCCTCGTTATTTTGCACTTTTACCAGGCGGATGTTGGAATATTGTTTTTCGAATTCTTCAAAAACTTCTAAAGTTTCGTCACTTGAAGCATCATCAATTAATACAATTTCAAAATCAGGATAGTCTTGTTCTGCTAATAAAGGAATAAACTTTTTTACATTTTCTTCTTCATTTTTAGCACAGACAATTACAGAAACCGGAAGCTTTTTGTGTGCAATTTCTTGTGGTTTACTAAAAGCAAATTTCCCAAAAATACCTAAGTAGTAAAAAACCTGAATAAAAACAATAGCAATAAAGAAGTAAAATAAAGTTATAAGCATCTGATTTTAATGTCTTTTAATTTTTGAATCTTGCGCGTGCAAATGTACTTATGAATTCCTAATTTTCAATGCCTAAAACCGATTTACTTTCGGCATTTTGACATTTCTTTTGCAACAGCAATAGACTGAGGGTTTTCTGTTTTTTCTAATTCTGAAATTATATTTTTGTAATTGTGGTCGTCACGGTTTTGAGATAGTTTTTTGGTCGCCTGAATTTCATCGATTTCTATCTCAAAACCAAAGATTCCTCTGGCTTCACGCATTGTTTTTGCTGATAAATCCTCAACACGAATCGGATTTTCTGAATTAGCTTCGTACTTATCAACCAATTTTTTTAGTTGTTCAATTGAAGCGGCTTCATCTACAATTTTAATTCTCCCATAAACATGTACAGCTATGTAATTCCATGTCGGTACATTTTCATGATCATACCAAGACGGAGAAATATAACTGTGTGGTCCTGTAAAAATAGCCAAAACCTGATCGTTTTCTGTAAAACCTTCTGCTTGTGGATTCAATTTTGAAATATGTCCGTGCAGAATTTCTTTTCCATCAGAATTGATTTCAAGTTCTATCGGAATATGGGTAGCACATAATTTTCCGCTTGTTTGATTGATCAGGATCCCAAAACTATTTTCTTTTAAAAAAGCTCTGATCGATTCCGGGTCTTCGTTTTTGTATATTTCAGGTGTATACATTTTATGAGTTTATTTTAAAGATTTTCCGAAACAAATGGCTTCCGGGCGATCTATATATTTTCCGTAATTCGGAATTACTTTATAACCTTTTCTTTCGTAAAACTGCGTTGCTTCACTGTTTTTTATGCGTGTTTCTAAAATCAATTTTGTGTATCCACTTTTTAAGGCTATATCTTCCAAATATGCTAAAATGGTTTGTCCGATTTTCTTTCGTGGATATTTAGAATACATTCGTTTTACTTCTCCAATACTTTCAGAAATTGGTCTGATCGCTCCGCAGCCTACAATTTCATTGTTAATTTCGGCAACAGCAAAAACATACTTTGAATTATTGTATTCCCAATCGGTAAAAGAATTCTTCCCATCACTTCCAAAACGAAGATAAAGATTTGTTGACAATTCTTCGATAATTGCCAAAACTTTTTCATCATTAGGATTTGCAGTTTTTATGGAAATATTTTCTGTCATTTTAAAAGAAAAGATTGATATTTTTGCCACGAATTACAATAATTTCCACCAATTAATTAGTGCAATTACTTCGTCCGTTCCCTTCGGTCGGGTCGTGGCAAGATATTTTTATATAACATTAACTTCCGCTTCAATATGAATTCCGAAAGTCTCAAAAACAGTTTTTTGAACATCTCTTGACACTGCTAAAATTTCCTGTCCTGTCGCATTTCCATAATTTACTAAAACCAACGCCTGATTTTTATGAACTCCGGCATCACCAAAACGTTTTCCTTTAAAACCTGCTTGTTCAATTAACCAACCAGCCGGAACTTTAACTTCTGTTTCAGAAACTTCGTAATATTTCATTTCAGGAAACTTTTGATGAATCTTTTCGAAATCAGATTTCAATAAAATTGGATTTTTAAAGAAACTTCCGCTATTTCCCAATTCTTTTGGATCTGGTAATTTGCTTTGTCTGATCGCGATTACAGCATTGCTTACATCTTTTAAAGTTGGAGTAACAACATTGTTCTTAGCTAATTCAGCCGTAATGTCTCCGTAAGAAGTATTGATTTTATGATTGTGTTTCGTCAATTTGTAAATTACAGATGTAATAATGTATTGATCCTTAATTTCATTTTTGAAAATACTTTCCCGGTACCCAAAATTACATTCAGTATTGGTGAATGTTTTTATTTCCCGAGATTCAATATTTATCGCTTCGCAAGAAACAAAAGTGTCTTTTATTTCGGTTCCGTAAGCACCAATATTCTGAACGGGAGTTGTACCAACATTTCCCGGAATCAGAGACATATTTTCTAAACCGCCAAAATTATTGTCAATTGTCCAAAGTACAAAGTCGTGCCAGGTTTCGCCAGCCTGACTTTCAACCCAAACAAAATCTTCATCTTCTTTAATGATTTCTTTGCCTTTTAAATCAATATGAATGACCAAAGCGTCAATATCTTTGGTTAAAAGCATATTGCTTCCTCCGCCTAAAACAAATTTTTTCTCGTTTTTGTTTTCTTCTAAAATTGTTTTTAATTCAGCAACCGAATGTACTGCAACAAATTGTTTGGCTTTGGCTTCAATACCAAAAGTATTATAGTTTTTTAAAGAAAAATTGGATTGGATTTCCATAAATAGAGGCTTTTTTTGATCCCGAAACTTCGGGATAATTCTGAGCTCAAAAGTAAGGATTATAATTTATTTGAACTCCATTTCTGTAAAATAACAGATTAGAAATTCATCAAAAGGAAATTGGCTATTTAAGCATGCTTTTTATTTTATAGCTGTAATAAATCGTTGCATTTCTTTCATTGTTCCTATCGTAATTCGGGTCCATTTTCCGTTTTCTTCATAAATTTTTGTTCCTTGTATTTTATGGTCTTCCAGTTGTTTGAAATAATCTTTTTTATAATTGTCTAAAGAAAAATAAACAAAATTAGAATACGATGGAATGCAGGCTAAGTTGAGAAGAGTAAGTTGATCTATGGTGTATTTTTTTACTTCCTGATTTGATGCATATACTTGCTGAACAAACTTTTCATCATTTAAAGAGGCTATTGCTGCTGCCGTCGACACCACACTAACAGCCATATTTTGAGATGATCTTACGCTATCAAGTTCTTCAATAGTAGCAGAATGTGCAATAGCATAGCCAACGCGGGCACCAGCTAAACCGTACATTTTCGAAAAAGTTTTGGTAATAATCAAATTTTTATTTTCGATAACCAAATCGCTTAATGATTGTTCTTTTGTAAAATCAATATAGGCTTCATCAACAAATACAATGGCTTTTTTTGTCGCTTCTTTTATAAAGGATTCTAATTCTTGTCTGCTGCATATTGTTCCTGTTGGGTTATTAGGATTGCAGATGTAAATCATTTTGGTATCTGAATCGATAGCCTTTAACATAGCTGTTAAGTCGTGCTTTTTGTCTTTAGTTAAAGGAATAGTAATTTTCTTAAGACCTAGTTTTTCATAAGGGGCGGTCCAGTAGTCGAATGTGGTTTCGGCCAATATAAAATTACCTTTTTTTAAAGCGGTATATTGGAGTACTAAATCTAAAATTTCTGTTGAACCTGCGCCTAGCAGAATATTATTGTCTGAAACTGTATTCTTTTTGGCAATCTGCGTTATTAATTCCGAAGAAAGATCCCATCCATATCGATTGCTGCTATTGACGCTTTTTGCCATTGCAGCACGAGCTAACGGAGAAGGACCATAAGGATTTTCATTTGACCGAAGTGTTATGGGAGAATTGTCTAAATCAGGTAAAATATATTCTTCAGCAGGTTTTGCAAATGCTTCAAAATTATAAAATCCCAATGCTACAGTGCCTAAACTTATTTGTTTTAACCAGTTTCTTCTATTATTCATCTCTGTTTTAGATTAAATTAAACAACTCCTTTTAGAGTATGTCGTTGAGATGGAATAAAAGTTACGAAGAGATTTTTCTTAATACTAAATAAAAAAGCCTTCAAATTTGAAGGCCTTTGTATAGATATTTGTGGAATTTTATTTTGTAGCTAGTTTTTTAGAAAGAGATATTGAATTGTCTGCAATAATTTTAGAGGCAATTTCCATTTTCTGTTTTCCAAAAGTTTCATCAAAAGACACTCTGCTTTCTTTGTCTTTATAAGATACAGCAGTTTTTTTCTCAGATTTGTCTAAAATATCTTTAATTATATTTTTCATAACAACATCATTTTAATAATACAAAGGTATAAAAAATTATTTGAACTCGTCTTTAATCTCAAATGTTATGAAATTATAGGCTCTGCTTTTATTAGGGTCATATGCCTGATATTCAATTTTATCAATATTAATAATTGAATTTGGTTGCTTTCCGGTTTCTGCATTTTCAATGATTTTTAAATCACTAATTATTCCTCCTTTTATAATAAAACAACTTTCAATAGAAGCTAAATTATTATTCAATCCCATTTTGTATAATCTATGTTTGGCTGAGGTATTTCCGAAAATGGTTAAAATTGAATTAGGAGAGGTTGATAAAAAATCCAACGCAGAAGTAAAAACCGTTTTTAAAACTTTTTTGCCATCTTTATTATTTTCTCTTGACATATCAGAAATAGATTCTAAGCCATTTTCATCAATAAAGATATTACCGAATCCTAAATTATAATATCGCTCTAAACCAGGTTGTGGATATTTGATTATGGCTATTCTTTTAGGAATTTCTCTTTCCCCTTTACTTACAAAATCATATTTAGTATGCAAAGGATTACCGTCTACCTGCTCGAATTCATAGGATTCATTTATTAAATCTTCCATTCATTGGTTTTAAATGAAGGCAAATCTAAAATAAATAGTGTAATATCTTATTAAAGTTGTTTTGTTTTTATTTGAAATTACAATTCCTGTTTTGAGATTCAGGAAAAGTTGCGATTTGATTTTTTAGATTTTCTTTTTGTAAGTTTGAATTAATCATAAAAGATGTAGTTATGTCGAAATCAATTAGAAACGGCTCATTTTTCTTTTTTTTGTTTCTGAATATATTTTTTTCGAATGCTCAAACGAATATGTTTGATACGTGGAGAATTAATAATATAATTGGAATTCGTGATCTTAATGAATATTCTATGGTTAGGATGGGAGAAAACCGTTGGGGTTATATGTTAGTTTTAAATCATGATGGGACATTTTTAAGCAGAAATATACCTGAATGTGGGAACGATACTTCCCGGAATGCTTTAGGACACTTTATATTAATTGATGACTATCATATTCGTTTTATTTTAATGAAAACTTCTTATAGTAGTTTAAATAAAGAGGATAATTTAGAAGCAGATTCGAATATAGATCTAGGGATCTTTTATATTTATAAAGAAAGAAATTCAGTTCGATTAATTAAAAGTAATGGTGTTTTACAGGATGATAAAGATAAAATGCTATACACTGAAATGCTTAATACTTTTGATGAAAATTGGAAATCTTATGATTATTCATGGGAAACTACAAAAGCAAATACGCCCGAAGATATTGTGAAAAATTGCATTGATAACAGAAAGCTGATTGATTTGTCAAATTGTAAAATTCTGTTTTCAAAAAAAGAAGGTTATGGTGAATTATTTCTTGTTCGGGAAAAGGAAAGTTTTCATTATGTTCTTTATGATGAATTTAAACAAAAAGTTTCTTTGGCTTATCCGCGGTGATGATTTTTACCGCGAAGAGCATAAAGCTTAGCGTTCATGGCGTAATCCCTTGCGTTCATTGCGGTTAAATTTTACGCAAATCCAACAGCTGATGATATTTGTCCGAAATAATCTTCATATTAATCTCATAATTCGCATTCTCCTCTACAAACTTTCGGTTCTGTAAAATAGCATTGTTTCGAGATTCACTATTTTCAAAAGACCAAATCAATTCTTCGGCCAACATTTCGATATTATCGATTTCAATTAATTGCCCGTTTTCGCGATGTTTAATCCAGCTTTGATTTCCTGGAATATCAGAAACTATCGGATAACAATTGCAGCCCATAGCTTCGAACAAAGAAGCTGAAACACCTTCAGTAATGGGCATGCTGATATAAATATTCGATTGTTGTAATAATTTAGGAAGTTCTGTATTCGGAATTCTTCCTGTAAAAATCACTTTGTTTTCGATCTGTAGTTCTTTTGTTAAATCTTTCAAAAATTGTAATCTGGTTCCGTCGCCCACAATAGTCAATTTGAAATCAATTCCTTTTTGATATAAAACTGCAAAAGCTTTCAAAATAGAATCATGACGATATTCTGGTTGTAAAGAACGGGTTACAATCGCTTCAATTTTATTTGAATTGTTTATAGAAGGAGAAAAAAGCGTCAAATCAATACCTTTCGGGATAACCAAAACTTTAGTCATATCAACACCAATTTCCTTCATCGAAATCGTCATTACAGGGCCCCAGGCGTGAATTAAGTCTGCTTTTTTGAAGGCATGTTTTTGGATGATCTTTTTGAAAGGCAATAAAACAGAGCCTTCAGGCCATAAATCAGTTCGGCCTTGTTGTGCAATCGCAATTGGATGCATTCCAGAAATCGCTGCAAGAAATCCATAACTGGTTGTTCTTTCAGCAATAATCATATCCGGTTTTTCACGTCGGATAGTTTTTCGAATAGAAATAGGGGAGAAAGCATATTCTAAAATACGTTTGAATCGGTTGAGTTTTGAATTGTTTGGTGTCTGAAGTTCCCATGTACAGATTTCAAAATCGCCAAATTCTTTCAAACCTTTCATCCATGTAATAGCATCAGCACGATACGATTCTCCCAGAAAAAGTATTTTTCTTTTTTTCATTCGGCAAACTTAAATTTTTTGCCACAGATTAAAAGATTTTTAAAGGATTTTTTAATCTGTTGGAATCTGTGAAATCTGTGGCAAAACTTTATTATTTCTAAAATTCATCGGTGTCTAAAGCACGATTAATAAATTCGTTTAATGGTTTTAATGCAATTAATTTCTTGCTCATTTTGGCAACGAAATCTTTTTGAGTCACTTCAGTAATATCGTATTTTTGAGTTGCCGTAAAACTTTTCAATTTTAAAAAGGCAATTGCCGGATGGTCTTTTTCGTAACCACGAGGCATGCTTTTAAGTGAATTGGTTTCGTTTATATCTAAACTTCCAAACTCTTTTTTGAAATTTTTGTCAGCTAAAATCGCTTCTAAATCATCATGAAAAAAGGCAATTTCTTTTCGGACTTTTTTCAAGTCTTCAGATTCAGGTGAATAAAATCCGCCCGCAATAAAACTGGCACCTTTTTCAATATGAACATAATATCCAGCTCGATTTGCGCCTTTGGCTCCTGTAGACATCCAAACGCCTAAATGCGCTTTATAAGGCGATTTGTCTTTAGAAAATCGAATGTCGCGATTGATTCGGAAAGTACAGTTTTTCACTTCTAATAATTCCAAAGAAGGATCAAGTGGTTTCATAGCATCCAGAAAATCACTAACCAATTGATGATAGTCTTTTTTGAAAATCTCGTATCGTTTTTTATTGTCCTGAAACCAGTCTCTATTGTTGTTCTTTTTTAAATCGTCTAAAAATTGCAATGATTCTTTCGTTAGCATATTTCTGTGTTATTGCAGTTGTTCTTTTAAGTTTTGTTCAGTCGTCAAGCCTATTAAGGTTTTTTGTACAGCTTTATTTTCGTATATCAAAATAGTTGGGAGGGAAGTGATTTTCATTGTTTCTGCCAAAGTTTTGTTCTTATCAACATCAATTCGGACAACAACAACTTTGTCAGCCATTTCTTTTTGTATTTTCAAAATGTACGGTTCCATTTGTTTACAAGGTCCGCACCATTCGGCATAAAAATCAACCAGTACTTTTTTGTCTGTATTTAATAAATCGTTGAAATCATTCATTGTCATTCCAGTTTCAGCAGTTTGGTTTTTGGAAAGCCCTTCTTCTTTCCAGTTCATGATACCGCCATCTAATTCATAAATGGTTGTAAATCCTAATTCCTGCAGTTTTGACGCGGCTTTTTTGCTTCTTCCTCCACTTAAACAATAAACAAAAACAGGTTTTGATTTGTCGTATGATTCGGCTTTCGTTGCAAAATCATCACTATTCCAATTCACATTTACTGCATTATCAATATGTTCAGATCCGAATTCTTCCGGAGTTCTAACATCTAAAATTTGAGGGTTTTCAGTTGTTTTGATTTTATCTGCAAATTCTTTCGGTGCAATCGATTCAAAAGGTTTTGCTTTTTGATCATTGCATGAGAATAGGAGAATTGAAACTATAAGCAATAAAATTTTGGGAAATTTCATCATATTGAATTTTAAGAATAAAAGTATTGCTAAAGTAATGATTTTTCATTTTTTAATTCATAACAGAATGGTAAAATCAATTTAGTAATGAAACTTGAAACTTGAAACCTGAAACAAAAACTTACAAATTGAATATCTTATAACTTTGATGCGTCGATTTCACAATTGCTTCCGTACGTTCCGGATGAGTATCCGAAATAAAAAGCTGACCAAAAGTTTCGCTGTTTACCATTTCAATGATTTTTGAAACGCGGGTTTCATCTAGTTTATCAAAAATATCATCAAAAAGCAATAAAGGTTTTACACCACTTTGTTTTTTTAAAAATTCAAATTGAGCCAATTTCAAAGCAATCAGAAAGGATTTTTGCTGCCCCTGAGAGCCGAATTTTTTTATAGGATGAGAATCAATTTCAAAAGACAAATCGTCTTTATGGATTCCGACACTTGTATAATGTAACGCTCGGTCCTTATTAATGTTTTCCTGTAAAAGGGTCAGTAAGTCTTTTTCATATAAATGACTTTCATAAACCAATTGAACTGTTTCTTCAGAACCGGTTATTGACTGATGATGTATATTAAATATAGGTATAAATTGTTCGAGGAAATCTTTTCGTTTTTCAAAGATAGATTGTCCAAAACTATTTAACTGCTCATTATATATAGATAAGGTATCGTTGTCAAAAGTATGATTCAGGGCAAAATATTTAAGCAAGGCATTTCGCTGCACAATTATTTTTTGATATTGAATAAGCTGGTGCAGGTAAGTTGAATCTAATTGCGAAATTACGCTGTCCATAAATTTGCGACGCGTTTCGCTTCCTTCTACAATCAAATCACGATCTGCGGGAGAAATAATTACAAGTGGAACAAACCCAATATGATCAGAGAATTTATCGTAGGCTTTGCCATTTCTTTTTAAAACCTTCTTTTGTCCTTTTTTTAAACTGCAGACAATTTGCTCTGTTCTGTCATTTTTTTCTAATTCAGCATCAATCACAAAAAACTCTTCCCCGTGTTTGATATTTTGCACCGCTAACGGATTAAAATAGCTTTTTCCGTATGCCAAATGATAGATTGCATCAAGCACATTAGTCTTGCCAATTCCGTTTTTACCGACAAAACAATTGATCTTGCGGTCGAAATCGAAACTGACTTCGGAGAAATTTTTATAATTGAATAAAGAAATTTTGTTTAAATGCATTTTTTGAACTCTAAAGGTAAAATTTGAAGTTTTTTATAGCGGAGACTTTGTTTTTTGCCACAGATTAAAAGATTTTAAAGATTTTTTTCTATCACTTACAGTCAAAACCTTTTCCAATCTGTGAGAATCTGTGAAATCTGTGGCTAAAATTGTAGCATTAGCCTAGAATATCTGCGCTTTTGAACGTCAAAAATTTGAGGGTGCAAATTATCGAAAATTATTGATATAAAAGGCTTTTGGCGTGTTTCAGGATGAATTATTTTAGTACTGAGGAGAAACGACTTAGCGTTTGAAAAAATATTTTTTTTAAAATAGTGATAAAATTGATTTTTTTTGCCTCAGTTTCAATAAAAATTTTATTTTTGCCGTTCACTAAATTAATTTTAAATGGCTACTTACAATAAAAGAGGATATAAAGCACCAAAAGAAAAGGAAGTTAAAGAAGTAAATGAAGAAACACAGGTAATCATTGACGAAAAAGACAGCACAACAGCTGGTGTTTTTTCAAAATTAGATGAAACTGCTTCAAGAACTGAGGATTGGGTTGCTAAAAATCAAAAAATCATTATTGGTTTAGTTGCTGGTATCGCGGTTGCTACTATTGGATATTTGGCTTACCAAAAATTTATCGAAGCTCCTAAGCAGGATGAGGCTGCAAATGAAATGTTTGTTGCTCAACAAAACTTCCAAAAAGCTACAGATGGTGTTGCAAGTGATTCATTATATAAATTGGCATTGAATGGTTCTGAAGGTAAATTCGGATTCGTGAAAATTGCTGATGAGTATTCTGGAACTGATGCTGGAAACTTAGCAAATTACTATGCTGGTATGGCATATTTGAATACAGGTAAATTTGATGACGCTATTAAATATTTAGGGGATTTTAAATCTGAAGACATGATTTTAAGCGCTTTGGCAAAAGGTGCTATCGGAGATGCTTATTCTCAAAAAAATCAACAAAAAGAAGCTTTAGAGTATTATGTAAAAGCTGCTGAGTCAAATAAAAATGATTTTACAACGCCTCGTTTCTTATTGAAAGCTGGTAAAACGGCTTTGGCTTTAGGTCAAAAAGAAGATGCTTTGAAATATTTAACTGATATTAAAGAAAACTTCGATGCAACTCCAGAAGCAGCTTCTGTTGATGTATTGATTGGATTAGCGCAATAATATTATTTATTGAGTTCAGATTTTAGATTTTAGATTTGTATTTTTACAATCTGAAATTAAAAAATCTAAAATCTTAAATATAAAAGATGGCTACCGAAAATAAAAATTTATCAGAATACGATAAAAACACAATCCCAAATGCGAAAGACTTTCGATTTGGGATTGTTGTTTCTGAATGGAACGAAACCATAACAGAAGGATTATACAATGGCGCTTTTGATGCCTTAGTTGATTGTGATGTACCGGCACAGCAAATTATTCGTTGGAATGTTCCAGGAAGTTTTGAGCTGATTTATGGTGCAAAAAAAATGCTGCAGACACAAAATGTAGATGCCGTGATTGTTATTGGATGTGTAATTCAGGGAGAAACAAAACATTTTGATTTTGTATGCGAAGGTGTTACACAAGGAATTAAAGATTTGAATGTTCAAACGGATATTCCGGTTATTTTTTGTGTTTTGACAGATAATAACATGCAACAGTCAATCGATAGAAGCGGAGGGGTTCACGGAAACAAAGGAACCGAAGCGGCAATTGCAGCAATTAAGATGGCGTATATTCGTCAACAGGCTTCAATGTCACATCCGTTTAACCAGCCTTTATTGTCTTCAGGTGCAATTCAGATTGAAGAAACACCAATAAAAATCGAGAACGAATAAAACACAATTGTTTTAAAAATACTAAAACCTATACTGTGTAAAATAGTATAGGTTTTTTGTTTTTTTTATGATACCACTTATTCAAAAAGCCAACGGAAATTCATTAAATTTGTACACCTTGGTTTTGAAAAACCATAAATCAATTAATAATATTACCCTGAGATTTTTACGGATTGATTCCGCTAAAATTGAAGGACAACCTTAACCCAAATTTTTTAATGTCGAGTATAATTCAATTACTTCCTGATCACGTTGCTAATCAAATTGCTGCTGGAGAAGTGGTTCAAAGACCAGCTTCAGTTGTAAAAGAGCTTTTAGAAAATGCTGTTGATGCTGATGCAACCGACATTAAATTGATTATTAAAGATGCTGGAAAATCATTAGTTCAGGTTATTGATAATGGGAAAGGAATGAGTGTGACGGACGCACGTTTGTGTTTTGAGCGCCATGCAACTTCAAAAATCCGTCAGGCAGAAGATTTATTTTCTTTATGTACAAAAGGTTTCCGTGGAGAAGCTTTGGCATCTATCGCAGCGATCGCGCACATGGAGATGAAAACCAAACAAGATCAGGAAGAGCTTGGAACGCATATTGTAATCGAAGGCAGTAAATTTGTTTCTCAGGAAGCGGCAGTTTTGCCTAAAGGGACTTCATTTGCAGTTAAAAATCTGTTTTTTAATATTCCGGCACGACGTAATTTTCTGAAATCCGATACGGTTGAATTTCGTCATGTTATGGATGAATTTCAGCGTGTAGCTTTGGCACATCCAAATATTCATTTTACTTTTTATCATAACGGCAGCGAAATGTATAATTTGCCTGCTGCAGGATATCGTCAGCGTGTTGTTGGAATTTTTTCGGGGAAAACCAATGAAAAATTAGTTCCGGTTAACGAGGATACTGAGATCATAAACGTTCAGGGATTTGTCTGTAAACCTGAATTCGCTAAGAAAAATAGAGGAGAACAGTTCTTTTTTGTAAACGACCGTTTCATTAAAAGCGGTTATCTGCATCATGCGGTAATGGCAGCTTACGACGGACTTCTGAAAGATGGTTCACAGCCTAGTTATTTTTTATATCTGCAAGTTCCGCCAAATACTATTGATATCAATATTCATCCAACAAAAACAGAAATTAAGTTTGATGATGAACAAGCCTTATATGCTATTTTAAGAGCTTCAATAAAACACAGTTTAGGACAATTTAATGTGGCTCCGGTTCTTGATTTTGATCGGGATGCTAATTTGGATACGCCTTATCATTATAAAGATTTAGAAGCTGAAACACCAACGATTCAGGTTGATGGTACTTTTAATCCGTTTACGGATGATAAAACCAATCAACATTATACAAAATCTGGTTCTTCAGGATCTGGATCTTCTTCTGGTTCCAGTTTTAGTTCCGGATCAAATTCTTATTCAGGATATTCTAAAAGAGTAGAACCAACTGCAAGTTGGGAAAGTTTGTATGTAGGTTTGGATACCGAAAGTATCGAAAGCTCTCCTTTTACTTTTGAAAATGAAGAAGTAACTTCGTCATTGTTTAATGATGATGAGGTAGAAACAGCAAGTCAGAAAACGTATCAAATACATAAAAAATATATTGTCTCGCCTATAAAATCCGGAATGGTTATCGTTGATCAGCAACGTGCTCACCAACGTATTTTGTATGAACAATTTTTGCTAAATATGACGGTTAATCAGGCTTCAAGCCAACAATTGTTATTTCCGTTGAATTTGTTTTATTCTTCAGATGAAATGACTTTGATCGAAGAATTGAAACCTTCACTAGAAACAACAGGTTTTGTTTTTGATGACGCGCAGGCCGATCATATTGTGATTTCAGGAATTCCCGTGAATATTACAGAAAGCGAAGTCTCCTTAGTAATCGAACAATTATTAACTGATTTGCAGGACGGAATTCCGGCGAGCAGTTACAGTCAGAATGATACTATTGCCAAGTCGATGGCTAAAAGTTTAGCGGTTAAAACTGGATCTTATTTAACCGAAAAAGAACAAGATAATTTGGTAAACGGATTGTTTGCCTGTAAAGATCCCAATATTTCACCTTTTCAAAAACCTACTTTCATCACGATGCGTGTTGAAGATATAGATAAAAAGTTTGCCATATGATGAACATGACTCCTGTTGTAAAACAACTATTGATAATCAATATTATCTTTTTTATTGGCTCCCAGCTTGTGCCGGTTTCTTATGAATATTTTTCATTATTTTATCCAGAAAGTGATCAATTCAGGGTTTGGCAGATTATTACACATATGTTTATGCATGCAAGATTGCCAAATTTTGCACATATTTTGTTTAATATGTTTGCATTATATAGTTTTGGATCTGCATTGGAGCACTTTTGGGGTGGCAAGAAATTTTTGTTTTTCTATATTTCATGTGGATTAGGTGCTGCTTTACTTCACACAGGAGTTAATTATCTTCAATTAAATTCTTTTTTAGATTCGGTTTCTGGTTTAAATTTATCAAAGACTGATCTGCATTTAATTTTAAATGCAGATTACTCATCTTTATTTGATTCAAGTGGAAAGATGGTGCAAAATGAGGTAGCAACTATTTTAAATAAAGCGCATTGTACTCAAGAACAGTTTAATTCTTTAGCGCAAGCTAGTGCAATTGTACAGTCACCTGTGATTGGTGCATCTGGAGCAATTTATGGCTTGTTAACGGCTTTTGCTTTTATGTTTCCAAATGCTCAATTAGGATTAATGTTTATTCCTATTCCTATAAAAGCAAAATATTTTGTTCCAGGAATTTTAGCAGTTGATTTGTTCCTAGGTTTTAAAGGTAGCTCTTTATTTGGAAGTGGCGGTACTGGAATTGCTCACTTTGCTCATGTTGGTGGAGCAGTTGCGGGCTTTTTAATGATGTTATATTGGAAAAAAAATCAGTTTAATAGTAATCGTTGGAATTAATTTTTAACTTTAAGTTCTAATTATAAAAACTAAAGAAAGCTTTTATGAATATTTTAGATGATTTAAAACTACAATATAAAATAGGAGGAATTGCGCTGCGTGTTATTTACTGGAATATTGCCTGTTTCCTGATTTCATTGGTATTTTTCTATCAATATTCAGGTGGAGGTTTTGCTTATCCGGATTGGCTGGCTTTATCATCAGATCCAAATAGTTTTGTAATCAGACCCTGGACATTTTTAACATATGCCTTTTTTCATTCGTCATTTTTGCATTTGTTGTTTAATATGATGGTTTTGAATTTTGCGAGCCAGTTATTCCTGACGTTTTTTACGCAAAAACAATATTTAGGATTGTATATTTTGAGTGCCATTTTCGCAGGAGTTGTTTTTGCATTAAGTTATTATTTTTTAAGTTATTCAGCATCCATAGTTGGGGCTTCCGCTGCAATTATGGCTATTTTAGTGGCAGCAACAACGTATCAGCCCTTAATGAATGTGCGTTTATTATTGATCGGAAATGTAAAATTGTGGCATATTACAGCTGTAATCTTAATTCTGGACTTAATGCAGCTTCGTTTGGAAAATATGGGTGGCCATATTTCGCATTTAGCTGGCGCATTGTTCGGTTTTGTTTTTATCAAATTGCTTCAAAACGGAACCGATTTGAGTATTATAATTTCCAGAACAATTGATTTCTTTGTAAATCTATTTAAAAAATCCCCTTCGACCCCATTCAAAAAAGTTCATAAAAATTATCAAAAACCTACAGAAAAAGTGACGTCAAGAATTGTTACGAAAGACAAAACGCAACAGCAAATTGATGAAATTTTAGATAAGATCAGCCAGTCAGGCTATGATTGTCTGACAAAAGAAGAAAAAGAGTTTTTATTTAAAGCTGGAAAATAATCCTTTTAGCAACAAAATATGAAAAACCTTTCGTGGTTTAATAAGATAATGTTCTTTTTGAATATAGTACTGACTGTCCTTACATTTAGTGTCTATATTTTACCTTTTCTAGCACCTAAGAGCTTTCCGCTTTTATCGGTGCTGACGCTGTTTATGCCGGCTTTTTTTGTGCTGAATGCACTCTTCTTTATTTATTGGGCGATTCAGTTTAAAAAGCGCCTTATTTTGTCTGGTTTAGTGCTGCTGACAGGAATTACATTTATCAGTAAATTTTACAAATTTTCAGCAAAGGAATATGTTAAAGACGAAAAAGACTTCTCTGTAATGAGTTATAATGTGCGTCTTTTTAATGTTTTTAAATGGCTGGATCGAGATGATATTCCGTCTAATATCAAAACTTTTATAGACGAAAAAGATCCGGATATTTTGTGTATCCAGGAATATTCGAATTCAGCTCATATAGATTTAAAAGTATATCCACACCGTTATATTTTTATTGATGGAAATCAGATTAAAACAGGCCAGGCTATTTTTTCTAAATTCCCAATATTGTATGAAGGCAATATTGTTTTTCCAAATTCAGATAATAATGTCATTTATGCTGATATAAAACGAGGTAAAGATATTATTCGTGTTTACAATATGCACTTGCAGTCTATCAAAATTTCACCAGACGTTGCGAAGATTTCAAATGATATTGATAATGTAAATCAGCAAAAATCGCAGTTAATCTATACGAGAATTAGTAAAGGATTCAGACAACAACAAGAGCAGGCCGAGATATTTAAAGAAAATATTAAGCAATGTAAAAACCCGATTATCATTTGTGGGGATATGAATAATAGTCCGTTTTCATACGTATATCGAAATATAAAAGGAAAGCTTAAAGATACTTTTGAAGAAGCCGGAGGAGGTTTTGGCGCAACTTATAAATTCCGTTATTATCCGGCACGAATTGATTATATTTTTGCAGACAGTAAAATGAAAGTCAAACAATTTGAAAGTTTTTCTGATTTCGAAAATTCAGATCATTACCCTATTATGGCCAGGCTCTCGATAGAATAGTTTT
Source organism: Flavobacterium sp. GQ95 (assembly GCF_059758655.1). NCBI lineage: Bacteria > Pseudomonadati > Bacteroidota > Flavobacteriia > Flavobacteriales > Flavobacteriaceae > Flavobacterium > Flavobacterium sp. GQ95. The sequence goes on from NZ_JCAXEB010000003.1 coordinate 436,098, forward strand.
TTACCGCAAAGAGCGCAAAAGGTATACGCGTAGTTCGCAAAGTTTAAAAATTCCTAAATACCAACCAAACTATGATTAAAAAACATTTTTTATTACTTCTTTTTGTTTGCTCTAGTATATTTGCTCAAAAAGATATTGACATTAATGAATTAAAATGGCTGCCAAATTCGCATTCCTTTTGGGTAAATTCAGCAGCGAATATTAAAGTTTATGATGTCGATAAATTAGATCAGGGGAGTACCATTTTAACAGACAAACAATTAAAAAATGCAGGTTTTGATGGAGAAGTAGAAGATTTGGTCTGGAATCAAAATAAAACAAAAGTATTGGTTTATACCAATTCAAAAAAAGTTTGGAGAGCCAATACCAAAGGAGATTACTGGTTTTTTGATTTGGTAACAGGAAATGGAAGAAAGTTGGGAGGCAATTTAGAGGCTTCGTCCCTAATGTTTGCTAAATTTTCTAATGATAATGAAAATGTTGCTTATGTTTCGAAACACAATATTTATCTTGAAAATCTGGTTTCAGGTAAAATAACGCCTTTAACAACAGATGGAACAGATAAAGTTATCAATGGAACGTTTGACTGGGTGTATGAAGAAGAACTCGCTGCCAGGGATGGCTTTCGCTGGAGTCCTGACGGAAAAAGTATCGCGTACTGGCGTGTTGATGCTTCTGAAACAAAATTTCATTTAATGATCAATAACACGGATGCTTTATATCCGTTTATAGTTCCGGTGGAATATCCTAAAGCGGGAGAAAAACCTTCCTCTGTAAAAATTGGAGTTATTGATATTGCTTCTTTAAAAACAAATTGGCTGGATATTCCAGGTGAGCCTGATAATAATTATTTGGTTCGTATGGAATGGATTGCAAAAGAAGAGGTGATGGTGGTTCAACTTAATAGATATCAAAATCAGGCTTCTGTTTATAATTGCAATGCAAAATCAGGAAAAGCAAATTTAATCTATCAGGAAAAATCACCTGCGTGGATTGATGTTTTTGATATTTCTTCAGGAGTATATGATGGTTTTCCGTGTCAGTTTGTAGACGAAGGAAAAGCCTTTTTATGGAGTTCTGATGCTGATGGGTGGATGCATATTTATAAAATCAGCAAAGATGGAAAAAAGAAAGAGTTGGTTACGACAGGTAAATTTGATGCTTATTTTAAGGCGTACAATGACAAGACAAAATCAATTTATTATATTTCAAGTCCGACAGATGCGACTCAGCGTTATTTGTACGAAACCAATTTAAAATCAGGAAAAACAAAAAGAATTACTCCGGAAGCATTTGAAGGAACAAATGAATATGAATTCTCTACAGACGGATCATATGCAAAACATACTAATTCTAATATCAATCGTAATCTAAATTCAAGATTGGTTTCGCTTTCTGATCATAAAAAAATACTACCAATAGAGGCTGATGTTTTTACAGCTCCGGCGCGTCAGTTTTCTTTAGAAAAGTTTAAAGTTACGACTGGTGATGGTATCGAAATGGATGGTATAATGGCAAAACCTCTTGATTTTGATCCGGCAAAAAAATATCCACTGTTCTTTTATGTTTATGGAGAGCCAATGGCTACTGTAGCGAATGATATGCCTTATTTTAATGGATTTATAGATATGTTGATCCCAAGAGGATATATCGGAATTGCATTGGATAATAGAGGGACTCCATCTCTGAAAGGAACAAAATGGAGAAAATCTATTTATAAAAATATCGGGATTATCAATACCCGTGATCAGGCAATGGCTGCAAAAGAAATTTTGAAATGGAATTTTATTGATAAAGAAAGAGTTGCTGTTCACGGATGGAGTGGTGGTGGCGCTGTTACATTAAATTTGATGTTTCAATATCCTGAAATATACAAAACAGGAGTAGCAATTTCTGCGGTGACAGATCAGCATTTTTATGATAATATATACACAGAACGTTATATGGGGTTGCCAAATGAAAACGAAAGTGCTTATATTCAGGCTTCACCAGTGACTCATGCAAAAAACTTAAAAGGGAATTTACTTTATATTCACGGGACAGGCGATGATAATGTACATTATAAAAATGCTGAAGTTTTGATAAATGAGTTAATTAAATATGATAAAGTTTTTAATTTAATGATCTATCCAAATCGTTCACATTCTATCTATGAAGGTGATGGTACTCAAGAGCATTTAATAAATACTTTTATCAAATTTGTAGAAGAAAAATGCCCTCCCGGTGCAAAATAAATAATATAAGAAAAGTAAAAAGGGGAGAATTTCAATTATAGAAATTCTCCCCTTTTTTTGTTTTAAAACGATTGTCAACGTTACAATATCTTTTGCGTTTTTAAATAATCTATTGCAAATTTACCTTCGTTAAAAAGCAAATCCAGAACACTTAGGTTGTTTACGAAACCATGTTTATCATCAAACACCTGTGGATATTTTTCGAACGAATTGGGGTCTTTTTTGCCATTCGCCAAATATCTGAAATCAGAAATGTTTTCTGCCTCCATGAAATATTCAGTTGTTTGCCCGAACTCTAATTTCATTCTCAAACATTTAGTAACAATGTCCAGAACTTCCATATTTAAATCCATCAGAAAAGTGTGTTTCTTTTCAAAAACAGGTCGGATGTCATCTTCAAAAAACTCAAAAAAAGGAGAGCTTCTATAGCCTGCTTCTAAAGATTTAAAATGTTGTTTTTGCCAGTCAAATTCATTTTCAATCAAAACATCTTTTGTTTTTTGATGCAATGTTTTAGAATGCTTAACAGGAATATTTAATAACTGAAGCCCGTTTGGACTGTAAATATAAGTACGGTTTCTGTTAGTTTGTTTTTGAAAATTATCTTCCATTTCAAAAGTAATATTTTCAGACTGAGCCATAACTGCAAAATGGCTAATCGATGGAAAATAAGTAGGAAGTATTAAAGAGTTCATTGTGATTTTGATTTAATCGGTAAATCGTTTAATCGCCCTTTTTGAGAAACGATTAAACGATTTACCAGTTCAACGAATTAACGTTTTTTTATGCTTTATTTTCTTTTCTCTTTCTCCAGAAATACTCTCCAACAAAGTAGGCAGCAAGTACCATTAAGAAATATTTGAAGTAAGATTGTGGCTGTCCCTCACCGTCAACTGTGGTAAAAACTCTGTCCCAACGAATTTTGTTGATTCCTTTTCCGTTAGTGTCCCAGCTTAACCAGATAAAAACTGGTTTTCCTACAATGTGATTTTCAGGCACATATCCCCAGTAACGACTATCTTCTGAGTTATGGCGATTATCTCCCATCATCCAGTAATAATTTTGCTTGAATGTATAGGAGTTAGTTTGTTTTCCGTTGATAATAAAATGCGAGCCATCTATTTGCAAAGTATTACCTTCATAGTTTGTGATAATTTCTTTGTAAAATGGTAATGATTCGTTTGTTAGAGCAACCGTTTTTCCTGCTTCCGGAATATAGATTGGGCCGTAATTATCCTCGTTCCATTTATTGATATGAGGGAAGATCCTATCATCATTTCCTGTTGCAATTTCGCGTACTACACCAGTAATACCTGGAATGCTTTTCATTCGTTCTGCATTAGCTTCTGTTAAGGCGCCAATATACAGAGTATCTCTTTTAGCCGGATCTCTAAATCCTCTTACATCGACAAGATTAACATTCAATTCTTTTAAAAGAGCTTCTAAATCAATTGGAGTTTTTTCGTCTAATGCTATTTTGTATGAATATTGCGGTTTTGCTCTTTCTGGTAAAATTAATTTTTTTCCGTTGATATAAACATAACCATCTTTTATAGATAAGCTATCTCCTGGAATACCAACACATCTTTTAACATAATTTGATCTTTTGTCAATTGGTTTTATTACACCCGGCCTTCCTTTTGGTTCGTAAAAGTAATGTACCGTATCAACTGGCCAGTTAAAAACGACAATATCGGTTCGCTTTATTTTTTCGAAAGCAGGTAGTCTAAAATAAGGTAATTGTGGCCAGCTTAAGTATGATTTTCTTTTTGTTAACGGAATAGAGTCATGAACCATTGGTAGTGCAACAGTTGTCATCGGTACCCTTGGTCCGTAGTTTAGCTTACTTACAAATAAAAAGTCTCCAATTAATAAAGATTTTTCTAATGAAGAGGTCGGAATTGTATAAGGTTGCACTACATAAGTATGTACTAATGTTGCTACGATTATAGCAAAAAGAAGAGAACTTATCGTATCAGCAGTTTTGTTTTCAGGAGTTAATGATCTGTTGGCGTTGTATTCTAATTTCTGAGTATAGTTTACATAATAGATATAGAAGCCAAGGGTGAAAATTCCTAAAAAAGTATCTAAAGTTGATTTTTTACCAAACGTTCTTAGTGTCTCTACCCAAACAACAGGAAACATAATCAGGTTTATAATCGGAATGAAAAGTAGTATTGTCCACCAGGTTGGTCGGCCAATAATTTTCATTAGGATTATAGAATTGTAAACAGGAATCGCAGCTTCCCAACTTTTTCGGCCAGCAGCCTGATACAATTTCCAGGTTCCCAGAAAATGAATGATTTGAACGGCTAAGAAAAAAACAAACCAAAGATATAAAGTCATAATATTTTGTTTAAAGTTTCAAGTTTAAAGTTGATTTGTTGAATTAACCTTAAACTTTAAATTTATTATTTTAAGTTTAAAACATCTTTCATACTGTAGATTCCCTTTTTACCTGCCAGCCATTCAGCTGCAATTACGGCACCAAGAGCAAAACCTTCACGGTTATGGGCAGTATGTTTTAATTCGATACTGTCTACAATTGAATTGTAAGTTACGGTATGAGTTCCCGGAACCTCGCCAATTCTTTTCGCTTCAATATGAATTTCGTTTGTTTTAGCCTCGTCTAAAGTCCAATTTGCATAATTGCTATTTTCGATAACACCTTTTGCTAATGAAATTGCAGTTCCACTAGGGGCATCTAATTTATGCGTATGATGAATCTCTTCCATTGTCACTTTGTACGAATCAAATTGTGACATAATTTTAGCTAAATATTCGTTCAGTTCGAAGAAAATATTAACTCCTAAACTAAAGTTAGAGCTCGAAATGAATCCGCCTTGTTTTTCGTTGCACAATGCAACCATTTCATCAAAATGTTCTAACCAGCCAGTTGTTCCGGATACTACAGGAACATTTGCATGGAAACAATTGGATATATTATCTACTGCGGCAGTAGGAACACTGAAATCTATTGCGACATCAGCAGTCGAAAGTCCTTCAAAAGTATTAGTTTCATCTTTCTTTAAAACAATTTCATGACCTCTTTCTAAAGCAATTCGTTCAATTACTTTACCCATTTTTCCGTATCCTAAAAGTGCAATTTTCATTTTATGTATTTTTTTGAATTTTAAATAGTAACAAAACCTATTTAAAAGTGGTAATTAAAAGTTAGTCCAACATTTGGTTTAAAAGTTACATCAGCTGGATAAATTTCCGGACGTACTGATAGTCTTTCGTTTACGTTAAATTGAATTAAAGCGGCATCAACATTGGCATCGATAATGTTTAAAACATAAAAACCTACAACAAACAATGCAGATAAATCCCTGTTTCGTTGATAGAATTTTTGCCCGGCAATAAGTCTGCTCTCATCTAAAAATTGATAATCGTCATCGTTGTAGCCTTCAAGTCTTCGTTTGTAGGCATCACGATAATCATGGTATTTTTTATTGTTGTCAATATAAAAATATAAACTGGTACCAATTGCTCCGTAAACTAAAGGAATTTTCCAATATTTTTTGTTGTATGCCTGACCTAAACCTGGTAAAATTGCCGAATAAAAGGCAGCTTTTGCTGGCGTAAGCGGGTCTATTTCTTGTAACTTAGTAGTGTCTTTAACAACCAAAACCGTGTCTTTTTTTGCCTGGGCAAAAAGAGAAACGGTTCCTATAAGAAAGAACAATAGACTTATGGGGACAATTTTATTCACTATCCGTTTATTAATTTTATAATTCTGTCAAAATCAGCCTGGGAATTAAAAGGAATTGTGATTTTTCCTTTTCCGTTGCCAGCGACTTTTATATCAACTTTTGCACCAAAATAATCGTTGAAAGTATTTTTTTGTGTTTCTTTAACAAGGAATGAAGACTCTGCTTTTGCTTTTGCTTCTCCTTCTGGTTTTGGTTTTACACCTTCGTGATAATTTTTTACCAACGCCTCCGTTTCACGAACAGATAAGTTTTGGCTTACTATTTTTTGATAGATATCCGTCTGGACATCCAAGTCTTCAATATTAATGATCGCTCTACCGTGTCCCATGCTGATGAAACCATCACGAATACCAGTTTGGATAATCGGATCTAATTTTAAAAGACGTAAATAATTGGCAATTGTAGAACGTTTTTTTCCAACACGCTCGCTCATTTGTTCCTGAGTCAACTGAATTTCATCAATTAAACGTTGGTAGGATAGTGCAATCTCAATTGGATCTAAGTCATGACGCTGAATGTTTTCAACCAAAGCCATAACCAATGACTCATTGTCATTTGCAATACGGATATACGCCGGAACATGTGTTAGACCCACTAAAGTTGAAGCACGTAAACGACGTTCTCCAGAAATTAACTGGTATTTATTGAATTCTAATTTTCGAACAGTAATAGGTTGAATCACACCAAGTTCTTTAATAGAAGTGGCTAATTCACGTAAAGATTCTTCATTAAAATTGCTTCTAGGCTGAAACGGATTTATTTCGATAGCACTTATTTCAAGCTCTATGATATTTCCAACAACTTTGTCAGCATTTTTGTCTTCTACTGATGTAATGTCGTTTTCCGGATCTTTTAATAATGCTGATAATCCTCTTCCTAAGGCTTGTTTTTTAATTGCTTTTGTCATAAAAACTATTTGCTGTTTTTCTTTATAATTTCCTGAGCTAAATTAATGTAATTAACAGCTCCCTTGCTGGTTGCATCATAGTTGATGATGCTTTCTCCAAAACTTGGTGCTTCGCTTAATTTTACATTTCGCTGAATAACCGTGTCAAAAACCATATCGTTAAAGTGTTTCTGAACTTCTTCAACCACCTGATTAGATAAACGTAATCTTGAGTCATACATTGTAAGAAGCAATCCTTCAATGTCAAGATCCGGGTTGTGTATTTTTTGAATACTTTTTATAGTGTTCAATAATTTTCCTAATCCTTCAAGTGCAAAATATTCACATTGAATTGGAATAACTACTGAATCTGCAGCTGTTAAAGCATTCAGGGTTAATAAACCTAAAGAAGGTGCACAGTCAATAATAATAAAATCATATTCGTCCTTTACACTTTCTAATGCTTTTTTAAGCATGTATTCTCTGTTTTCTTTGTCAACCAATTCGATTTCGATGGCTACAAGGTCAATATGAGCAGGGATCACATCGACATTTGGAGCTGAACATTTCACGATGGTTTCTTTTGGGGTGTGGCTATGTTCAAGTATTTGGTATGTACCAATCTCTACTGATTCTACATCAATCCCAAGTCCAGATGTGGCATTTGCTTGAGGATCAGCATCAATCAATAATACTTTTTTTTCTAAAACACCTAATGAGGCTGCAAGATTTACCGATGTAGTAGTCTTTCCAACGCCTCCTTTTTGATTAGCAATCGCAATGATTTTGCCCATTTATTTTCTAAATTTTGAACCGTAAAAATACAATTATTTATGGTTTTTGAAAATCTATTTTGTTAACATTTGCTAAACTTTGGGAAGCCGTTGTTTTGTGCGTGTTTTGTGAATTTAAGTATTCTCTTTAAATAGGATTTAAATAAAATTTGGTTCTGTTTTATTTATATTTTTTATATAAAAGACATAAATAAAAGTTTAACTCGAGAAAAATATTCAAATGTTAAATCTGATTTTAGTTTAATTTCTTGAAGTACTCACTAAGGGCTTTCCGTCCTTATTTTTGCAATTACCAATCTGTATTACGATAAAGGCATACTTTGTATAGTTTTTGATAAGAAAATAGACCCCAAAAGTGAACTTATAGGTTAAAGATTATAACTATTTTTCAAATCATTAAAACTATAATTACCATTAAACCAAAAAGAATTATTATGATTAGAAAGTTAATCTCAATATTTACTGCATTTGCATTTATGTTGCTGCTGTGCAGTTTTGTAAGATCCAATCCTTGTGATGAAATAAAACAGGAGAATAAAATAGAGGGCAAGATTGTTTATAACAAGAAGAAACATAGTATAACATTATCATGGCCAGCATTTGGTTCTTCAGGAAATTACATAATTACAAGAGGCGGCAGTCGTTTGGCATCAGATTTTGTTTTGGTAGGTTCGATTTCGAAACTGACATTCACAGATAATAAGCCAAATACTAACAAATATGAAAACTATTATAAAATCACTCGTAATGCTATAACCATAGTACTTTCATTAGAGAATCAAATTTTTGGTAACAATATGTATTTCTATGATAGGAAATATGAAAAAGCAGAAACTGCCCGAAACGAAATTAATTCGCAATTTAGCGCTATTGGTCTGGGAGGATCAAATGGCGAATGGACTATAAAACGGCAGGCTTATTATTTCAAAGCAAATGTTAATGGTCAAACTTACGATTCGGGTGGCTCAGGTTCTGCATCATCGGCAGAAGCTAACTCAATAGAATTAGGATTTTACTCTCATATTGGAGGTTTGGGTAAGTTACCATCAGATGTTAAATTGGGTTCGATATTCACCAGGCCTCATCTTTCTGGAGGAGCAAATGCTACATGTACATTTTGGCGTTCTGTGGAAAATGTGGAAGTGATGCGAGATTTTGCCTGGACAGTTTCTCAATCAACCAGCGCAAGAAGAATGCTAATTGAAAGTACTTCGAAATATATTTCAGATGTTGGTAACACCAACTTTTGGGGTAGCGGTGGTTTTATTGCTGATACTCATTATACATCATCCAGACCAAACTGGGCCGGGCAACAACAATGGTACACCAGAAATGCTATTTTCCCGTCAGGTTCGGGAGCTATGGGTGGTTCGTATAATATGGTTTGGCAAGGTTGCGTCAATCCTCCACAAGCAGATGATACCAACTCTCCAATTTCTACTACGCCTATTATAAGAGAAAAACCTTTTCTTTTTATAGATAATGATGGAGAGTACAAAGTATTTGTTCCGGCATGGCAAAAGGATAGATTAGGAATTTCCTGGTCATCAACAGATATGGGCAAAGGGAAAATTCAAGATTTACTTACGGATTGGTATGTTACCAAAGAAGGCGACACCGATGTAGAAATCAATAACGCGTTAAAAAATGGGAAAAATATATTTTTCACACCAGGGCATTACGCATTGAATGCTCCTATTCAGGTGAATAGAAAGAAAGCCATCCTTCTGGGTGCTGGTATAGCTTCGGTAACGCTTGAACCTACTGAAAAAAATACTTGGGGATGTATCTATGCTGATGACAAGGATGGAATTATTATTGCCGGACTTCTTATGGATTCATTCAATAGTACAACTTATCAAGTTAGAATTGGTGATGAAGGAGCAAATGCAGACCATTCTGCAGATCCTATCCTGCTCTCAGACATCACTTGCAGAGTAGGTGGGGTTCAATCAAAAAATATTCAGATTCATGCTTCTATGCAAATAAACAGTAACAATGTGGTGGGCGATCACTTCTGGCTTTGGCGAGCCGATCATGGTTTTCCAAAAGGTGGACATGAACGTTGGATAAGGGACAGATGCAAAAACGGACTTATCGTTACTGGCGACGATGTTACACTTTATGCTCTTTTTGTAGAACACTTTCAAGAATATGAAGTATTATGGTTGGGAGAACGTGGCAGAACCTATTTCTTCCAAAACGAACCACCATATGATGCTCCAAATCAGGCAAGTTGGAGCAGTCAAGCAGGCAGAGTTGATGGTTATGCAGCTTTCAAGGTAGCAAATACCGTAAAAGAACATTATAGTATAGGAATGGGTTCTTACGCAGTTTTTACAGGAACTGATGGCAATGTGAATAAAAAAAATGGATTTGAAATTCCTAACAGCCCGAATGTGAAATTTGAAAAAATGTGCATCAATCGTTTTGCTGGTTCTGGTAATATTCAAAACGTGATTAATGGTATTGGTGGCAGCACAGCAACTGGTGTAAAACGTGTTGCATTATACAGCAATAGTTTAGGTATACAGCCTTACGATGAAGAATTTGATTTGCCCAACCGTGAATCATATCCTGCGTATATTGATATGGAGAAGTAAATAAGTTATAAATATTTTAAAACAAACCCTCTGAAGATCGATTGTGTTCAGAGGGTTTGTTTTTTTAACATAGCCCGCGGTTTCAACCATGGGAAACGTATCGTGATTAATATAATGCGTCCTCACGGTTGAAACCGTGGGCTATGTTTTGAATGAGATAAATCTTAGAAATCTATAATGTTGATCGATTTTATGTTTCAGTTTATTCCAAAAAAAAAGTCTTTCCAAATAAATGAAAAGACTTTTGTCGGGGTGGCAGGATTCGAACCTGCGGCCTCCTGCTCCCAAAGCAGGCGCGATAACCGGGCTACGCTACACCCCGAAGATGTATTATTGTGATGCCCGTAAGCGGATGCAAATATAGTAATAAATTCTGTTTACAAAAGGAAAATATCAAAATAAATAAAACTTATTTTGAGATAGTTATTTAGGATTTAATTTGGTGGTAATTTTTTATAATAAAGTTTACATTTGCATCACAAAAAACTACACTTATTATGTCAGATACAATCGAAAAAATTAAATGCCTTATTATAGGTTCTGGTCCTGCAGGTTATACTGCTGCAATTTATGCTGCCAGAGCAAATATGTATCCAATTTTATATCAGGGAATGCAGCCAGGCGGTCAGTTAACAACTACAAATGAAGTAGAGAACTTTCCAGGTTATGTTGATGGAGTAACAGGACCAGAAATGATGATTCAGTTACAAGATCAGGCAAAACGTTTTGGCGCAGATATTCGTGATGGCTGGGCTACTAAGGTTGATTTTTCAGGAGATATTCATAAAGTTTGGATTAACGACAGCATCGAATTGCATTGCGAAACAGTTATTATTTCTACGGGAGCTTCGGCTAAATATTTAGGATTACCATCAGAACAACATTATTTAAATATGGGTGGAGGAGTTTCTGCCTGTGCCGTTTGCGATGGATTTTTCTACCGTAATCAGGAAGTTGTAATTGTTGGAGCAGGAGATTCTGCTTGTGAAGAAGCGCATTACTTATCTAAACTTTGTAAAAAAGTAACGATGTTGGTAAGAAGCGAAAAATTCAGAGCTTCAAAAATTATGGAAGAACGCGTTCGTAAAACAGAAAATATCGAAATTTTAATGAACCACGATACTCTTGAAGTTTTGGGAGATAATAATGTTGTTCATGCTATAAAAGCTTTAAATAAAACTACTGCTGAAGTTATCGAAATTCCTGCAACCGGATTTTTCGTAGCCATTGGTCATAAACCAAACACAGATATCTTTAAAGATTACATTACTCTTGATGAAACTGGTTATATTATCAATACTCCGGGAACATCTAAAACTAACGTTGATGGTGTTTTTGTAGCCGGAGACGCTGCAGATCATGTATACCGTCAGGCAATTACTGCTGCAGGTACAGGTTGTATGGCGGCTCTTGATGCAGAGAGATACTTGGCGTCTAAAGAGTAAACAGTCTCAGTTTTCAGTTTACTGAAATGCGAGTATAAAAAAAGTCCCAATCATTTTCGATTGGGACTTTTTTATATAAAATTTATAAAGTTTTCAAAACTGAAAACTGGGACCGAAAACTGAGACTATTTTATTTTTTTAATCAATTTTGCTTCTTCAGAAAAACGACTAAGTGTAATTGCAGGGCTTCCAAAAAGGGAAACTTCTGTTTTGTCTCCTGCTGCTAACGTAAGTGTTGTTTCGGCTAAAATACTTCCTACAGAATATCCTTCAGCAGTAATATTGGCATCTTTCAGAGTAAATTTAGTTCCGGTAAAAGTTGAATTATTGTCTAGACGAATAGTCGCTTTTTGAGCGATTCCCTCAAGTGTAGCATTGGCTTTTTGATACAAATCACATTTGAATTTAGTTGCTGATACTAATGATTTTATAGTTGAAGTTTTGCTCAATTGAAGAGTAGCTTCGTCAGCTTTCAGGTTTATTTCTGATTTTGATTTGTCATCAGCAATTAAACTGAATTTTTTAGCATTTACGTTCAAGTACAATTTTGAATAATCGAAACTATTAAAAGTTATATCATCCAATTGAAGCTCCTGAATTGCATAAACAACAGCTTCATTTTTTGTAATAACTTTATTAAAAGTATTTGTGTACGTAACATGTACAGCAAGTTTTTTGAAAATAGTACTTTCTTTTGCGGTATACAAACGAAGGGTTTTGTCTCTTAAATCCATTCCGATAATATCATGCAAATTGTCATCGGCTTCAATTTTAATTTCGTTTTTTTCTCCACGTTCTAAATAAACTTCAATATTGTCATCAACTTCAAGAGCATCAAAATTTCCTGATTCTTTTATTGAAGTCGTAACGACTTTAGTTCCTTTTATTTTTTCTCTTTTTTGGGCAAAAGTTACTGTAGTGATTAATAATAATAGGAGTAGGGTTGTACTTTTTTTCATTAATTCTAGATTTGATTTTGACAAATATAAAAAAATCATCCACTTTTGATGAATGATTTCTTTTATATTTAACAGATAAATTAGGTTTATCCCTGACTGATGCTTCCTCCTGAATTTTCAGTTTTTTCGATTGTTTTAGGAGAACCCTCATAATTGATGCTTCCACCGCTGTTGGCTTTGGCTTTTAAACTTACGATTGGATGAATATTTATGCTTGCTCCGCTATCGGCTTCGGCTTCAATTTCATTGGCTAATAATTTTTCAGCTTCTATACTTGCAGCACTTGATGCTGAAGATTTTACTTTTAATGCTTTTCCTTCAATTGTAATAGAACCTGCACTGTCTGTGTCCAAAGAAATTTCATCAGATTCGATATTAACATTCATCGTTGCCGCACTTGAGGCATCTAATTTAATATTAGTAGACTGAATAACATTGTTACTTGTTATAGTAGAAGCACTTGACGCTTCTAATTCTTCAATAAACGGCATCTTTACGATTACTTTTTTCTTAGTAACATTATGGAAAGAAGTAAATTCACAACGAATTACAAGTGTTCCGTTTTCAACAGTCGTTTTAATTTCTTTTTGCAAATTGTCATCAGCTTCAACAATGATTTCTGTTTTATCTGATTGTTCGATTACCACATCAATAGCATTGCTTACTGACACTTTTTTAAAATCTCCCTGAACAATTCTTTTTTCAGTCGTAACATTTCCACTTCCTTCTATCGATTTCATGTTATTAAAATTACATGAAGCGAACAATAATGCAGTAACAGTGGCAATAATGAATTTCGTAATATGAATGATTATTTTTATCATGGCTTTAGTTTATTTTGATTATAACTCCGTTTTTATCAGTGGTTAGCTTTCCGTTAGTTTTTTTTCCGTTTAAAACTTCTTTTCCGTTTATTTTAATTGATACTTCTTTTACCGTATCGTTGTCAATCCTGGTGGTGTCATTACTGTCGTAGTCTACATCCTCATGATCATTCTCATCTGCCGGACAATTCAAACATTTAATTTTAGAACCTTCAACTTTATAATTGTAATTACCACTAAAATGCAAGTTGAAAAATTCATTTTCAGAATCATCATAATCTTGTACAGATGCATCTGGTTTAAACAATTGACCTTCCGGTAAGTACAAATATACATCAACTTCCTGACCTCTAAATTTATTTTTTATGTCTGTAAGAAAATAATTATCCAAAATTAAATGATTTCCGTTAACCTGAATATTATAATTGATTTTTTCTGCTCTTTGTTTTGCACTTGAAAATGAATTTCCTCTTGCTGTTCTTTCAATTTGTAAATAAGGAGAAGCCTCATCAGTGTGCAAAACATGCAAACGAACATCATTAGAATAAATTAACTGATGGTTAGCAGAATCCTGTACAAACTCAAACTCTCTGTGATGATTCAAATCTTTTGCGTAGTAATCATTATATCTGAATTTTACGTAAAGAGTATCTTTCGGATTGATATTGATTGCTTTTTTCTCTACTGTTTTACCGTCATAAGAAATTTCGGTAGCTTGTTTGATTCCAATGCTAATTGCAATTGCAATAGCGATAATCCAGATAGCCAACAAAGTATATTTTGTAATATTACCAATAGACTTTAAGTTTGGCGATAACAATTTGAAACCTAAAAGGGTCAAAAAGAAAAACGGAATTCCAACTGCAAAGAACATCAATAAACCAAATGACCAAATAGGATATTCTGTAAAGTTTCCGGCTTCAACAAAATTTTGCCAAGGAAAATCGATAAAGATGTTTGTTCCTAAAGTAAATACTCCAATTAATAATAATATCAAAGTACTAATACCGGCCATGATTAAAATTACGCCTAAAAATTTAGCGAAGATTTTAAAAACCGTAATGACAAAGTCTCCAAATGAACTACTTATTCTCTCAGCTCCCGACTTTACCTGGTTTCCCATTGCATCATAATCTGCATTTTTAAATCTGTCAGACAATGATTCAATTTCTTCACGAACTTTTTTTTCGATGTTCGAAATAGTTACCGGCTCACCAGTCATTTCTAGTTTTTCTGAAGTTGTAACAGCTTCCGGAGTAACAATCCAAAGAACGAAATAAGCTAAAATTCCAGTTCCAAAACCTGCAAAGACAAATACTAAGAATATAATTTTGATCCAGACAGCGTCAATTCCAAAATAATGTCCTAAACCTGTTGCAACACCACCAATCATACCTTTTTCTTTGTCACGGTATAATTTTTTATGTTTTCTATGTCCGTAATCGTTAAAAGACTGATTTGATTTTTCTTCATCTTCGATGATGTAATCTTCTGGCTGTCCCATAACTGCAATCACTTCATCAACATCTTTCAATCCCACAACATGTTTCTCGCTTTTTTGTTTTTCTGTTAATAATTCAGAAACACGCATTTCGATATCTTTAATAATCTCGTCTTGTCCGGATGAGCTGTTTAGTGATCGCTTTATGGCGTCAAAATAACGAGTTAATTTTAAGTATGCATCCTCATCGATGTGAAAAAACATACCTCCTAAGTTAATATTTACTGTTTTGTTCATGACTATTGATTTTGATTGGTGATTAGATTTACGGCGTCAGATAATTCTGTCCAGGTGCCGCTAAGTTCGTTTAAAAAAGTTTGTCCTATCTCGGTTAATCCATAATATTTTCGTGGTGGTCCTGAGGTCGATTCTTCCCAACGATAATTTAGCAAACCGTCGTTTTTCAGCCTAGTTAAAAGTGGATAAACTGTTCCCTCTACAACTAGTAATTTTGCGTTTTTTAAAGTGTCTAATATTTCTGATGTGTATGCATCTTTTTCTTTTAATACAGATAAGATGCAAAACTCAAGAACACCTTTGCGCATCTGTGCTTTTGTGTTTTCAATGTTCATAATTTCATTTTGTTTTTTTTAGATTGAACAATTCGTTTTTTGATTGATGATGATGATTGATGATTGATTGTTTTCTATAACCTTTAATCCCTTTAGATTACTTTATAAAAGGAATCGTTAGCGGATATTTATAATATTCTCCGTTTGAAGCTTTTATCGAAGCATAAATCACTAAAAAGAATTCAACAACTTTTAGTAATCCAAAAAGTACGACTGCCGTTCCACCTATAGTAAGTAATCCGATGTTACCTTGAAAATCGAAATTTCTGATAACAAAATCTTCGTCGTTAAAAACAGCTTCCATTGGAAGATTTTGAAGAAATACCGTTACAAAAACCGGAATAGCGATTAAAGCCAAAACCAAAGTGTAAAGCAATAAACTTAATTGAAAGTTCAAGGTTTGTTTTCCATGATGGTTTACAAACTCCGACTTGTCTTTATAACTTGACCAGATTAAAATCGGGAAAATATAATTTCCAAGCGGAACGAAGTACTGAGTTAAAGTACTCAAATGTGTGAACGTTGCAGTGTTCTTTTCTGATGTTTTTTCCATGATGAGTGGTGTTGATGTTTCCATGATTAAAAGTATATAGTAATTTCTTATGCAAATATATGGCTAAAAGACAGTATCTTGTTTTACATAGTACCAAATATTAACATAATTTTAACAAAGTTAAAATTTTAAAAGAGATTATAATGTGCTGAAAATCATTCGTAGTGCCTTGTTTTATTGACGTTATAGGAAAGTAATCCTAATTTATTGTGCGTGCATAGTTTTTTTGTATTTTTACATAAAAAAATAAATCTCATGGCGGTTTCAGTTTCCAAACTCAATAAATTTGTATTATTCAAATTACCATCTGCATACTTTTGTGGTGTGCGTGTCAAAGCAATTGATAATGATAGATGTGTCGTAAGTGTTAAACATCGTTGGATAAACCAGAATCCTTTTAACTCGATGTATTTTGCAGTTCAGGCTATGGCAGCCGAATTAACAACTGGTGCTTTGGTGATTTCTCAAATCCAGGAAAGTGGAAGAAAGATCTCGATGTTGGTAGCAAACAATAAAGGAAACTTTACCAAGAAAGCAACTGGGAGAATTACTTTCGTATGTAACGACGGACATTTAATTGCCGATGCAATTAAAAGAACAATTCAAACAGGCGAGGGGCAAACTTTCTGGATGAAATCGATTGGAACAAATGAAGAAGGTGTTCAGGTTTCAGAAATGGACTTTGAGTGGAGTGTTCGATTGAAGTAAATTAATAATTAAATAATAACCCATAAAAAAAAGACCTCAAGCAATTGAGGTCTTTTTTAGTTTCAGCAATATTGATTAGAAATCAGCTTCATAGCCATGACCATTTTTACCATAATATATAAGCCATTTTGCTAATGAAAAAACGATGTGGAGTTTACTTTCCAAACTTCCAGGGTTTGTTTCTGGAGGATATCGTTCATCATTTAAGTATTCTAAGTTGTTTTCCTTAGCAATTTTTAAGGCAGCTTCCATTAAGTTATTTCCATATTCTAAAGCTTCATCTGCGAATTTTGTATTCCAGGCTTCCGCAACTAATTCTTCGCCTATTAAATCTTCGCAATCTGACAGAAATTGCCCTCTAAAAACATTTTCGTCTTGCCCCATAGCTTTGTAAATTGGTACAGCATCTTTTTCTTCAGACAATTCAATTACGTAGAAACCATTATATTGAGATAGAAATTCTTCTTCAGAAACTTCTTTATCACTTTCCTGATATTTTTCCTTTATCCAATTATTGGCAATTTCATCATATCCTACCCGTGGGGCTTTAATGGTAACATAGCTTTCAATTTGATTATCAAACCATTCTTGTATAAGCTCTTCTTTAGACAGAATCCTTTTTCCTTTTAATTTGTCAAAAAAACTAAGTTCTTGTTTTTCTTTTTCCTGAACGATTCGCATTATTTGTTTGAATCTTTCTTCAAATCCTGGTTTGGGTTTTCCCAAAGGTCTCATGTCTAGTCCCATACTTTGATTTTAATATTAATGAATATGTAATTGTTTATATCAAATATAGATTCTTTTTTGTTTATTTTTAAATTAAATTTTCCTTCAAATACAAAAAAAAGACCTCAATTAATTGAGGTCTTTTTTATTGAAATAGAATTTCATTTATTTTTTAACGCAACACGATTTTTTGTCTTTTTTATCTGTTGATGTTTTTTTACAACAAGATTCTTTTTTTGCTTTTTCTTTTTGAACCGGTTTTGTTTCTTGTGCAGTTACTCCAATTGAAAATACAGCGGCAGTTAAGAAGGTAATTACTTTTGTCATTTGATATAATTTATTGTGTTAAAAGATTGCTTTTGGTCCATCAAATATACCAACATTTCATCGAGTTGATTCTTACAATTTGTTAATGTTTTTATAATAATATGTCATTGAAAAGCAAATAGGTAACAGAGGTTTAATAGTTTAAGTTAACTCCAAAACCAATTCCCATATCACTATCATAATGTGTTGTGATTCCGAAGTTTCTTCCGGCTACATATTTTAAACCG
Source organism: Flavobacterium sp. GQ95 (assembly GCF_059758655.1). Classification (NCBI taxonomy): domain Bacteria; kingdom Pseudomonadati; phylum Bacteroidota; class Flavobacteriia; order Flavobacteriales; family Flavobacteriaceae; genus Flavobacterium; species Flavobacterium sp. GQ95. Next base: position 454,173 of record NZ_JCAXEB010000003.1, read on the forward strand.
GCCATATATTCCTTATCGGTATTCCACATTAAGTTCATGCGCAGACGTCTCGAAAGCGGAATATCTTTTCGTTCAAACTGAACTCTCACATTTCCATCGGTATAAACTTCAACCTGAGCTTTTATGAGCATTGGTAAAGTATATTCAAGTCCGGCGCTAAAAACAGAACGATTGTCTTTTGTATTGGTTTGCCCGAAAAGATTTTGTTCCTGTTCGTCCATTCCCATTTTTCGGTAGCGCCAGTCAAAACCTATAAAAGGCATCAGCCATTGCATTTTGCCAATATAGCGACCAATATGAGTTTCGCTTTCATAACCATGTTTGTCATTATAACCCAAACGCCATTCGGTTCCAATGCTCCAGCGCGTGTTGCTGTACATGGCTTCCCCATCATTTCCGTTGGTGGCAAAATCATTTTCTGCCATAAAATGAAACATTCTATCATCCATTTTTAGCATTTTATAAGCCATTTCAGGATGATGAATTAACGGATTTGGCGCTGAATTTTCATAACTAAAAATTCTTCCCATTCCTGCCATCATATGATATAAGATGTGACAATGAAAAAACCAATCGCCATCTGCATTAGCCTGAAATTCTATTGTATCGGTTTCCATCGGCATAATATCAATCACATTTTTAAGTGGAGAATAATCGCCGTGTTCATTCAAAATTCTGAAATCGTGCCCGTGCAAATGCATTGGGTGGCGCATCATCGAACCATTATATAATACAATCCGAACATTTTCTCCTTTTTTAATTAAGATTTTATCGGTTTCAGAAATCACTTTATTGTCCATACTCCAAACATATCGGTTCATGTTTCCGGATAATTCAAAGCGTAATTCTTTTACCGGAGCATCTTTTGGCAATGTTGTTATCGTTGGAGATTTTAACATTCCATAATTCAACGTTGTAATTTCTGCAACTTCTGTTGTATCAGTTGACATTTTCATCTCTTCCATATTATGTTGAGAATGATCTTCAGATTTTACAGATTCATCTTCTCCAGAAATCTCCGGATACATCACGGCGTTCATGTCCATTTTATTCAAAGACATATTCATGTTCATATCGTTCATTTCGCCATTCATTTTCATCATGTCGTTCATCATTTTCATCCCTTCAAAATATTTTAATTTGGGAAGATGAGCAACAGGCTGTTTAGATCCACCTCCTAGAAACAAAGAAGCAGATCCCGTTCGGTCTTCGGCTGTAGCTAAAAATGCAAATGATTTATTGTTTTCAGGAATTGTAACTACAATATCATAAGTCTCAGAAACCGCAATAATCAATCGGTCGACTTCAACAGGCTCAACATCGTTTCCGTCACTGGCCACAACGGTTATTTTTCCGCCACCATATGTCAGCCAGAAGTAGCTTGATGCGCCTCCGTTGGCAATTCGCAATCGGACTTTATCGCCAGCTTTGAATTGTGAAAGCTGATCTTCATTTTTTCCGTTAATTAAAAACTTCTCATAATAAACGTCACTCACATCCATGGCGTTCATGCGTTTCCATTCATTCGTCACTTTTGTCGAAAACTGACCTTGTTTAACTGCTTCGGCATAACTTTGCGTTGTTCCTTTTTTTATTGCAAACCAATCGTTTGCATTGTGCAGCATTCGCTGAACATTCTCCGGTTTCAAATCGGTCCATTCGCTTAAGATGACCGGAATGGTTGGCAAATCGTCAATTCCTTTTCTGAAAGTAGTGTCGTCTTTCTTTTTGTTGATGATAAAAAGGCCGTACAAACCTATTTGCTCTTGCAATCCAGAATGGCTGTGATACCAATAAGTCCCATTTTGAATAATTGGAAAACTATATTTATGGGTTGTTCCAGGTTTAATTGGCATTTGCGTTAAATAAGGAACTCCATCTTCTTTATTTGGAAGAAATAATCCGTGCCAATGTAATGCTGTATCTTCTTTGTCCAGTTCGTTGTGCACATAAATTTCGGCAATATCGCCTTCAGTAAATGTCAAAGTTGGCATGGGAATTTGACCATTAACAGTCAGAGCACGTTTTTCTTTTCCGGAAAAATTTACAATCGTATCGCGTACGTATAAATCGTAACGAACTACTTTTTGCGAAAGCATAATTTGTGTGAAGAATAACAGTATTATTATCGTTCGTAAAGATTTTTTATAATTCATTATAGCATTGTTATTAGCATAATTAAACTCATTATAATCATTAAGCCATCTTCAATAATCGTAACGGTACTCATTGGTAAATTAAAAACAGCGCCCAAACACGCACACTGAATTTTCTTTTTATTCAAAACCGATTGCAAAACCCCAATAATACTAATAGTCATTACAATAAAAGTAGCGGCATTGGTGAAAATGGGACTGAAATTCAATAGATAAGAAATTCCTAAACCAAATTCTAAAAAGGCATACACGTATCCCCAAACCGGAATTTTTCGCGCCAAAACATCATACATCATATAACTTTCGGCAAAACCTTTTAAATTCAGCATTTTGAAAAAGGAGAAGACCAAAAAGAATCCCGCCATAAAATGCTGCATAGCCTGCATGAAATCAAAATGATGATTGGTAGTTTGTATCAGTACCGTAATCAAACTGATGTAAAAGAAAATAAGTAAAATAGGTTTATAAGTTTCAAACCAGGATCTTGTTTGTTCTATAGTTTCATTATGCTCAATAGCTGAAATTTGATATTTAGAATCTAAAGCATTTTGTAAATCTGCAATTGCAACATGTTTATTCATTGTAATAGTTGCAGTATTGTTTTCTTTTGAAACTTCTACATTAGTGATATTGTCAACTAATTCAAGTGCTTTTTTTACTTTGTCTTCGCAACTTGAACAAGTCATTCCGGTAAGTTGATAGGTATGTGTCATTGTTTTATCTTTTAAAGTATTACAATGCAAATTTCCGAAGTAACGATTACATCGGTTTGTATAATTTTGAGAATGATTTGTAAGATTTACAAAAAGTTATTTAACCGCAAAGTGCGCAAAGGTTTTTTTGATATGCTAGTTTTTATAAACGCAAAGTTCGCAAAGTGTTTTCTAAATAACTTTGCGTAAATCTTTGCGAACTTTGCGGTTAAAAAAAATTACAAATTCTCTATCTGAATGCGTTTTTTATCTTTCAATTGTTTGAAATAAGTAGGAGTGAAGCCTGTAATCTTCTTAAACTGATTGCTCAAATGTGCTACATTACTATAATTTAAAATGTCTGCAATTTCGCTTAACGAAAGCTCATTATAAATCAAAAGCTCTTTTACTTTTTCTATTTTCTGACTAATGAAATATTTTTCGATAGTAGTGTTTTCGACTTCTGAAAATAAATTACTCAATGTATTATAATCCTGATTGAGGTTTTGTGCCAGATAATCAGACAAATTGATTTTAAGTTCATTGTTTTTGTGATGAACCAAATCAATAATGATATTCTTTATTTTCTCAATGGTTTTACTTTTTTTATCATCGATCAAATCAAAACCTAAAGCATGAAGATGAGTTAAAAGTTCTTTTTTTTGATCTTCAGATAGGCTGTCTTTGAGTTCGACTTCACCCAATTCAACAGAAATAGTATGAAGTCCGAGTTTTTCAAACTCAGACTTCACAACCATTTTGCATCGACCACACACCATGTTTTTGATGTAGAGCGTCATAATTATTTGATGGTTTCTACAACATTACCACAAGTTAGCATTGAAGAACCGTAATACGGATTCTTAACAGCTTTTTCTTTACTTAACCAATCAGCATCTACCATTGGGCAATATTGTTTGTATACCACTTGTTCAGATTTTGAAACTTTGATTAAATCGTAAGTGTTTTTTGAAAGTGATTTAAAAGTCTCTCGTTGTTTTTTAAGATCTGTAGTTGCCGAAATGCTTTTTGCGTCTGCAGTCAGTTTTTTCATGACTTTCATCCAGGCTGTATGTTCGTCACTTTTAAGTTTGTCCATTTTTACAGCAGAAATTGCTGTTAATAAATCTTTGGCTTTCGCCGAAGTTAATTTACTATCACTTTTTATAAGGGCATCTTTTACGGTAAAATAAGCATCATAAACAGCTTGTAATTGATTTGAATCTACAATTTTAATTGATGTTGCTATTGTTTTTACGGAGTTTGCCTGAATGATATTAGCAGTAAATAATGTAATTACTGATACTATAGTTGCTATTGACTTTTTCATTTTTATATGATTTTATAGAGATTGTAAATTTCTCTAAGTTGAATAATTTAAATAATATTTCTTTGGGTCTTAGTGCCTTTGTGGCAAAACCCATTTATGGCTATACGAAATACAATTATTTTATTTTTGGCGGTAACCAAATAGAAGTAAATCCATCTGAAACAGGGATTTCAGTATAATATACAATAGATTTCTCAAAAGAGAAATTAAAAGCATTGTTATTGAAATTAAAAGCATTTTCTGAAATTAAACTAAATTGTAATCCAGAAGTTGTACAACTCGAATGATCGCATCTTCCGTTGCAGCCATGTTGGTCTTTTTTAGAAGAAGAATCTTTTTTGCAACAATCCTTTTGACAAGAATCTGAATTTGTTTTTGTTGAAGTTACTTTCTTTTCGCAGGAATTTTTTTCAGGAGATTTTCCACATGCATAACTCGCGCCTGACGTCAGAAAGAAGCCAAGAGTTAAAACGAGAAATAATATGTGTACTTTTTTCGACAAAAAAAATGTATTAGTGATACAAATTTAGGCTTTTTTTTCAAGTGCCAAGATTATTTAAGATTTCGATAACTACAGTTTTTTATAATCTGTAGGTTTCATGTTTTTTCGTTTTTTGAAATAATTCGACAAATGACTTTCATCCGTAAAACCAAATTCATGAGCAATTTGCTTAATCGGCAATTGATTGTTGTGGAATCTTTTCTCGATCAAAGTAGTCCTTAGATTATGAATGTAATCGCGGTAACTAATAGTAAAAGTTCTTTTGAAATAAGCACTGAAATAGGTTTGTGCAATATTAAAATGATCTGCAATTACTTTAATCTGAACCAATTTTGGCTGATAAATATTCTGATGGATATACGATGTTATTTGCTCGTTATCAATAGAATTTCCCATTACAACAAGATTCTGACCGCGCATTGTTTCTTTTATTAATCCAAAAATAGAAAGTATCTGATAAAAAACAATTGGCGAATTGGAAACATCTGTATGGCAATTATAAGCAGCAATATTTTCGATAGTGTTCTTTAATATAGTTTTGCAGGGATCATCTAATTTAAGAACGGTTTCTTTTAATGTCTTATTTCGCATGAAACTTTCAGGAGTGTGAATCAAAAATTCATCGCAAGTAAGGTTTTGTTTCGAATTAAAATAGCTATCTGTAAACTTAATATAAAAGAAACGGGTACTTTTTTTAATATCAAAATAATGCTCGTCTTCTGGTGAAATTACAAATAAATCGCCTGCTTTATAAGGTAATAAATTGTTGTTTAAGTGATGAATTCCGTTTCCCTTCTTTATGTAAATGATTTCATAATAAGTATGAGAATGCAGTGGAAGATGAAATTTCTCATCTTCAAACTCATCAATCATCAGGGTTTTAAATTGATTTAATTTCGGCATAACTTATATTTACAAGTTTATATCGCAAATGTACAATTTATTTCTTGTACTGTTGACGTAAATTTGCGTCATAGAAAATCTATTCCTTTCTTAATAAAACAAATGAAAAAAAGTCTTATTGCCTTATCTTTAGGAGGTTTAACTATTGGGATAACCGAATTTGTAATGATGGGGTTACTTCCTGATATTGCTTCAGATATGAAAGTTTCGATTCCGGTTGCCGGATATTTAATTTCGGCTTATGCATTAGGTGTTGTTATTGGTGCACCTTTATTAGTAATCATCGGAAGAAATTTTCCACCAAAAAAAATGCTTTTAATCTTAGCTTTGATGTTAACGGTTTTTAATGCCCTTTCGATCATTGCACCCACTTATAATTTTCTGTTTGCTTCCAGATTCCTTTCCGGATTACCACATGGTGCCTTTTTTGGAGTAGGAGCGGTAGTCGCAAGCCGTCTGGCTGATAAAGGAAAAGAAGCGCAGGCCATTTCAATCATGTTTGCAGGTTTAACTTTAGCAAATTTAATAGGTGTTCCAATTGGTACTTATATAGGACATCATTTTATTTGGCGTTATACTTTTGTATTAATTGCAATTGTGGGAATGCTGACCTTTTTGTTTATTTCTTTATGGATGCCAAAACTAGAGAAAGATGGTGATGTAAACATGAGAACGCAGTTGTTATTTTTCAAAAAGACAGAAGCGTGGTTAATTATCGGAATTACAGCAATTGGTTTCGGAGGATTGTTTGCCTGGATAAGTTATATCGCACCCTTATTAATAAAAGTTTCTAAATTTTCGCCAGAAGATGTTTCGTATATCTTAATATTAGCTGGGTTTGGAATGGTAGTTGGAAATTTCCTCGGAGGGAAACTAGCAGATAAATTCTCCCCGGCGCCTACTGTGTTAGCCTTATTATTTGTAATGGTGATCGATTTGATTATGGTTTACTTTTTATCTTCTAATCAATATTTGTCTTTATTCTTTACTTTTTTAACAGGAGCAATTTCATTTTCGGTAATTGCACCAATCAATATGTTAATGATTAAAACAGCCAAAGATGCTGAGATGATTGCTTCGGCGGCCCTTCAGGGAAGTTTTAATATTGGGAATGCTTTAGGTGCCTTTTTAGGCGGATTACCTTTAGCAGCAGGTTATAGTTATGCTTCTCCAAATCTTATTGGTGTTGGTATGGCTTCTATAGGTATGGTTATAACCCTGATTTTAATGCAAAAACATAGAATCAGATTACAGTTGCAGAGTGTGTAAATAAACATTTTACATAAAGGCATAAAAAAGCCCTTAAACTAAATTTAGTTTAAGGGCTTTTTTATGCTCATTATTAACTGCTTTTTAACTTATGTTCATGTTTGGACGTGAGTACTTAATAACGAGGAATCGGGAATAGTGCTATTTTCTTACTTATTTTTAAATATAAATTTTACTCCATTAGTAATTTTAAGTGTGATTTATACACGTGAGAAAATTTTAAATTTTGTTTATGTAATCGATTGTTTTTTTAGCAAATAGAAAACAATTGTCTGATTAATAAAAATATATTTAATATTTATTCATAGTATAAATTACACATGTCGTATAAAAAACAGACTTTATTTTTCATATGTAATTTTTTTTAGGAAATTTTTGTGAATTTTAATTTTTTATATAAAAAAAATATTTATGTTTGTGTAATCGATTACATGATGTTGCACGCCCAAGAAAAACTAAGTTTTACACTTTAAAAAGGTCGACTATTTCTGAGTTGATGAGAATTTACCACATAAAAAAGAGAGTATATAAAAACAAAAAACCACTAAACCAAAAAACAATTAATAACTTAAACACTAAACCATGAATTTTAAAGATTTATTTAATAAAAGAACAAATTGTTGTTTTGCAGTTGTTTTCTTATTGTGCTTATTCATGAGCAACCAAGTAAGTGCGCAAAATGTAACACTGGAGGGTACGGTAAATGATGCCACGGGAATGAGCCTTCCAGGGGTTAACGTACAAGAAAAGGGTACAAAAAATGGTACCTCTACAGATTTTGACGGTAAGTATAAATTAAAACTTAGCAACTCTAAGGCAGTTGTAACTTTTTCTTTTATAGGTTTTAAAACAAAAGAAGTTTCTGTTGCCGGAAAAACTAAAATTGATGTTGCATTAGTTGAAGATTCTAACAACCTGAATGAGGTTGTTGTAGTTGGATACTCTAGTGTAAAAAAATCAGATTTGACGGGAGCTGTTTCTGTTGTTTCAGGAAATGACTTAAGAAAGAATCCTGTTGCTAATTTGGCAGAAGCTCTTACGGGACGTGTTGCCGGGGTTCAGGTTACTTCTTCTGAGGGTTCACCGGATTCTGAGATTAAAATTAGAATTCGTGGAGGAGGTTCATTAACGCAAGATAGTGCACCGCTTATTTTAGTGGATGGATTTCCTGTAAACAGTATGAATGATGTTCCTGCTGCAGATGTAGAATCTCAAACTATATTAAAAGATGCTTCTTCGACTGCAATCTATGGTTCAAGAGGAGCAAATGGAGTTATTCTTATTACAACCAAAAGAGGTAAAGACGGAGCGATATCAGTGAACTATAATATGTTCTATGGTATGAAAACTTTAGCCAAACAAATTGATGTTCTTCCTACGGAAGATTTCGTTAAATGGCAATATGAGTATGCTTTACTAGATGCACCAACTCCTGGAGATGTTACTTCTTACACAAAATATTTTGGCAATTGGCAGGATAGAGATTTGTATAATGGTGTAAACGGTGATAATTGGCAAAAGCAAATTTATGGTCGTACTGGAGAAGTACAAAGCCGTGATTTAGGAATACGTGGTGGTTCTGATAAAATCAATTTTAATTTTAACTATGCACATTATGATGAAAAAGCGATCATGGTGGGTTCAGATTTTGACAGAAACAACTTGTCTTTGGCTTTAAATAGCAAAGCAAGCGATAAAATTGATCTTTCTTTTACAATGCGTTATGCTGATACAGAAATTAATGGCGGTGGACTTAACGAACAAAGAGAAGTTTCCTCTGCAGATGCACGTTTGCGTCATGCTGTTGGATATTCTCCAATTCCATTACCAGGTTTAACAACAGATAATACTGATGAAGCAGTTTCTAGTTATTTAGTAAATCCTTTTGTTGCTAATGCAGATGCAGATCGCCAGCAGTTTAGGAAAGTATTTAATATGTTAGGAAGTTTCTCCTGGAAAATAATTGAGAATCTTCAGTTTAAATCAGATTTTGGATTAGATAATTTTTACTATCAGGATTATCGTTTCTACGGTCGTAGTACTTATTATGTAAATAACGTACCAACTTCAGAGAATCAGGGTATGCCAGCGCTTACTATCGGAGATCGTAGAGATAACAGATTTAGAAATGCGAATACACTTAGCTATGATTTTAAAAAATTATTGCCTGAAGAGCATAATCTTAAATTTCTTGTTGGAGAAGAGATGATTGATACTAAATCAACTCAAAATCTGACTACTATTCATGGTTTTCCAAAATTCTTTGATTTCGAACAGGCACAAAAGCTTACTACTCAGGGTAAACCAAACTCTGTAGATAACTACTATCTTCCGGATGATAAATTACTATCTTTCTTTGGTAGTGCGAATTATGATTACAAAGGACGTTATTTACTTACTGCTACTTATCGTGCAGATGGTTCTAGCAGATTTCTTGAAGATAATCGTTGGGGCTTTTTTCCGGCAGCAGCTGTTGCATGGAAATTATCTGAAGAAAGTTTCCTGAAAAATACATCCTGGATCAATTTACTTAAACTTAGATTAAGTTATGGAGAAGCTGGAAATAATAATATTCCGGTAGGACAAACTGTTCAAAGTTTTGAATCTACAACTACAACATGGATTCATGGTGTCGAAAACTTCTGGGCTCCGTCTAAAACATTGGCTAATCCTGACTTGAAATGGGAGACTACAGTAACTCAAAACTTAGGTCTTGATTACGATTTATTCAAAGGTCGTTTAACAGGATCGTTAGAGGTTTACAAAAATGTAACCAAAGATCTTTTAATCCTTTTTCCTGTAGCTGGAACTGGTTATGATAACCAGTACAGAAATATGGGGGAAACTCAAAATACAGGTTTCGAGGCTACTGCAAATGTTGTAGCAATTGATAAACCAAAATACGGATTAAACTTTTCGTTTAATATTGGTGTAAACAAAAACAGAATTAACTCTCTTGGAGTAATGAGTAACTTTGGAATGAATACAAACTGGGCATCTACTCAAATCGGAAACGATTATGCTGTAAATGTTGGTTCTCCAATTGGTTTAATGTACGGTTACCAAAGTGATGGACGTTATGAAGTATCAGACTTCGATTATAACGGAACAGCTTATACTTTGAAATCTGGCGTTGCAAATGCTTCAACTGTTGTTGGAACTGTTCAGCCGGGTTACATGAAATTGAAAGATATTAATGGGGATGGTGTTGTGAATAATAGTGATCTTACCATTATTGGAGATGCAAATCCAAAAGCTACCGGAGGTTTTGCAATTAATGCTAATGCTTACGGATTTGATTTCTCAGCAGCATTTAACTATAGCATTGGAAATGATATTTATAATGCAAACAAAATTGAGTTTACTACATCAAACCAAAATGGGCAATACAGAAATTTAAGTTCAGAAATGGCTGATGGAAAAAGATGGACAAACCTTGATGCTGAATCAGGTACTTTAGTAACAGACCCAACCGCTTTGGCAGCATTGAATGCTAATACAACAATGTGGTCTCCGTTTATGAGTCGTTTTGTTTTCAGTGACTGGGCTGTAGAAGATGGTTCATTCTTAAGACTTAATACACTTACTTTAGGTTATACTGCGCCAAATTCATTTACTAGTGCAATACATGCTACTAAAGTGAGATGTTATCTGACTGCAACAAATGTTTTTGTTCTTACAAATTATTCAGGTCCGGATCCAGAGGTTTCTACAAGAAGAAATACTCCACTTACGCCAGGTGTTGATTATTCAGCATACCCACGTAGCAGACAATTGGTTTTTGGTTTAAACCTAAGTTTTTAATTTAATAATTATCACGATGAAACATAAAATAATAATAGCAGGTTTAATTATAACAAGTCTTTTTACTTCTTGTCAGGAAGATTTTTTAGAGGCTCCTGCACAATCAACATTAGACGAATCAATAATTTTTTCTACAGCAGGATTGGCCGAAGGTGCGGTTGATGGAATAAAAGTGCCTTTTGCTGAAACTAACTCTTACCGAGGTCGTTTTCTTCCTTTTTACGGATTGAACACAGATATTGAATGGTATAATAGTTCGCAAACAGCTGGTGATGCTGCTGATTTATGTGTGTACGATGCAAAAGCGATCAATTCGCAAATGAATACTACAAACAATGCCTGGGCAATGATGTATTCCGGAATCGAACGTGCTAATATTTGTATCCGTGGTTTACGCCAATATGGTGATCCCAGACCAGGGACAGATCTTGGATACCTACTAGGAGAAGCTTTGACATTAAGAGCAATTTATTATGCAGATTTAATCAAAGCATGGGGAGATGTTCCTGCCCGTTTTGAGCCAATTAATTCAGCAACAATTTATTTACCTAAATCAAGTCGCGATGTTGTTTACAAACAAATTATTCAGGATTTAGGAGAAGCTTCGACTTTAGTGCCTTGGCCAAATGAAACTGCTGCTACAAATTCTGTAGAAAGAATTAATAAGGCGTTTGTAAAAGGATTCCGTGCTCGTTTAGCTTTGGCTGCAAGTGGTTTTCAACAATATCCTGACGGAATCAGAAGAAGTACAGATCCTGCACTTTCGGTTGCAGCTATGTATAGATTAGCTTTAGACGAATCTCGTTCTGTAATTGCTAGTGGAAAAGCTCGTTTAGAGCCATCATTCGAAACATTTTGGAAAAAATACAATCAGGAAGTTACAACAGCAGGAGGAGAATCTCTTTGGGAACTTCCTTTCGCAGATGGTAGAGGTAGAATGTTATTTAGTTTTGCTGTTCGTCACACCACTAATGATCAGTTTCATGCTAATGGAGCTAACCGTGGAGGTACTGCGGGACCACTTCCTTTCGTTTTTTATGATTACGATCAACAGGATACCCGTAGAGATGTAACTTGTGTTCCGTATAAGTATGGAACGGCTGTTAATAACATTGCTAAGCAAGAATTAGGGGCACTGAATACCTGGTACTTCGGAAAATACCGTTACGAATGGATGACTCGTTTTGTTACTTCAACAAATGATGATGGTGTAAATAAAATTTATATGCGTTATGCTGAGGTTCTTCTTATTGCTGCTGAAGCGGCTAATGAATTAGAAGGTCCAGGAGCCGCAGCTCCTTACTTAAAAGAAATCCGCAGAAGAGCGTTCCCTTCAGCAGCTCAGGCTGTAAAAGTTGAAGATTATGTAAATTCTAAAACTACTAAAGAAGCTATGTTTAATGCTCTTGTTGAAGAAAATAAATTTGAGTTTACCGGAGAAATGGAGCGTAAGCAAGCACTTATTCGCTGGAATATGCTTAAAGCAAAATTAGATCAGGCAAAACAAAAAATGACAAGTTTAGCCACTCACACAGGTGAATACGCTGATGTGCCAGCTACTTTGTATTATAAATTTAAAGCGGATAACGTATCTCTTGATATTTACGGATTAAACAGAGGAGAAACTACAAATCCGGGTGTAGCCTATACTGCTTTCCCATGGACATGGACAGGAACGGCGACAGATGCTAAGATAAATTCATTGTACAAACCAGGTGTTAACCCTGATAACAGACAATTCTGGCCAATATGGCAAGTGTTTATTGATGGAAGTAATGGGCAATTAGTTAATGATTACAATTATTAAATCTTAAGAAATATAATCAATTATAAGATATTATGATGAAAACAAAATATATAGTAAAAGGATTAATAGCCACATTATTAGTTGCGTTTGCAGTTTCAAGCTGCGAAAGTTATACTGAGGAGCTATTAGACGGTATAGGAAATACACGAGAATTTTCTCCGATTGAACTAACTGCAAAAGTGAGAAACCAAACTTTCGTTGAACTTAATTGGACTGTAAATTCTGCTACAGATCATTATACAGTTGAATTTAGTGCCGATGACCCCGATTTTAAAGTGATTTATAAAACGCTACAAGTTACAGGAAGTCAATTGCCTTTAACAGTACAACTTGAAGGGGAAACTACTTATTCAATAAGAGTAAAAGCAATCACAACCGGATTAGCAGATTCAAAATGGTCAGTAACAACTGCAACAACTTTATCTGAACAGCTTTTCTTACCTGTACAACCCGCAGATATTGAGGCAAAACAAGTTACTTTAAGATGGGTTCCTAATAGTACAGTTACTCAAATTTCGGTAATGCCGGGAAGTATTACACATACTATTACTCCAGCAGAAAAAGCAGCCGGTGTAGCTGTGGTGACAGGACTTACAGGAGAAACTGATTACACTGCTACCTTGTTAAATGGAACTAAGAAAAGAGGTGTAGTTACTTTTAAAACAGGAATTGATATTGGAACTGGTATTTTGGTTAAAAGCACGGATGACTTAATACAGAAAATTGCTGATGCAGCGTCTGGAGCTATATTAGTTTTGGAGCCTGGTGATTATACGGCTGCAAATCAAACCGGAGCGATTACCTTAAACAAATCAATAACATTAAGAGGGCTTCGCAGTTTTAACACACCAAAACTTCATTTAAACTTTGTATTAACTACTGGGGCAGCTAATGTTAGCTTGATAGATCTTGATTTAAAAGGAGATAAAGGAGCCGCTGGAGCTGCAGTTTCAGTTGTTAAATACAATGATAATAGTGTTACTTATGGTGCTCTTTTAATAAGTGGTTGTACTATACATGATTATGGTGTATCATTAATTAGTGCAAATTTAACTGCTGCAAAAATTACTTCCATAGTAGTAGATAATAGTATTGTTACCAATGTACTAACAACTGGTGGAGAATTTATAGACGTTAGAGGTTCTCATGTAGGACAACTCACTCTAAAAAATAGCACTTTTAACAATTGTGCAACAGCAAGATACTTCATTCGTATGGATGCTGGTCTTACAGGTTTAACAACCAATGTATTAATTGATTCTTGTACGATCAATAATCCAAATATGTTAAATACTGCTGCTAATGCAATTTTGTATACACGTTTTGTTACTAATGTAATTGCCGTTAAAAACACATTGTTTTCAAATACGCCTGCACCGTATACAAGAGAGACTGCGACTGCAAATCCAACGTTTACAAGTAATAATTATTTCAATTCGCCAAATTTAAATGCGAATCCTATTCCACTTGCGAATAATAGACCTGATACGGCCGGAACCACATTAAATCCTCAATTTGTTGATGCAGCAACAGGTAATTTTAAAATTCAAAATCAAACATTGATAGATAATAAAGTCGGAGATCCACGTTGGAGGCAATAAGAATTACATATTAAATTTTAACTAAGAAAGGGATGCAGTTTTGTATCCCTTTTTTGTTTTTGTAAATATCAAGGTAAAAATAAATCCGTTTAAATCTGTGTTTATCCGCGGTCCATCTAAACAGATTCAAAAAATATTATTCAATATCCAAATCAAATTTTTCCAACAATCCCGCCAATGCAGCATGTGAAACTTTTGTCCTTTTGATTTTGTTTTCAGAAGGATCAAATGCATAATTTCTCGAAGAACGAAAATCAGTTTTCTCCAGGATACATTCCACGAAAGTGGCGTTTGCCAAATCGCAATTTTTAAAAGTGGCGAAAGACAAATTAGTATTTGAGAAATCGACATCTTTTAGAGAACAATCTATGAAGTTGGTTTTCTTCAGTTTTTTATAAATGAAAGTAGAATAATCTAAAAGGCAATCCTGAAACTGCATGGAAAACAAAAAACTATTGCTGGAACTGAAGTCTAATCCCATTAATTTGCAGCCAATAAATTTGATGTTTTTAAGTCCGGTATTTTTAAGAATGGCCAATGAAAGATTACAGTTTTTAAAAGTGCAGTCTAAGAAATCAACAGAACTAAAATCACTTTTAGAAAAATTGCAATTGATGAATTCACAATTTACAAATTCGTTATCCGATAATTTTTGATCTGAATAATCAATAGTGTCAAAAGTTTTGTTTTGATGCAAGGTAGTTTCCATAATGATAAGCTGAGGTTGAGAGAAAAGGGCGTGTGATTTTATTCCAATTCGATACAATCAAAAATATCGTTTTGGAGAACTATTTCAGAAAGTTCGGTTTCACTATCGATTCGTAAAATGTTATCACAATCTTCAAGATCAAAATTCCATAAGGCATGAGGTAGTAATTCAGAAAGTAACGCAGTGGCGAATTCTAATTTTGATTTTGAATCGACATTTGTTTTAAAAACATAAATCATAATTTGTTTTTTTTCAATGTGCAAATTTCAATAAAAACAAAAGAATTAAATAGGATATCGTAATCAATAATTAGGACTTATCAATCATTTTTCGGTATTGAACCGGAGTTAAACCTTCATGTTTTTTAAAGAATCTACTAAAGTAAGAATGATCTTCATGACCCACTTGCATAGCAATTTCGCTTACTGATAACGTAGTTTGAAACAGTAAATATTTAGCTTCTAATAAAATGGTTTCTTCAATCCATTTGGTCGCTGATTTTCCTGTTGAAGATTTAACTGATTTGTTTAGGTGATTCGGTGTAACATTAAGCAACGAGGCATAAAATTTAACCTGATGCTGGGTTTTGATATTGGCATATATGAGTTCTTTAAATTTATTAGAAAGAACTGTTGCAGCTGAGCCAATTTTAAGAGTTTTTAGGGCATTTTTATTCATTTCGCAAAATAATGCCATCAAATAAGACTGTACAATATTTAAATTGGCTATTTCATTCTCGAGATATTCTGTTTGTAAACGATTTAATAGATTAAGAATAAAAACAGCATCCTTTTCTGGAATCGTAATTTTGGGAGTTCCGGATATTTTCAAGAAATCGAAGTCATTAAGCGTTTCACGACTGCCATATTTTCCAATTAAAATATCAGGATGAAACTGGCAAATAAAACCGCAGTGATTATTGTTAATGTGTTCTATTGAAAAAATCTGGCCCGCCGGAACGATAATAAATTCGTTTGGATAAGTTTGATATTCTTCATAACCAATTTTCATGATGTGTGTACCAGATGTAATAAAAAGCAGTGTAAAACAATTGTGCTTTGAAGGAGGAACCGTATAACGAAGTTGCATCATTTCTTCAACTTTCAGGCAAAAAAAATGATCTGAATTTGATTTAAAAAGCAAGTGCATAGGGTTTTCTTCGCCAAGAAACCGCTCCCGAAATCCTTTTGGTCCGTAAGTTTTTATTTTTTCATCTGTTTTTGCTTTCATGTTGCTTTTCTAATTGTCAGAATCAGATTCAAATTTGAAAAAATCAAATAATCCCAATAGGATCAGCCATATGGCAAACAGATAAGTCAGTCCTTTTTTATAATCAAATTTATTGTAGGTTTCAGGATTAATCCACGTGCTTTCTGGTTCTGAAAATTTATAATAAACAATGAAAAGACCCAAACCCAATGTGGTGAGCCCGGCAACATACTTGAGAAACATTTTGGGTTTCGATTTTGTGATTTCGCCAAAAAAAATAATCGACATTACGATTAAAAACACAAGTGAAAGTAAATCTGTACCGATAAAACTCTTGTATTCCGTGCATATTCTCCAAATATCTACAAGGCCAACTACAATTAAAAGAATTCTGGAAGTGACCCAAAATGGATAAGAGCGAGCGTAAAGTTGTTTCATTTAATTTAAGTTGTGGGTTGGTTAATTTAATTGGTTTATTTTTTATCAGTAATACAATCTAAAATCAAGCAATTGACAAAGTGCATAATGTTTTTGGTATAATTCTTCAACCACTTCCGTAAGATCATCATTGTCCTGATACAAACTAAAAAAAGCTTTATCGATAGTACTGCTGCTAGCTATTTTATTATAAGTCGATCCGTAACCTGAGATTGCCCTTGCGCCGGTTATGTCCAGAAAATATTGTGCTTCGTCTTCCTTGAGATCTAATATTTTTTTATTAGCAAAATGAATGATTTTGCCTTTCATTTTTCCCTCAAAAAGTTCAGCTATTTCTTCAAGACTATAGTAATAATCATGAAGGCAAATGTTGTTAGGTTCGCCGGGCATTACTAAATAGATGATTTCATAATCCTTAAAATTATGATCTTCATAAAGCAAAACATTTAAGCTTTCTTCTAAGCCTTCAATAGTATCACAGGTTTTATAAATACTCGCAATACCTTGATCAATGGCAATTTCTTCTAAGTTTTTAACCACTTGAGTCTCTAAATAAGTATCTACATCAGGAACGCCTTCCAGACAGAAAATAAATTTATCATGCTCCATAACAGTACACTTTCAGGTTTGGCGATTATTAGTGAAAAGACTCTCTTTGTTTTCGTTTTAACAAATGTATTTTTTTATGTCGAAAAACTGTTACACCTTGTCAATTTTAACGTGTTTTTACGATCCTGTTTGTATTTTGCATATTCACTGCAATCTGACAAAAATGAGAATAGAAGTTTAGGCAATGCTTTAAATAGATACAATTTAGAACAACAAATTCCAGCCCTTTTTTCCACCAAACAACTAATTTTGAAGTAATGAATTTTTATTTCCAAATTCAAATAAAAACAAATCAAAATGGTGAACGAGAGAGTGATGGAGAAGCTGGGCATACTAGCCGATGCGGCAAAATACGATGTTTCGTGTTCGTCCGCATTAAGTAAAAGGGAGAATAAAAACAAAGGATTAGGCAATGCCAAAGGTTATGGTATTTGTCATGCTTTTACCGAAGACGGACGCTGTGTATCGTTATTGAAAATCCTGCTTACCAACCATTGTATTTTTGATTGTGCCTATTGTGTCAGCCGAAAAAGTAATGATGTGAAACGTGCCGCTTTTACGGTGCAGGAAGTAGTAGATCTAACTATAGGTTTTTACCGAAGAAATTATATTGAAGGATTGTTTTTGAGTTCGGGTATTTTTGATAATGCCGATTATACCATGGAACGTTTGGTGAGAATCGCCAGGAAATTACGATTGGAGCATAATTTTAATGGCTACATTCATCTGAAAGCGATTCCGGGAGCCAGCGATGAATTGCTGAAAGAAGCCGGAATATATGCAGATCGCTTAAGTGTAAATGTCGAAATGCCAACAGAGCAAAGTCTGAAATTACTGGCACCCGATAAAAATCACCGTGATGTGATTAAGCCGATGGTATATCTTAAAAATGAAATTGTCGGTTATAAAGAAGAAAAAAAACTGAATTATAAAGCACCACTTTTTGCTCCGGCTGGACAAAGCACACAAATGGTTATTGGGGCAACAAAAGAAAGTGATCTTGAGATTTTGGGCATGGCCGATTATTTTTATCAACAAATGAATATGAAACGCGTCTATTATTCGGGTTATGTGCCCATCAGTCATGATAATCGGCTTCCTGCTATTGGCACGCCGGTTCCTATAATTCGCGAAAACCGGTTGTATCAGGCCGATTGGCTCATTCGCTATTACGGATTTAATGTCAATGAAATAGTAGGTTTTAACCAACCCAACCTCGATCTTGACATTGACCCTAAATTGGGATGGGCTTTACGTAACCTCAACCAATTTCCCGTTGACATCAATATTGCCGATTTGGAATTGATAAAGCGTATCCCCGGAATTGGATATTTAAGTGCAAAAAAAATTGTGGCGGCCAGACAATTTAAAAAACTTTTTCCGGAAGATTTGAGAAAGCTGGGAATTGCCTATTCTCGGGCCAAATATTTTCTGGCTTTCGCTACGCCGTTTCAATTGCAGAAGGATTTAACTTCCATTCAAATCAAGGATCAGATTTTAAATCTCCAAAAGAGTAAGTACAAAAATGATTTCTCTAATCAGCTTGCTTTATTTTAATCGAAATGACACAAGTAATTTATGATGGAACTTTTGAAGGCTGGCTGACGGCTGTATTTGAGATTTATGAATTTAAATTTCAGGATATTGTTTTTGCCAAAAATGAAGCTTCTGCATCTTTACTTTTTGCAGAAAACCATTTTGTAGTAACAGATGTATCAAAGGCAAATCGGGTTTTGAAAGGTTTAAAGCAACGTCTTTCATCAGAAGGATTTGAAGGGATTTATAAAGCATTTTTATCGGATGTCAATCAGATTGAAGAGATTATGTTTCGGTTTACTCAATATGTATTCTCCAGTTTTGTAAATGTCGAAGAAGATTTTGGAAACAGTGATGTTTGGGAACTGAGAAAAGCAACCCGATTGACCAGAAAAGAAGCGCACCGCATGGAAGCCTTTGTGCGTTTTAAACTCACCAAAGACCAATTGTATTATGCTATTATTGAGCCTGATTGTGATGTTTTGCCTTTGATAGAAAGTCATTTTAAAAAACGATATGCAGATCAGCGATGGTTAATTTATGACCTAAAACGGAAGTATGGAATTTATTATAACCTTGAAAATGTTTCTACAATAGAACTGCAGTTTAATTCTAAGTCAAATTCAGCTAATCATTTAACTGAAATATGTGATGAGAATGAAGAATTTTTTCAGAATTTGTGGAGATGTTATTTTAGCAGTGTAAATATTGAATCCAGAAAAAACATGAAACTTCATATTCAGCATATGCCAAAAAGATACTGGAAACATATGATAGAAAAGATTCCAGATATTAAATAAATAAATAAATAAAAAGACAATAAAAAAGAGGCCTTTTAAAGCCTCTTAATTTTAATGTTTTCCGTTTCCTTTGCCATTTCCATTTCCATGACCATGGTTTCCATTGTCTTTTCCTTCTTTATTATTTCCCTTCCCCGGTTTTTGTCCAATTGTTTTTTGAGGTTTTCCTTTATAACCTTTTCCGTATTTTACTTTATGCGTTTTAAAATTGTCATAAGGAGCGTTTCCTCTGTAATCTGTTAACACTACTTTATATTCATTGTAAAGATCATAATTTCTATAAACAGATGGCAATGTTCTGGCTCTTAACCATTTTCCGTTACTGATATAAATATAATTTGATGTGCTTACATCATAATAAGTTTCCAGATCTGGTAAATAATAATAACGTACATCATTATATCCAACCGGCCCCCACGCTGGAGGTGTTCCAATGTTAACATTAACATTCACCTGAGCGTTTGAAAAATTAATTGCCAAAAGCGACAATCCTATAAATAAATATTTTAATGATTTCATGATTTCAATTTTTTAAATTATTATTAATAAAGAGAGTTAAACAAAAAGCATACCTAAAAGCATAATTATTATTTTTACATCTCTAAGGTGTTGATTATTAATTTGATATGATTGTGGTTTTTGAATAAATTTATGTTGAACATCTGGCTTTCTTAATTCCAGATTCCATTCATTTCGGTCAGAACGATTGGTTTGCCCTCAGTAACCACAATTGTATGTTCGTGTTGTGCCATAAAACCACCTTTGTTACCAACCATTGTCCAGCCGTCATTAAGTTCTACTGCCTGAGATGAAGCTGTTGAGATGAATGTTTCAATAGCTACAACTGAGTTCTTCTTAAAACGTCTTTGGTCAAAACGATTTTTATAATTTAGTAATTCATCTGGCTGTTCATGCAGACTTCTGCCAATACCATGGCCACCTAAATTTTTTATTACTTTGTAACCTCTTTTTTTTGCTTCTGTTTCTATAAGATATCCTATCTCAGAAATTTTTACCCCGCCTTTTATATTGTTTATCGCTTGTCTTAAAATATCTTTTGAAGCATCGACCAGTTTTTGATGTCCGTTTTTATCTTCTCCAATAACAAATGAACCTCCGTTGTCTGACCAAAAGCCATCTAATTCTGCAGAAACATCAATATTAATTAAATCGCCTTCCTTAAGTATTCTCTTATCTGATGGAATACCATGGCAGAATTCATTATTTACGCTGATGCAAGTCCATCCTGGAAAACCATAAGTTAAATAGGGGGCTGATTTTGCACCTAAATCATTAAGGATTTTTCCTCCATATTCGTCCAGCTCCTTTGTTGTCATTCCAGGTTTGGTAAAATTTCTCATTTCTTTTAAGGCATAAGCAACTGCTTCGCTGGCTTTTTTCATTCCGATTAATTCTGACTCTTGTTTTATTGACATGTTTTTATTTTTCTAATTAATTATTTTCAACCAGTTCGATGTCCATTGTTTTTATTAATCCATATTCAAATGTGTAGATATGTTTTACAAATCCGTCAAACATTAAATTGCCTTGTAAATCTTTTACATTTTGATGGACTTTAACTTCTAAACTTCCATTTTCTCTTTCATTAAAGCCCACAGGTTCTACTTTCGGATTTATTTCTGTCCATTGTCTGGTCCAATAATGTTTTATTTCATCATGTCCGGAAATGTAACCACCTTCCCAGGCTTTTGACCATTGCACATCTGATTGCATTGTTGATAGTGCATCATCGATATTTCTTTCGTTGAAAGCGTTATAAGCTTTTTTAATGATGTTTTCGAACTGATTTGCCATGTTTGAATTTTGTTATTGCTAATATAAAGCTAATTTATTTACGAGAATGAATTGTTAATTGTTCGGTAATTACTGAATATCTCTATGAAAATAACTCTGGCTACGAAATGAACTTAAAATAATTCCAATTGATTATTTGGATTTGCTGGTTTGTTTTTAGGAGGTTTAGCATCTCCAAAAATAGTTCGTCCGCCATATTTGTGTGATTCATCTCTTTCTCTTTGAATCAAGGCGTCAAAGTTAGCATTAGGAGTAAAGCTTTCTTCTGCTTTTCTGGAGATTTCAGATAATTTCCGAATAGCTTCTATCTTATCGTTATTGCCAATTTTAGCTCTATTAATAGCTCTCTGCAAGGTATCAATGGTTTCGTCATAGATTTTGACAGGAACAGGAAATGGATGCCCGTCTTTTCCGCCATGAGCAAAAGAAAAGCGTGCAGGATCTTCAAATCGGGTGGGAGTACCGTAAATTATTTCGCTAACCAATGCTAATGATTGTAAAGCTCTTGGTCCCATTCCTTTTAAAAGCAAAAGTTCTTCAAAATCTTCCGGCTTATTTTCATGGGTTGTCCATAGCATTGCGCCGAGTCTTTTCATATTCACATCTTCCATTCTGACATCATGATGCGCTGGCATAGAAAGATACTGCATTTCCTTCATGATTTTTGTTGGAGATTCTTTCGATAATTCTAAAATACCTTCTCTTGATTTTGTGGCCGCTTCAGCAGTGAGATTTAAAATACTTCCCTGATTTTCGCCATAAATAAAAGTATGCGGTTCATTTATAAAAGACTTTAAATCTTGCGAATGCCAATGGTATCTTCTTGCCGTTTTAGAGTTGGGATTCATTCCTTGTTGAATAACGGCCCATTGCCCTTTATTATCAACAATAAAATTATGTTGGTATAATTGAAATCCGTCCTGAATAGCTGTATTGTCAACTTTGGCAGTAAGTCTGCTGCAATTTGCCAGATTATTTCCGTCAAGACCTGTTTTTTCGCCCACAAATAAAAGTTCCTGTGGTGTTGTCATGGAATGTTTTCCTTTGCCTCCGCAGATGTATATTCCGAGTTCTTTTGAATGAGGATTAACGGACTTCTTTAAAGCGCCAAGTACGGAAGTCGTAATTCCCGAAGAATGCCAGTCCATTCCCATAACAGCGCCAAAACTTTGAAACCAAAAAGGATTGCTCAGTTTGCTTATCAATTCTGAAGTAGAAAATTCCATAGCAATCGTTTCTACAATTGCAAAACCAAGTTTAGACATTCGTTCAGCAAGCCACAATGGAACATGTCCATAATGTAATGGAAGATCTGCTGTACCGGAACGCTTCATTTAGTGGAATTTGTATTTATACAAAATTAAGTAAAATACTTTTAGATGCCGGTAAGATTGAAAAGTTGTTCCAGATTATAACAGTTTATTGCTCCTGTTCTAAATTGTCAACAGCTGAAATTTGATCCAAGATATTAGTTTGATTAGGCGAAATGTAATTTTTCACTTCGCTTGGAGTTTCTTTCTTAAAAAGAATATCTAATGCATTGTATAGTTTTAATAAAACATCTCTGTCTTCTTTTTCAATCTCCAAGGCGGTATTAAAATTAAAGACATAATTATTCGAATTGCGTACTTCTACTTTTATCGTTTTTGATGTGATTTTAAATTTGACTATATCCATGTTGTTTGCACATTAATTAGTTTACAAAAATGGCACTTTAACGCCAATTAGCATTGCTATTTTTTATGTTTTTTTAATGTGTAGAGAAAATTAATTAATAAGCATCTGCAACAGTCTTCTTTTTATGCTTAATGTGGCAGACTCTACTTGTGATATAAAAACGATTCTATTAGATGAAGAACAATTTAGATCTGAAATTAAAGTCTGTATTGTATTCGTTTTGAGTTTTATTTCTTAATCTAGGTTAATCGATAAATAACGATAGCAGAAGTAAATTTGTAAAAGAAAATCACAATAACTTAAAACATAAAATACCATGGAAAATAAAATCTTAGGCTTACACCATATTACTGCAATTGCAGGTGACGCTAAACGTAATTTCAATTTTTACTCAAAAATATTAGGATTAAGATTCATTAAAAAAACAGTGAATTTTGACGACCCTGGAACGTATCATTTTTACTTTGGAGACGAAACAGGAAGCGCAGGAACTATCTTAACCTTTTTTCCTTGGGGAGAAGGAATTCAGCAAGGAAGAAAAGGATCTGGGATGGCTACCGAAATTGGATATTCTGTTCCGAAAGGAAGTCTTGATTTCTGGCAGAAACGTTTTGAACAATATAATATAATCTACAATAAACCTGCTGAAAAATTCGGAGAAAAATACCTTACTTTCCTTGATCCGGACGGTTTGAAATTAGAATTAATCGAATCTAAAACAGGAGACAACAGAAAAGGCTGGGAAACCGATGAAGTAAAAGCTGATGTGGCAACAAAAGGCTTTCATAATATTACTTTGACTTTAAACGATATAAAACCAACTGCTGCAATCTTAACAGAAATATTTGGTTACAAATTGATTGATCAGGATGTAAACCGTTACCGTTATGCAACTGATGCAGTAGAAAATGCCGCAATTGTTGACTTAGTAGAACTGGCAGATGAAAAACGCGGTCATGTTGCTAATGGATCTGTTCACCATGTTGCTTTCCGTGTCCAGAATGATGAAATTTTAATGCACTTTCGTGAAAAAATAGAAGCTTACGGATTGTCAATTACACCACAAATAGACAGACAATATTTTCATTCGCTATACTTTAGGGAACCAGGTGGCGTTTTGTTTGAAATTGCAACCGATAACCCTGGATTTACAATTGATGAAAGCTTAGAAGAATTAGGTCAAAACTTAAAACTTCCTGCACAGTACGAATCTCAAAGATCAAGTATTGAAAATCATTTAGTTAAAATTAATTAATTTAAAATTTAGTAAATTAGATTCTTAAGTAAAAAGATATGGAAACAATAAAACTGGAATTAGACGAGAAAAAACACGGAGCTTTTAATCTTTATGTTGATGATAAAAAGCTGGGTGAAATGACGGTAAGTATTAAACCTGATTTACTGACTGTCTACCACACAGGTGTTGAACCTGAAGGAGAGGGAAAAGGATATGCTAAAAAACTTTTAGAAGAAATGACATCTTATGTACGTGCTAATAATTTGATGGTTTTGCCACTTTGTCCTTATGTACATGCACAATTCAAAAAACATCCGGATGAGTATCAGGATATCTGGAAAAAATAATTTTAAACATACTATTATGAATGTAGAAACTACAACAGACGGTGTGCCATTAAATGATGCTAAAAAGGCTTTGATCATGATTCACGGACGTGGTGCAGGCGCTCATGATATTCTTTCGATTTCAAAACATCTGAATGTCGATGATTTTGCATTGGTTGCCCCTCAGGCAGAAAACAGAACCTGGTATCCTTATTCTTTTTTAGTGCCTATTAATGAAAATGAGCCTTCATTTTCAAAATCATTAGAGGCTATTCATCAAGTTGTTATTGCAATTCAGCAAAACGGAATTGAAAAAGAGAATATCTATTTTCTTGGATTTTCTCAGGGTGCTTGTCTGGCCTTAGAATTTACAGCCAGAAATGCAGCTAAATATGGAGGTATAGTTGCTTTTACCGGTGGGCTTATTGGTGATAAAGTTTATGAAGATCATTACTCAGGAAACTTCGACAGTACACCAATTTTTATCGGCACAAGCGATCCCGATTTTCATGTTCCTGTTGAAAGAGTAAATGAAACAGAAGCTCTTCTTAAAAAGATGGGAGCAGCTGTTACTAAAAAAATCTATGAAAACATGGGACATACCATAAGTCAGGACGAGATAGATTTGGTTAACGAACTTATTTTTATGAAGGAGTAAGGTTTTAAGTTCTAATGAATTTAAATAAAAAACCCTTAAACATCAAATGTTTAAGGGTTTTTATTTTGTAGCGAGGACGGGAGTTGAACCCGTGTCCGCCGTGGCGGATATAAATCCTGCATGCTATAAATTATGAATAATATTTTGAATAAATTCTCTTCCAATTCCGGTTTTAAAAAATTTCTCTCTTTTCATTGCTATAGATTTGGAATTGAAAAATTCAACATGAATTACAGTCCAAGGTCTAAATTTTAAAGTAAATCCTTTTGTTCCAAGATAATTATGAGACTTAAATCTTTCGATTAAATTAGAAGTAAAACCAGTATAGTTTTTATTAAATCTTTCAGAATAAAGAATATAGACAACA
Organism: Flavobacterium sp. GQ95; assembly: GCF_059758655.1. Taxonomy (NCBI): domain Bacteria; kingdom Pseudomonadati; phylum Bacteroidota; class Flavobacteriia; order Flavobacteriales; family Flavobacteriaceae; genus Flavobacterium; species Flavobacterium sp. GQ95. The sequence goes on from NZ_JCAXEB010000003.1 coordinate 479,618, forward strand.
AATTCTTCCATTAGCGTATGTTATAAATGAAAAAAACACCAACTTTTCAGTGGTGTTTTTTTATTTTGTAGCGAGGACGGGAGTTGAACCCGTGTCCGCCGTGGCGGATATAAATCCTGCATGCTATAAATTATGAATAATATTTTGAATAAATTCTCTTCCAATTCCGGTTTTAAAAAATTTCTCTCTTTTCATTGCTTCAGATTTGGAATTGAAAAATTCAACATGAATTACAGTCCAGGGTCTAAATTTTAAAGTAAATCCTTTTGTACCAAGATAATTATGAGACTTAAATCTTTCGATTAAATTAGAAGTAAAACCAGTATAGTTTTTATTAAATCTTTCAGAATAAAGAATATAGACAACAAATTCTTCCATTTAGATACTTTTAAAACAAAAAAACACCAACTTTTCAGTGGTGTTTTTTATTTTGTAGCGAGGACGGAAGTTGAACCCGTGTCCGCCGTGGCGGATATAAATCCTGCATGCTATAAATTATGAATAATATTTTGAATAAATTCTCTTCCAATTCCGGTTTTAAAAAATTTCTCTCTTTTCATTGCTTCAGATTTGGAATTGAAAAATTCAACATGAATTACAGTCCAGAGTCTAAATTTTAAAGTAAATCCTTTTGTTCCAAGATAATTATGAGACTTAAATCTTTCGATTAAATTAGAAGTAAAACCAGTATAATTTTTATTAAATCTTTCAGAATAAAGAATATAGACAACAAATTCTTCCATATGCACCTTTCATAAACAAAAAAAAAACACCAACTTTTCAGTGGTGTTTTTTATTTTGTAGCCCTAACGGGACAATTCTCGAACCTTTTTATAGATGATTTGAAAAAAATAAATATTATTCAATGGTAATTGTGCAAAATTCTAATATAGATTTATAAGGTTTTGTAAATATATCTTGTAGTTGCCTTTTATGTTTGATTTAGTATAATTTATATTGTAATTAGCTTTCTTTTGCAGAGAGCACGATTGTAAAATGGATAAATAACAATGACTATTCTTTAGCAAAAAAATAGTGTTTAGTAGTCATCGAAAAAGAGTTAGAGATGGAAGAAAATTTTTCTTTGAAGCTACTTAAATAGTCTTATGGTATTGTTTTAATGTCTTACTTTATGCTTTAAAACTAAATCACTTTGTGATATTTGCCAAATACTTGTAGGATAGTAGTAATTTGAATTTTGGTAAAAGCGCCTACGTGTGAAACGTTAGGCGTTTTTTTATGTCCAATTCCTAAGTAATAAAAAGTATTAAATAGCTTAAAAATAGAACTAATGGGTATTTATAATGCTAGCGTTAATTGTATTGCTCTACGTGAAAGCATAAAAACTCTAGTGCAATTTTAGTACTTATTATTTTATTGGGCTGGACTGTTTTAGGTTGGATTGCTGCTCTTATTTGGGCATTAACAGATGACGGAACCGCGAAAAATAATTAATTTAATTAAAAAAAAATGGAAAGACTTGGTTTAGGTGCAATGGCAATTACAATCGTAGGTGTTGGATTATACTTGCTACCATCATTTTTGGCCAGAAAGCATAAAGACTTTTTGGCAATATTTATTTTGAATCTTTTATTAGGGTGGACATTTTTAGGCTGGGTAGTAGGTTTAATTTGGGCCGTGAAGAATGATGGTAAAAGCCATGCGGATGAACATAAAATTGCAATGTCCGAAGAAAAAAAAGCGTATTACAAAACTGAAATTCAAACTATAGAAAAGCTTTATAATGAAGGTATTATAAATATTGATGAAGTTTCTGAAATTAGAAAAAGAATGATAAATAATTAGGAATAAAAAAAATGAAGAAAATTTTGTTATTAATTATAGGAACTATTATTATTGCTTGTTCTAATGATGATAGTTATGATTGTGGAGCTTGAAGATACTAAATACACGAAAGAACATAATCGATTAACAGAAATAGCAAAAAAAACAAATAATCCTATTGATTGGCAGAATGTAGATGATCATTTTAATACGAAAGGTACAGAAATTGTTAGAAACTGTATGAATAATAAGTAGCTCCTTGCAAAGCAAACCTTAATATGAGTCAAAAAAAGCCTGATTCTCTCTGGGATTTCTTGTCAAGATCATAAGTACTTAAAAATTTAAATTAAACAAATGAAGGAAATTTTATTAGGATAAATGCTTGTTATTTGTATGTTTCTTGTGCGCCGAAAATAACTTGGGTATCATTAAAATCAAGAGAAATTACTAACGTAGAATTAAACAAGAGTTTAAATAATGATATTGGAGATGTTTTAATTCAAAAAGGAAGAAAGGGATGCTGTTGAAATCATTGAATGTCCTGTAGGTGTAACTTTTTAATTATCCCTATAAATCTGGCGATATTTTACCTCTCTCGTGAATGCATCAATTCTGGGATTTATATTCAAATAAGAAGAAGGATCAAGAAAGTGGCACAATACATTTTGCATTTGGAATTGCAGTACATAGAAAAGACAAATCAATTGTCATGAAAGACAAAAAAGAGTTATCTATAAAACCTTCAGTATTATCGTAAAGACTGCAATGAATGTGGTAAACAGGAATTTATTTTTAAGGGAAAAGTAGATAATAATTTAAAATTTATCTATCGTGAATTCATAAGCGATTTAGCAAGATCAGCATTTACTCAAGAGCTTCAATATGACTTAAATGATGGTGATATAATTGATTTCAAAGGATTGAGATTAGAGATTATAAAAGCAACAAACACAAATGTAAATTATAAGGTTTTAAGCAATTTTCAGGATAAAGATAAGGGATCCATTATTAATTCAAGCAAAAAGCCCCGATAG
>NZ_JCAXEB010000030.1:0-11259 GCF_059758655.1 Flavobacterium sp. GQ95
TAGCCGGGCTCCACTGGTAAGTGGTACCAGCCACCGCTGTCATCCCGATTGTTTTTCCTGTGTTATTAGCAGTACAGGTTTTGGTAAAGTCCGCACCGGCATCTGCTGTAGGCATTGACTGATCCACAGTAACGATCACTGTATCGGTAGCTGTACAGTCTGTAGCGGTATTTCTCGCCATTAGCGTATAGGTGGTAGTCACCGATGGGTTGGCCGTTGGATTCGACACTGTTGCGCTCGTTAATCCCGCAGCAGGGCTCCACTGGTAGGTAGTACCCGCCACAGCGTCTACTCCGATCATTTTACCACCTGTATTGCTTGTACAGGTTTTGATAAAGTCCGCACCGGCATCCGCTGTAGGCAGCGGTTGGTCCACGGTAACCGTTACCATATCGGTGGCCTTACAGCCTGAAGCTGTATTGGTAACTGTTAGCGTATAGGTTGTAGTCACCGATGGGTTGGCCGTTGGATTCGACACTGTTGCGCTCGTTAATCCTGTAGCCGGGCTCCAGACATAGGTCATGCCTGCCACAGCTTCAGATCCGATCATCTTCCCAGCAGCATTGTTTCTACAGGTTTTGGTAAAGTCCAATCCGGCATCTGCTGTAGGCACTGTATTATTTACTGTTACTTCTATAAGATCAGTTGATATACAGTTTAAAACAGTAGTCCCAGTTAACTTATACAATGTTGATACATTCGGATTAGCTATTGGGTTTGATATTGTTGCATCTGAGAGACCTGTTGTTGGGGTCCACTGATAAGTAACGCCAGGTTGAGAAGTCTCTCCAATCATTCTTCCCGAGGAATTAAGTGTACAACTTTTGGTAAAATCTTCCCCTGCTTTTACCATCGCACTATGGCAGAAAGCATCATTTACAACATTATCGATAAAAAGAGCCCGACCATTATTTCCAATACCATGAAAAGCTATATGAATCGTTCTTCCTATATAGGGTCTTAGATCTATCAGCCTACTTGACCACGCACCTTCTCCAGGAGCATATGACGGAATCAAAACAGTTGTAAAATCAGACGCATTTACACCTGTAATAGAAAGAAGAACCTCAACCTTATAAGCTCCAAAATAATTCTGATCATCAAATGTAAGCCGATCACTTACACCATCAGTTACAGTTATTGAAGGAGCAATTAAATAGTCATCTAAACCATTGGTACTATAACAAAAAGCCCACCTATCATGGGAAGCATTTTCAATCGGAGCTGTACCGAAATAACCAACCTCAGTATGACTTACGGTCATCCAATGGTCATAGATATCATTAGCATTTGCACCAACATCAATCGTGGACCATCCTAAAGGAAGATTAGCATCATTTGTAGAATTAAAATTCTCAGAAAATTGCGCCTGAGCCCAAAAAGATGACATAGCAATATTTACAAATAATAAAAATCTAAAAACTTTATTCATTTTATACAGTATTAATTTATTTAAATCTAGCAAAATCTTTTTTTTATTGCGGATTCTTAATGAAGCAATAAAATTATCTTACAACTCTATTATTTTCGAAACAATTAAGAAACCTCAAATTATTTTGCAAAACTATATTCAAATACTGATTTAAAAAAAAAGGCACACTACTCACATATACCTTTAGCCTTTTTTATATATTAAACAAAACATAAACAACTCACCTTTATAAAGTTACAAACAACGAACAATACAAAACAATTACTCAAAATTTCCTCTTGGCAACTCGATACGTGTAAGTGAGTATGATTTTTATGAAACAATTACAAAACAAAATTTAAAAATGATTTAAAAAGTAACAGTACAATATTTTTAATCTCAATTAATAACTGTTTTAAATATATAATATTAAAAAAGGGATCAACTTTTTAATTAAAGCTGCCCCCTTTTTTAAAGCTTACACTAATATAGTACCAGCCACACCAATATGTGTAATTCCTGAAACCTCACTAATAAGCTTAATCTCGAAAAAATAATTCAAAAGTAAAATTTAGCGTTTAATATTTTTTTGATCTCCATTACTATAAGTTACCAGAACACCATAAACTTCGTGAACAGATTATATTTGGGAGAAATTATTAAACCTGAAATAAACTTTTATGAAGATATATTAATTCCACAAAGAGACTTTCGAGTCTCTTTTTTGTTTGGTAAGTATTTTGAAAAAAGACATAAAACTTAAAATGAGAAATAAAATTGGCAATAGCAAGGAGCTTAAAATGTTAAAACAAAAGACAGATTTAGCCCACAAAAAGTTATATTAAAATTATCCACATTATAGACGAAATTTATCTTAAGTGAATTGCTTCAAAGCGACGGCTTAAGACATTATTTTTTACATTGTTAATGTTAAAAGTTTCACGCTATTGCTCTTGAATCATCTAATTAAATCGGAAAATTCAACAACTTATTGTCAAGTAATATTGTTAGTGGTAATGAAAAAAGAACCTCTACCGGAATCCCGCGCTCATGTCCCGGATTCCATCTTTTACATTTTTTAGCATGCTAATTGCCACTTCATCAATTCCGAAGCCAAATTCCTGCAATGGCGGCAAATTAACTAATTTTCTTTCCATATTATACTTTAAAAGAAATAGTAATTTTACCGGAAAGTTATCTCTCACATCTTTAGGCATATCATATATTGTATTTGAAATGTATCTACAGAAGGAGTTTAGGCCTTTTTGTAGGTGAAGGATTTTGTTTAGAAATGTTCAATGTTTAAATCATCAGTACAGACCCCGAAAATTAATTTATCCTCTTAATAATTTTCAACAAAAGTATATCTATAACCTTTTCCTTTCCAGATACCTTCTTCAAGCCATCTTTTACTTTTCCATCTTCTTGATACTCCTTATCTTCATATTCATAATTAATCCTTTGCAGAATATGATCTATTAAAACAAAAAAATGATGCCTTTTTTTTGTTTACAATTGGCTCGAAAAAATACAATTACTTAATCTCTGCTTTATTCCTACTCTTTAAACTAGCAACTTAAATTAACAATTCCTTTATAATTATTAACTACTGAAACATTATTTAATATTGTACCCTATATATTTTGTTTTCATGAAATACTACTTTATTTATCAAATGCATTAAGTTTTTCATTTATTAACTTATCGATATTTGTATTTAGAAAATAAAAAACGGTTAATTACATTTGGATAAGTAGTTTTCATATTACCATTATTGCCATTCCACCCACCAGTATACTTACTCGAACCATAGCTTCCATTAGCTGGCTTAGTAAAACTGGAAGACCATCCTTGGGTATTTCCTTAATCTCCTAGAACTACTGTAAGCGGGAGGATTACTACCTGTAGGTTAATGAGCCATTTGTATAGCTACCTGTTACCTCCCTAGCATCCATTTTATACACCTCATTTCATCTCTGTCATTGTTTTCACAGTTTAAGAATTAGGCACTTGTACTGTATTCTAAATTTAAAATGATTTAATTGGTTGTTTTTTCATAATTGTTTTTTTTGTAAAACAATATTTTGAAGGAATTGGTGTCAAAACCTTTCTGCTTGCACAAGATGTCTTGAATTTGATTAAATGATAGAACATTGCCTCATACATGCCTTTGTAAATAATTTTCCCATTATTCCATTCTATGTTGCCCGGCAAGCCTTCAACTATGATAAAATCAAAAAAAGCTCTTAATTTATTATCGCTTTCCTCTTTTTTAATTACATAAGTCATACTTTCCACAGGATTATAAATATCTAAAATGGAAGCACCTGTTTTTAATTCCTCGAAAAGAAAATTACATTCATCAAAACAAAAATGTGCTGAACTGCTAAAAACCATTTTATAGTCCTTGCTTTTCATAAAAAGCTCATTTACGTATGTGTTATTTCTAAATAAACAAAAAGAGCCTGTTATGTAATCATGCCTGCTGCTTATTATGTCATAATCATTTAGAAGCTCCTCAGTCATAAAGTTTCTTATTGAACCATAAACCACATCAAGATCACCAATCCCCCAAAAATCATAACCATTTATAATCTCAGGAAATAAATAACCATAAGAAGGCTTAAAATCACAAAGTTTGTAAGGATAATAGATACTGACTGTAAAACCCAATTTATCTGAAGCACATCTTTTTATTTCATAAAGAGTTTTGTAAATAATTTTGACATTATTAGGCTTATTCTCAATTATACTCTGATTGTCTGTAATTATATAAAAATCCACAGTTGGGTTATAAGAACAAGAATGTAGAAAATATGGAAAATACCAGGGATATTTTCCATACCAGCAAGTTATAATTGCAATAGAACTCAGTGAAGTAAAATTAAGTTCTATTTTTTTCTCTTTAATATTCATAAAAAACTACGTAGATATTTTTAATTACTCTTAAAAAAATTAATTATTATGACCATCAATTAATCTATATTTTTCATTTGAGACCAAAATGTAGAAAGATGCTCATTTCTGAGCATCTTTACCCCAACTTACTAATTCTAGAAATTTAAATTCTAGAAAACCTAGAAAAATAGGTATTAACCTGATTTCAAATCTAATGCAAGAATGAGGATATTGCAGAAAAAGTAACACACAAATATACGTGTGTACATCAATTTCATTTAATATACTCATCTTTAACCTCTTAAAAAAACACATTTAGCTAACATGAGTATAAAACAATCTCTTTCAATAGTAATTATATATAAATGTTATTTGTATCATTGAATTAAATAATTAATTATAAACTCAAAAATGCATTAAAATCACGTCAATCATCCCTAATTCCCTTGAAAATATGTGTTTTGAACCTATCTTTCTATTGCGCTTTTAAAGGATAGAATTATTGATTTCACTTCTTATAATGCTTAAGGCAATTATTTATGTAAAGCAGATAATCATATTTTCTTTCTAAGATGCCTTGATAGATAGAAATAAAGAATTACAGATAACAGTATTTTCTGATGCTAACTAATTATTACAAATCCAAAAGAAAAAAATCCAGCTAATATATTGAACATAGCCAGAGAAGTGCGCATAATGACAAGTCTCCTTCCTCGTCTTGTCACCCTTCGGGAATTATAGCACTTCAACTGTCAGATTGTCCAATGCTAAAAACTGCTTTCTTTTTTCCTTTTTTCTTTTTTTAATATTAGTTTGAGTTTCACAATTCAGGACTATCATAGCTAAAATATACTCATGATAGGATTTATCGAAATTTCATTTTAATTTAGTGTTAAACTTATAAACATCTTAAAAACCACCTCGTTCCTTGGTTTGGTATTCTAAGACATATGCAAGTTTTTTTGATGTTTATTTTTAAGATGGATTTTAAATAAAAAAAACAATGAAAAGGCATAACAAATCCTGGCCGAAAAAAAACTCAGCTACAGACAATAGAAAATCAGATGTTTATCAGGCTACATGTTTCATAATATCTACGTATTCCGTTCCTCTTCTAGCTACAGCAAAGGCGCGCGCTAAGAGTTTGTTGCGAATGATATTAAGCACGCACATTTTGCTTTTTCCATCTTGAATTTTACGCTTATAAAAGATGTTTATCTCCTTATCGGTATGAGCGGCACTTACCGCGGCAATATGGAGCATTTTTTTGATCTGTTTATTGGCGATGGGATGAACATGACTTCGGCTGTTCAGACTAGTGCCAGAGCTGTTTTAAAAGGAACAATCCTAGCAAAACAGGCACATTTGCGCCAGGTTTCAAATCTTGAAAAGTTATGAGTATATATAATTAAATAAACACCAACCAACAGACCAATTCCTTTGATTCCGGTTATCAACTCAAATGTTCTTTTAACCTCCGGATCATCATTGACAATAGCTTTAATCGCTTTTTCGAGAGCTTTAATTTCAGTATCGAGTGATTTTATAATATGAATGTAACTCTCCATTAAAATGGGGATTTCATCCACAGGCAGGAACCTTGACTGTTCTTTCATCGTCCCGACAAAACCTCCTCGGTCTATGGATAACCGATCTCTCAAGGTCATTAATGGATGAAGTTTTAATATGGCCTCTGAAGGGATTTTAGCAGGAAGGTACAAGCAAGATGAACAGTTCACCTTCTTCCTGCCTTATACAAAATTCAAGTATTTATTGAAATAAAATTGACAACACAAACAAGAAATGAAAGAGGACGAATACCAGACATGTGCCTTTATAACACCAGCAAGATGAGTAGTTCACCTCTTTCAGATCTTATATTTTAAATAAGGGGACAAATACCGATTCACGTAACCAATGAAAATACAAGCAAGATGTTTTGTTCACCCCTTGACAAAACTTCAAGAATCTAGAGAAAATTAAAGCCTCTGGGGAAGTTTAAGTTAGCGTCAAAGCTAACGGCAAGATGAACGGTTGTTTAACAACCGCCGATCTTGCCACCTATTACCTCGGAACTCGGTGGTGGAGACACTATAAAGAAAAGAGTTTGAAAACAATGAAAATGAAAGATGATGAAAAGAGAAAATTCAAACAGAACACGAATCGTAGGACTGCGATTAACTCCTTTGGAGTATGCCGAACTGGAAAAAAGATTTAGAGCAAGTACCTGCCGAAAATTAAGTGACCACATAAGAAGGCACTTATTTAACAAAACCATTGTAACTACATACAGGAATGCTTCTTTTGATGATTACATCGAAGAAACTATAACTCTAAACAGCGAGCTTAATTCAATAGGAAATAACATCAACCAGATTGCCAAAAAGATGAATTCTTTTAAGACCATATCCGAATTTAAAACACAGGTATTTTGGTTTGAAGTAGATAAAAAGAAGCTATTCGAAAAAATGGAGGAAATTAAAATACACTCTCAAAAATTCTCAGAGCAATGGTTGCAATTATAAAAACCAGTAATTCCGTACAGAGAATTTTAAACTACAATGAGATAAAAGTAAAAGAAGGAAAGGCAGAATGCATAAGTGCCATTAACTTTCCTCTGGAACTCGATAGGCTTAATTTTACTTTAAAACTTAACCGTTTTATAAAACAGGCTTCGCTTAACCAAAACGTTAAGCGAAACGCTGTTCATATTTCATTGAATTTTGACCCTTCGGAAAATCATTCCAAAGAGAAGCTTAATGAAATTGCAAAGATTTACATGGAAAAAATCGGATTTGGCAAACAGCCTTATTTAATTTATCAGCATTATGATGCAGGACATCCTCATTTGCATGTGATTACAAATAATATTCAAAGAGATGGAAAAAGGATAGACCTTCATTTGTTGGGGATTAGAAAATCAGAACCTGCCAGAAAAGAAATAGAAGAAACCTTTGAGCTTGTAAAAGCGGAAGGAAGAAAAGTAAAAGAACAATTTTCTTTACAGCCAATTACAAACCGCAAAGTAGAATATGGAAAAGCAGAGTCTAAAAATGCCATAAATGGAGTTTTAAACAAGGTACTATTTGAATATAAATATTCAAATCTTCCAGAACTCAATGCAGTTTTAAACCAGTATAATGTTCATGCTGACGGAGGAACGGAAGATTCAAGAATTTTTAAAAACAATGGACTTCTTTACAAAATACTTGATAAGGATTTAAAACCAGTTGGAGTTCCCATCAAAGCTAGTGATTTTTACAGTAAACCAACTTTAAAATTTCTTGAAGAAAGATTCAAATTTAATGAGAGAAAAAAAGAATCATATAAAAATTATGTAAAAAACGCTATACGAATGGCTTTCTACGATGGAAAGATAAAATCTCCTGAAAATCTTGCAAGAAGATTGCTAAAAGTAGACATTCATGTTGTTTTAAGAAAAAGCAAAGATGGACAACTTTATGGAATAACTTATGTTGATAATAAAAGACAGTGTGTTTTCAATGGAAGTACTCTAGGAAAACAGTACAGTGCAAGAGGTATTTTGGAATATTGTGAATCAAATCTTTTTCATTATGAAAAAGATTTTCAGAAATCGATTTCTATTTTTTCTGAAAACATCCAAAATTCGAAACCAAAAGAGTATTTAAAAACTAATCTGCCAGACATTTTTCTTAAAGTCGAAAATACAATTGAATATATACCAAAACAGCTTAAACGGAAAAAGAAGAGAAGAGTACAAAGAAGAATTTAAAAAAAATAATGGATGGTTTTGTAAACGCTTTTTGAAATTAAATCTTTCTTTTCCTTTGATCTTTCAAATAAGAGAATGGATTTTGTCACTTTTTCCCCTTCTTTAAAAAGTAATTTTAGCGGTTGATTCTCTTCCTCTGCAATAGATAAAAGCTTCAATTTATCAATATTCCTCACACTATTCAAAGCAATATCCTTAACATCTGTTTTGTCTTTTTTTTCTCTTGAAAAATCCCTTTAGATCTTTTAATTTCTATTGGTGGAACAATACGGTAATCAAGATTCTTTTCAAAAAGATAAATACTCAACGGAGTATATTTCCGTATCTTCAGAACTAAACAGGGTTACAAAAAAATCAATCTTCTTTTTAAGTAAACGATAAATTATACTCTTTACCCCCTTTTGAGTATTTGCAACAATAAAATGTTCAGTTAGATTTGAAGATTCATCTTGAATTAAAATGACGTCTAACTTTAGTTTAGAAAAATCTATCCCTACATAAAATAAGTACTTTTTCATAACTTTGATATTAAGAATTAAAAAATGTTGAACTTATTTTTAGTCTTTTATTAGACTATTACGTCCATTCTATTTGAAACAATTCAACAAATTCAAAGGAATTGTAGAGGACTAATGCATAAGACATTATCTTAACATACTATAGTTCGCGTCTGCTTTCCTTTGAATAAACTTAATGTTTTTTTTGACAATACAAAGTAAAAACAGTTAATGAGACACAACCGAGAAAATTGTTACAGAATATTTCAACAATGTTTGTAGTTGAAATTTTTAATAATTTTCCGGTACTTTTTATCCCTAAACCTTCTTTCATAAATAAAATTATCTCTTGATTAATATTAGTTTTTCATGCAATATAGACATAATCAGTTTATTGATTCTTTGACAAACGCAGCATTTATACCGTTGATTTCCTGGTAGATTGAAATCCATCTTATGCATTTACTGTTGCGAAAATTACATTTTATTTCATAATCTAATTTGACACATTATAGTACAACAAAAATATTTTAAGTTTTTTTTAAATAAATAAAAACAGAATATACGACTATTGGTCAACTCTTCTTCTATTCAATAATTTAAACTCACACTCTTTTTTAGTTAGAAACACCTAATCTGAAACATTATCACAATAATCCGTTTAAACATCCTATCATAAAAGTAGATTAACTAATTTCTAGATTTGATCCTTTTCCTCCAGTAGTCAGATATCTATGACAAGTATTCTTACTCCTCTTTTGGCTATCTTCTGCATTGAAGTTTATAATCCAATCTGCGATTTTATTAACTCTGAACAGAATCATACTCATCACTTTTTATTTTGATCGGGATCTTTATTCATATTGGCCTGAACAAATATTTTCCAATATAGCATCAGGCAGAAAACAATCCGACCTTAAAAACAATCCGACCTTATTTACTTTTTATATGTCCTATTGAATGCCTTATTTAACAAAATAAAAGAAAAATTGCAATATAGAAATTTAACTACTTGAAATACTCCAAAACTTAAATATTATTGTATGATTAAATTATTTCAGCAGCCAGCTATTAAAAGAAATTACCCCTACTTTTTTCTTGTTTTTTGTTCGTTATTTTTTTCCTGTTCTAAAACAGATTGCGATAAGAAACAGAATAAACTCAAAATATGTGAAGTCCCAAAACCACAGGGCGACGAAACATTTGCTGCCATAGTTTCTCCCGGTGAAGCTATATTTATGATGCATGCTGTGCAAACAGTATACGACGAATCTCCTATTTTAGATGGATATAGTAAAATTGAGACAATGTATTACTACGCTGATTCAAATAATAAACAAGAAGGAACAGACCCACGATTGATGAACGATTTGAATAGAGAAAGTGGCAAAGCCTGGCTATACATTTACCAAAACAACATCGATTCTAAGGACATGATTATTGCTATCCGAGGAACAGCAAGCATATCCGACTGGATAAAAAATTTACATGTCAAAAAAGTTCCTTTTATTTCTTTTTCCGGGCAAGACAAAAATATAAAAGTAGAACAAGGGTTCTATGGGGTGTATAAAAATTTGCGAACTAATATATTTGCTGTACTACAAAAACACAAACCATCAAAATTACGAATTGCCGGACATAGTTTAGGAGCAACTGCGGGCTTGATGCTTACTTATGATATAACATTATCTGCACCAGAAATTACCAAACCTATACTATTCACTTATGGATTACCACGAACAGGAGATCAAAATTTTACCAATGAAATTAAACGAATCAGTTCAGGGGAATTGGCAAAACTAACATTTATTGTCAATATAAATGATATCGTACCAACATTGCCCCCAACCTTATTTGGTTACCACACCATTTCTTTTACAAACTATAGATATTGCTTCAGCACCGGTAGCGTTGTTAGAAATCATACAAATTATGAACAAGCCCTTATTAAGCTTTTTCAACAGTAATTAAGTATTAAAATGGAATAATAAATTTTAAAAAGTATTATTTTAAGTTTGAATAGCCACTAATTTTTACTTTTTTTTTTACAAAAAAATACACTGTTAGCACAGTGCATTTTTCCAATTTTTAATATTATACTATGCATTGACATTATAGCTTCCGGAGTTTCGACACTTACGTATTGTAAATAATCATTGTACTTAGTCACCATTAACATGAATCATAATCATCCTTATGGATATCACACAAGCCCGCTGAAGCTAATAAATAAAAAAATGAAGGAAGCAGGAGAGACTTCTTGATATTACATTTATTATTCATTAGTTATTTCCCGAAAATACTCTTTTGCAGACTAAGGCGCTTTATGAGCACCTCTTTATAAAAAATCATACAAAACAAGTAAAATTTACCAACAGACCTTATTAGTTTGTTTTAGTAAAATTGTATTTTACGCCCTTGTATTCATTTTAGTTAAATATTTTTAATTTTTAAGCCAGGGAATATTTAATTCATTAAAAACAATAACATTTTGCTAAAATGACGCCATTGCCTTCCAATGGCGTCATTTGTTTTTCTTACAGAATGCTTAGAATTTGAGTTCTGTTATAAAATCTAATAGGAAGTGTTTTTTTTGAGATAAACGGCCCTGTCATAAATTCCTGATTGCTGCTTTAGAAACAAGCCGGTTAGCAAGAAACAGTGATATAGCTTAATTGGTCTTAAAACTCCATATCTGC
>NZ_JCAXEB010000031.1:0-10937 GCF_059758655.1 Flavobacterium sp. GQ95
TTTTCAGGGCTTTTTGCTATTTATAAAAAAGAGAATATTACTCTTCTTTCATCGTATGATAAACGTTCATTACGTCATCATCTTCTTCAATTTTCTCGATTAGTTTTTCAACATCAGCGATTTGAGCTTCTGTCAATTCTTTAGTGATTTGTGGAATACGCTCAAAACCAGAAGACAAAATTTCAAGACCTCTGTTTTCTAATTCTTTTTGTAAAGCTCCAAAGCTTCCAAAAGGAGCGTAAATTAAGATTCCGTCTTCGTCTTCAAAAACTTCTTCGGCACCAAAATCAATAAGTTCCAATTCTAATTCTTCAGGATCAAGATTGCCTTTTGCAATTCTGAAGTTACAAGTATGATCAAACATAAATTCAACAGAACCCTGAGTTCCCATTGTTCCGTTACATTTGTTGAAATAACTGCGAATGTTTGCTACTGTTCTGTTATTATTGTCAGATGCTGTTTCAATCAAAATCGCAATCCCATGAGGAGCATATCCTTCAAACAAAATTTCTTTATAGTTGGCAGTATCCTTATTACTTGCATTTTTTATCGCGCGCTCCACATTGTCCTTAGGCATGTTAGCGGCTTTTGCGTTTTGTATTACAGCTCTTAATCTAGAATTGGCATCTGGGTTAGGTCCGCCTTCTTTAACAGCCATAACGATGTCTTTACCAATTCTGGTAAATGTTTTGGCCATTGCTGACCAACGTTTCATTTTTCTTCCTTTTCTAAATTCGAACGCTCTTCCCATTTCTAATTTTTAGTTTTGTGATGCAAAAATACGGTTATTCCTTATTTTTCCAAAATCAATCGTATTCTTTTTTAAATTATGTTCTTATGAAATTTTAACTGTGATTTTAAAGACATTCATGGCGAATTTAACCGCAAGGTTCGCAAGGTTTTTACGCAAAGGACGCTATGAACAGCTTTGCGAACTTAATAAACATCTGCAAACGCAACGAAAAAAAAACTTTGCGAACCTTGCGGTTAAAATCTATGTTCAAAGCGAGACAACCTGAAACCTATTTCGAAGCATTGAACTCCGTAATAATATTTACCGCCTCATTCAAATAAGGGTTTGTTTTAAGATTATCGATCTGGTATTGATTTATTGTTTTTTCAGTTGGGTAAACGCCTAGCAAAAACTGATTTACAGTAGAATTATAAACATCCAGAGGATTGTTTTCGTCATTAAAAGTGTTAATCTCTTTCCAAAGTGAATTCACTATTTTTTTCTGATTAAAAACAGCATCGATTGTCATCGGAATTTCTGATTTTGGAGTGTTTACTAACTGATCGATTTTTAGGTTTATTTTTTTTACGTCGTTAAAAAAATAGTTGTCAGCCAGACGCGCCGTACTATTTTTAGCAAGTTTATCAATAAGCGGTCGTTTTACAAATGGTTTGTATTTTAAAAAGGGCTGAATACTGTCGTTTTTAATCGCAGTCGGAAAATCACTTTCTTTTTGATAAACGCCCTCATAAAATTCCGGCACTATAACATCTGGAGTAACTCCTACGTATTGATGGCTTTTTCCGGTGACCCTGTAAAATTTATTGATAGTGATTTTCAGGAAATCAGTATTTTTTTCTTCGTCAAGCGAAAGAATGGTTTGCATTGTGGCTTTGCCAAGCGTATTGCTGCCTAATATTAAAGCGCGATTATAATCTTGTAATATCGAAGAAAAAAACTCGCTTGCCGAAGCCGTATTACTATTTACCAATACCACAATCGGACCTTTATATATCATTCCTCTGTAAGGATCATTAATAACAGATGTACCTTGTTTGTTGTCAATTACAATCGAAAGTGGGCCATAATCAACAAACATTCCGGCTAGTTTAATGGCTTCTTCCATAGATCCGCCACCGTTATCAATTAAATCAATTACAAGCCCTTTTATATTGTCACGATCTAGCTTTATCACTTCTCTGGCAACATCATCAGCACAACCTTTTCGACTGTTGCCATCTAAATCGGCATAAAAACTCGGAATCTTGATATAGCCAATTTTACTTTCCTTGCCCACAATAAAGCTAAAGACAGAGTTTTCTTCATCTTTCATGACTTGTTTTTCGATATAAACATCGAAACTTTTGCCCGAATTCCTTTTTAACGTAAGGGTAATACTTTTATTTGATTCCGATAAAATCATGGTCGAAATAGATTCTAAAGAGGAACAAGAAACTTGTAATGTGTCTTTATGGTTGGAGATCGAAACAATTTGATCGCCCTTTTTTATTTGCCCTGTTTTAAAAGCCGGGCCGTTCGGATCTATTTCATCAATGATAATTTCATTTTTCTCGTTTAAATTGACCGTCATTCCAAGTGACAAATGTTCCTTTGATAATGAAGCTACAAAGCTCGATTTAGAATCATTGCTAAAATAGGCTGTATGCGGATCAAAATAGGTACAAAATAAATTGTATACTTTCTCCTCCAGATTTGTATTTGTTTCTAAAAGGGTATTGAACCGACAAATTTCATTGGTTAGAATAGTGGTTCTCGAAGCCAGTTCAATCGATTTAAAATTAGCTTTAATAGAATCCAAATTATCACTGGTTTCAGCCATATCATCTAAAATCTGATAACGTAATTTCTTAAGCCAGACTTTCTCTAAATCTTCTTTTTTAAGATAAAAAGGAAATGATTTTTTATAAAACCGAATCGTATCTTTTTTTGTATAATCAATTGTTTCGGCCTGAATTTTTTCTAAAACTGTTTTAGTTCTGCGTAATCCGTCTTTGTATTTATTAGAAATATCATCCACAAAATTACAATCACCTTCCATAATCATATCATCTAAGCTAACGCGATATTTTTTGGATAATTCATCGTATTCCGTCTTAAAAAAAATGTTTCTCGAAGGATCCAGTTCATTAATCAGATTATCAAATACAAAAATAGACAAGCTGTCATCAACTGGTTTTGGTCTGATATGTTCGGTTTGAATAAGTCGATTTATTTTGCTTAGAATTTCGCATGTGTTTGCGCTATTTTGACTAAATAGAGCGCTTGTAGTCATCAAAAAAAATAATAGTATTTTTTTCATAAATCGAAGATCTTCGTTTAGCTTAAAATTACGCTTATTTTTTTTATTAAAAGTTATATTTTTTCTAAAATATCTTACATTTAAACGATTTGTTTTCGATGAAATACACAATGAATTGCAACAAAAAAATGCATCACTTTTCAGTAATGCATTTCCTTAATTATTAGGTCTTTAAAGCTTATTTCTTGTAAAAAGGCAATTTTACCACTTTCGCAGGAACATCATTTTTTCTAATTCTGATAAAAATATCACTGTCAACAGCACTATTGCTTACCGTAACATACCCTAAACCAATTCCTTTATTCATAGAAGGCGACATGGTTCCGGAAGTTACAACACCAATTACAGCGCCAGAAGCATCAACAATTTCGTAGTCATGTCTTGGCACAGCACGTTCCTGCATTTCAAAAGCAACTAATTTTTTAGTAACACCTTCTTCTTTTTGTTTTTTCAAACTTTCAGAATTCGTGAAATCTTTGTTGAATTTTGTAATCCATCCTAAACCAGCTTCAAGCGGAGAGGTAGTATCGTTGATATCATTTCCGTACAAACAGAATCCCATTTCTAAGCGTAAAGTATCACGGGCTGCAAGTCCAATTGGTTTAATTCCAAAAGCTGCACCAGCTTCAAAAACTTTGTTCCAAATTGCTTCAGCATCAGCATTTTTACAGTAAATTTCAAATCCACCAGAACCTGTATAGCCAGTTGCAGAAATGATTACGTCATTAAAACCAGCAAAATCAGCTACTTCAAAATGGTAATAAGCAATAGCCGATAAATCTATAGAAGATAAAGACTGCATAGCTTCAACCGCTTTTGGTCCCTGAATAGCCAATAGTGAGTAATCATCAGAAAGGTTTTTCATTTCAACACCCAAATCATTGTGCGAAGAAATCCAGTTCCAGTCTTTTTCAATATTCGAAGCATTTACAACAAGCAAATACTGCTCTTCTTTCATTTTATACACAATCAAATCATCAACAATTCCGCCGTCATTGTTTGGCAAACAAGAATATTGCGCTCTTCCAATAGTCAAAGTCGAAGCATCATTCGAAGTCACTTTCTGAATCAAAGCCAAAGCATTTGGTCCGGTAAGTAAAAATTCTCCCATATGCGAAACGTCAAAAACGCCCACACTGTTACGAACTGTTTCGTGTTCAGCATTTATACCTTCATAAGTAATAGGCATGTTATAACCGGCAAAAGGCAGCATTTTCGCTCCCAAACTCTCATGTATGTGCGTAAGCGCAGTATTTTTCATTGTGTTGTTTATAAAAGTGAGTCGCAAATTTATTTAAAAAATATCGGAAATTAATAGTCTAAATTATAAATTTCGCAATATTTAGAAGCTATTTCCTGCTATCCGCTATATCTTTTTGTTTTTAAAGAAAAAACAAAAAGGATACCGCTTCTATCAGGGCTAGGGGACTTAGGTATTAAGAAAGAACTTTTTCTTCAAATTTTATGTAACTTTAGATAACAATTTTGATTTATTTGATTCATTTAGTTTTCACTGCCAGCTAATGTGTTTTCAGAAAAAGTGAAATGCCTTTTTGCGCAAAGAAAAACTATGTTTCTATGTGTTTAAATAATCAGTCCAACAAAACTATCAAATGAAAACCCCATTTTTAATAACAAAAGAAGAAATTCTAAAATGCTATAAACCTGTAAATCCTCATACCCATAAAGGACTTCAGGGGCACGCCGTGATAATTGCCGGAAGTTATGGCAAAATAGGAGCAGCCGTTTTATCTTCGAAAGCCTGCCTAAAATCAGGATGCGGACTCGTAACGACTTTCACACCAAAATGCGGTTACCAAATTCTGCAAATCTCCATTCCTGAGGTTATGGTTGTCACCGATGAAAATACCAATTTCATTACCAATATTCAGCTGCCGTTACTGCCACAGGCAATCGGAATTGGTCCGGGAATAGGGCAGGAGCTAGCAACTCAAAAAGCATTATTTGAATTTTTAAGAAGCAATAAAGTGTCATTGGTTCTTGATGCAGATGCTTTGAATATTTTGGCAGAAAATCAATCCTGGCTCGAATTAGTTCCGGAAGATACAATCCTGACACCTCATCCAAAAGAACTTGAACGCTTATTAGGTAAGTGGAATTCAGAATCAGAGAAGTTTCAAAAAACAATCGCTTTTTCAGAAAAATATAAAGTGATTATCGTAATGAAAGGTGCGCCAACCTACATCATCAATAAAAAAGAAATCTACGAAAACACAAGCGGAAATGCTGCCCTCGCCACTGCAGGAAGCGGCGACACACTCACCGGAATCATTACAAGCTTTTTAGCACAAGGCTACGAACCTAAGTATGCAGCAAAACTTGGCGTCTTTATCCACGGTTTAACTGCTGATATTGCCTTGCCAGAAACAGGATATCAATCTTTTATAGCCTCGGATATTATTGAAAATCTTGGACGAGCTTTTTTGGAATTAGATAATTAGGAAATTAGATAATGTGCCAATTTGATAATTAGATAATTTTCATGATCCTGAGAAGTCTTTTTTCTATACTCTATTTTCTTTTTTCTAAATTCTAAAAATCTAAGAAGTCTAAAGATCTAACAATCTAAATTAGTAAGTTTGTATATATGAAAAACAATTTCGATCTCAGAACGGTAAATGTCACTCGTTACATCACGCCTTTACGCGAGGGCGGTTCTTTACCCGCTTTGGCAGAAGCCGATGACGATTTTAAATACGTACTAAAATTCAAAGGAGCCGGTCACGGTGTAAAAGCTTTGATAGCCGAATTAGTTGGAGGACAAATTGCAAAGGCCTTAAAACTACAGCTTCCGGAACTGGTTTTTGCCAATCTCGATGAAGCTTTTGGTAGATCCGAAGGCGACGAAGAAATTCAGGATTTATTACAAGGCAGTCAGGGATTAAATTTAGCACTTCATTTTTTGTCAGGCTCGATTACTTTTGATCCTGTTGTAACGACTGTTGATGATAAATTAGCATCTCAAATTGTTTGGCTGGATGCTTACATCACTAATGTAGACAGAACTTTCAGAAACACTAATATGTTGATTTGGCATAAAGAACTATGGCTGATCGACCACGGTGCCTGTTTGTATTTTCATCATTCCTGGAACAATTGGGAACAGCATTCCAAAAGTCCGTTTGCGTTGATCAAAGATCACGTTTTACTGCCTCAGGCTTCGCTTTTAAAAGAAGTTGATACCGAATTCAAAGCGCTTTTAACCAACGAAAAATTAGAAGAAATTGTGAATACAATTCCTGAAGAATGGTTAGTTTGGGAGGACACCGATGAAACGCCAGAAGCCTTGCGAAATGTATACTTGCAGTTTTTGCAAACCCGATTAAATAATTCCGAAATCTTTGTAAATCAAGCTCAAAATGCAAGATAGTCACTTATATGAGTATGCCGTAATTCGCGTGGTACCCAGAGTAGAGCGTGAAGAATTCCTAAACATCGGAATCATTTTGTTTTGCAAAAAAGCTAAATTTATAAAAGTATTGTCCCATATCGACGATGATAAAGTTGAAGTGCTGTCCAACGATTTTGATATAGAACAATTGCATTGTAACATAACCGCCCTTAAAAAAATAGCGGCCGGAGACAAAGACGGCGGTCCGATTGGACAAATGGATATCCCGGAACGATTCAGATGGCTGACAGCGATTCGAAGTTCTGCAATTCAAACCTCAAGACCTCATTCTGGCCTATGTGAGGATTTGGAGAAAACAATTCAGAGATTGTTTGAAGAGCTTGTGTTGTAACTGTTTTAAACCATATAAGTCATATAAGAAAGTTTAAGTTTGAACTTAAAAAATCTCGCAAAGGCCGAAATTCTCAAGGACATATAAGAAAATAAAACTTTGCGACTCTGCGTATTTGCGCGATTAAAAAAACCTTCGTGCCATGGTGCCTTCGTGGCAAAAAAATTGCGAATCTTTGTGGTAATTATTACAAAATAAAAAGCCAAACCCTGTAAGATTTATACTTACAGGGTTTGACAAAACTAAAACTAACTAACTCAGATCTTTAAAACCATAGTTTCAAGCAATGAATTCGAAACTATGGATTCTAAAAAAAAGAGGTTTAATTAAAACGATCCACAGATATTTCCGCCTGAAGTTGCTCCTGCATTAGCAGAAACATCAGCTTTAACGGCAGTTTTATCAAGTTTCACTATGGTGTACGGAGGCGTAAACGCAGTATTGCTTCCTGCCTGGTTTCCTGAGGTATTAGTAAAAACGTTGTCAACTGCGGTAACAGCTGTAAAACCAGTCATTAAATCGATAGGCGTTTTTACTCCTTCAAAAACGTTTGTTTCTACTCGAATATCAGCTTCAAAACCAGCAGCTACGCATTTATTACTTACCGTACTATTAAAAAAGTTGTTAACTAAATGCACTTTTCCAAAACGAACTCTAGGCATTCTTTCTTTACAGCCAGGAGCCCACCAGCAACGTGCAAAAGTAATTCTCAATTTTCCACGATCAGCGGTTGCACCATCGCTTGAACCAATTAAGTTTGAATATCTGTGATCGTCTGATCCTCCGGAACCTCCTGCTTTTGGTGGTTTTAGATAATGGAATTTAGAATAAGTAACCGAAATATAATCCGATTTGTTTTTGATATCAAAGTTTCCATCAACACCATCTCTAAACTCGCAGTGATCCACCCATACATTTTGGCAATCGTCTAAAATAGCATTGTCCCAACCATCGGTATCGTAAGCGCCAGGTCCTTCAAAAATTAGGTTTCTAATGATTAAATTCTTGCATCTTTTAATGTTGATAATTCCAGAACCATCTTTAGTCTGATTCGTCGAAACCAATTTTGCACCACTTGCTCCATAAATGGTTTTACCAGTTTGATCCTGAAATGACAGTCTTGTCGTAATGGTAATTGTACCACTAACCTTTACTACTTTAACAGCAGTGTTTTCAAGAGCCGATTTCAGCTGTGCATAAGTAGTAACAACTGTTTCTGCAGCAGTTCCTCCACCAGTTGTTCCTCCGTTTTGTGAAGCCCAGCCTGGGACCTGTGCACAGTTTCCAACTTTTGCAGTTAAATTACTTGCTGTTGTTGTGGTCGTTTCAATAGTAGCATTCTCGTCTCCTTGAGGAGAAGCAATTTCTTCGGTATTACACGCTGTAAACCCGAAAACCAGTGTTAAAAGAAACACTGAAAATGTTGATTTGAATTTCATAATAATTAAGTTTGGTTAAATAGTTAAGACTGCAAATCTGCTTATAATTTGTATGAAAAAAGTTGAACAAGTTCAATGTTTTGAAAATAAATTACTATTAATTATACTTTAACAGCAATTACATTACAAAAAAGTATATTTTTGCGTAATCGATTACATTATTTTTCATTCATTCACATACTTACGCCCCTGAGTAAGAATAAAAGTAAAAACATGTACAAACCACTAAGATTAAATATTGAACGTAAAATAGCATTAACGGATGAAGAATGGACATTTATAGTTGAGAAGACCGAATTTATAAAACTCAAAAAAAACGAGTTTTTACAGATTCAAAATTCCAATAGTTCCTACGAATGCTTTATTTTAAAAGGAGCTTTTAAAACCTATATTTTGAATGATAATGGGAATGAAAGTGTTATTTTTTTCTCTTTCGAAAACGAGTGGATGTGTGATCTTGAAAGTTTTTATCATCAAAAGCCCACAACCTATAACATCAAGGCAATAGAAGACAGTGAAATTTTAGTCATTAGCAAAGCCAATAAAACGCTCTTATTCGAGCAGGTTCCAAAATTGATTCAGTTTCATATTATAATGGTTGAAAAAGCCAATATCGCCATTCAACAAAGACTTCTGGATGTTTTAAACAAAAATTCCAAACAACGATATCTGGAGTTTATAGAACGATACCCGAATAAGTTTAAAGTGATAAACAATAAAAACTTATCCTCCTATCTTGGTGTTTCCCACGAATTTTTGTCGAAGATTAAGAAAAGATGCTAAGGCTCTTAGGTACTAAGTTTCTAAGTTTTTCTATTGAGGCGCACTGCTGTGCGTCTAATCCATTATTAAAAAAAGCGCAAAGACACAAAGAAAAATAAACCTTGAGTCTTTGCTTCCGATAGCTATCGGGATTGCGAGAGTAAAAAAAACTTCGTGCCTTAGCGCCTTCGAGGCAAAATCTGATTAAAAATCCAATACTCCAAAGAGGCATTTATTAGAAAAATGAAGCATTATATTTTCCTTTTTTATATTTTCAATCATTAATACATCATAAGGTTTTAGATGGTATGGATTCTCATTAATTTTAATAACTGTTGTATGTAATGAAAACAAAATTATTATTTGAGCATTACTGTTCTGGCTACTATTTGTTATTTGCAGTTTGTGATGGCTTATTTTCTCAGAAACCATCCAATTAAAATCAATACCTTTTGTATAAGAAGTCACTTCATCATCCGAATTAAATTCCATGATTTCATATTTCTCATATAGTTTTTTTTCTTTGTTTATCTCAATATGCAAGCAGTTATCAAGCATAACCAAATATCGGTAATAGCCCTTAAATTTGGTAAATACTGAAGGTTCTTGCTCAATTGTAGCACTGCTTATTCTGAATACAAAATCTCTATCGGAGTAGCTTGCTGCTTCCGGATATATCATATATTCATATGTCAATCCACCACTCCAAACAGAGGCTTTACTATCTTTTTTAGGCAAAAGGCGTATGTTCATTTTTTATTTTTTATAAGAAGTCAAATACGCTATTATTAAATCTGCTTTTCTAAGTAAATAAATTCTAAAGGCTTATCTGAAATATTAATATGAATATCACTTGAAGGAAAAGGTTCTCTTTCGCCAGTTTCAACATAACCATGACGTTTATACCAGGCAATAAGCTCTGCACGAACCGAAACCACCGTCATACTAAGCGTAGATAATTCTAAAGTTTTTGCATGAATTTCAGCTTCTGCCAATAGCTGCTTTCCGATGCCGCTATTTTGTAATTCGGGAGAAACCGTTAGCATTCCCACATACAATTGATGTCCTTTTTCGACCAATAAAACCGATCCAATAATTTGTTGATTGTCTGTAAATTTCAGAAATGTATTTTTAGGATCTAAAATGATTTCTTTTAATTCTTCTTCGGTTGTTCTTTTTCCTTCTAATAAATGAGCTTCGGTAGTCCAGCCTTTTTTAGAAGTTTCGCCTCTGTATGCGGAGTTTATTAATATTGTTAGAGCAGGGATGTCTTCGAGTAATACTTTTGTAATCATGTTATTTAGTAAAAATATGAATTGCCTCCAGCTTTAGCCGGAGAAACAAAATTACATTAGAAAATGGCTTTAGCCAAATCATTTGTGTTTTTTGACTATCGCCGAATTTGTCAATTATGAAAAGAGTATCTTACAAAACTAATTTGTTTTTTACCGAAATTTATTTTCGTTTAAGAATTTTAAATATCTTTGAATTATGAGTACAGCAATAAAACCCAAACATATCGGCAGAAACATAAGCCGTATCAGAGAGCTTAAAGATATGAAACAGGAAGCACTGGCACAGGCTTTAGGAACAAGCCAGCAGGCAGTTTCGGCTATTGAAAACAGCGAAACTGTAGACGAACCAAAACTAATTCAAGTAGCAAAAGCTTTGGGAGTTTCTGTTGAGGCAATTAAAAACTTTTCAGAGGAAGCGGTTTTTAACATTATTGGAAATACTTTTCAAGATCACGGTGCTATTATGACAGGCAATAACAATTGCAATTTTAATCCTTTAGACAAAGTTGTTGAACTTTACGAACGCTTGGTGCAAGCTGAAAAAGATAAAGTTGAATATTTAGAAAAATTACTAAACGGGAAATAACGTTTTTAAACATACATTAAATAAAAAAGAGATCTTAC
>NZ_JCAXEB010000032.1:0-10764 GCF_059758655.1 Flavobacterium sp. GQ95
TAAATGTCTCTGACTTTGCGCCATTTCAAACAAATGTACTTGAAAAAACGAAAACTTCTCAAAGTCTCCGACTTTAAAACTAATTTTCTTAGAACATTTCTCCTGAATGTAAAAAATCCACGACAATAATAAGAACTAACAATAAAAAGTCGGGAGACTTTTATCAGGTGTAGAATTTCTAAGGAACAAAAAAATTGCACAAAGTCAGTCCCGAAGGCTTTCGGGATTGCGCAGCTTTTCATAAGGAAGACTTCGGAGAGCTGGGGTAAATTTTAATCATTTAGAATATCTCTTTGTATTTCTGCGCTTTTTTGCATTGGCTATAACGTTCTGGTACTACAGCGGGTTTGGGACGAAATTAAGCCGATTCTTCGGATTTGTCAAATAATCCTAAATACAAAACCATCTTTCCATTAAGCCTATTGCCAAAATCCGTTGTAATAGCTGTTAGTGGCAGGTTTAATATCTATTCTTTTTCAATTTCGTCAAATTGGCTAGTATTGATTTCACCTATACAAATACCTTTCTTGTCAATTTCAGATTCTTTTAGATGAACCCAATATTTTTTCGGATATCTGAAATCCCGTAAAAGCATTATGTATTTTGCTTTTTTATTTTTTAATAATTTAATGTTGATTTCAGTTTTTCCCGTATTTCTTCCGTCAGATGCTTTTTCTATGTTTTTAAAAATAAAAATTAAGGAATCATTTTTTACATGAACATTATTGACATATAATTTATCTTTTGATGAATCATAACTGCTAAATATTTCATTAGTATTCTCTCTATATATTTTTGTTTTCATTGAAAATAAAGAAAAAATTGAGACAAATGAAATTACAGTTAATAATAATGAATAACCAAAGTATTTATTTTCGGAAATCATTTCAACAAGGTTATTATCGAAGTCTCTCTGAATTAATATAAATAAAGTATAACAAAAAGTAACTATAAATGAGATTAATGTTATGTAACCAAAAATTTCAAGTATTGGTTGGATTATATTCAATATTTTATTTTTTAAGATTCATTTTTAGAATACCGCCAACGTTCCGCTACTAAAGCGAGTTTGGGACTAAATTAAGCACATTAGTAGGATTTGACAAATTCTCACAAATACAAAACCAACTTTCCATTAAGCCAATTGCCCAAATCCGTTGTAGTAGCTGTAATTTGAGGTTCCTTATAGTTTACTTTTTAAATCCATCATTCCATGAAGAATTCTTGCGATTTCTATTTCGTTCTGTGATATAATTGAATAGAAGATAATATGTTCACCCGATTTAAACCCTAATATACCTTTCGTTACTATATCATAGTTTCTACCAAGTTCTGGATTATTTGCTAAATCATAACATGATGCCAAAAGTAAATCATAGTACTTTTCAGCTTGCATTTCAGACCAGGTTTCGATTGTATAATCCCAAATTTCAGATAAGTCATCAACAGCTTTATTTGTTAAATAATAGTTAGCCATTTGATTTTCTTCTTGCTTTTAAAATTTCAAGATGTTTTTTAGCATCAAAATCAACTGCACGTCCACTTTCAATTCCATCATTGATCGCTTTTCTTAAAGCTACAATTTTATTTTCCTCATCTTCTAAAAGTCGAAGACCGGCTCTGATAACTTCACTTGCGTTATTGAATCTTCCATCATTTACACTATGTTCGATAAAACTTTCGAAATGATTACCAAGCGATATAGAAGTATTTCGTCCCATAATTTTTTTAGCTAAGTTACCAAAAAATGGTAACTTTTCAAATTATTAGGTTTTTTTTGGGATAATTCAGTTTTTATAATATATCAGGAACGAACACGGAAAGAATTTCCGCACTATCGTTGCGCATATCCAGGCGATCGGGTTAAAACTTAAGATGTAGAATATTTGAAATTCTTCTTTACTTTACTTTTATTATTACGTGCAATTTCACATCATACAGCTATAATTTATTTATATTAGCTTATTACTTCGAATAGTTTTAAGTATTATATTAAATTTTAAATAATGGGTGTTTACACATATATAGAGGTTTATAAAAAAGATATGAGTTATATTAAAAGTGTAAACTCCATTTTGGGAATATTTCAAGTAGATTTTGAGGCCAAAGAAAAATTTAGACTAAGCGATAATTCAAAATCATTTTACGGAGGCATTAGGTCACTAGATAAACTCAAAAATGTTGATCTAGGATATACCTACGAAATTTATGAGGACTATCTTAACCTATTTATGTTTTATGTACTTGCTAATGGAGATTATGGTGAAAGTACAACAGAAGTGAATGGAAAAATCGAAAGTTTGTTGTTTGATCCTTCCCGAGTGATTAAAGGAATCGATACTTTATTGCAGATAATAAAATATTTCGAGCAAGAGGATTTAGATGAATTGCAAAAATTTGGTGAAATAGAAAATTTAAATGAATTACGTGATATACTAAAGATGGCTGTCGAAGAAGATAGTTTGATTGGCTGTAAAACTGCGTAAATTATAATTTTTGATGACGTCTGTCTTATTTCAATAACATTCTTTCCGTAATTGTTTTATTTGACGAAGCATCAATTCCGGTAACTTCGGCGTACTTTACATTGGGTAACCAAAAAGAACCGCCTTCAATGCGCACAAATATTTTTTCTACCTGTATTTTTTTCTGGTTTACATTTACAAAAACATGATATTTTTGATCTGAATCTATCTTTTTTAAGGTTAAGGGTAACTTTTTATACGATACAAATTGAAACTCAAACTCCTCATTATTTAAGAATTTACTTTCTATTCCGTAGGCAAATTTGCGTTGTATATAATTAAAATCTTCTTTTTCTCCTTTCTCAGCATATCGAATCCAGTACGCTTTTATAGGATTGCTTTTGTTTATTTTTCCATTTTCCTGGTAGTTTATGGCATAAATAGCAGTGTTTGTATTTGGGTCCCGCTGAATATAAAACAGCATATTATCAATGTTTTTAGGCGTTGGAAAATGTAATGGCGATGGATTTTTGGATTGTGCCAATATATTTCCAGAAAGTATATTTACTAAGATCGTTATAACGATTAGTGATTTTGTAAAATATTTAAAGGATAATTTATTCATAAACGAAATTTTTATAGAACCCAGTTGGGTGCGATTATTTTAAACACATAGAAACATAGATTTGGGACGCTTAAAAAAGGCGTTTCACTAGCTTAAAAAAACATAGCTATTTGTAAAGAAACTAGTCTCTTTTTTATATTCTTTTTACGAATCTATCCCGAGGCTTCGGGACTATGTGTTAAATTACTTTTTTTTAACTACACGAATTAATTTGATTCGATTACATTCTGTTTTTCATTTACCTTAAAAACCCAATATTTAATCAATGGATAATTGAATCCATAAGAAACAAAACTATCCGTGATTAATCTTCCGATTCTATAATCGATTTGAAATGATTTTTGCAAAATAAGCGTGCCAAATGATTTTAAGGAAATGCTTCCCAATACCACCAACGCAAATTTAAAAAGCTGACTATTGAGGTGGCTGCTATAACCGGATTGATTTTTAAACACCCAAAATCTATTGATGCTGAAATTGATAATGGCGCCAACGGTTCCGGAGATTAGAATAGAAAAGGTAAAATGTAATTTAAATACTTCTGTTAATAAAATCATTAAACCATAATCGGTAATGCCTCCCAAAAATGCCGCAACTTGTGCCTGAAGAAAGGTGATTATGGATTTTTTCGGGAACATATCAGACCTGGTTTTTATCTTTTAAATCGCCCAGCTTTAAAAGTTTTACGCTATCTATGATATTAATTATAACCAATATAATAGTGATTAAACCAGCCAGATAAGTAATTGATCCCGGAAATAAAACTTCTGCAATTAAAATGAACGCAATAATAAATCGAAGTTCTGTTGGGCCAACAAAGCCGGAATCTATACTATATTCATTTGTAATTTTGTAGCGTAACTGGCTGATGATGATAGACCATCCATACAAGGCGACAAAAGCAAAGGCTACTATTTGTGTGCCATTTTCAGCATAAATGTAGTAGCCAAAGCCTATAAGTACAATACCAATCCAATCGGCAATAATATCGAGTGCAAAACCATACCAACGACGTGGAATATTTCTATAATAAGCCAATCTTCCGTCTAAAGAATCGCCTAACCAATTTATAGCCAATCCGAAAATACCCAAAAGCAAATACCAATTTGCTACATAAGCACCTAAAACAAAAGCTAAAAAAACCAATCCCGAACCTAGTGTACCCATTAAAGTAAGCACGTTTGGCGAAATGAATTTAGGCACTTTTGGAAGCAAAAATACAATGGTTAACTGTTCTGCTTTTTTTAAAATATTAGTTCGCTGACGGTCTGAAAATGTTCTTTGTGCAATTGCACTATACCCTTCAATCTGTGTTTCTTTTCCCATTAATAAAACAATATTACTAAGCCTGAGAGTAAGCCAATTCTAGTTTTATAATTTTCAATTTTATTTTGCGTTGCGTATTTTTAAAAAAATCCGTGGTTCTTTTTAGCTTACCTGATCTAACCAGATAACTAAATGCGAGGACAATCAGCATAATTATTTAACAATACCTGCAAAACGTTGATAGAAAACCGTTGGGCTGTTCTCATCTTTAGGAGCATATTTTCCGGCTATAATTGGAACATAAATAACTCTCCTTCTGCTTTCTTCGCCACGGATAGTTGATTCTGCCACTCTGTGCCACAAACGGCCATCGTGAATGGTTAAATCTCCGGCTTCCGGAGTGATGGAAACTTCCTGCGGATCGGGTTTATTATCTAAAAAGTACTTTTTACGGAAAAGCATTTGATAAATACTTTGCTTGTGTGTACCCGGAATGATTTTAAGACCGCCGTTTTCGGGTTGTAAAGTGCTTAAGTGAATACCCACATTTAGCATCGGGTTTAATTTTCCACCATAAAAAATATCTCTCAAACCGTCTGTATGCCAACCCATTTTAGTAAACTTACTTTCTGGCCCATTGATATAATGATTAAAAACCATTCCGTCTTTTTCTTCAGTTCCTAATCTTGCGCCCTCGCCTGCCAATGGTAATAAACTATTAAATCTCGGATCAAGTAAAAGACCGCTTAAGGTTTGATGATGTTGATTGATAAAAGCAAAACGTTGTACAATAGAAGAGCCATCTAAATCTTTTCCATATTTAATTGGAACACCATTTACTTTTTGAAGGTCGTTGTCAATCCATTTTTGCTCCACTTGTTTTGATGCATCAATGATGGATGAAACCGTTTCCGGGTTTATAAATTTTTTGAAATGGATAAA
Organism: Flavobacterium sp. GQ95; assembly: GCF_059758655.1. NCBI lineage: Bacteria > Pseudomonadati > Bacteroidota > Flavobacteriia > Flavobacteriales > Flavobacteriaceae > Flavobacterium > Flavobacterium sp. GQ95. Next base: position 5,299 of record NZ_JCAXEB010000032.1, read on the forward strand.
GCCATGTTCGTTAAAAAAGTCAATTTGCTCATTAGTTAATTGCTCAGTAAGGGTAAAAGTTTTATAAGAAGATACCATAATAAATATATTTAATAATTGAAAAAATAGTGTTTGTAATTTTATCTAAGTGATTTGCAACAGCAACAACAGCAACACATTCGCATAGTGCTGGCGTGCATTCGATCTTTAGTAAAATTAAACTCATTTTTCATATTAGATATACTCTATAGAACTAGTAGACATTTATGCAAATGTAATATAATTTCTCATTTGCAAAGAATTTTTTTTTATTTTTTTTTTGAAAAAATTAAATTTTATAAATCCCGGCTGCGGTTTTTTCGATAAAAGCCTTTGGTAGTACACGGTTGGCATAAACCGAAATAATATTGGTAAAACCCGGAATAACTTCTGATTTTTTGCTGAACATGGCTTTTACTGCCATTTTTGCAACTTCATCAGGCTGCATATTAAACTTTTCAGCCATTTTGCTAAAAGCATCTAAACCAGCTCTTGAAGCAAAACCAGTATCAACCGGGCCCGGACTAAAACAGGTTACTGAAATTGAAGTCTGTGCAAGTTCAAAACGCAAGGCACGGGTAAAAGATAAAACAAAAGCCTTTGTAGCCGAATAAACAGCCAGCGTAGGTACAGCCTGGTAGGCAGCAGTACTCGATATATTTAAAATGTAAGCTTGTTTTTCTTGTGAAAGTATGGGTATTAATAAATGCGAAAGTTCTACAACTACATTCATATTAAGCTGCATCATGCCAAGCTGATCGGTTAAAGAAGACTGACTAAAATCGCCCCAAACACCATAACCCGCATTATTAACTAAAAAGCCAACAGGATAGTTATTCCTTTTTATCCAATCGGTTACTTTTAGCGATGCACCATTTGCCGAAAGATCAATCGATAAAATGAGAGCATTGATGTCGTATTTAACTTGGAGATCATCAGATAGTGCTTTTAATTCCTCGTCACTTCTTGCAACAAGCAATAGTGGATAACCCTGTTTAGCCAATTCATAAGCAATAGCTTTTCCAATGCCTTTGCTGGCGCCAGTTATTAAGGCATACGGTTTCGTTTTTTCGCTCATTTTATTAATTTAATTATCAAATATAAAGATTAATTATAAACCGTTGAGTGTGCAACTTGTATAATGGTTGCCCTCTTCCCTCCTATCATCTGGGATTTATTGCACTCCAAATCCTTTAAGCAGATATGTTGTTCCCCTAAGATAATTATCCAACCTTATTACTTGTTTTATAATACCTATCAATCCCTAACAGGTATTACCCTTTTATGAATAGGAGCACTAAGCGAAAGCATCCCAAATATCATTACAAGCAAAACACAACTACTTGTTTTATAGTTGTTTATAAAAATTATTCGTAAATTGCTTAATAATTTAAACCTGTTTTTTTAATAATTAAAAATCAACATTATGAAAAAGTACATTTTAATACTAGGTTTTATGTTTTCAATCGCTTCATTTTCACAAAATATTGCATCTAAAAGTGAGAATGCAAATGCAGCGCAATATGAATTGCTGAAAAAAGTTAATGAATATTATCCCGATATAAGCTTAAGCGATAAGGTTGTCAATTTTTACGTTGGTGATAAAATAATTGACACGAAACAGGAATTTGCTATAAAAAACACTGAATTTACAAGTTACGAACTTAGTATTAGCCCTGATAACAAAAGGGTAGTATTTAATTTTACATCAGAAAAAAGTGGAAAAATTTATGGTGCTGTTGTAGTTGTTAAGGGTAGTTATGTAAGAACAACTTTTAATGAAAATTTAGGACTGGTTGATGTAATGGTGAATGGTAAATCCGTTTGTATACAAAAGATATAGCTTCCATATAAAATGAGTTTAATTATTGATGCATACCTCGTTTAACCATAAAACATGAACTAACTATGTCAAAAGATAATAAGCAAAAATCCAATGCCCCAAAGCAGTCAAAAGTTTTAAGTAAGAAAGATCTTTTGCAGCGAGCCAGGCAATTTTCAGAACAATATTGTGTTGGAGACGGCAAAAATTTTAAACTTAAGGATTATAAAACCAACGCTAATTTCGAATTAGGTGAGGAAGGAAAATCTTTAGTGAAAAAAACTCTGAAAATGGGTGTTAATGCGCTGTCAACCATGCAGGACATTTTGTATGCTCAGGATAAATGGTCAGTACTTCTTATTTTTCAGGCCATGGATGCGGCTGGAAAAGACGGTGCAATCAAACACGTAATGTCCGGTATAAACCCACAAGGCTGTCAGGTCTCCTCTTTTAAAGGGCCAAGTTCAGAGGAATTAGATCATGATTTTTTATGGCGTTGCCAGAAACATTTGCCAGAGAGAGGACGCATAGGAATTTTTAACCGCTCTTATTATGAAGAAGTATTGGTCGTTCGTGTACACAAAGAGATATTAGAGAGTCAAAAAATCCCTAAAAAATTAATTTCTGAAGATATTTGGGAAAATCGTTTTGAAGATATCCGAAATTTTGAAAAATATTTAACCAGAAACGGAACAGTTGTAATTAAGTTTTTCCTGAATGTTTCTAAACAAGAGCAGAAAAAGAGATTTATAGAGCGGGTAAATAATCCCGATAAAAATTGGAAGTTCAGTGCCGCTGATGCCAGGGAAAGAGGTTATTGGGACGATTATATGTACGCGTACGAAGAATTAATCAAAAATACCTCGACTAAAAAATCTCCATGGTATGTTATTCCGGCCGATAATAAATCCTACGCCCGAATTGCAATTGCCTCAGCGATTATTCATGCTTTAGATGAAATGGATTTAGAATACCCAAAAGTAAGTGAATCAAAAATAGTAGAATTAAATGATGTTAAACAAATGTTATTAGATGAAAAAGAGTAATTAATACATCTTTAATTTTAGCAGTAAGTATGCCTAGTTCTTCAAATCCTGGAGAAAATGGTTTGAAAATTGTATTTCTGGGCCACTCTACAGGACAAAGAGAAAAATTCTCTTTGTCTTCATACTTCTGGATCTGTTTTTATTGGATTGTTTTCTCAAAACTCAATTCAATGACATTTGCTTTTCTCCCCATATTCGCATTTGATTTATAAAAGGAATTAATTCAGTTCCAGTTTCAGTAAGTGAATATTCAACACGAGGCGGAACTTCAGGATATACTTTCCTGGAAATTAATTGATCAGCTTCCAACTCTTTAAGTGTTTGCGTAAGCATCTTAGGAGTTATCCCTTCTACTACTCTTTTAAGTTCACCATACCTTAATAAAGTATCTTTTAAATACCATAAAATCCTTCCTTTATATTTTCCGCCTATTCTTTGAAACGCATAATCAACAGGGCAATAAGCAATTCTAATTTTTTTTTCCATTTTTTTATTTTTTTTAAATCATTGATAATCAACATTAGTATACTTTTAGTAACTACGATACAAAATTGTATGTACTTGCAACAAAGATATCATAATTTTATCTTTACAGGAAATTTCAACTTATTAAGTAATGATTAGAAAAGCAAAAATGTTGGAAAGGGATACAGCTGCAGTGTGGTTTTAATACTTGAAACTGCTAAGTCAAACAGTATTGGTATAATCTTTATAACAAAATAGTTTTTTTAATTGACGATAACCATAACTACTATTCCTGGACATATAAAAAACAATACCAATGAAGTCAAAACTTTTTAATTCCATAACCCTAATCGCAATAATTATTTTGGTCTCTTGTAAACCAATTTTATTAAATGCTCAAAAAGTAAAAAAAAATGATATGAATAATTCAGCTCCTCAGGATCTAGAAAATATTGAAGTACTGGAACTTCGTAATTATTTATTAAAACCAGATATGGCTGATACATTCAGACATTATTTTCACTCAAAATTTGTTTCGCCTATGACTGAATTGGGCGGACATACATTGGGAGAATTTAAAATCAATGAAGTCAACGACAGATTTGTATGGTTTCGTGGTTTTACAGATATGAAAACAAGAGTTAAATTTTTAAACGATTTTTATATTGATAGTCCAACCTGGAAAGAATATGGTAAGGGAGCAAATGAAATGATAATTAACTCTGATAATGTTTATTTATTAAAACCTTTACATAAAACAGCAACATTAAAAACTGACAAAGCAGTCACAGTAATTGATTTTTATATTTGTAATAGTACAATTAAGAAAACAATAGAATTATTTGACACTGCTTATATTCCTTTTTTAAAAACAATAAATATTGAAGATATTTCGATTTGGGTTAGTGAAATGACTGAAAATGATTTTCCGAGATTACCCGTTTTTCAAGATAAAAATTTATTGGTTACAATAACAAACTTCCAGGATATAGAAGAATACGAAGCAAAGCAAAAAGCCATTAATAATATACCAAACGCTTTAAAAAAAGCAATGCAGGAATTAATTACAACACAAAATAAGTGGGTCCTTTTAAATCAAAATAAAGAGCATTATGACAAACAATAATAATTACCCATTACTGGCACAAACACCTACTTTTTTGGTAGATGGAACTTTAGAAATTAAGCCGTCATCCAGTTCCAATTCATCTGATTATTCATTTTTAATTGGTAACCATAATGTTCATCACAGAAAATTAAAAGAAAGATTTAATAATTGTAAAGAATGGGTTGATATAGAAGGTTCAAAAACAACAGAATTGCTGTTAACAGGTATTAGTAATATTGAAAAACATTATATGTGTGATTCAAAACAACAACCAATTGAAGCATTTGCATTAAGATTGTTTAATCCCGTAACAAAACTGTGGAGTTTATATTGGGCAGATAGTATTTTTGGAATACTTGATCAACCATTATTAGGCTCTTTTGAAAATAATATAGGTCTTTTTTTTGGAAAAGAAATTATTAATGGAAAAGAAATTATAGTTCAATTTCAATATGATCGTACAGATGCTGACAATCCGGTTTGGGGGCAGGCATTCTCTAATGACAATGGAAAAACTTGGGAATGGAATTGGTTTATGCTCTTTTCAAGAATAAATTAGATTATAAAGTTAAAGAAATACTATTAAAAATTATCTTATAAATTTACTTGATAATATGTCAATTTCTTTAAGTCCTGAATAAAATAGTTTGAAATATGTATCTCTGGGGTCACGAATAAAAAGCTTAAAATCAATGATTTGGAGCTTTTTTTATGTCTTTTTCACTATTTAACCAGTATATAAAAAGATCTGGTGCAAGAAGTTGAATGTCCCGCATAGTTACCTTGACTGGATTAAACCCTTTAACTTATTTATTTTTAAATATTTAAAAATAACATTTTTCCTGCCTTATACTTATTCTTAGAATGTTGTTTCCTGAATTTATCATCGAAAAACGGCCAAATTATCTTTCATTGAATTATTTATTTTGAATACCATTAACTTCAGTAAATAAAATGTAAAAGAAAAACTTCACTTCTTACTTATAACAAAACAAAAGCCCCAATAT
>NZ_JCAXEB010000033.1:0-10359 GCF_059758655.1 Flavobacterium sp. GQ95
TATTTGCAGTTTTTGCCGCTTTCATTGTTTTGGTACCACCACTCAAATTGTAACTTGCATAATCATCAGCATTATATCTGTAGTATCCTCCAAGTGTTACCGGTGTATTGTGTGTCCAGAAATATAATGTTCCCTGCAAAATACCCTTATTATTAAGATCGGTAAGAAATTTATCAGCATCAATGGCAGACGGATAAGGATTTCCAATTAAATAGTATTTCCCTGAACTATAGGTTTCACTCGTAACTGTTCCGTTGTTAGGTATACCTTTAAAAGTAGCCGTATAGGGAGCTCTTACTGTATTTGATGTTCCTTCGGGACCACGGATGATATATCCTTTACCAACAGTCATCACAGTCGTTTTAGGAGTTGCTACCCAACCAGTACCATCAAATCTAAAATATTTGTCACTTTCAGTCAGGGGTGAAACAGCTGCCAAAGTCTGTCCTTTAACAGGCGTTGACCAATATACATAATCTGCCTGACGGATTGGAAGAGTAGTACGCACATACTCAATATTTCCTGTATTGATGTTTGGGTCTGTGTTCGTTTGTAATAAACTGGCAGTATCCTCAAAAGTTAATGAACCCGAATCTATATTAACAAAATTGGTAATGGTCATTGTTTTGCCCTTTTTTATAGTAATTTTTGCATTGTTGGTTACCGTGCAGGAGCATCCATTAACATCTTTATTTACATTGTAATCTGCAGCAAATACTAATACGTCATTCAAAGTAGGATCTGCGTTTCCGCCTGACCATGATGTACCATCCCAGGTGTTACCTGAGATATCTATCTCATCTGAATATATTGTGCCGCATGGGTTATCTGTCGCAAATTTGTATTTTCCAGGGGCTAATCCTGAGATTGTCATAGTTGTTCCTGTGATCGTATAAGTTGCAGTTGTTGAATTTTTTGCTAAATAACGCACAATTCCGATAGGAGGTAAGCCACTTAAATTGACACTTCCTGTTGGTACGGTACAAGTTGGCAATACTTTTGAAACTACTACGGGAGCAACTGGTGTAGGATTTACATAAGTTGTGGAAGTGGCTGGTGTGGCAGCTGAACAGTTATAAGGAGTTCCATTGCTGTAGTTTACCGTCACAGTTTTGTTTCCTGATTTTAACCATTTTATAGTTACTGTACTACTTGTGTTTGATAAACTTCCACCGGCGATATTATAATCTGTACCTAAAGCTCCTGTTACTGTCCAGACATAATTTGTTTGATTGGGCTGCGTTGTGTATATAACATTTGTTTCAATACAGGAATCTGTTCCGGCTTGGGAAGTAAATGTAACTGTTGGGGCGGGATCAACATAAATTCGCGTTTCTACTGCAGCATCAGTAACCGGACAAAGACTATTATCATCTTTTTTACCTTGAGCAACAGCTCTATAGTTTCTGGAAGCTGATAATACTGGCGGTTGGTATTGAATTATACCGCTTGTATTAGCAATTGGTACCCAAGTAGCATTATTGTCGTCGCTATATTCCCATCTTTGAATTTTTTCCGGATAAGAATAAGGAGCGCCATTATTAGGATTGCTGGCATTAACTAACTTTAATAACGGACTTGGGCTACCTAAACAAATATGTTGACCACCCGTAGTGAATCCACGATCTGCCATATATACCGATACCTGAATCTCATTAGAAGTTGCCGGAATTCCTGTCAAACATGGGCCAGCGTTAGATGAGGTCATTACAACTTTTACTTTGTCTCCATCTACTAAATCAAAAAATAATATTGTATTTCCTGTTTGATTTGCTATTGGAGTATTTCCTTTGTACCATTGATATTGCGGTGCAGAGCCACCATTTATTGCAGTCGCATTGAATCTTACTCCAGTTCCCTGACAAAATTTTGCTGGTTGATCAGAGGTAATAGTTACGCTCGCAGTTAAAATAGGGTTTACTTTAATTGTTCCTGTGGCATTTATTGATCCACATCCGCCGATTAATTGAATAGTGTATGGAAAAGAACCGGTTACGGTTGGTGTACCACTAATAGTTATTGTATTTGCATTCCAATTCGCAACAACTCCTGCAGGTAATCCAGTTATAGTTCCAATACCTGTTGCTCCGGTTGTTGTGTGTGTTATATTAACTCCTGCACCAAGACATATATTCGGATTTGATGATGCAGTAACTGTATTTGTTCTGACGGTTATTGTTCCTGTGGCATATGCATTAGTTGAACTGCATCCGGTTAAACGAATACTATAATTAAATGGGCTTCCAACTGCAGATGTCGGTGTTCCGCTAATAGTTATTACATTCGATGACCAGGTGGCTGAAACTCCCGGTGGTAAACCATTTGCTCCCGATACACCATTATTCTCAATCCCGGTAGCTACTGTTGTATTATGAGTAACTGGTGTAATTGCACTGTTTATGCAAACATTGGGACTAGATGATGCAGCACTAACAGTATAGGGTGCGGTCGAACCAATTGTTATTTTAAAAATATTTGAATATGCTGCTGCAGTACAAGGTGAATTTTGCACAACTGCCCTGTATGAAGTAGTTTGCGTTAAATTTTCAATGTTCATCCCGTTATTTGTATTGTTTATTGAAACAATATTACTAACAAAATTATCTGTTGAGGATTCCCATCGGATAGGCAATCCAATATATCCTGAAAGCTGTAAACGGGTTATGTAAGTATCACCGGCACAACCAGTAGATTTATCCGCTGTAATAGTTCCCCCATTGCTTAACTGGGAAACAAAAACATTTAAACCTGATGCTCCACTTGGATTGCAGCCATTTTTAGTCGCGACTTCAACTCTTCCAAAATTACCCGCTGTTAAACTGAAAGAAACAGTGGCAGAAAGACCGTCTGCAGCTGGTGTTATAGTAGCCCCTGTTCCTGTATAGGCCCATATATAAGTTACATTTGGTATGGAATTAACTGTATAAGTAGCAGTAGTTCCCTGACACACCGATGAAGATCCTGATGGTGTGTTTGGAGCTGTTGGTTGTGTATTTGTAGCATATAGTATTCTTGTAGCCGTTTGAATAGGACAATTTGCTGTAGCTGGAATTGTATACGTAATTGTTGCTGTGCCATTTGCCCCTGCAGGAGTAGTTATTGCCCCAGTGGAAGAATTGATTGCGGCTATAGCACTATTGCTTGTAGACCATGTTCCTCCGGAAACAGTAGATGTAAAAGTTGTCGATGCAGGATTATAAGTACATAAATATTGATTTCCTGATAATGTTCCTGCTGAAGTAGGGCAGTTGTAGGTTATAATTACTCTACCAGCACCACCAGCACCACCAGATGTGGCATTATCATATTCTGAAGTTCGACCTCCTCCTCCTCCTCCTCCTGGTTGAGAACCGGGCTTACCATTTGAGGTTGCACCTTGTGTGCCTAAACCGGCACCACCTGTATTTGTAGAGTTTGCACCATTACCACCAGCTCCAGAACTTATTCCTAAACCGTAATCTCCATGAACTCCAGCTGAGCCAGCGGTAATTGTTCCGTATGAGTCCGGATTGCTTGCACTTCCACCTGCACCGCCCAATGGGGTATCTTGAGTAGTATTGCTTTTGACTAATCCTGCTTTTCCGCCTGCGGCTTTAATTGTGGTTTCAAAACCTGTTATTGTTGAAAAACCTCCATCGTTTCCATTGCTACCAGTTGTAGTTGCCGCTGTAATACCAGCGACCTTTACAGGTAGAGTTGATCCAGGGATAACTGTAAGTACGGCAGTAGCATATGCTCCTCCTCCTCCTCCAGAACCTCCTTTTGCACTGAAGTAAGAGGCAGTTGTTGAACCACCTCCTGATCCACCTGCACCCCAAGCCTGCACGGTTACGGATGAAACTCCGGCAGGAACGATAAAATTCCCATCCGCATTAAATGTTATCGTTACTTGTCCAAAGGAAAAAAATGAAATTGTAAAAAATAAAAAAGGTAAAAGTAATTTTCGAACCATATTAAATCGTGGCATTTAATTTAAAAAAGATGTTTTTTTATTTTGTTTTGTTTAACGATCGTATGCTATAGAATACTTAAAAAAGTAACAATTGAAAGAAGCCATCTAGTCATGTTAAATGGTTTCAATCAGGATGTTATGTTGGCATAGGATTTAACTTCGCAAATATATACACATCTACGAGTTTGATATAATGATGGTTTCGTAATAGTCAATTAATCGATGAAGTGTTTGGAATAATCGTTGAAGTGCATATCAAAAAGTATGATTCTGTGGAATTTCTTATAAATTACTAAATTTAAATATAAGAAAAATAGTAGTATATTAAGTAAAACAGCTTGGTTTTTACAATTTTAGACTAAAAAAAGCGAGGTAGAGTGAATAATTCGCAAGAAAACGATATTTGTATAGGAAAGTATTTTCTGATGAATTTAGATTTTTAAGTAAAATTTTCAGTAAGAGTTTATGATACAAAAAGAAGTTATTTTTCTTCTATCTCTTTTACTTTATCATAAACAAAATTACTTTCATAACCACGACGCAGGAGATAGTCGCAGAACTTTTTTCTTTTTTTTAGAAGATTTTTTTCGTGAATACTGTTCCAGCATCTTTCAGAAAGATTTTCGAAAGTAGATTCGTACTCTTCTGGTGAAATTTCTTTCAGCGCGAGTGAAATATTTGTAGAAGAAATTTGTCTGGCTTTGAGTTCGTTCGTAATCCTGATTTTGCCCCACTGTTTTATCCGATGTTTGCCTCTTGCGAAGCTGCAGGCAAATCGGGTTTCATTTAGAAAATTATTCTCAATTAGCTGAACCACAATAGAATCGATTTCATCAGGAGTCATTTTGAGGCTGTATAATTTTGAAACGACCTCGGCATGACAACGCTCCTGATACGCACAAAAGTGTTCTAATTTCAGTAAGGCTTCTTTTATTGTAAAAATTGGATTCATGTGTTTTTTCCTGCTTTTTAACTATTATTGCTAAAAATAGTCATTTTGTTGTTAAAATTTTACTAATATTTTTCGTTTTTCTCAGAAAAAAAATTGCTAAAATGTTGTGTGTGTGGAGAATTATAATATTTTTGCACGAGAAAATTAAGAATTATATGTTGTTTGAAAACAAGATTTTAGCTCAAAAATTTTCCATATAAAAAGTCAAATTTAAAGTATTGTATTAAAAGTACTTTGCTTTTTTATTTCTTTTTAACGCCCAACCCCAAATCTAAATACCACGCTTATATGATTAAAAAATTACTTTTATTCGTTCGTTCTTTATTTTTAAATTATTCTACAAAAAGGTCTTTTACTCCTGGTTTAAGATTGCTTTTTATGGGGATATTACTTTTGTCAAGTTTTACTTATGGACAGACAACTTGGACCGGAGCGCTAAGTACAAATTGGAATATTACCGGAAATTGGTCTAACGGAGTTCCAAATGCAACTGTTGCTGTTATAATTCCTAATAGTATTACAAATAAACCTACGATATCTGTAGCTGGTGCTGCCTGCGCAAGTTTAACGATGAACAATACTGGAACTAATAATAATGTTTTAACTATAACCTCGCCTGGAACATTGCAGGTTTCTGGTGCTATAAACATGACTGCTCCAACTGCAGGAACAAGAAATACTACTATTGATGTTTCTACTGGAACATTGACCGCGGCTTCAATAACAATGATCGATTCTGGTTCTGCATCAGATAGTAGAGATTGTGAATTGTTAATTTCAACAGGCTCAGTTACAATCTCAGGAAATATCTCTATGAATGCAGATGTGGACCGAGGTGATATTACTTTTTCAGGAGCAGGGACTTTATATGCAGGAGGTACAATTACCGGAGGTACATTAAATGCGGCAACCGGGACGGTAAATTACAATAATGGTGGTGGACAAACAGTGGGAGTTTATTCCTATTATAATTTAATACTTTCAAATAGCGGAACTAAAGTATTTGCTGTGACTTCCATTACTAATGATTTGAGAATTAGTGGTACTGCTTCTGCTACAACTGCTGCTAATTTGGTTATAGGAAGAAATTTAACAGTTGATTCAGGAACTAATTTTACAACAGGTTCTAATTTTACCCTTTCAGTTGCTGGAACAACATCAATTTCAGGGACTTTAACATTAGCAAATACTGGTACAAAAACTTTTACTGGAAGTGCAACGATCAATTCTGGCGGTACTTGGAATGAAACAGGAATTGCTGCAATAAATTTTTTGAGTAATTTACAGAATGATGGAGCATATACAGCTACAGTAAACACGGGAGCCCATACTTTTAGCGGATCTTCAAAAACCATAAGTGGCTCATCAACATTATCAATTCCTAATGCTGCTTTCACTGGTTCTTATACTAATAATATAGGAAGTCTAACGATTTCAACAGGTCTTTCAGGAGCAGGTACATTAACGAATGCTTCAGGGTCAACTCTTAATATTGGAGGAACTTCATCTATTACAAATCTTAACGCAACCACAGCTGGAAATATAGTAAATTACAGTGGAACAACCCAGAGTATAAAAGCAACATCTTATGCAAATCTTATCTTATCAAATCCAGGAACTAAAACATTCCCAGCTTCAATAGTTGCTATTTCTGGTAATTTGAATATTAATTCAGGTGTAGTTGCTAATTTAAGTACTGTAACACATACTGCAGGAACACTTACATTAGGTGGAGCAACGACACCTGGAGGATCTTGGGGAAGTACTGCTTCAGCTGCTAATAATAAAAATAATACTTTTTTTGCTGCAACAACAGGACTAATAAATGTAAGCTCAGCATCTTGTACTACGCCAGTAATTTTTGCTATGACAGGAGCAAACGATCAGGCTTATTGTAGCACTGAGTCGGGCACAACAATTGGATTATCAGGTTCAGAATCTGGGGTTAACTATCAATTATATAGAGGAACCGTTGCCGTAGGATCACCGGTTGCAGGTACAGGTTTGCCTATCAGTTTTGGCGCATTTAATACTACAGGAAAATATACCGTTACGGCAAGCAAAGTCTCAACTTTGTGTACCGCAACAATGTCAGGCGGACCAATTACAATTTATAAATACAGTTCACCGCCAACAATAACAGGAACAGTAGTGAATGTTGCATGTCCTACGGATGCAACCGGAACCATTTCGATTACAAATGCTTCAAATCCGGCTTCTTTGGCCTTTGTGAGAGCTAGTACGGATGCAGCTACTCAGGGAGTAAATCTTAATCAGACAATTTTATCCAACAGAGCTAAATTTACAGTTGAGGGCTGGATTAAATTTGATAATTTAAATTATGTTACCAGAATGTCAATTTTTGGGCAAAATGATGTTATTGAAGTTGCCTTTGAAGCGGATAATTTAAGATGTTATACTGCTGGTGGAGGTGTAGTGGATATGCCTAAGTCTGAAATTACTGCGGGTCTTTGGTACCATATTGCAGTTACAGGAGATGGTTCAAATTTAAGACTTTATCTCAATGGAGTACTAAAAAATACAACGGCAGCAACAACAACGAACTATGGTTCAAGCACCGATTCGGCAAAAATAGGGTATGCAGTAATGGATGCTGCAGGAAATGGTTTAACAGGTGAAATTTTTAAAGTAGGTTTTTGGAGTGATGCCCTTTCAGCAGCAGATGTTGCTAAATTGGCAGCAGGATTTGTAGATTATGATGCTTCATTTAGTACCTTGATAGCAGGTTTTAGCTTTAATGATGGGCCTTCAGCTACAACACTTACAGGAGTAGGGAGTTCAGCGCCTGTTGGAACTTTCGTTAACCTCACCGCTACTGCATGGACAGATCCTTATGTTTATTCCTGGACTTCTGTTCCGGTAGGATATACATCTACAGGTAAAAATCTAACTGGTTTGTTGCCCAGAACATATAATGTTACAACATCTCTAAGAAATTGTACCAGTTCAGCATCATTTACAGTTAATGCTACAAATACGGTTCCATCAATTACAACTCAACCAAGCCCAACAAGCACATGTGTATCAAATAATGCTTCATTTACTATTGTTGGCTCAGGCACAGGTGTAAATTATCAATGGGAAGTGAGCACAAATGGAGGAGCTTTTACAACTTTAACCAATACTGGCGTTTATAGTAATGTGACTACCGCAACGATGAATATTACAGGCGCTACTTCTGGTATGAATAATAATCAGTATCGCTGTATTGTTGGTGGAACATGTACGCCATCAGTTACATCAAATCCGGTTGTGCTTACGGTAAATACACCATCCGTTGCACCGACAAGTATAAGCGGAACAACAACGATCTGTAACGGAAGTTCGACAACATTAACAGCTGTCGGCGGAACTTTAGGAACAGGAGCAACTTACCAATGGGGAACAGGATCTGCGGTTGGAACAAATCCAATTTCAGGAGCCACATCAAGTTCATATCTGACTGCTAATCTTAGTAGTGATGTTACCTATTGGGTTAGAATAGTGAACACCACTTCACCATGTACTGCTACAACAGGAGGTGTTTTACAATTGGTTACAGTTAATACCCCATCGGTTGCACCGACGAGTATAAGTGGAACAACAACGATTTGTAATGGAAGTTCGACAACATTAACAGCTGTCGGCGGAACCTTAGGAACAGGAGCAACTTACCAATGGGGAACAGGATCTGTAGTTGGAACAAATCCAATTTCAGGAGCCACATCAAGTTCATACCTGACTCCTAATCTTAGTAGTGATGCTACTTATTGGGTTGAAATAGTAAACACTGCTTCACCATGTACTGCTACAACGGGAGGTGTTTCTCAATTGGTTACAGTTAACCAGAGATCAGCCGACCCAATATCTGCGTCAGCAAGTGTAACAACTATATGTAATGGAGGAAGTACAATTTTGACGCTTAACGGCGGCGGTGGCGGAACAGGTGAAACTATAAAATGGTATACAGCTTCTTGCAGTGGTACTTTAGCTGGTAGTGGTAATAATCTTTCTGTTAGCCCAATAACCACGACAACTTATTATGGACGTTACGAAAACGGAGCTCCATGTAATTATAATTCAGCTTGTTCTTCGGTAACAATAACTGTAAATGCTTTGCCAACGGCTACAGCTGGAGGGAGTCAAGCGATTTGTTCAAATGCAACGGCCACGGTAAGCGGGGCAACATCATCAAACGGAACAATATTATGGACCGAAAATGGCGCAGGAAGTATTACATCTGGAGCAACTACGTTGACACCGACTTATACACCTGCCGCAGGAGATGCTGGAAATACAGTTACACTTACGATGACGGTTTCCAATAGTCCATGTACAAATGCTACGGCAACTTATAGTGTAATAGTAAATGCCTTACCAACAACCCCAACAGCCTCTGTAACAGTACAACCAACCTGTTCAGTAAATACAGGAACTATAGTAGTAACAGCACCAACTGGGGCAGGTATTACCTATAGTATTGACGGTACCAATTATTATGCATCAGGAACATTTAACAATGTTGCGGTAGGATCTCATACAGTAAGTGTAAAAAATAGCTCTGATTGTGTAACCACAATGGCATTACCTTTGTCCGTTTCACCACCAGTTACTAAAACATGGCTAGGAGGACAAGGTACAGGAGCTCAACTGACAAACTGGAGTTATGGTCCAAACTGGAGTCCTGCGGGAGTTCCAACTTCTGCAGACTGTGTGATTATACCAACTACATCTAATAATCCAATTGTTTCAGGTACTAATCTCGAATTTTATGCCAATACTCTTTCTGTAATAGCTAATGGCTCTTTAGTAGTGCAAAGTGGTAACACTTTAAAAGTTACTGACGCAATAACAGTAGCGCCAACGGGTACACTAACCTTTCAGGATAGCTCTACTTTGTTACAGGAAAGTACAGATAATACAATCAATACAGGAAATATTGAGTATGTGCGTACTACTCTTCCAATCCGTCAGGCAGATTATGTATATTGGTCAACGCCTGTTAAAGGACAGACTTTGGCAGCTGTTTCACCTCTAACGGAAAGTGACAAATATTTTAGATTTGATGGTACTGGTTGGGTAGCAACTCCTAAAACGACTGTGATGACTGTTGGTAAAGGGTATATCATCCGTGGTCCCGAAGGAACATCAAATACAGTAAGAGCTCCCTATACGGCTACTTTTAAAGGTATACCTAACAACGGAACCGTTACGAGCGAAACCTATAGTTCAGGGAAATACTATTTAATTGGAAATCCTTATCCGTCTGCCATTGATGCTGATGAATTTCTTACTGATCTTAATAATAAGGGTATTTTGCAGGGAACATTATATTTCTGGACACACAATACACCGGTAACACTTGGAGGATACTACAGATATAATGCTGATGATTATGCAAGTTATAATTTGAGTGGTGGTACCAAAACAATGAAAGCGGCAAAAACTGCAAATG
>NZ_JCAXEB010000034.1:0-9939 GCF_059758655.1 Flavobacterium sp. GQ95
AAGAATTTATCAGCACTGAGAAAGGTAGTCAAATTAATATTGCCTGCCCATGCTTTGATGCTATTTCTTGAAACCCCGTATTTTCGACTAGCGCCAAGGCAGCTGATTATACCGATTTTACTTCTTCAACAATTTTTGATTTACCTTTCTCATCAATCATTCCGGAAGGTTTTCTACTAACTAGAGAATTTGTTTTTCTCTTTTTTACTGTTTTTGTCTTCATCTCTTGTGTTTTAGTGACAAGCTATACTAGGACGAGACAACTGTCGTTCATACTCATTATCAATCGGTACTTTAGCCAAAAACTCTTTTATTGTCTCTTTTGCAGATTTCTGTACTGGAATATCACCTTCATAAGTAATGGTTACCATATCCAGATCACAGCTTCCCAATCTCTCCATAACGGCAGCAAGCTCCTGATCACTTGGATAAAGCGTTTTCAATACACTTTCAGCGGACTGAACTCGACCATGAGCCGCCATATTGTATCGAATACGTACACCTTCTCGTTCTTCGGAAATGCGATTCAACAAACTCATTGATTCCATTGAAAGAGGATTATTAAAGAAGTTCAGTAATTCAATATTCCGCAAATACCTTAATGATTCAGGTAAATCAACAATCTCGCAACTGCTTGCTGTCAGCTTCTTAAGACTAGGAAGTCGACCTATGTTGGCAGGTAAACTCGTCACTCCACAATCTGATATGTTCAGCTCTTCAAGATACGACCGATAGGGTATAGATTGAGGCAAGCTCGTTAGCATTGGATTCTCTGATGCATTCAGGCGGACTAAACTCTGGTGCTGCCATATTGAGGCAGGCAAACTCGTTAGTAGTATATTGTTGGAGACATTCAGATAAGTAAGACTTGCTAGGGAGGACACTAAATCCTCAGGTATACATATAAGCTTGTTATTATCGGATAAATCGAGGTGGGTAAGATTTAATAGGTAAGATATGCATTCAGGCACAGTCTCAATATAGGTTTCCGACATTTGCAGTGTAGCAAGGTCCGATAACTTGGCAAAGTTTCTGGGTAAATTACTAATTTTAGTTGCTGCTATATTCAGCTCTTTAAGATGTGATAGGTCACTTATCGATAGTGGCAAAGAATCAAGGTTAGAATTTTCTAATACAATCAGGGACTCAAGAAGCGATAGTCTGCCTAGATTATCAGGTAATTTCTTAATCTTGGTATACGATAGTGTCAACTCTCTAAGATTCGAACATTCGCATATAGACTCAGGTAAAGATCTAAGTTTCATATTATTATATAATAATAGCTTAGTAAGAGTTGACAGGTCGTTTATGTCGGAAGGTAAAGTTGTTAGTTTTTTGAAAGATAGATTCAGCAGTAAGCTCTGGTATCTCCTTTATGCTAGGCATTAATTTTTCAAGCTCCTCTGTGGACAAATCAAAACCGCTCAAATCTAAACTTTTTGTACCAGTTCGTTGGGTATTAGCTATTTTTTCTCTAGCTTTTGAAATGTTACTCAAAATACTTTTTTATTTATATTGTTCGCTTTCATCTATGCTCACCAGACCTCTACTACCAAATTACTGATTCTAATAATATAGACAATTTTGTTTTGTCCTATTTTAGTCAATCGCTTTTTTTAATATATCATACATATTATCACCATCAGTTGCTGCATATACTAAAGACTCTTTCCCCGTTAATTTTCTTATAATCAACTATTATTATCAATCGCATCTGAATAAGTAATACGACAAATTTTTATAAACTTCTCATGTGTTATATTTACATTATCCTCTTTTAATGATTTAGGTTAAACCTTCATTACCACTTTTATTTTTTTGGGTATATATATCATCAAAAACATACACGTAATCTAATTCCCTTCACTATTGGGTTTATTTAACTTCCTCTCAAAAGTTCCGTTGTAGAACTGACCGTTTACATATATAATACGCTCTGTTCTATCGTCGTAAATCCTCAAAGTAACATTCTGACACCTGAGTCTACGTCAATACTTTCTGTCATTAAAACTCTTTCCCCTTCCTTTCTGAATTCTCTTATCTTTTTGATTATTTTAATACTTTCTCAAAACTCAGTAATCTTGATATAATCTTAGCAAATTAAGAATTATATTACGTAGCAGTTGATCTAAATAAGACATGAAATTTTCTTGATAAGGCATGTTTGCCGACGGCGTCAACTCAGTCTTGTAGGTCTTACTCACTGTGAACTATCTTCGCAGCGAGGCACTCCGCGTCTTCGATTCTTCCTCTCCACCTCGCCGTTCATGTCCAGGATTGGGGCTCTCCGACCGGGATCTTTGAGTTTTATCTAAATTTAATGGGGTTGTGAAACGAGCGAGACGTTCTTTAGAATCATTCTTTTGATTCTTAAAATTTTTAATGGCTGCTGTTTTCCCTTCCAAAAATTTGATATACTCATCCTTTACTACAATCCCTTCCTTTCCAAGAACACCCTTGAGCTCTTTTTCATGGGCATAGGTATCCAGAAGTCCTCCAGATTCTCCAAGATGAGCAATGTATATATCATCCAGCTCATTCTTTTTGATAAAATTTTCCAGATCCCCTTTATACTGATTGATATATTTCACCCGGTCCAGATATTCTTTTGTGCCATATCCAAGTTCAGCCATATATTCTTCCCTTATCTCCTTTATCTTACCCCTGTCCAATAGATACTCCCCTTTGGCAGTCTTTAATGGTTCATTATTATCATCCGTCTGACAAACCAAACATGCATGTTCTCTGAGTAATTCAGATTTTCCTTCTACTAATTGGAACCCTAACCCTATATATAATGTTTTAGATGGCAACCGCGTCCTATCTCCAACAATCTTCATGTCTTTATTCCTATCGTCGGTTTCTGCACCATTGAAATAGATTGTATTACTAAGCCCCTGAACTGATTCAATTTTCTCACCGAGGCTATGCCCTTTTAAGTTTACTAGTTTCTCTTCAACAGCTTCCCTTTCTATATGAGCCTGTTCAAATTCCGATAATTCTTCATAGCGAGACTTCGAAAGCAGGCGCCTTGCAGCCTCATTGGCTAGATACTTAGTTACTGGGGTATTACAGTCTCCCATCGAAACTGTCATTGTTCCCACAATAAGAAGCCTGTGTTCCTGAGGAATAGATGGGTTTGTTATATCTGATATCAGATCTTTAATTGTACCTATATACATCTGTCTGTTAGCCTCGCTATCCATTCGAGGTGTCTTACGCAAAAAATCTACTATCGCTTCTTTAGCAGGTTTATTCACACTACGAATTCCCCCATAAATAATCGTTACCTCTTGATCAATATCATTGTTTTCTAGACTTTCTTTTACCTTATTTCGCTCCACCTCATAGGGATAAAGGCCCTTCAATACATCTTCAATAGTTCGGACGCTTTCATGGGCCGCCATATTGAGGTGAAGTTCTACGTTTGGAAAAGTACGCGTCAACCAAATTACCCCTGATTCTGAAATGGGGCAGCTACTTAAGTACAATATTTCAAGATTTTGCAAATTCCTTAATGTTTCAGGTACTTCAGTAAGCAATGTTTCCGATGCATCCAGGTCGATAAGATTTGATAGCTCTCCTATGGAGTCAGGAAAACGTGTTATCCTATTCAAACTTACGTCCAGATGGGTAAGATTTGGTAATTGGCCTAGGGAGTCAGACAAATCCCTAATCTGGGTTCCGGATAAGTCCAGTTTTTCAAGTCTGGGTAGCTGGATTATTGAGTTGGGGAATTCCTGTAACGGGTTAAATTTTAGATTTAGCTCAGTAAGATTAGGTATATCCCTCACTATATCATCTATCAATTTATCTAAATTCTCATTATTTAAAAGTAAATTGGACAGATCTAAGCTTGTTGCCTCCGATCTGTGGGCATCAGCTATTTTTGCTCTAGCCGTTATCATGGACTCTTGCTTCATGTAATCTGGAGTATTCAACAGTACATCTTGAGGATATACATCTATATCTCCTATTGTTACATTGTTTGAAGCAGCGGTATTTTCAGCAACTATTTCACTCTGGCCAGGTACCATATCGTAATTAACTACACAGTCTGGAAGATTTTCCTGCAACCAGAACATTGTTCTGGCTGTAATGTGAGCATTAGCTACGTCCAACCTTTGAAGTCTTTGTAAATCCCTAAATGTTACAGGTAAAACAGCTACCTCAGTATCACTTACGTTCAGCCTAGTAAGATTTGACAATTGGTTTAGCGAGCCAGGCAATTGCTGAAAAGGGTTGTTGGATAGATTTAGTTCTGTAAGATTAGGTACCATCCTCACTATATCATGTATCAATTCATCTAAATTCTCATTATTCAGAAGTAAATTGGACAGATCTAAGCTCGTTGCCCCTGATCTCTGGGTCATAGCTATTCTTGCACTAGCTTCTTCAATACTATTCATATATTTTATATTTTACGTGTTTATTAATCAAAACTATTCATGTTATACTTTGTCTAATCTTTGTAAAATCCTCCGATTGTGGAATACCCAACTATCTTTTTGGAGAGAATACTCTCTCATTTGACTTTGTCTGCCCTTCTGTACGATCTCGATCAGGGCTCTGAGAGGAAGATCTTTGATTAAGAGGTGTTGTAAACCGTGCCAGAGGATTTTTTTGATCACGAAAGTTTGTAAATTTCGATTGCTGTTCAGACAAATATTTTTTATACTCGTGGCCTATATCTGGCCCATCCTTTTTTTCAAGCAATACTTTAAGTTTATTTTGTTGTGAAGCCATATCCAACAGATCTTTAGCTTCATCAAAGTGGTCAATGTATAAGAGATCCTTCATACCTTCTTTATCAATAAACTCATCGATATCTTGTGGATATTTGGCAGTGTATTTTTTTCGTTCAAGCTGATCTCCTGTGGCTAATCCCATATCAGCCATGTAATTATTTTTTATCTTCTTTATCTTTTCCTCGCTCAACAGATAATGACCATCGGATGTCTGTATCGGTTTATTATCATTAGTTTCACAGATCAAACAAGCAAATTGCTGAATTAATTCAGGGTTATTTTTTATTAGATCAAAAGCAATAGTTGGATAGACCGATGTAGGAGGCAAGTCCCTCTCTTTCTCCCCAATAAAGATCACATTAGGAGGGTTTCTCTTCATATCGATATGCCTTTGATCAACTTTTCTTTTGGAATAAACTAAATTACCAAGTCCATTCGTTTGTTCTATTTCTTCATTGGGTTCAAAACCTGGTAAATTCCGTACTTTCTCTATAACAGCTAGTCTTTCTATAATGAGTTCATCGAGATCCGATAATTGAGCTTCCTTTCCAAGCTGTCCTATTCTTTTTTGTTCCAAATAATGTCTAGTTGGAGTGGTACAATCTCCCAGGAAGATAGACATTTCTGTCACGATAGTATTTTTTTCTTCTCTGGAGGTATTTTCGTCAAATAATTCCTTTAACAGATTTATAGTCGAAAAGCCATACAACTGTCGTTCATACTCATTATCAATCGGTACTTTAGCTAAAAACTCTTTTATTGCCTCTTTTGCAGATTTCTGTACTGGAATATCACCTTCATAAGTAATGGTTACCATATCCAGATCACAGCTTCCCAATCTCTCCATAACGGCAGCAAGCTCCTGATCACTTGGATAAAGCGTTTTCAATACACTTTCAGCGGACTGAACTCGACCATGAGCCGCCATATTGTATCGAATACGTACACCTTCTCGTTCTTCGGAAATGCGATTCAACAAACTCATTGATTCCATTGAAAGAGGATTATTAAAGAAGTTCAGTAATTCAATATTCCGCAAATACCTTAATGATTCAGGTAAATCAACAATCTCGCAACTGCTTGCTGTCAGCTTCTTAAGACTAGGAAGTCGACCTATGTTGGCAGGTAAACTCGTCACTCCACAATCTGATATGTTCAGCTCTTCAAGATACGACCGATAGGGTATAGATTGAGGCAAGCTCGTTAGCATTGGATTCTCTGATGCATTCAGGCGGACTAAACTCTGGTGCTGCCATATTGAGGCAGGCAAACTCGTGAGCATCTTATTTTGGGATACATCCAGATGAACAAGATTTTCTAGATAGGATAGACCGTCAGGTATATATCTAAGCTTATTATTCTGGGATAAATAAAGGTGAGTAAGATTTGACAGGTAGAATATAGGTTCAGGCACTGTCTCAATCTGGGTGTCCGACATATTCAGTTCAGTAAGACTCGATAACTTGGAAAAGAATCTTGGTAAATCACTAATTTTAGTGTCTGATAGCCTCAGCTCTTTAAGATTCGATAGCTCACCCATCGAGATTGGCAAAGAATAAAGTCTGGGATTATTCGATACATTCAGAGACTCAAGACTTGATAGTTTACCTATATTATGAGGCAATTTCTCTATATCAGTATCCATTACTACCAGCACTTTAAGATTCAAGCATTCGCATATAGAGTCGGGTAAAGATCCAAGCTTGCTATTACCAAGTAGATTCAGTTCAGTAAGAGTTGGCAGCTCGTTTAGGTCGGAAGGTAAAGCCGTTAGCTCGTTGAAAGATAGATCCAGCTCAGTAAGCCCTCGTATCTTCTTTATGCGAGGCATCAATTCTTTGAACTGCTCTGTGCTCAGACCAAAGTCGTACAGATCTAATCTTGTTGCACCAGATAGCCGTGCATCATCTATTCTTTTTTCAGCTTCTGAAAATTTACTCATAATATTTTTTATTTACATTGTTCGTTTTCATATCTGCTCACCAGAGCTCTACTGCCAAATATTGGCAATAAAATATTCACCCTTTTGTTTTGTCCTATTTAGGCAATCACTTTTTTTTAAATTTATCTTATATATAATTACCATCAGTTGTTGCATATACTAAAGACTCTTTCCTCGTTAATTTATTATAATTAACCACCAGAAGCAAGCATATATAAACTTGTGGCAGCCAAAGGCGTCTTAAACACTACAGTACTTTTGCTATTAGCAGCAACTAACTGGAGGACGTTGCTTTGAGACAAGGGAGCCAATTGGAAGCTAAGCCCCGGGGTAGACTGCTGGGTAGAATTGATAAGCCCATCTGCAGGGACCCCAAAAGATAAGGAAGCAGCGGTATCCGTTGCTTTAAAATCCCTGGCAACATAATTAAAAGTACCACTAACACCATCTAAACCACTACTTGTACTTGAAATTGCTGTACCCACCCCATTGGCAATAATATCGGCGTTCAGCCCTGAGGCTATTGGCATTTGGCTATGCTTTATAGGTTTTAATGCTGTAAAACCCAAGAATCCCCAAGAGCCCTTGTCTGAAGGACCACAATTCGTTCTTACCCAGAAATTATAGGTTTGTCCTGCAACAAGATTGTTCAATGTTAAGCTCGTTATACCTGTACCAACGGATCCTGTTGGTACAGTGGCAGCAGTTGCCGGTTCCCCAGCTGTTGTAATGTAATATTCGTAACCTTCCACAGGTGCTATTAAAGGTGCTGTCCAATTAAAAAGCGCGCAACCAGCAGAAGGGGAATACGTGATATTGAAAGGGGCATTCGTACATTTCTTATCTGTACCTGAAAAAGCAAATACATTTAAAACCGGAGCTCCTGTTTTTGTAATTTCAATACTTTGTATAAGTTTTTGCTGGCTTTCCGCAGAAATAGCAAACTCCATTTGAAACATTTTTACGTCAAAAAGAGTGTTGGTTGTAACATCCGTATTTCTGTAAATTACACCAAGATTCCTGATGGCAAAATTATCACCATTACCCCAATCATCAATTGAAAACTCCGCAAAGGACTGGCTGGTATTATCGGTAAAATAAACAATAGCCGTAGCCTTTGCAGTGCCATAAGCACCAGCAGCAAGCATATATAAACTTGTAGCAGCCAAAGGCGTCTTAAAAACTACAGTACCTTTGCTATTAGCTGCAATTAACTGTAAAGTGTTGTTTTCATACAGGGGAGCCAATTGGAAGGTAAGTCCTGGGGTAGGCTGGTCAGTAGAATTGATAAGCCCATCTGCAGGGACCCCATAAGATAAGGCAGCAGCACTAGCAGTTGCTTTAAAATCCCTTGCCACATAATTATAATTAACTCCATCTGCACTATTACTTGTACTTGAAAGTGCCGGACCTACTCCATTGGCAATAATATCCGCGTTCAGCCCTGAGGCTATTGGCATTGGATAATTTTTTTGCGCTTTTACCTCACTTATATTCATCGATATAAGCAGAACTACAAAAAGAAACCGAATTTTTTCTTTGAATATTTTTTCCATCATTATTTTGATATTTATTTTCTTAACTGATCACTTTTTTCGTCAAAATCCACTCTTCATCTTAAGAGGCACCAAATGTAGCGCAAGAAATTTCTTATTATGGAAAAAGCATTACACAGGTTTTCACGTGTAGAAATAGAAAAATCAATTCGCTTATTATAAGTTAGTTACACCATAAATCAAGTAATAACCAAGTAGCAAATTTGATAGTAAAAGACATAAATCTAAATACTTGCTGTTTTTCTACTTACGTATTATCAATTATAACGGGTTGGAATGCAGTTAAAATGTTTTTTATTTATCGTTCTAAGTTTTACGGATTGCTAAACCACATGACAGCCAACCTAAATCAGATATCTAAAAAGAGAAATACTAACTATAAATTAAGTCCGCTTGAATGGAATAATATTCGTCATTACTTCTTTATCTAATTCTGCAAGATGGTATTGTTTACAGTAAAGATGGTTTCTCCGAAAAAAGCTTTGGAACAAATTTTTTAATCATCCTATTAAACCCGTTAGAAATTTATTCATTATAGCGAAATAGGGCTGATAAGGGCTGAAATTTTACTACGCCCAAATTATGCTTCAATGGCAGAAAGTTTCAGGCTTATCAAATAACCATTATCATAAAAAACAAAACATAGAGCAACCCAATTGCCCTATGTTTTGTATATTTTTTGGAAATTCAAATACAAAATTTGGTTTGATTTTTTCTGTAAAAGAGAAAAAAAAACAATGACGAAGATGTAGAGAGTAATTATGATATTAACATTTAGAATAGACATTGGAAAAGTAACGATTTATTATAGCACCTAATTTACACATTAAGATATCGGTAAATACAACAGCTTTCTTGTCCCAGGCATAGGGATCGAAGAACGAAATTCGCTTACTAATTTTAAAACTACACAATGTGCTATACTTGTTCTTGCTGCTTTATTATGAGCTAAATAATAAGCTTGTTGGTTGACTCCAAACAGTGCACAAAACTCTACCAGAGTATATTCTGGTTGCTTTTACCGCATTCTTAAGACTGTTTGGGACCACGCTTTTTTCTTATCTTGATATGGAAGTCACTTTCTGTCACCTCAATCATTGTTTCAAGGGTAAGATTTTTCAATTGTGATAATTCTAAAGCTTTGGTGAGTTCTTGTATTTTCTTTACAAGCAACTTAGATTCCTGGTTTTGGGTCATATCAAGAGGTTGTGAAAATTTATCAGCACTTAGAAAGGTAGTCAAATTAATATTGCCTGCCCATGCTTTGATACTATTTCTTGAAATTCCATATTTTCGACTAGCGCCAAGGCAGCTGATTATACCTGATTTTACTTCTTCAACAATTTTTGATTTACCTTTCTCGTCAATCATTCCGGAAGGTTTTTCTACTAACTGGAGAATTTGTTTTTCTCTTTTTTACTGTTTTTGTCTTCATTTCTTGTGTTTTAGTGACAAGCTATACTAGGACAAGACATCAATTTGACCGGCTTTTCCACTTTATATCCTGGCGGAGCCGCTGAATCTATTCGGCTGGTTTAAATAAATTTACATTCCCTTTAAAACAATATTAGGACTTACCATTACGTCAATACTGATAAGTCATATCAAGTAATTCTATAGCCCTTCCACTATAATATTGATAAATTTAAAGCAATAATGCAGAGAGATTGCCCAGGAAATTGCGGGAGTGTGT
>NZ_JCAXEB010000035.1:0-4330 GCF_059758655.1 Flavobacterium sp. GQ95
TTTTGAGGCGAACTTTGCGGATCTCTTTGTGTTCTTTGCGGTTAGAAAGAATTACAGATTCAAGTTTTTTTTGAAAATGAAACTAAGCCTTCCGGCACTCTGGATTGGAATTTGGTCCCGAAGCTTCGGGATAAAAGTTGAAATTTCTTCTGAAAACCGCGCTTCCTCTTTACCGTAAACCGCGTTAGGGATGGGAGCGGCATCCTTTTGCGATTCCCTGAAACCTTTTTTCCCAAACCTAAACCTCTATCGCAAAAGATATAGCGGACAGCCCGGCCCACTGTGGCGGAAAACGCCCATGTTATATATATGTGAGATAACTTCTCTAGAGAATTTTATTTTAAATTTTATTATTATAAAGTGTTTATTATTAATGATGTAAGTGGTTTTGTAAAAAATGTTTTAGGAATAAATTTTAAAATTCATTATGATCAACATCTTTAATGAATTTAATCACTCCTTTCATAAATACTTGTTGATCATCCCACATTGCTAAATGACTCCCGTTTGGACAATATAAAAAGCGTCCATTTTGAACTAATTTGCTTTGTTCTTCCATCGCTTTTGGATCCATTGTGTCATATTTAGCACCAATCATTAAGGTTGGAATTGTGATTTCTTTTAGACGATTTTTGACATCCCATTTGGCTAAGCGGCCACTAATTCCGAATTCGCTTGGTCCTTGCATCATGGTGTAAATTTCCCCATTCATGTGTTTACTGGCTCTATTTAAGCCGTCTGGCCATTCTTTTAATCGACATAAATGCTCTTTGTAAAAGTTAGGAATTAATAATTCCATATAGCGTGGATTAGCAAAATCTTTTTTAGCTTCTAATGCCCTAATTTCTGAAAGAATTTCGGGTTTCATTTGTTTTGCCAAAACTTCATCAGCATATTTTCCATATTCAGGTGCGCTTGCGACCATATTTGAAATCAATAAGCCCTTAAGGTTTTTTTGATATTTTAATGCATATTCCATTGCAAGAATTCCTCCCCATGAATTTCCTAAGACATAAAAATTATTATTGTCTGCTCCAATAGCTTTACGAACCTGTTCGACCTCTTCTACAAAGCGTTCAGTTGTCCATAAACTACTATCTTTTGGCTGATCACTATAATAAGAACCTAATTGATCATATTCATAAAATTCAAAACCTTCACGCTGAAAGAAGGTCTCGAAACATTCCATGTATTCGTGTGTCATTGCTGGTCCTCCATGTAACAATAATATTTTTATTTTGGGATTATTTCCAAATCGTTTCGTCCAGACTTTGAATTCTCCAACGGGTGTTTTGATTGGAATCATTCGCACACCAGCAGATTCAACTGTGTTTTTTTGATCGTAAGTGAAATAATTCGAAAGTGTTTCTGATTTACTTTCTTTTTTACATGAAATGGCTAAAAGAATAGTTGCTAAGAGAAGGATTGATCGCATGTTTTTAAAATTAAAAGGTTTGTTCTTTTGAATTTCTTTTAAACTAAAATACAAATTTAAATTAGATTATAGTTTTATTTTTAAACGTGCTGCTCTGGAATGAATTTAAAATATTCCGTAAAAAACAAAAGCCCGGTATATCGAGCTTTTGTTAACTTAAACTATGATTAGTTCGTTGTCTTAATATTCTTTTAATTTATTTAAAAATGATTTAATTTTGTTCTGTAATCGTGGATTGGTTAAGTTTTATAACCCTGATTTTTTTATTTGTGTTATCTGATAAAAAAATGCGATCATTCATTTGCGCTGTACTAAGAATGCTTCCGAAAGGATTTACTCCCATAATGTCATTGGCATTTATTCCTGGAGTATATTTTTTATTCATAAACTCTTCTTTAGGATAAAGGCGTAAATAGTTTAAACTTCCAACATTTTCTGTTGTAATTGCCCAATCAGCACTAAAAGAAACAGCTATAGGCTTGGCATCAGAAAAAAGTTCAGTTGTTGGTTTTATAGGTTCTGTAAGCGAATTTGATGCATTAGCTTTAATATTTGCAATATTATAATACAAATAGCTTTTCGCATCTCGTCCTGCCACGACCAAGTTACCAGCTTCTATATCTAGAGAATAGATTTGATCAAAACCATTTAAGGTATTTAATTTAGCTATTGGTTTTAGATTCCAGTCACTGGTTTCGGTAATTTGTGATGTTTCAAAAACTTTGATAGAGGTTTCCTTTTCTTTAACAAATAGTAATCCGTCTTTTGCAACAACTCCAAAAACGTGTACAAAGGTATTCCACCATTGGCCATTTCCTACCGTACTAATTCCTACATTTGTACTTTCATCAAATACAAAAAGTCTTGAATCAACACTTCCCACGTAGATTCTACCATTATCAATACATACGGAGGAAAGCTTAGTAAGGGCAATTGTTGTAGTACCTTTAGTGTAATTTGCAATTGTTTTGATGTATTTTAGAGTTGTTGCATCAAAAATTTCTAATACATCACCATTGCATACATATAATTTATTGTTTGCTACTGCAATACCTTTTGGGTCAAATGCCCCGGTTCCGGCTCCAATTTCGCTTGCTGTAATTGCTGTGTCGTCGGTAGGATAGTAATAGTTATAAGTTGTGCCATTATTCTCTGAGTCAGAATCTTTGCTGCAACTAGTAGTAATGCAAAGTAATAATAGTATAAAAAGGATTTTATTCATGCTGATTTTATTTATTAGTTCCATTTTCCTTCTCCTTTATATTTTACTAAAAATGGATTTTTTGGATCGATCGTAAAGACTGGTTTTTTATAAGTGCCAGTCAGATAGTTTGTTTTTGTATGCGTTTTCAGTATCTCAGGATCTGTAAATGGGAGGTCGTTTAGATAGATCAAATACTTATAAAAGTGAGTTAGCATTTCTTGTTGACCACCACCTTCGCCACTATTGGCTAAATTGCTACTATGATTGTAACCACTGTGATGTGAATATTCATGTGACCAAACTGACATTTCTCCCTTCCAGTGACCGGTAACATAACCAGATTCCCATTGAGAGGCTAAAGCACCACCTCCCCAGGCAGAACCTCCGCCAACCATTGCTATATTAAGTTGTCGTTTATCAATATAGGTTGTGTATGCCTGTTCGATTTGGGTTTTGGTTAAATAGTCATAAACACCATCAACATCATCGACATTTCCATGCCAGTTGATTGCGCCGTTTATTGCAGTTCCTGCTGTTGCGGCTTGCTCTTTTTTATATCGGTCAAAATTCATAAAGGTGTCATAGTACAATGGATGACTAATGGCATATGAAAAATTAATAATCATAGTAATGGCTTCTTTCGCCAAAACCGGATTCATCGGTAAATACTTGTTAGGGTCATCTGCGGGGTTATTTAAATGATAATAATCGCTAAATTTAACCAAACGTGAAGATTTTATTTTTTTGAATTTTGCAAATAATGGATCACTTGATTCAACCGAAAATTCGATACCTCCGGAAGAAAATCCTTCAATTTTATCTATTGTAACCGGCTCTCCTGTTTCTGATAAATAATCATTTTTTCCTGCAGTTAAGGGAATTTGATGAAAAGAACGATGAAAAGCAGGGATTTTTGAAAAGGTATAAATTACAAATCGCTTTTTATAGTTTGGTAATTTAGCGTAAATTTTTACATCGCTAAGTCCGACTGGAGAGTACAATGATATTTGTACTGAATCTTTTCCTTTCTGTATAACTTGTAAAGGTTCACTTACTCTAAACCAACGATCGTTATTGTCATACATTTTTGAAGGGCTTTCTGCGTCTTCAAACATAGTCATTGGTTTGTTTCCGGCTGGCAAATTTGTAGCATCAATACTTGCTGAATAATTTGGTTTGTAACTTTCGTCATCATTTTTATCTTCACAGCTGATAAAAAAGGAGAAATTTGTTAATAGCAAAATGCTAAACAGCCATTTTTTGGTGTTCTTAATCATGTAGGTTAGTTTAAATTTGTTTTTTGTTTTTTTGGGATGCATTTTCAAAAAAACAAATCTCATAAAAATTCTGTTAAATAAAAAATTGGTTGAAAATTTTAAAAGACAGGTGTAAGATCGCTTGCTTAGAAAGAAAAATTTAGTTTGGTGAATTCTTTTCAGTGGAATTCGATAAGTATAAACGAGAAGAACCTTAAGAAAATTAAGATTGTTGAGTGGAGGCTTCATTCACTCTCAAAAATTTTATATTTAAATGTTTTCTTAAAGTCTCATTAAAAGTGGAATAACTGAATCAATTAATTTTTGGTATAAAAAAATTAACAGGTTTTAAGCTGTTAATGCAATTTCTTTTCTTGTTAGTTCAACATTATGAACTTTATTCTTAGCTATTTTATTTTATGAACTTTTAGGATA
>NZ_JCAXEB010000036.1:0-3636 GCF_059758655.1 Flavobacterium sp. GQ95
CCGTCTGTAATCTGGAATACATAAGTACCAGGAGCCAGGTTTGCAAATGTTGTAGACGTTTGTTTCACTCTTACAATTGGAGATAAAATCTCGTATTGAAGAGTTCCTGTTCCACCTACATGAGCTGTAATCTCAACCGTGGCATCAGCAAGACATGTATCGGCAATTGAAGTTACAATTGTCAAGTCTGTCGGAGGTACCAAAGCAGGTACATTAACACCATTAGTCAGAGTGAAAATACAACCGTTTTTATCTTTTACATAAACATCAATAGTTTTACCAACTGTTGTCTCGTAAGTATCATCAGTAATATAATTAACTCCTAAGTCATAACTATATAAGTAAGGAGTTGTTCCTCCTGTTGGAACAATTGTTACAACTGCTTGTGAAGGTGCATTTCCTGCAGTACACAATAATGCTGTTGTAATTGATGATGTAGCTGCTAAAATTGCCGGCTGCGTAATTGTAACTGGCGCTGTAAGGATACATTTTTTAGCATCTCTTACAGTAACTACATAATTATTTGCAGCAATTAATCCTGTAAATTTATTTAAAGGCTGGAACGCTGTAACCATAGTTGCACCTCTTTCAAGCTGATATTCATAAGGACCTACTCCTGCTGTAACATCAACATTGATTGTTCCGTCTGCACTCGCAAAACAACTTAAATTTGTTGCCGTTGGAGTAAATGCAATTGCCGGAATCGGATCTAATTTAATAGTATAAGTTGCTGTACAATTCTGAGCATCTCTTACTGTAAAAATATAAGTTCCTATAGCGCTCGTTGTAAGTACACTTCCTGTTGGAGTTACTGCTCCACCATTTAAAGTATAAGAATAGGTATAGGTACCGTAACCGTCTTTTGGTGTAAGCGTAAATTGTGCATCTGTGCTACCAGCAATACAACTTAGTTCTCTTGTTAATTTAACATCTAATAGTAATTGTGGTTTTACTTCGAAAGTAGTTGTTGCTGTACACCCGTTTCCGTCCTTAACCACTAAGTTATAAATCTTAGGAGTATTAAATGTAAAACTTGGTGATGTCTGGAATGCACTTCCATCAACACTATAACTTGCACCACCTACGATTGTTCCATCAACTGATCCGCCAATAGTAAATGTAAATGGAACTCCAGTATAACAAATAGATGCCGGTGCTGTGATTGTTGGATCAGTATATTTAGTTAAAGTAATCGGGAATGGCTTAATACAATTATAAGCATCCTTAACATAAACAACATAATTTCCTGCGTTTGCATTAAATGTATTTGGAGCGCTCCATCCTGCAGTAGCACTTGTTGGTGCTGGTGAAGCACTTGGCAATAATTGATATAAATACGGTGCAGTACCAAATGATGCTGTAGCCGTTATAATACCAGAATCAACAGCACAATTTGCTTTTTTAGAAACTGTAGCCGTAAGAACCAACATTTGTGGAGATTCTAAAATATTGAAATTAGCAGAAGCAACACTACATCCTACATTTGGACCAGCTGTTTCTTTCACTAAAACATAATAACTGCCTTTTGGTAAAGGTCCCAGATTACTTACAGTAAAGTTACCTGTAACGTTTAATCGGGTTCCTGTTACTCCTGTTGTTAAATTAGTGAAAGCATTAAATACTTCATAACTAACAGATATTGGAGTAGCATACGTATTTACAACTGTGAAAGTCACCTTTCCATCTGCAGCACCTGTACATGTAACATTCTCAGGTGTTGGAGGATTTATTGTTAAAGTTGAATTCGTAGGAACTACATCATCTGAAATTTGATAATAGTAACATTTTGTAACTTCATCGTAAACAATGAAAGTATATCTAACACCTGGAGTAAGACCTACAAAAGTAGTTGTTTTACTTCCTACTGAAGATTCACCCTGCCAGCCATTAAGACCATCAGCCGTCCAAACCTGAGGAGGTACTGAACCTCTATAAATGTTAAAGTGGAATGGTCCTGCACCTGTTAATGCTGTTCCAATTGATACCACTGCTGACCCACCAGCAGGAATTGCAGGAGGCCCTACAATAGGTAAACAATTTGAAGTTAAGGCAATATCGATATCAAGATTGTTAGGTGGTGATGCCACCAAAACATTTGAAACAACTTGCGTACAACCTTTAGAGTCTACAACTCTAATTTGATATAAACCAAAATCAACTACGTTAAATGTAACTGATGTTGTTCCTAAATTATTTAACTCTTCTTCATTATATCCGTTAATACCTGTAACGTAGTAATTATAAGGTCCAGTACCTCCTATAACACTATCTATAATAACTGCTCCTTTAGATACTCCTCCCGCTCCACATGTAATAGGCACTGCGTGATGTGCAATCACAATTGGATTTGGTTGTGTAATTACAATTGGGAAAGTGTCAGTACAACCTTTTGCATCAGTAACAGTAATGGTGTATGTACCAGCTTCTAAACCTGACGTCTGTGTACCATAATCAACAACTGTTGGAGAAATTTTTCTAACATTAAATACAAATGGAGATAATCCTTTTGTGTTGTCAAGTGCTATAGAAATTGCTGCCGTTTTTTCTCCGTTACAGTTAATAAATTGTGTTTGAGTTACCCCTGTAATGTCAGGATTAACAGGTACTGTAGTTTTTACAGCAACTGTAGTTGTAGCCGTACAATTTTTAGTATCTGTTACTGTAAAGATAAAGTCTGCCGCTGCACTTGTAGTGAAGACATTTCCAGCAAAAGTTCCCGTGGCAACCGGTGTACTTGTATATGTGTAAGTATAAGAACCTGATCCGCCTGAAGCATTTAATGTAATTACAGCGTCTGTAGTACCAGAACAAGTATTGTCCTTAGTCAGTTGAGCTGAAATAGTCAATTTATCATTCACAATTACCGGAACCGTAGTCATAGCAACGCAACCATTGGCATCTTTTACCCATACATTGTAAGTGCCTGAAGCTGTTACTGCAAATGTATTTGGCGTATCAAAACCAGAAGTTGGACCATTAATACTATAAGTCAAAGGAGCTTTTCCTGTTCCTACAGCAGTTATAGTATATGTTCCTACTCCTAAACATTGGTTTACAGCTGTAGCTGAAACTGTTGGAGTATTATCTTTTGCAATAGTAACGTCAAGTTTTACCTGACATCCGTTAGCATCTACCACATAAGCATCCCAATCTGTATTAACAGTAGGATCTAAATTTGCAATATTTGACGTTGTTAACGTTCCTATTCCTGTACCATCTTGTACAAACGAATATTTGTATGATTGTGTTCCACCTAAAGCCGTTACCGTTACTTTTGATGTACCCACATTACAATTTGCATTTACTGTAATATAACTTGCCGTCAATGCAGCTGCCGGTTGTTGAATTGTAACAGAACTACTTTCTGTACAACCCGTAACGTTGTCTGTAACTACGATATTATACGTTCCTGCAGGTTGATTTGTTAAGTTAACGACTCCTGAAGTTTGTGCTGTAACAGCAGTACCTCCATTTATAGTATAACTGTATGTTCCTGTAAATCCAGAAATGGTAAACACAGCATTACCTGTACTGTTTCCAAAACAATTAACATGATTTGTTACACTGGGGTTAATTGCAATTTTTACTACCGATTTAACAGTAACCAATTTAGTATCATAACATCCGTTAGCATCT
>NZ_JCAXEB010000037.1:0-3339 GCF_059758655.1 Flavobacterium sp. GQ95
TAGTTGGGGCTTTCCTTTTTTATACATGACTCTTAATGTGCATAATAAAAACATAAAACAATTAAAATTATAAAATATAATAATAATACAAACCGGTGTTTAATAGTAAAATACTGTTTGTGTGTGATTGTGTTATAAAAGCACATATCTTTACTATGGTAAAATTTTAATTCATTAGTTTAATTATATTTTTTGTAGCTTTTTGGTATAAAAAGTCCCGATTAGTTGGGGCTTTCTTTATATATTATAAACTTAATATAATATTTTAATGTCCTATTTGGAATTAAATAACACCTTCCTTTATTGATGTTTGCCATCAAACTACCTGTCTATTAGTAGTTACTATTTAATATATATATTGAACACCCAAGTAGAAATTTGGGTGTTTTTTTATGATCTCGGATCGAAAACTAAAAAGTATTTAACATTTTAAATGAACAAGATGAAGATGGTGAAGTTAAAATATCCATTTGAATGTATTTAAAAAACAAACAATGACGGATTTCTCAATAGAAGCCGTAATAACAACATTATTAATTATAGCCATTCCGCTATTAATTATTTCATATATGGGTTTATATAATCAATAAGGAAATCTATAAAAGAATTAAAAAAAATAAAAACAGTTATGAATACAAATTCACAAGACAGTTCAAATCAAAATGTCGAAATTCTAGGATTAGAAATTGAAGCAACTGCTCAGGGAACTAAATTACATATTGTTAAGGATTCTCTGATTTATAAAAAAATGAAAGAGATTGCAGGTCATCAAGGAGTTGCAATTGAAGAATGTTTAATAGCTTTATTTGAAGAAAGAAGAGTTGCACTATCCTATGATTGACGATGTGATGTATCCCATAAGAGAAAAAGAAGAGTCTTGGAATGAGATTAAATTGGGTAGCATTTTTAATTATAGTGATTTAGCGCCTTTTCAGAGAATAGAAATTTCATAACCCATTTTAACAGATGAAAAAATATAGTTTTAATCAAAACGAAGGTGATCATTTTGCTCTGGAATTAGGTGGTCATTTTGAACAGGAATCAGGTGCTCACTTTAAATGGAATAGGGTTTCATTATAACCATAATTTACCTTCTATCCAATAAAACATGAATTATCTTTCTTCAAATTTAAGCTCTTTCAATTATATCATGTAGGCAAAGTAAAACTTGTTATTGCAATTTTATGTCCTCTTCTAAGCTCTTAACAAAGAATAATAAAGTTTTTTAGCAATACCATATAAATGGGATAAATTAAATTTAAATACAATGAAAAAACATGTTCTTTTTCCAATAGGCCTATTGCTTATTGCTGCTTCTTGTCAAACTGATTCTGTTTCTACAGACATCAATTCTACATCTGTAGAAATGAAAAATTCTCATTTCGAAAATGATATTATACTGGAAGGGACTAATTCAAACACGGCAAAGATTTCGATTGAAAATTTTTCAGTCACCAATAATTTTGCTTCTATAATCGATAATCTTGACACGGACGGAGATGGACTAAGTGATTATGCTGAAGATAGGATTGATAAATTAGATAAAAACAATCCAAATGATGTAAAATTATTAGGGGCGTCAGCAAATATTTTTATTACGCAAGAAAATGGAAACAGGATTGCTATTCCTTTCTATAAGACTAGCTATTACCAAAATATTTTTTGCAATCCTCCAGCACCTATTTACTTAAAGGGTCAACTTGACGAAAGAGAAATAAATTTGTTAGGTGATACTTATTATAAATGGTTAAAAATATTACGCACACCTGAATTTCAAAATTACATTTTAACAAAACCTGCTGGCGGGGAATTGGGAGAAGTTTTTATAGAAAAAGCAAGAGATCTTAAAAGACGTGTGGAATTTAGAAGTATGCCTGGGCATTATCAAGGTTATGTAGGCGCATCTAATCTTTGGAATTATATCCATATTTCCCATTGGGCAATGGCTCCGGGATATACTAATTATTTAAGCGGCGTACCACATGAATTTATACACCATATTGGGTATGGACATGAATATGATTATGCTTATGGAGGTGGTTATAAGGCTCATGAAATGTACAATCAAGGTAAGTATAATTACGATATTATCGACTTAGAGCAAAAAAAGCTTTATAAAGGGGATCCTACTGAATCAACATGGAGCTCAAAGGATGGTTATGTAGTTTTGCATTTCGCAAAAATTACGGGCATTTCGTTGGATTATGTTATGAGCAACGCCAATTGGACAACCAATGCGATTAACAGCAATCAAAAGCTGGATTTATCCAGAGACACAGCGTATAATCTGAATGTAAGTACACTTAATGCCCAAAAAGTATCGATCTGGATTGATTTTAATGACGATGCGGTATATACAAATGATGAAAGAGTTCTGGTTAACAGCCAATCTAAAAGTGGATGGGGTCAAAGTTATTTGAGTTTTGTAATTCCTGGTTCGGCTAAAATTGGAAAACATTATATGAGAATTAATTCCAGTTTTTATACTTCCAATCCATCTGCATACGGTCCAAATTCAAGAGGGTCGTCAATTAATCTTTCCAATGTAACCATTAACTAGAAAAAGTTTTTGAATTACTTAAAACCTATGCCATCCTCTTTGATAGTATAGGTTTTTTTAAATATTACAGAGATCCTTGCAATTGGCGCGTAACCAGCGTGAACAAAAATTAAGAATACCTGAAGATATTGCAATAGCGAGTTTCTCTGGTACAAAGTCGTCTACTATAGTAAATTCTTTGTTTTCGTATATTTTCATATGAGAGATCAAAATTGTACCCTCTGTCTCGTCCTGGAATTACTTGTCATTTTTGATTTATAATCCTAGATTTAGTTTACATCAAAACTAAATTAGTACTGATTTTACTTTACAAGTTATTTTTATTATTTCACTATTAGGAATATTAGAATATCGTATTAAACAATTTCGACTTGATTTACCTCCTTTCCTTTTTTTGCCTTGGATACCCTTTCCAGCGTTTTTTAATTGTACCTGAGATTTGATGAGCCTGATTAGGCGTTAGATAATCAAGACTTGAATGAGGTCGTCTTAAGTTATAGTGATCGATAATAATTCTTATGTTTTTCTTTGCTTCTTTATGGTTCTGATAGATCTTTTTAGGGAAGAACTCATTTTTTATAATCCCATTAACTCTCTCAGCCAGTGTATTCTCGTATGGACTGCCACTCTGAGTCATACTTAGTGCTATTTTATTCTCATTTAAAAGTGTTGTGTAATTCTGCGAACAGTACTGTATTCCCCTGTCAGAATGATGTATTAATATAAAAGAAGATACTCGTCTTCTGTTTTTTAACGCCATCTTCAGAGTCTCTATACAG
>NZ_JCAXEB010000038.1:0-2938 GCF_059758655.1 Flavobacterium sp. GQ95
TTTTAGAAAGTTTCTTCTCTCCCGTCTTTTGGACGAGAGAGAAAAGGGTGTACATAAGCTTACGGATTATTAGTACTACTCGACTATGACATTACTGCCTTTACATCTATAGCCTATCAACGTGGTCATCTTCCACGATCCTTAAAAGAAATCTCATCTTGTGGTGGGTTTCGCGCTTATATGCTTTCAGCGCTTATCCCTTCCAAACGTAGCTACTCTGCGGTGCCCCTGGCGGGACAACAGATACACTAGAGGTTTGTCCAATTCGGTCCTCTCGTACTAGAATCAGATCCACTCAAATTTCTAACGCCCACAGTAGATAGAGACCGAACTGTCTCACGACGTTCTGAACCCAGCTCGCGTGCCACTTTAATGGGCGAACAGCCCAACCCTTGGGACCTTCTCCAGCCCCAGGATGTGACGAGCCGACATCGAGGTGCCAAACCCCCCCGTCGATATGAGCTCTTGGGGGAGATCAGCCTGTTATCCCCGGCGTACCTTTTATCCTTTGAGCGATGGCCCTTCCATGCGGAACCACCGGATCACTATGCTCTACTTTCGTACCTGATCGACCTGTATGTCTCTCAGTCAAGCTCCCTTATGCCATTGCACTCTACGCACGGTTACCAAGCGTACTGAGGGAACCTTTAGAAGCCTCCGTTACTCTTTTGGAGGCGACCACCCCAGTCAAACTACCCACCAAGCAATGTCCCCCGCAAAACGGGGTTAGGCCTCAGATAAACAAAGGGTTGTATTTCAACAATGACTCCACAACGCCTGGCGACGCCACTTCACAGTCTCCAACCTATCCTACACATCATTTATCCAAGGTCAATACTAAGCTATAGTAAAGGTGCACAGGGTCTTTTCGTCCCACTGCGGGTAAACGGCATCTTCACCGTTACTACAATTTCACCGAGCTCATGGCTGAGACAGTGTCCAGATCGTTACACCATTCGTGCAGGTCGGAACTTACCCGACAAGGAATTTCGCTACCTTAGGACCGTTATAGTTACGGCCGCCGTTTACTGGGGCTTCAATTCAATGCTTCTCCGAAGATAACATCTCCTCTTAACCTTCCAGCACCGGGCAGGTGTCAGGCCCTATACTTCATCTTACGATTTTGCAGAGCCCTGTGTTTTTGATAAACAGTCGCCTGGACCTCTTCACTGCGGCCCTGTATTGCTACAGGGCGACCCTTCTCCCGAAGTTACGGGTCTATTTTGCCTAATTCCTTAGCCATGAATCTCTCGAGCACCTTAGGATTCTCTCCTCAACTACCTGTGTCGGTTTACGGTACTGGTACTAATTACCTGAAGTTTAGAGGTTTTTCTTGGAAGCCCTTAGGCGCACTATCTCTTTGTCCGAAGACTCCGAGTACTATCGTATTTCCCCAAGATCTGTGGATTTGCCTGCAGATCTTATAGGTAGGTACTTCAACGAACTATTCCGTCAGTTCGCGGCGCTTTCATCACTCCGTCACCCCATCACAGTAATTAGTAGTACGGGAATATTAACCCGTTAGCCATCGACTGTCCCTTTCGGGTTCGCCTTAGGACCAGACTAACCCACAGCTGATTAGCATAGCTGTGGAAACCTTAGTTTTTCGGTGTGCGGGTTTCTCGCCCGCATTATCGTTACTTATGCCTACATTTTCTTTTCCATCCAGTCCAGCATGCCTTACGACACACCTTCAACCCTGATGGAATGCTCCCCTACCACTTACAGTCAGACTGTAAATCCATAGCTTCGGTAATACGCTTATGCCCGATTATTATCCATGCTCGTCCGCTCGACTAGTGAGCTGTTACGCACTCTTTAAATGAATGGCTGCTTCCAAGCCAACATCCTAGCTGTCTGGGCAGACAAACCTCGTTCTTTCAACTTAGCGTATATTTGGGGACCTTAGCTGATGGTCTGGGTTCTTTCCCTCTCGGACTTGGACCTTAGCACCCAAGCCCTCACTGCTGAGAAACATTATATAGCATTCGGAGTTTGTCAGGAATTGGTAGGCGGTGAAGCCCCCGCATCCAATCAGTAGCTCTACCTCTATATAACTTAAATTCAGCGCTGCACCTAAATGCATTTCGGGGAGTACGAGCTATTTCCGAGTTTGATTGGCCTTTCACCCCTACCCACAGGTCATCCGAAGACTTTTCAACGTCAACCGGTTCGGACCTCCACTGTGTGTTACCACAGCTTCATCCTGCCCATGGGTAGATCACACGGTTTCGCGTCTAACACTACTGACTAAAGCGCCCTATTCAGACTCGCTTTCGCTACGGATCCGTGGCTTAACCACTTAACCTTGCCAGCAACGTTAACTCGTAGGCTCATTATGCAAAAGGCACGCCGTCACCCCACGAAAGGGCTCCGACCGCTTGTAAGCGTATGGTTTCAGGATCTATTTCACTCCGTTATTCACGGTTCTTTTCACCTTTCCCTCACGGTACTGGTTCACTATCGGTCTCTCAGGAGTATTTAGCCTTAGCGGATGGTCCCGCCAAATTCAGACAGGGTTTCACGTGCCCCGCCCTACTCAGGATACCACTATCTATTACACTTGTTACCCATACGGGGCTATCACCCTCTTTGGCGTCACTTTCCAGCAACTTCCGGTTCCTTGTGCATAAAATGTCGTGGTCCTACAACCCCAACATTGCCGTAACAACATTGGTTTGGGCTAATCCGCGTTCGCTCGCCACTACTTACGGAATCACTTTTGTTTTCTTCTCCTCCGCCTACTTAGATGTTTCAGTTCAGCGGGTTTGCCCACCTATCGGTGTACTATGTCTTCAACATAGTGGGTTGCCCCATTCAGGTATCTGCGGATCAATCGGTGTGTGCCCGTCCCCGCAGCTTTTCGCAGCTTATCACGCCTTTCATCGCCTCTGAGAGCCTAGGCATCCCCCATACGCCCTTATTTTGCTTATTGTAC
>NZ_JCAXEB010000039.1:0-1675 GCF_059758655.1 Flavobacterium sp. GQ95
GTGGAGAATAACGGAGTCGAACCGTTGACCTCCTGCGTGCAAGGCAGGCGCTCTAGCCAGCTGAGCTAATCCCCCATTTTTAAATGATGAGTTATGAATTATGAGTTATGAATGCTCATAAATGCTCAACTTCTAAAATTTCCTTTTTTTTAAGTTAAATAGTAGTCCCGGGCAGACTCGAACTGCCGACCCCTACATTATCAGTGTAGTACTCTAACCAGCTGAGCTACGAGACTCTGTTTTACTTAAAATTTATTATTTGAACTAACAGCAAGAGTAAAATAGTCTTAAAATTATAAACCCATAAAGCTTCTTCTTTTTTCCCCATCGTGTATTACTACTAACAATTGGGGCTCTAGAAAGGAGGTGTTCCAGCCGCACCTTCCGGTACGGCTACCTTGTTACGACTTAGCCCTAGTTACCAGTTTTACCCTAGGCAGCTCCTTGCGGTCACCGACTTCAGGCACCCCCAGCTTCCATGGCTTGACGGGCGGTGTGTACAAGGCCCGGGAACGTATTCACCGGATCATGGCTGATATCCGATTACTAGCGATTCCAGCTTCACGGAGTCGAGTTGCAGACTCCGATCCGAACTGTGACCGGTTTTATAGATTCGCTCCTGGTCGCCCAGTGGCTGCTCTCTGTACCGGCCATTGTAGCACGTGTGTAGCCCAAGGCGTAAGGGCCGTGATGATTTGACGTCATCCCCACCTTCCTCACAGTTTGCACTGGCAGTCTTGTTAGAGTTCCCGACTTGACTCGCTGGCAACTAACAACAGGGGTTGCGCTCGTTATAGGACTTAACCTGACACCTCACGGCACGAGCTGACGACAACCATGCAGCACCTTGTAAATTGTCTTGCGAAAGTTCTGTTTCCAAAACGGTCAATCTACATTTAAGCCTTGGTAAGGTTCCTCGCGTATCATCGAATTAAACCACATGCTCCACCGCTTGTGCGGGCCCCCGTCAATTCCTTTGAGTTTCATTCTTGCGAACGTACTCCCCAGGTGGGATACTTATCACTTTCGCTTAGCCACTGAGATTGCTCCCAACAGCTAGTATCCATCGTTTACGGCGTGGACTACCAGGGTATCTAATCCTGTTCGCTACCCACGCTTTCGTCCATCAGCGTCAATCCATTAGTAGTAACCTGCCTTCGCAATTGGTATTCCATGTAATCTCTAAGCATTTCACCGCTACACTACATATTCTAGTTACTTCCTAATAATTCAAGTTTAGCAGTATCAATGGCCGTTCCACCGTTGAGCGATGGGCTTTCACCACTGACTTACTAAACCGCCTACGGACCCTTTAAACCCAATGATTCCGGATAACGCTTGGATCCTCCGTATTACCGCGGCTGCTGGCACGGAGTTAGCCGATCCTTATTCTTACGATACCGTCAAGCTACTTCACGAAGTAGTGTTTCTTCTCGTATAAAAGCAGTTTACAATCCATAGGACCGTCATCCTGCACGCGGCATGGCTGGATCAGGCTTGCGCCCATTGTCCAATATTCCTCACTGCTGCCTCCCGTAGGAGTCTGGTCCGTGTCTCAGTACCAGTGTGGGGGATCTCCCTCTCAGGACCCCTACCCATCGTAGCCTTGGTAAGCCGTTACCTTACCAACTAGCTAATGGGACGCATGCTCATCTTTTACCGTTGTGACTTTAAT
>NZ_JCAXEB010000004.1:0-408330 GCF_059758655.1 Flavobacterium sp. GQ95
AAATTCAAGGGCTTTTTCTTTTATCTAACTCTATTTGAATTTTCATCGATGTTTTTCTCTTTGAATTCTGTTTCTTTTACTTTTCCAAAAGAATATCTTATTGCTAAAGAAATCTCATGATTATCGACGACATATCTTGCTTTAGAATTAATACTATTAATAGTAAATTGTTCTGTTTCAATATTATTTTTAAAAACATTATTACAGCTTAAAGTGCAATTCCATTTTTTAATAAACGTTTTTGAAACC
This sequence comes from Flavobacterium sp. GQ95, assembly GCF_059758655.1. Lineage (NCBI taxonomy): Bacteria > Pseudomonadati > Bacteroidota > Flavobacteriia > Flavobacteriales > Flavobacteriaceae > Flavobacterium > Flavobacterium sp. GQ95. Next base: position 250 of record NZ_JCAXEB010000004.1, read on the forward strand.
GCCATATCGACTATAAATCTGGTGTTTGTCACAAAAACACCAGTATATTGTTTTGTTAATCCCCAAAAATTCAAAACAAAAGAATAATCTTTTGGAAGTTTAAATTCGTTATTTGAGCTATAATAGGAATATGGTTTTGACGCGAGGAATACTGCAGATTTATCTTCTATTTTCTCTAAAATAAAAATTAAAGAATTAGTTGTTGTCCAGAATTTATAAGTGAATGGTAATGTAAAATCGACTGTAAATCCAGAACTTTTATCAAAATTTATATCCTGAAAAGTCATTATATTCTTTTGATCGTCAAACGAAAAACTGTTGTAAACAGGATCTTTGGCATGCGTAAAACTCAATTTAACCGATTTATCATGATACTGAAAAGTGGTCGAAATTTCGTCAATAATTGTTGGCCCCAAATTAATATTCCTTGCATACAAAAAATAGGGATTTATATAGGTTGCCCCCTGACTTAATGAAGAATAATTAGGTCTCGAAATACTTTTAGCATAATTAAAACTCAAACTTTTTGTGCTGTCAATAGGGAATGTAAACTGTGCTTTGGGGAAAAAATTAGTATACTCTTTAGCAATCAGCGGTAATAAATCTGTTTTAAATTTTCCGTTTATATTAGTTTCTTCAACACGAACTCCAACAGAGAAATCGATCTTCTTAATTTTTCCGGAAAGTTGACTGTATCCGGCTAAATTCTCTTCTTTAAAATCATAATGGCTTATTTCATTTGTATTGGTTTCATAATAAAAGATATCAAAATCAGATTTTGAATCTGCGGCTGAATACAGTGCGCCTATTTCAAATTTCATTTCATTTTTAAGCTTTTTCTCAATGTCAATTCTGCCCGAAAAAACATTCACTTTAAACTTTTGATCACGAATTTGAGCCAATTCAAATTGTGTATAATTAAAATTATTCCGAACCTCACTCCACGATGTCTGATCAAAATTAGAATATTGAAAACCGGTAAAAATTTGTGTATCGATTGATTTTATCTTTTTATTATAATTTAAAAAAGAGTTCACGAAGTTCTTTTTACTCTCATTATCGCTATATGTCACAACATTATTTACAACGTCCTGGTTTTTATTTTCTGTTATCGTATTGATAGGAAAAATGTCCGTCTGCAACTTACTATTTATATTAAACGAAAAATAATCATCCTCATTTATTTTGTAGAACAAACCGCCGCCAAAAACAAATTGTCGTTTTTGTTTACTATCGGCTGTAACATCATATTTTGAAGCAATATCAGCATTTGTGATTTGATAATCAATACTGTGATTTTCCCAGGGCTTCAGCAAGTTGTAGTTAAAGTTAGCTTTCAGCTCCAGTTTATTTTTCTTGAAATTAGAATTAAATCCCAGATAATTATTGTAATTTTTCTTAAACGAAGCGACTTCTGAAATCTCCGTTCTGAAACTGTCTTTTTTACTAAACTTTCGTGTAATCAAAATGACGACCCGACCTTCAGCTTCATATTTAGAAGACGGATTCTGAATGATTTCAATTGTTTTAATATCGGCGACAGCCAGAGCATTTAAATCGTTCATACCCACTTTTTGATTGTCAATATAAATCAGTGGATTTCCTTTACCCACAACCGAAATACTTTCCCTATCAGCACTAACCTGAACCGTTGGTATTTTAGACAATAAATCAACTGTGTTGGGAATTGAATTAAAAATAGAATTGGAAACATCCAATTTTATATTCCCATTTTGATTCGAAAATGCTTTTTTATTTTGAGTGACAACAACTTCATTCAGCTTATTCGAAATACTATCTTTAGGTGTTTTATTCTGGGCATTTCCAAAAAGAGAAAAACATAACAATAGTAGAATTATAAAAAATTTTAGAGGCAAATAAACATTCATTTTAAAAAGATTTGGTTTAGATTGAATGCAAAAATGCTTCTAAAAAAAGGTTGCGAAGGTTAATTGAAGGTTAATGCGGAGTTAACACGCTTTTTATACCATAAAAGCATTAATTTTGAATTGAGAAATTAGCGCACAGATTTTACTGATTGAACGGATTTACACCGGTTTTAATAGTAAAGTTTTTGTAAAAAATAAAATCTGTGTAAATCCGTTCAATCCGCTTAATCTGTGGGCCAAAAAAAACTAATGAAACAAAGAATCAATTTATTAATAGCATTTTCCATTGTCGCGCTGGTCGTTTTGTCGACCGTGCAATGCTATTTGGTAAAAACCACTTACGATTATAAAGTGGCGCAGTTTCATACAGAAATCAAAAATGAAATTGCCCAGATTTCAAATAATTATAGTGATATCGATTCGGTTATAGTTTCTAAAAAAGAAGCGCTTTACAAACAATTATCAGAGAATTATATTCAGGGCAAAAACTCCAAAATAGATATTAAAAAAAACATCCTGCAGAATGAATTCAGTGATGTGTTGACCCAGAAAATAAAACGCAAGTTTGAAAGAGACTTACCTAATTTTAAAATTGATTTCGCCATTGTGCTGAATAAATTTATTCTCTACAAAAATGCCCGAAAAGCAGATACTATTTTCTCTGAAAAACCTTTTATCAGTAATAAATTATACGGCAATTTAGCTTCTTTAGATCATGCCTTTTTGGTACGGAATTATGTAGGCACAACTAACGGAACATTTGAAAATCAGGATTACAGTTTATTGACAGAAGATTCGATGTATGTTTCCGTTATTGACTGGGAAATGATCATTTTAAGACGCATGACTTTCGTTTTGATTTTGTCTTTGCTTTGTATTTTAACGCTCATAACGCTTTTTGTAATTGCCATTAAGGCTTTAATAAAACAGAAAAAAGTCAGTGACGTCAAAACTGATTTTATCAATAATATCACGCACGAACTCAAAACACCTTTGGCAACTTTAGGTATTTCTACTAAAATTTTGGAGCAGAAAAACATTCGTGAAAACGATGAAAATTTTAATGCGATTATCAATACGATTTCGCGCCAGAATAATCGCCTTCAGAGTTTGATTGATCAGGTAATGGCAAATTCATTGGCAGAAAATGAAATCGAATTGCAAAAAGAAAAAATAGAAACCGAAGATTTTCTGCTTTCCATTGTAAATGATTTTAAAATTACATTTCCAAAAATTAATCTTAAAACCGATTTTCAAACGCAGAAAACCATTTTGATTTTAGATAAATTCCATCTGACAACTGCTTTTTTAAATGTTTTGGAAAATGCCGTAAAATATGGCTCAACTACTATTACTATAAAAACCAGAATTATAGAAAAACAATTTTCGATCAGCATTGAAGATGATGGAATTGGAATTGAAAAGAACAAACAATCCCTCCTTTTCGACAAATTTTATCGCGTTCAACAAGGAAATCTGCACAACACAAAAGGTTTAGGATTAGGTCTTTATTATGTAGATCAAATTGTAAAAGCGCATCAGGGCTCTGTTAAAGTTGTAAGTGATTTAGGAAAAGGAACCGAGTTTACTATTTTATTAAAAGTTTAATTACCTTATTTTGAAAAGACTACTTTTAGCTGAAGACGATTTTGATTTTGCTGCCATTTTAAAACAATATTTAGAACTGCATCAATTCGAAGTAATCTGGGCAGAAAACGGAGAAATAGCTTTAGACTATTTTAAAAAGCAAGATTTTGATATTTGTATTTTTGACGTAATGATGCCCAAACTGGACGGGTTTTCACTGGCCGAAAAAATAATCACCATCAATCCCGAGATTCCATTTATTTTTCTAACGGCAAGAAAGTTAAAAGAAGACAAAATCATTGGCTTAAAACTAGGTGCAGACGACTACATCATAAAACCTTTTGAAGTTGACGAACTGATTTTGCGTTTGCAGAATATTCTAAAGAGAATCGAACAAAAGAGAAGTCTGGAAGGAAATAATATAATTGAAATTGGTTCTTATATTTTTGATAATGAAAGATTAACCCTCAATAATAAAAATCACGTCCAGCAGCTCACAGAAATGGAAGCTTCTCTTATTGAATATTTATATTTAAACCATAACCAGTTATTAAAAAGAGATCAAATTTTAATGTCTGTCTGGAAAAAAGACGATTATTTCTCAGGGCGCAGCATGGATGTTTTTATTAGCAGGCTTAGAAAATATTTTAATTCAGATCCAAAAATTAGAATTGAAAGTGTTCGTAATATTGGATTAGAATTTAAAATAGAAAAATCTTGACGAATCAAGGTTTTTCTATTTTATATAAGAATTAGTTTCCAATTACCCATCCTAAAGTAAAGTTGATAAGTGGTACAAATTCTGTATCATATTTATCAAAATTCACCCCGGGACCTGCGCTAAATTCCAAGTTAAACTTTCTTTTGTAAGTGCGCTGGAATCCCCAAAGAGCTCCTATTGTAAAGGAAGGAACCGATTCTCTATAATTATCATTTGTCGAAATAGATTCAAAATTATAAGCTGCATTTAAGGCAAGATAATTTCCCGAATTAAAAGCTGTTCTCTTTCCTTTTGCAGCTCTTTTTTCAAGATTGTAATAATGACGAAATTGTTCAACAATTTGTGGAAAAAAAGCAAAATTTGAATCGTAAGAGTTCGCTGAAAATCCCAAACCTAAACTTGCTTCAGAGTACAAAGTGTTTTTAGAATCAAAACCATGTTCATAAACGAAGCCTGGTAAAAACATATTAATCTTGAATTGATTTTTTTGAACAGCTGTAACTGGTTCATCTTGCGCCTGAACGGCATTAAAAAAAAGAACGGATAGAAATAAGAACAAGTAATTTTTCTTCATTTTGGTTTTTAAATTGGTTCTCACAAAAATAGTATTTAAACAACACAACCTATTAAAAACAAAAATAATTTCTTACAGAAAAACTCAAACCCAATCTTACTGCAAATCATATAAGCTTCATAAGTAATTGTATAACAGTTTAGATAATTTTAGAAGGTAAATTTGATATGAATCTTAAAAACATAAATCATGAACCTTAAAAGACTTTTTGGAGCAGTGCTTACCATTCTGGGAATTGTGGGCCTTATTTACACCGCAGTAATTTTTGCTGATACTTCAGGAGGAGAGCGAGATATTAAATCACTTATTATTTACGGAATCCTTGGAATTGTTTTCTTTACATCCGGAATCAGTTTAGTTCGAACTACAAAAGACGAATCATAGTATTATAGTATTTTACATTAATGCTATTGTAATCTTTTCATAGAGAGGAGTTTTTACGTCATATTTTAAGCCTTCGTTGACTACAAATTGTGTCAACGAAGTTACTTCTGTTTTTCTTCCTGCCAACAAATCCCTGTGCATAGACGAAGTTGCTTCTTTAGGCGATTTTTCTAGCTTGACAATAGTTTGATTGACAATATCTTTTGGCAATTGCAAGCCTTTTGCTTTGGCAACCGCTTCAATTTCATGAAGTAATTCTACATAAACTTTCATCGATTTCTTGTTTTTTTGCACCTCTCCTATATTTTGGTTTAAATAAGACGTTACCGACGCCAATGCCGAGATAAAAATAAATTTCTCCCAAACGATTTCCTCAATATTCTCAACCAAATAACTTTCGATTTTAGCTTTTTGGAGAATATTTTGTAATTCTTCTAATTTAGCAACCGAAGTCTTTTTCGAACCAAAAAATAACTTTTCATAAAAGCCCATTTTTCTAATGGTTCCCGGCGAAGCAATCATCGAAATAATATATACACAACCCTGTAAAATCTCATTTTCAGGAAATATTTTCCTGATACGTTCAGGTGCATCAACACCATTGTATAAAGGAAGAATTATAGTTGCCGGCGTAATACATTTTTTTAGTGGAAGTAAACTTTCTTTAATATCGTATGTTTTTGTAGCACAAATTAAATAATCTAAAATACCAATTTCATCAGGATTATTCGAAACCAATTTTGGGTGAACTATAATCTCATTCTCATCGGTAACTATTTTTAGTCCGCTATCAGCAATTGCCTTTTGGGTTTCACCACGGGCAATAAAAATAACCTCAACCTCGTCCGACTTAAAATAAGCTTTCGCTAAAAGTCCACCGAAGTAACCTCCTACGCCGCCTAGTCCTAAAATTCCAATTCTTTTCATAATAAACTTATTAAATGCCACAAAGGCGCAAAGACACAAAGTTTTTTACTTTTTCTTTTTTGATTTGTGTCTTTGTGTCTTCATGGCAAACACATTATTCCTCTAAAACAGGCTCCAAATTCAACTCCGTAAAATCATGCTCGGTTTTTGAAATTATAATCGTTGCGACTGTATTTCCAATTAAATTTGTAATCGCTCTTGCTTCACTCATAAATTTATCAACACCCAATAAAAAAGCCAAACCTTCCACCGGTATTTTATGGATCGCTGTCAAAGTCGAAGCCAAAACTATAAATCCGCTTCCGGTAACGCCCGCCGCGCCTTTCGAAGTAATCATCAAAATTCCGATTACACTCAGAATTTCTGCGAAACTCAAATGCACATCATACAATTGAGCAAGAAATATAACCGACATCGACAAGTAAATCGAAGTTCCGTCCAAATTAAAAGAATAACCCGTTGGAATAACCAAACCTACTACCGATTTACTACAACCCATTTGTTCCAGTTTCACCATAATACTTGGTAACGCCGCTTCTGAAGAAGATGTTCCCAGAACCAATAAAAGTTCTTCTTTAATGTATTTTAGAATCGAAAGAATACTGATTTTATAATATCTCAAAATGGTTCCCAAAATCATGAATACAAACAAAGCCATAGTCAGATAAACGCAAAGCATCAATTTTCCAAGTGGAATTAATGTCTCCAATCCAAATTTCCCAATCGTATAAGCCATTCCTCCAAAAGCACCAATTGGAGCCAAATACATAACATATTTTAATCCTGTAAAAACTACTTTTGAAAAACGTTCTAAAACCAGAATCGTCTGTTCTCTTTTTTGATAAAAATTCAAAGCTATTCCACAGACAATCGCCGCCAAAAGAACCTGTAATGTAAAATTAGAAAGGAAAAACTGCAGCCACGAAAAGTTCTCCGCAGCGTGATTTGTGTATTTGCTCGCATCCTGCAAAGCCAAACCTGATTTATCAATTTTTCCGGGTTGAAAGAAATAAGCAACACCAACTCCAATGGCTAATGAAATAGTCGAAACCACTTCAAAATAGAGTAATGCCTTCACACCAATTCGACCCACTTTTTTCAAATTTCCCATTCCGGAAATTCCCAAAACAATTGTCAGAAATATAATTGGTCCAATAAATAGTTTGATAACATCCACAAATGTTTTCCCTACAATTTCCATTTTCACACCATTTTCAGGCGAAAAATGTCCGAGTAAAACGCCGGCAATAATGGCAATCAAAACCCAAAAAGTAAGATTAGTAATGATGGTATGAAAAGTACTTTTCCTGGTTTTTGAGGAAGAGTTTGGAGTAGTTATATTCATAAATGTGATTTAGGGCTATCACAAATATATAAAAAATGCAGACCTATAAGCCGGATTCTGTCCCTGATAAATCAGGGCCTTATCATTTATCTAGATCCAGCATTACTACTGGACTCGAGCTACCTACCCTTCAACAACGGACGAGAAGCCCTTAAATGCTGATATACTTGGTATTTCACCGCATAGAGTTTACCTGGTTTCACTACAGCATTACCTGTACATACTTTCTGTTGCACTTGTCCTTACGCTATTGCTAACGTCGACGGGTGTTACCCGCTATGCTTCTCTTTGGTGTCCGGACTTTCCTCCCCTCAACGAATTGAGCGACGATAAGGCGGTCTGCGGTGCAAAAGTAGCGATTTATCAACGAAGAATCCAGCATTTAAATTTCCGTTTTTTATATATTTTTCATAACAATTTAATTTTAAATTGGTTATCTTTAAAATCCTTAATTTTTAAATTCATTATCATGACAAGAATGTATCACTACGCAACTGTTTCAAAAGCTTTAGATCAACTTCATGAAAAAGGATTTACATGTGATTTTAATCTGAACTCAGACATGATTAAAAAAAATCCTGAAAAATTTGAAATTGTACATGTGTATCGATACGAAGGGGAATCAGATCCAGGCGATGAGGCAGTTGTATACGGAATTAAATCGAATTCGGGCAAAAAGGGCGTTTATGTAGCAGGTTTCTCCGCTGACTCCGATCAGGAAACTGCAAAATTTTTATTTGATTTGAGTATAAAGGGAAGGTAATAATTAGCCGCTGAGTTTAAAATTTTAACTTTATACTCAGCGGCTTAAATAGCTAAATTGTTATTTCCAAACGATCAATTTTTCCTTCTTTTAATTCGAAATGATATTTTAAAACAATTGGACTTCCTTCAAAATTTCCTGTCACTTTTGTTGTCAGAACGTTTGTTGCAAATTCTAATGCTTCAAGTTGGGTTTGATACATTTCATTCGTTTTTTCATTCCATTTCTCTATTTCATTTAGACCTGTATGTGTTTCATTTTCATCAAAAACTAAAGCAGTTTCAGAGAAACATGCCGCATAAGCTTTACTATTAAAATTTGACTGAGCTGTCAGCAAATCTAAAATTATGTTAGGTAAATTCATCTTTATATTTTTTATTGGGTTATTAAATTAAATCGTTGGAATCGTTCCGCCATCAATAACAAATTCGGTTCCTGTTAAATAATCAGCTCTTGGCGAAACGAGAAAACCAACCAATTCTGCTACTTCTTCAGGTTGTGCTGGTCTTCCAAAAGGAATTCCGCCTAAAGCATTCATAACACTTTCGGTAGCTTCTTCAACAGTACCATTTGAACTTTCTGCAATTCTTTCCATCATTCTGACCGATGATGTTGTCATGATCCATCCCGGTGATACCGTCAATATACGAACACCTTTTGACGAAACCTCATTAGATAAACTTTTGCTGTAATTAATTAATCCTGCTTTTGCCGACGCATACGGCAAAGTAGCATCATACAAAGGTAATCTTCCCTGAATAGAGGCGATATGAATAATCACACCTGACTTCTGTTGGATCATCTCAGGTAAAAAACCACGATCTAAGCGTACCGGAGCAAACAGATTGGCCTGAAAAGTTTTCTCCCAATCTTCATCTGTCAACACCTTAAAACCTCCACCTGGAGTTTCGGAACTTCCCAGATTATTAACGAGAATATCTAATTTACCGAAAGCTATTTTTACTTCTCCAATTACTTTTTCAGTACCTTCTGACGTACTCAAATCAGCAGCAATAAAATGTATATTGCTATTTTCAATTTCAGGTTTGTTTCTTGCTGTTATAATAACTGTTGCACCAGCCTGCAATAATCTTTCTGCAATTGCTTTCCCTGTTCCTTTTGTCCCTCCGGTTACCAAAGCGATTTTGCCTGATAACTCTCCATTAAAATTAAATTCTTTTTCCATTTGTCTTTTTTTTATTAGACAAATTTCGGCAGTATGATTGGTTCATACAATTACGGAAAATCGAATTGCATAGGGATAATTTTTTCCCCTATTGTCCAGTTAAGAACATTAAGTTATTTTTGCATATATGTACGAAAGAAAAATTCCTTTGAACTTAAATTGTGGTCTCGACCTGATCGGTGAAGTGCTTTACGGCAAATGGAAAATCCGTTTACTGTGGTTTATCAATGAAGGATTTCAGCGGCCAAGTGAATTGCAGCGAAAAATTCCCGATGCTTCCAGAAGAGTCTTAAACATTCAACTGAAAGAATTGGAACAGCACGAATTAGTTTCTAAAATTATTTATGCACAGATGCCTCCTAAGGTAGAATACAGCCTAACCGATTTTGGAAAGACAATAATACCTATACTCGCTGCTTTAGGCAATTGGGGAGATGAAAATCAGGATCGTTTGAGAACCGCAATTTTAAAAGATCCTATAACTGATAGTTTATAAAGTTATTTACCGCAAAGAATGCAATAAAATTACCGCAAAGCGCGCAAAGTATTTTCTTGTTGTGTTTGAAGCTGGCTTTATTAAGTTCGCAAAGCTTTTCGTGGCGTACTTTGTGTAAAACCAGACTCTTTGCTGTTAAATAATTTAAATTAAAAAGTCCATCATAAAATGACAGACTTTCAAAACAACTCCCAACTAAATTACGAAGTTGGTATTTTCAATTTCCACCCTGGCTGAATCAGATCTGGGTTTTTAATAATATCTTTATTCGCTTCAAAAATATCTTGCCATGAAACGCCATATTCTTTTCCTATTTTTGATAAAGAATCCCCACTTTTTACTGTATATTCTGTAGTTGTTCCTTCGGCTACTTCAATATTCATCACCACATCGGCTGATCTGTAATCTGGATCTAATGTTCCGTAGCTATCCCAAAGTTTCTCTTTATCATCTGCAGATTTTGCTGTACCATCAATGTACAATACATTATCCTGCTCTCTTACCTGCAAATTTGCTATACCTAAAGTAGAAGCTAAATCTGTTAACTCTCTATATTTATCTTGTAAACTCATAACTTTTTTATTTAATAGTTAATTTGTTTTCTACTTTTTTAGGCTTCAATTCCTGCACGCTTTGAATTAACGGAGCCAATTGGCTTCTTTTAATCTCTCCAGAAAGCGTTACAACACCTCCTACAACGGTAGCACTCACGCCATCGTATGCTTTTACTACCTTACTAACCGATTTATCTAAATCAGCATCTGAATTAATTATAACAGCAGCTGCAGCAGGTTCAACATTCGGAACTGGAATTTGACAGTTATTCACTACCGTTTTAACTCCTTTAACCGCTTTAACAGTTCGCTCAATATTCTTTTTGAAAGCATCATCATCGCAAGTTCCCACAATAGTGGCAACACCTTCATGAACTGTAACCTGAACACTAGGCGTATTACTTAATTTTTCATTAATTTCTTTTTGAATATCTGCATCCTTAGGAGCGCACGCCACTAAAGAAAAAGCAAAACTCATTCCCAATAAAATAGATCTGATTTTCATAATGATATTTTTTTAGTTTATTACTTCTAAAGTTAACAAATTAAAAATCAATATTTTACAAAATAATATTATCAAATTTATATTATTTCCAGTTTTTAGTTTACAGTCGTAATCTCAGTTTTCAGTACTTGATTGAAAACTGTGATTGCGACTTAATACTAATCCAAATAATCAGGAGGAAACATTTGCTGTCCGTATTTTTCGAAGAGTGAGTTTAATTTCTCCTTTGTTTCGCTTTCTGTTTTTGAAGAAGCTGTTTCAAGATATTCCGCTATTTCTCCAAATAAATCATCTAATCCGGCTGGTGTTACGGTACACAAAAGTTTTGCCGGTTCGTTGGAAAGGTTTTTAAATCCGTGTACAATTCCGCCTTTTGGGATATTTACAAAAGAACCTTTTTTGGCAACATAACTTCCTAATTCTGATTTAAAGGAAACTTCACCTTCCAAAACAAAAAAGGTTTCTGTAAAGCCAGCATGCGAATGCGGATTAGGTCCCGCACCCGGAGGAACCGACATTTCGATTACCGCATATTCTCCATCGGTTTGTTTTCCTGAGATTATGATTCTGTAATTGCCTCCGGCTATTTTTAGTTTTTGGCCTTCGGTTTCGTTGACGGTTATGATTGGGTTTGGAGTTTTCATTTTATGGGATTGTTTTTTACTTAATACAGTGACCTATTCATGCTGCTTTACATCATTATATTGCCAAAGCACATTTATTATTTTCCATTCGCCATTTTCCTTTACTATATGCATATAATCTATCCAGGCATCGGCTATTAATTTGACAGATGCTGTTCTGGCGGAAACATCTAACAATTTCACTTCTTTTCTTGGATTTTTTGGAAATTTATCTCCTTTTACGTTATACGTTTCTGCAAGAATAATCATGTTCTCTGCAAAGTATTCTGATACAAAATCTTTCTGGGCTGTCTTATTCCTAAAAACCGATCTTTTTACCAAACGAGGATGCAAAGCATTTTCCATCAATTTTGGATTCGGAGTATGCTGCGATTCGATATAAGCTAAAGCAATACGCTTGATATCAAGTGAATCCTGAGCAGTTTGAGCGCGAAGCTGAAAAGAACAAATTGCAACTACAATTAATAGCAAGTACTTTTTCATAAAGTAAAGTTTTAGTAATTAGTGACTGGTTGTAATATAAAAAGTAATGATTCCAAATCATTCATTGGCATTTTTACAACTGATTCCATCTGCGATTCTTCAGAAGAAATAACCAACACACCTTGATTGTCTTCTTCATAACCAGCTGATTTAAAAGAATAACTCGGATTGGTAATTTCAATTTCTTTCTTTCCATCTTTAAACCATCCATAATTTACTTCATAAATGATTTTATTTTCTAATATCTCGATAGTTTCTTGCCCATAAGTGTTCCATAGAGAGAGCCTAAGAAGATAAAATCCTATTAATGAAAATAAACCTATTCCAATAAAATAACCAAATTGTAATCCGCTCTCAAGTAATAGACCAACAACAGTTCCTGCGATTGGAAATACAAAAAAAGCAAATGCCAAAAAGAACATTACAATTCTTACTGCTATTGGAGATTTTTTAACTTTTAAATTTAAAATATTATTACTGAAATTATATTGCTGCATGTTTATGAGAATTAGTTTTTAGAATCAATTTTAAGAAAGGAAAATATCAAAATTCAACGGAAGGCAATCTATCTTCATTATGATTTTCGAATATCAATTCTTTCCTATTTTGTTTTATGCAAACTTCATTATACTTTTTGATAGTTACAAAAATCTGATATTCCACAGCAGCTAACTGATCAGATAATGAAAGTATTGATTCCTGACTTTTGAGTTTAAAATCAGACTCCAAATTAACCAAAGTTCTTACTAGATGGGTATTCAATAAATCATTTGCTTGTTTTACTTTACTAACTGCATCTTTATTCAATAATTTATTCTCACACATCTTACTGAATTCCTTGGCGTAAAATGCAGTTTGTTCTAATTCTTTTTTATCTATTTTTTTTGACTTTTGAAGTTTAGATGTGAATTCAACAACCAACTCTATTTTATGTTTAAATTGATCTTTTAGTTCTACCCACTTTTGATTAATTTCGGATTCATCCTGAGCAAAAAGATTTAAACTTTGTAAAAGAAAAAATATCGTTATAATAATTATGTTTTTCATATATACTCAGTTAACTTCCTAATTTACCATAACGTTGTTGTTCAGAAAAATACAATACTATTTTTCTTCCGTTTTTTTTGCAAGGATAAAACAGTTCATAATTTCCATCATGAGAACTATACCTTACCTCATCATTATTTTTATTAAAAACACTATTTAAATATTCTCTTTCTTCCTGAGTTGTTTCATAAATATAATCTGCTTTTTGTGGCAGAATTTCTTCTTTTATACTCTCTCTGAAATAAGAATTAAAACCCAGGTAAACAGGAGAACCTTTAAGCGAATCTTTAACAATTAATGTTACGCTTGGAAAGTTTTTATCAGTGCTCGATAATATTTTTAAGGCATCTGCGGTCTCTTTAAGATATTTTTTTGAAAAAGTATAATTTAATAATTTATCATTGTTCTCTTTATTGTTATTCACTATTGATTTCGCAGATTCAATTAACATTTTTTCTTTTTTATTCGAAGTCAAATAATCTCCACCAAATAGAATTAAGGTAATCAATGGAAATATTAATAATAAAGTAATAAAGCTAGATCTGCTTGATTTCTTATTTATCTCATCTAGATTATGTTTTTCAGCAATCCTGGTCAAATTAAACATTAAATTAATTATTAGCGAACCAGACATTAGTGCAAGAATTCCTAAAACACTTAGGTAAAAAGTTTCAGTCATGTTTTCTCTAAAAACTTTCAACCCAAAAACCTGGATCATTATAAAAGTAAATACCCAATAAACTAATAAAAGTATGGATGTGATTCCGATAATATTACTTAATTTAACTATTTGTTTTGCGTTCATAAATGTTAATTATATTTAATTATTTTATCAAAACATCAATTTGTTTCGGATTAAAAATAGTACATTTTTTATTACAAAATAATTAATCACACTATTTTCATTAGAAATAATTAAAAGTAAAAAGCGCTAATTTCAAACACAACTTTCTCAGAAAAAACAGGTTACTTTTTAATGTTCAAAACACATGAAATCTTTCAATTTTTAAATTTTTAAATCATTAAATTATACTCTATATTTGCTATCGAATAAAAAAGAATATGGAACAATTTGTAGTATCGGCTCGTAAATATCGCCCACAGACCTTTAAGGATGTTGTAGGCCAGAAAGCCATTACCAACACTTTGCTAAATGCTATTGAAAGCAATCATCTTGCTTCTGCCCTTTTATTCACCGGACCGCGTGGAGTTGGAAAAACAACCTGTGCGCGTATCCTGGCACGTAAAATAAACCAGCCTGGATATGACGATCCAAATGAAGATTTTGCCTTTAACGTTTTTGAGTTAGATGCGGCTTCAAACAACTCGGTTGATGATATTCGTAGCCTGATTGATCAGGTTCGAATTCCACCACAAACAGGGCAATACAAAGTTTATATTATTGACGAGGTTCATATGTTGTCTTCGGCTGCTTTTAATGCTTTTTTGAAAACATTAGAAGAACCGCCAAAGCATGCTATTTTCATTTTAGCAACAACAGAAAAACATAAAATTATTCCAACGATTTTATCTCGTTGCCAGATATTTGATTTCAAAAGAATTACAGTAAAAGATGCTAAAGAACATTTGGCAGAAGTTGCAACAAGTCAGGGAATCAATTTTGAAGATGATGCTTTGCACATTATTGCTCAAAAAGCAGATGGTGCTATGCGTGATGCTTTATCTATTTTTGACCGTGTGGTTTCGTATTGCGGAACTAATTTAACACGCCAGGCTGTAACTGAAAATCTAAACGTTTTAGATTACGAAACCTATATCAGTATTACCGATTTACTTTTAGAGAATAAAATTCCGGATCTTTTATTGGCCTACAATGATATTCTGGCTAAAGGTTTTGACGGACATCATTTTATTGCAGGTTTAGCTTCGCATTTCAGAGATTTATTGGTTAGCAAAACTCCGGCAACTTTAAGTTTGCTTGAAGTTGGTGAACAAGCGCAACAAATGTATGGCGTACAAGCTCAAAAATGTTCGCAAGACTTTTTATTAAAAGGAATTGACATTGCCAACGACTGCGATTTAAAATATAAATTAAGCCAGAATCAGCGTCTTTTGGTCGAATTATGTTTAATGCAATTAGCCTCTATCAACTTTGATGGAGAAAAAAAAAAGTTGAGCAATTCATAATTCCCCCTACTTATTTTAAAAATGGAGGGTATTCTATAGTTGAAGTCAAAAGTCAAAAGTCGAAAGTCGAAAGTGATGCTGAAGTTCAAACTCCAAAGTTTAATGTCGAAAATCGTGCTGAAACTGGAACCGAAAACATTGCACCTCAAGCTCAAAACTCAGCAAATTTAACTACTGGAGAAGCTTCAAAAACTGAAAATTCTCAAACTGAAAATCCTTCCACCGAGAATCAACCTAAAAAAGTTTCTGCTTTTTCGCTTGCAAGTATTCGTGCGAAAAAGGAAATGGAAGAGAAGAATAAATCTTACGTAAAACCTTCGTCAGTTTTGCCTACGGAAGATTTTACAGAGACTGAAATGTTAGTGCAATGGAATAAATATGCACAACGTCTGGGTGATAAAGGTTTTAAAATTATGGAATCTTTATTATTGATAAATGATCCAAAATTAAACGGTACGGTAATTACACTTGAATTGCCAAACGAAGGTTCTAAACTAGATTTTGAAGGTCAGATTAATGGACTTTTAGGACATTTAAAAGGACATTTACACAATCACGACATTACAATTGAAATCATTGTAAATGAAGCTATAGAAACTAAGAGAAGTTTTAACGATCAGGATCGCTACAATCGTTTGTTAGAAATCAACCCAAATATTGAACTTTTGCGTTCAACCTTTGGATTGGATTTACTGGGTTAATATTTTTTTGCCACTACATTTTATTTATTTCGCAATCCGAAATCATAGACTTTTTTCAGCCATTTTTCTCTTTGCAAATCAGTAGCTGTTTTTACAATTCCGATATAACTGACTTTTACGGGTTTTACACCACAAAATTCTAAAGTCGATTTTTTAAGTTGATTAACACTTGGTCTTCCAAAAAATAATCTGTAATACCAGCCGGGCTGATCTAAAGTTGTGATAATATGCGCCGTTTTGCCTTTTAAAAGTTTATCCCACCAAACTGAATTTTCGCGATATTGAAAAGCCATTCCGGGCAAAAATAACCGGTCGATAAATCCTTTTGTAATTGCGGGCAAACCACCCCACCAAACAGGATGAATCCAGACTAAATGATCTGCGTTTTGAATTTTTTCCCACGACTTAACTAAGTCAGGTTCCAGTTCTGTTCTTTTTTGATAACCGAATTGTAGATTTGGATTAAATTGTAATTCGGCAATAGTTATGGTATCCACTTGAGCGCCTGAAGCAATTGCGCCTTTTTGGTACGAATCTGAAATGCCAAAATTGAAACTTGCCGGATTGGGATGACCATTTATAATTAGTATTTTTTTCATGATTAAGCTTTTTACAAAAATACCATTCACCTAAAAAATAATACTGGACAAATGTCCTATAAAATCGCTTTACGGATACGACTTAAATGTCTAGGAGTTACACCTAAATAAGAAGCTAAATATTGAAGCGGAATAAGCTGAAGGTATTTTTGATGATTCTGATAAAGCTCTTTATAACGTTGTGATCCGGATAATTTCTGGAAAGAAATCATTCTTTTTTGAAGTGTTACATATTCCATTTCAGTTAATTTCCGCCCGATTTCCTGCCAATGAATTCCTAGTTTATAAAGCTTCTCCAAGCTTTCACGACTTATAATCTGCAATTCTGTATCGACTAATGCCTGAATGTTTTCTTCAGCAGCATTTTGCGTTATAAAACTGGAGAAAGAAGCCATAAATTCGTTTTCAAAAGCAAAGCAATTGGTGATTTCGTCGCCCTGATGATTAAAAAAATACGATCGTAAAATTCCTTTTTTGATAAAATAGATTTCATTACAAACCTGATTTTCCCTCAAGAGAATTTCTCCTTTTTTAAGATTTCGAAAAGTAATTAAATCATCTAACTGATCTAATTCATTTTGTGGTAAAACATGAATAGATTGAAAAATAGATTTCATTTAAAAAAATTATTTAGCAAAAACTCTTTCAATTCTCTTATCAGGAATAAGCCAGGACATTGCAACAATAAAATAGGCTGCACCGGACACCCATTCGTTGTAAAACGATGCTGCAATTCCAATAGTATATAAAACTGCAGAAGCTTTTCCTTTCAAATCTTTTCCTAAAGCTTTTGCCAGCACAGAATCTTTTCCTTCCACATCTAAAACAGTTTTTTGAAGAATCACGTAAGCAATAGCACAAAGCAGTAAAATACCCCCATAAAATGCCATTGCTGCTTTTGCAAAATTATGTTCACCCATCCAGCCTGTAGCAACGGGTATTAATGACAGCCAGAACAACAAATGCAAATTAGCCCAAAGTATTTTTCCGTTTACTTTTGATAAACCGTGAAGCAAATAATGGTGATTGTTCCAATATATTCCAACATAAATAAAACTCAAAATATAACTTAAAAACTTTGGAATAAGTGGTTTTAAATCGGCAAATTCATGTCCATGAGGTACTTTGATTTCTAAAATCATAATCGTTATGATGATTGCTAAAACACCATCACTAAAAGCCTCAAGTCTGGTTTTGTTCATTTTGTATAAATTTTAAAAAAGGTTTGCCACGGCCCGAGCGATAGCCAACTGGCGAAGCAATTACACTAATTTTTACTATTTTTTTATTCGTAGTTAAATATATTAATTCGTATAAATTAGTGTAATTAGTGGCGAATATTTTTTTTGCCACAGATTAAAAGATTTTCCCAGATTATTAATCTTTCTAATCTGTGCAATCTGTGGCGAATATTTTTAAATTTTACCGTAATACATTGCTTTTACGATACCATCAGAAAGTCCGATTTTTGGAACGTAAATTTGGCGCGCTCCACTCCATTTCATCGCATTTAAGTAAATACGGGTTGCGTGGATAATAACGTCGGCACGGTCAGAGTTTAGTCCTAATTCAGCGATTCTTTGTTCGTACGTCAATGAATTTAAAAAGGCGTACTGTGAATTGATATAAATATATGAAAGCGGTTTTTCCTGTTGTTTCCCCGACATTTTAAACAATTTATTGATGTTTCCACCAGAACCAATCAAGGTTACTTCTTCATAATCTGCAGTATTGGTTTTAATCCATTTTTCGATTTCATCCCAAACGACATCGCAAACCATATCGTTTAACAAGCGAACTGTTCCTGCTTTGAATGATCTCGAATTGATCATTTTTCCGTCAGAGAACAAGGTAAACTCGGTGCTTCCACCGCCCACATCTACAAATAAATAGGTTTCGTCTGTTTTTAATAAATGATGCAAATCTGTAGAAGCAATAATGGCAGCTTCTTTTTTACCATCGATAATTTCGATTTTTATGTCGGCTTTTTTCTTAATCAAAGCGACAACTTCTTTGGCATTATACGCCTCACGCATTGCCGAGGTTGCGAACGCCATATAACGTTCTACTTTATGTACTTTCATCAAAAGGTTGAATGCTTTCATGGCATCGACCATTCGATCTATATTTTCTTCTGAAATTTCACCTACCGTAAAGGCATCTTGTCCCAAACGAATTGGCACACGAACAAGGGAACTTTTATTAAATTGTGGTTCTTTGCCTTCTTGTTCTACAACATTCGATATCAGCAGCCTCATGGCATTTGAACCGATATCTATCGCTGCATATTTTTTTATTTTAATCATGCTCACTTATGATTTGAAATTGATTTTGGTTTTTATTAATTTATTTTCTGCGGAACCTCTTCTAATACCGCAATCTTATTTTGGTAATATTTATAGGTTTCAAGCTGAGCTCTAAATGGGGCATGATGATTTCGAGGCTTGTATTTATTATCTAGTTTATAGGAATGGTATCTTACTTTAACATTCCCTTTCCATGCAATATTAAAATTGTCTATTAGTTCTTTTTTAATTTCTAAATCATAAATCGGGCATGTAACTTCGACTCTTCCGTCGAGATTTCTGGTCATAAAATCGGCCGATGATATATATACTTCGGTTAAACCGGCATTTCCAAAAATATAAACTCTTGAATGCTCCAGGTAATTATCAACGATACTTATAGCTTCGATGTTTTCGCTCATTCCCGGAATTCCCGGAATCAATGAGCAAATTCCTCTCACCTGCAACTGAATTTTTACTCCGGCATTACTTGCTTCGTATAATTTATCGATCATTTTAAAATCAGACAAACTATTCATTTTAAGCTTAATGTGTGTCTTTCTACCAGCGAGAGCGTGCAGAATTTCACGATCTATTAGTTTGATAAATTTGGTTCTTGTATAATGTGGCGATACAATTAAATGTTTGTATCGGTGTACCCTATAATTAATATCAAAGAATTCGAATATTTTAGAAATGTCTTTCAAAATTCCCTGATGGCAGGTAAACAACGTCACATCTGTATAAATTTTCGCCGTTGATTCGTTGAAATTTCCGGTTGAAATAAATCCGTAACGTCTTGTTTTTTCGTCTTCAACTCTTTCAATCACACATATTTTACTGTGTACTTTCAGACCTTTTATACCGAAAATAAGTTCAATACCTTCTGTCTGCATTTGTTCAGCATACGAAATATTCGTCGCCTCATCAAAACGGGCCTGTAGTTCGATTTGAACGGTTACTTTTTTACCATTTTTAGCTGCATTAATCAAAGAACTGATGATCTGCGAATTCTTAGCCAAACGGTACAAAGTAATTTTTATACTTGTTACTTGTGGATCAAGAGCAGCTTCACGCAAAAACTTTGTCAAATAAGAAAATGACTGGTATGGAGCATGAAGTAAATAATCTTTTTTATTGATTTTCTCCAATATACTTCCACCTAAACTTAAGCCAGGAATAGGTAATGGTTCATTTGGTTTATAGAGCAAATCATATCTTCCTAAATTTGGAAAATTCATATAATCACGACGATTATGATATCTTCCTCCCGGGATTATACTATCGGTTTCTACAATTTTCATTTTATCTAAAAAGAAACGTAATGTATCTTCTTCAATCAAATTATCATAAATGAAACGAACAGGTTCCCCTATTCTTCTGTCTTTTACTGAAGTTGCAATTTTTTCGAGCATACTTTTACTCAAATCACTATCGATATCCAACTGGGCATCTCTGGTAATTTTGATCATATGTGCCGAAACGCTCTTATAATCAAAAATATTGAAAATGTTTTTCAGATTATATCGAATTACATCATCAATTAAAATAACATAATGTTTATCATCATGTGATGGCAAGACCACAAATCTATTTATTGTTTTAGGAATTTCGATAACCGCATAACGAACTTCGTCATTTTTATTCATTTCTAACCGAACCGCTAAATATCCTAAAGTATCTTTAAGAATTGGAAACTCGGCCAAATCATTTAAGATAATAGTTACCAATTCCGGACTTAATTTTTGAATAAAAAAGTCTTTTAGAAATCTTTCCTGATCTTGTGTAATTTGGCTTTCGTTGATAATGAATATATTTTCAGCTTCAAGCTCAGCTTCAATATTACCTAAAATACGAAGACTTTCAGATTGTTGCTGAATAACGATTTCTGTAATATCCTTTACTAACTGATGGGCAGAAACGCCGCCTAAATATTTTTCGCCAGAAATTCCCGAAAGACTTAATCTCCGGATTGCGGCATAGCGAACTCTAAAAAATTCATCTAAATTGTTTGAAAAAATTCCAACAAAACGCAACCTGTCTAAAAGTGGTACTGTGTTATCTGCTGCTTCCTGAAGCACTCTTGCATTAAACGCTAACCAACTTTTTTCTCTATCGATATATTTCTGTTCGTACACTTTATTTATTTTAAATCTTTGGGGAAAATTGTTTTATGGGTTTTGCCTTTATTGATGTTATCCCAGCTTTCACTATCAAATTGCAGTGATACAAAACCTGAAGTTGGGACGTTTTCGATAAAAACATCTCCAAATTTATTAACAAAATTTGTAATAGCCTCGTTATGTCCAAAAAGAATAACGCTTTCGAAACTATTATCACATGATTTAATAACCTTTTCGAGCTGTTTATCATCAAAAGTATAAAGATCGTCTTTATAAACGATACTCTCAATAGGGTATGAAATATTTTGGGCAAAAATAAGAGCAGTTTCTGAGGCACGTGCTGCGGTACTACTCCATATGATATAGGTTTTAGGAAGAAATTTTGAAATATTTGTTGATACATCATGCGCATCCAGAATTCCTCTTTTCATCAGAGGTCTGTCAAAGTCTTTTAATGGTGCTTCCCAACTTGATTTTGCATGGCGTATTAAGATTAAATTTTTCATAGGCTGAAGTATTTAGAAACATCAAAAAAGAAGTTCTGAATTATTGAAGTTCTAATTTACAAAAGAAATTTTAATAGTTCTTACTTTTTTATTTCTGTTAACATTTGATCAAAAATTTTAACAAGGAAAAAAAAGTATTGTTTAAATTAAAAAAAACATTCCTTTTTTAAAGTGCATTAACGAGACAACCTACTATCCTGAAATGCAGTTAAAATTTATAACCATTGTGAATATTGTATGTGAAATTTTAATTTACAGCATTACAAACTAAAAAAAGTATTGGAAGAACTTCTGAAGAAAAATGACTACCAATAAATCTTATAGCCTGTCAATTAGAACTTATTTTATAGTAATTAATTATAAATCTTCTGACACTAATGTAATACAATCTAACAAAAGGGATGGCTATCTTTATCTTTCCAAATAAAGACACTTATTATGTACTTCGCTATGAACATCTATTTTGTAGCGAGATACACAATAATTAATAAAAAAAACCTTAAATTTAAAAAAGCGAATGTACCGGTTTTTTATTTTTTGGAAGTTCTATTAATAAAAATCAATAGTAATAATAAATATCTACTATGAGAACAAAATTATTTTCCTTCGTCATGATGTTTGTTACAATTGTAGGTTTTGCACAGCAGGACGCACAATTTACACAATACATGTACAATACGATAAATATTAATCCTGCCTATGCAGGTTCTCGTGGAGCTTTAAGCGTTTTTGGCTTGTACCGCACACAATGGGTAGGACTAGATGGAGCTCCTGAAACTAGTAGTTTTTCAGTCAATACACCAATTAATAATAGTAATATAGGAATTGGAGCTTCGCTATTAAATGATAAGATCGGACCAACAAATGAAAATAATATCTCACTTGATCTTTCTTATACCGTTCAGACATCGGCCAATTTCAAACTTTCTTTTGGTATTAAAGGAACTGCCAATATCTTCAATTTAGATGTGAGCAAACTAAATCCGGAAGATCAGGGAGATCCGCAGTTTCAGGATCTGGACAATAAATTCTCTCCAAATGTGGGAGCCGGGATTTATTGGCATTCTGATAAAGCATATATTGGTTTTTCTGTACCTAATTTTATTGAAACCAACCGATATGATGATAATGATGTTGCGATTTATAAAGATAAAATCAATTATTATTTGATGGCCGGTTATGTATTTGATTTGGATAAATACCAATACATAAAATTCAAACCTGCTATACTTACCAAAATGGTAGAAGGCGCACCACTTCAGGTAGATATATCCGCCAATTTTATGTTTTATGACAAATTTGTAGTCGGTGCTGCTTACAGATGGAGCGCTTCACTTAGTGCTATGGTAGGATTTCAGATCACAGATGGGCTTTATTTAGGTTATGGTTATGATCGTGAAACCACAAACTTAAATAATTATAATTCGGGATCGCATGAAATATTCCTTCGCTATGAATTCTTCAAAAATAATAGTAAAATGACAACTCCACGTTTCTTCTAAAAACTACGATTATGAAAAATTATATACTTCTTTGCCTAATAATTGTAAATGTTTTTTCATTTGACAGTTATGCACAGCAATCAAAAATAAATGCTGTCGATAAAGAGTACGACAGTTACGCTTATATTGATGCCATAAAGACTTACGAGAAGGTAGCAAACAAAGGATATAAGTCTGAAGATATGTTTAAGAAACTTGGGAATTCATACTACTTCAATTCAAATTTTGAAGGAGCTTCAAAGTGGTATGGTGAACTATTTGCCATGCATACTTCTGTCGAACCTGAGTATTATTACAGATACGCACAATCGTTAAAATCTATCGGAGAGATTGATAAGGCCAATAAACTTTTAGGGGAGTTTAATGCGAAAAACAAAACAGATAACAGAGGAAAACTTTATGAGGAAAATGTAAATTACCTTGATCAGATTAAAGCTAATTCAGGGAGATATGACATTGAAAATGCCGGAATCAATTCGAAATATTCTGACTACGGAACCTTTGTTCATGACAACAAAATATATTTTACCTCTGCACGCGATACCGGGAATTTCTCTCAACGAAAACATAAATGGACAGGAGAATATTTTACAAATCTGTATATTGCCGATGTAGATTCTTCAAAAGTCAAAAAATTCAAAACCGATCTGAATACTAAATTTCATGAATCATCACCAGCTTTTACTAAAGATGGAAAAACAGTGTATTTTACAAGAAACAATTATCTTAACGGAAAAAAAGGAAAAGATGTAGAAAAAACTACCTTAATTAAAATATACAAAGCCACGCTTGAAAATGGAAAATGGACTAATATTACCGCAGTACCATTTGCCAGCGATAATTACAGTACCGCACATCCGGCATTTAGTCCCGATGAAAAAACCTTGTATTTTGCATCTGATATGCCCGGAACGTTAGGCCAATCTGATATTTACAAAATAAGTATTAACAGCGATGGTAGTTATGGTACGCCTATAAACCTGGGTAAAACCATTAATACGGAAGGAAAGGAAACATTTCCGTATATAACCGATGAAAACGAAATCTATTTTGCTTCAGACGGACGTCCGGGACTTGGAGGATTGGATGTTTTTGCAGGAAAAATCGAAAAAGATGGAACTATAAGTGACATTCAGAATCTTGGAGCCGATATTAATTCACCTAAAGACGATTTCGCTTATGTTATTGATCCGGTTTCCCGAAAAGGATATTTTAGCTCTAATAAAGAAGGAGGACAAGGATCTGATGATATTTATAAGTTTGTAGAGAACAAAGCATTAAGATGCATACAGGAATTAAGCGGTACAATAACCGATTCTGAAACGGCTGTTATTTTATCTGGAGCAAAAGTTTCACTTTACGATAATATGGTAGTAAAAAACACCACAATTGCTGACGTTAATGGGCTTTATAAGATCCCGGTTGATTGTAGCAAAACCTATAATGTGAGAGCTGAAAAAGAAGACTATGCAACCAGAGAAATTAGCATAACAATTGGAAAACTGTCAGGGAAAACAAGCTTGCCAATTGCTTTGGACCCTACAACTTGTAAAGTAACAATTGGTGATGATTTAGGAAAATGCTTTAAAATAAAAATAATTTATTTTGATTTGGATAAATCTAACATTAGAACAGAAGCAGCCATTGATTTAGAAAAAATATTGGCTGTCTTAAATGAAAACCCAGGCATGAAACTCGATATTCGTTCACATACTGATAGTCGAGCCACCTTTAAATACAACGAAGCACTATCTGACAGAAGAGCGAAATCTACTATAGAATGGCTGATTAAAAATGGTGTCGCCGCCAACAGATTAACCGGTAAAGGCTATGGTGAAACACAGCTTGTAAATAAATGTGCCGATGATGTACCGTGTACAGAAGCAGAACATCAGGAAAACAGACGAAGCGAATTTATCATTACTGCATTGTAATTAATTAAGATTTTCATACCTATTTAAAAAGCTGTCTTTTTGAGACAACTTAAAAAAAAACCGCTGTAACCCCGTAAAGGGCTACAACGATCACTAAAAAACCAACCAGTTTTAAATTATCTTAAATTTTAACAAATATATTAGTATAGTATTTATCACCTGTTGCAGCATCCGTACTTACAGATAATCCGAAGTGGGTAAAATTACCTTTGATATTTTCTTTGTGTCGCGGGCTCTCCAGCCAGGCTTTCACTACAGCTTCAGGAGTTTTTTGTTTTCGAGCTACATTTTCACCAACCTTTTTAGCACCAATTAATTGCATGATATTTCGAGATCTCGCACTAAAACCATCATGATTTAAAACATGATTAGCAATCATGTACTTATTATGTTCCTGACATTTATAAGAGATATAATTATTTTTTTGCAATGCATTTAAACCAATTCGCACACGATAATCGTTTATTAATTTCATGATTTCTAACTCTGAATTATTGTAAGTATAATTCGTAACCGGAGCTGTTGTCGGAGTACTGCTTTCTGTTTCTTTGGCAATATTAGCAGAGCATGAGTTCATTGCAATAAAAATTGCAATGAACAGCATGGTGTGCATAATTTTCGTCTTCATAGTCATCAGCAGTTTACGCAAGCTTAAAGTAAATGTTGGGGCAAATCCTTTAAATTTTTATTTAAATTAAATCGTTTTTTTCTTACACCAAACATATTTAATTTATCGGTAAACTACAAAAATAATCGATGAACTACATGTTAATTTTTAATATCAATATAATTTTCTTACAACTAAGAAGATAATCGTTCAATTTTCCATGAATAATCAGATTGACTTTGATATCTAATCCTGTCATGTAATCTATTTGGCCTTCCCTGCCAAAATTCTACTTCTAATGGAGTTACTAAAAATCCACCCCAATTTTCAGGTCTCGGAATTGGTTTTCCTTCAAATTCTGCTTCCAGTTTTTTAAGATTTTCTTCTAAAAAAGTTCTCGACGGAATCACTTCACTTTGATTCGAAACAATAGCGCCTAATTTACTTCCGTCAGGACGTGAATCAAAATAACCATCAGAAATGTTTTCAGAAGTTTTCTGTGCAATTCCTTTAATGATCACCTGACGTTCCATTTCCTGCCAGAAAAAAGACAGGCAAACATGAGGATTCGCTTCAATTGCCTTTCCTTTTTCCGAATTATAATTGGTATAAAATATAAAACCTTCTTCAGAGAATTTCTTTAATAAAACTACTCTGGATTTTGGAAAACCATCCAAACCAATCGTTGAAACAGTCATGGCGTTTACTTCTCCGCTTGCACCGAAATCTTCCACTTCATGAAACCATCGGTTAAAAAGATTAATTGGATCTTCCGGAATATTGCTTTCTAATAATTCGCTCTTCTCGTAAGATTTTCTATAATTGCTTAAATCGTTCATTTTTTTAGACTTCTTAGATTGTTAGATTTTTAGACTTCTTAGACTTAGATTAGAATTATAGCTCTTTAACTAGTTCAGAAATAACTCATAATTCATAATTCATAATTTACCACTCGAAACTTCTTCCGTCATCTGCCAGAAGCACATTTGGAAAAATAGCTTCTGCTTGTTCTTTAAAAGAATCTATTCCATCATATCGTGTTGAATAATGGCCTAAAACCAATTGCTTTGCATTTGCTTTCAAAGCTATTGTTGCCGCTTCTTTGGCGGTTGAATGTAATGTTTTTAGTGCCAAAGGCGCTTCTGACTCTAAAAAGGTAGATTCGTGATATAAGACATCTACATTTTCAATAATCGGAATTATGGCTTCATTATAAACCGTATCAGAACAAAAAGCATAACTCATTGACGGAATCGGGTCAAAAGATAATTTGGCGTTTTCAATTACGGTTCCGTTATCAAGAGTCACATCGCCACCGCCTTTTATTTTTTGATAATAGGCTGTGTGAATATTATAATGCTGAACAGCTTCTACATTTAATTTTCTGTCTCCGGGTTTTTCCTGAAATAGAAATCCATTAGTGTATACACGATGTTTGAGCGGAATCGTTTTTACAATTACTTTTTGATCTTCAAAAATCACTTCACTTTCCTTCGACTCTAATTCGTGAAAAAACAAACTATAAGTAGTCCAGGATTCTGTTAGTTTTAATTGAAGAAGAATTAATTCTTTTATTCCTTTTGGTCCGTAAACATGTAAATCGGTCGTTCTTCCTAAAAGGGAGAACGTTGAAATTGTCCCAATTAATCCGTACAAATGATCTCCATGCAAATGCGATATAAAAATGTGATTAATTTTTGAGAATTTAATCTTGTTCTTGCGCAATTGAACCTGAGTCCCCTCGCCACAATCAATCAAAAACAATCTGTTTTTAATTTCTAAAACCTGCGAAGTCGGGTTTGTAATGGTTCTGGGAGTTGCGGCATAACAGCCAAGTATGGTTAATTTCATTTTAGATTTTAGAATTTAGATTGCAGATTTTAGATTAAAAAAACATTTTAGATTCAGTATTAAAAAAATCTAAAATCTAAAATCAGAAATCTAAAATTAAAACCCGAGGTCTCTTTCAATTTCTTCCATTTCGATAATATCGTGTGCTTCCAAAAGAGAAGGAACAACCACTAATTTATCAGAAATTGAGTTGAAATCAAGATCAGAAACTACAATTACAAATGACTTCTTTGCTTTTTTTTGTTGTTTAGAAAGCGGTAAAAAAAGTTTTAAATCGCTTTCAGACAAATTAGAATCTGCTGATAAATCGATTATAATATTCTGTTTTTCAAAGGTTTTAAATTGTTGCGTCACTTTCTCCAAAAAAGAATTAAAATCTCCCTGGGTGTCTTTAATCGTAACGGTATGTCCTTTTTGATCTACTTTCATTTTACTAAGGTACGAAGTTTTTTTTATTGTTGTTTCCGGTTTCAGTCGCAGTCTCAGTATTCAGTCTCAGCTAAAACTGAAAACTGCGACTGCGACTGTAAACTAAAATTTTACTGAATTTTAGAAGCTAAAAGATAAATAACCGCCATTCTTATCGCTACTCCATTCTCCACCTGATTCAGGATTACAGAATGATCTGAGTCCGCTACTTCAGAAGTAATCTCTACTCCCCTGTTGATTGGTCCCGGGTGCATGATGACGATTTCTTTTTCAAGAGAATCCAATAAAGGTTTATCTACTCCGTATTGCTGTGCGTATTCTCTTGTTGAAGGGAAAAAGTTCACATCCATACGTTCGTTTTGTACACGAAGCATGTTGGCAACATCGCACCATTCTAATGCTTTTCGTAAATTCGGCTCGACCGTAACACCAAGCGATTCGATATATCTCGGAATCAAGGTTTTTGGTCCGCACACTTTTACTTCTGCGCCTTGCATTTTCAAAGCATATATGTTGGACAAGGCAACTCTCGAATGCAGAATATCGCCTACAATAACCACTTTTTTTCCGGCAACATCGCCTAGTTTTTCTCTTATCGAATAACTATCTAACAACGCCTGAGTTGGATGTTCGTGCGCACCGTCGCCAGCGTTTACGATACTTGCTTTGACATTTTTAGATAAAAAATAAGCCGCTCCGGGGTTGGAGTGGCGCATTACAACCATATCAACTTTCATCGAAAGTATATTGTTAACCGTATCAATAAGTGTTTCTCCTTTTTTAACTGAAGACTGAGCCGCAGAAAAACTAATTACATCTGCCGATAATCTCTTTTGGGCTAACTCAAACGAAAGTTTGGTTCTGGTACTGTTTTCGAAGAAAATGTTAGCAATGGTGATATCTCGTAATGAAGGAACTTTTTTAATTGGTCGGTTAATGACTTCTTTAAAATGATCTGCCGTTTCAAAAATTAGGTTAATATCATTCTCGTTGATGTATTTAATTCCTAATAAATGATTTACGCTTAATTCTTTCATTTTTTATTGTTTAATTTTATTTGTCAAATTCTTTAAGAGCAGTTCCGTTTATTGAATCATTCGCTCTATAACCTCGCCATAATCCTGCAAATCTCTTCCGTCTTCATCAAAAATATGCTGCCATCTAAAACCCGGAATTTCTATTTTTGTTCTTGCCGATGGACTCCACTTTATTTGAAAACCGTTGTTTCTTAAAACTTCGGCCACTTTTTTTCCGACTTCCATTGTTACTGCATCATCAGAATTATCTACTTTTTGAAAAGCGATAAACAAACCCGGATCTTCTACTGCAACAGCTCTGGCCAAATCTTGCTGATGATAAAAACAATAACCATCAGACCAGACTTCGTTTTCCTGCAGCTCTCTTTCTACCTCCACTACTTCATATTCGCCCTCTGTTGTGGTATAACCTGCATTGTGAAGCGCAACGATGTTTTCATCGGCCAATTCATCAAACGCTTTTATTAGTCTTTCCGTATCTGTTGGATTTTTCCATTGTTTACTTTCTGCAAGTAACTTTTGGTATTCTTCTTTTATGGTGTCAAAAGCCCACTCTTCTGAAATTTCGTCTTCAAATTCGTTGTCTTCAATTTCTTCTATGATGTTCTCTTTGATCTCATCAATAGAAAGAAATCCCATTCTAACCTGATTAAAAATTGATTCATAAATAAACGTTTCGTTTTCTGTCATTATTATATTTTTCAATTTTTAAAGATTCCAATTAATTCGTAATCAGGTAAACGGCATCTTCGCCTTCGTTTTCTTTCCAGCTTACCTTTACTTTTTCATTATTTATGGCATCTACCTGACGGCCACGATAATCTGGCTGAATAGGTAAATTACGACTAAAACGTCTGTCGATTAACACTAACAATTCGATTTCTGACGGTCTCCCGAAAGATTGAATTGCTGTTAAGGCAGAACGAATGCTTCGTCCGGTAAACAAAACGTCATCGATAAAAATGACTTTTTTGTTTTCGACTATAAAATTTATTTGTGTTTTGTTGGCTTCAAGCGGTTTATCAGTACGACGAAAATCATCTCTAAAAAAAGTGATGTCTAAATATCCTAAAGAAATTTCAGGAGTCTGGTATTCGTTTTCTAATATTTGTTTTAAACGTTCAGCTAAAAAAACGCCTCTTGGCTGAATCCCGACTAAAATAGTATCGGAGAAGTCAAGATGTTTTTCGATTAACTGACAAGCCAAACGATGGAGTATGATAGTAACTTCTTTTGAATTAAGTAATACTTTTTGGCTCATAATTAAGTGTGATGTTTGGTTGGGCAAATATACGAAATCAGAATTTATTTGTTGGGGTGTTGTGGATGGAAATATTTTTTTTTGATTTGGCAAAGATTTTAGATTTGAAAATTTGTCTTTTGAAAATTTCTCGAATTTCTTTTTTAGAAAATTAAATCTTACATTTTAACTGTAGTTTTATTATAAAAATATATTTTAGCACAATATAACAATCTGACAACACTAAAATAACATTTCTTAATAGAGAAAGTTTAAAATGAAGATATTTCATAATTTATAAGTTAGATAAAATTAAATTCAAATAAATTATGATAATTAAAGAAATACAAATACTTACTGAAGGTTTATGGGAAGGCGCTAAAACTAATTTAGTATTCTTTTCCTCTATACAAACTTTTATAAAAAATTTATCTGAATTAGACTTTAGTAATGAAGATGCTTTTGAAGAAGCTGAGTTATATATTGGAAAAATTCAAGATTTTTTTTATTTATATAGAAATGATGGATCAGATATGTTTTACACCGAACCTCATTTAATTTCTACTAATAAGGAATCTGTATACCAAATTCAACAGTTAATTAGCAAAGCAAAATCATTAAATGAAATTCAACTAAAAAAAGAAATAGAAAGTTTAAAAATAAAAAAGAAGGTAAAGACTAAGGGTGAAGGTAAAATATTTATTGGACACGGTAGGAGTAAACTCTGGGCCCGGCTTCAATTTTTTTTTAAAGATGATTTAAAAGTGAATACATTAGCTTTTGAAGACGAATCTAGAACTGGAGAAACAATAATTAATATCTTAGATAATTTTTTAAATGACTCTTCATTTGCAATATTAATTATGACTGCCGAAGATGAAACAGCTTTAGGAACATCTAGAGCAAGACAAAATGTTATTCACGAAGCGGGGCTTTTTCAAGGAAGGTTAGGTTTTGATAAAGTAATTATCTTAAAGCAAGATGGTGTAGAAGAATTCTCAAATATTGCTGGATTACAATATGTCCCTTTTATGGGAGACAATATTGAACAATGTTTTTATGAAATTCAACGTAAATTAAAAAAATTAGGTCTTATTAAGTAAGTATTTTATTGGGTATGTTAAAACTTAAAAATCAGATAGCGGAATTCTTTCCATGCCAGTAAAAATTTTAGCTTTAAAAATTACATAAAACCAACATTTTTTACAATGAAAAAATTATTGTTTTTAATTTTATCACTTTCCTTTAATGCGTATTCTCAAGATAGCTTAAGATTTAAAAACGTATATATTGAAAAGGAACTATGTTACCAAATTGAAACAGGTAAATTGTTTACTGGAAAAGTACAAAGTTACAAACACAAAAACCATCTAGTTTTCGAAAACAATTATATCGATGGCCAATTAATAAAATATACCGAATATTTTAATGGTAAAAAAAGAAAAATAGCAGAAGAAATTTTTTATGACAATCATCGTTTGAAAGAAAAAAGAATTAGATACGAATATTCAATTGATTTTAAATGGACAACATATTACAACGCTAAAAACGAAAAAACTTTAGAGGAAGATTTTAAAGATGGTGTACTAGTGTACAGATGTGAATATCTGAATAATAAGAAAAATGGAATATTATTTTCTATAAATGATAAAGGAGAAAAAACAGAATGTAAATATGAAAATGGAAAGTTTATAAAATGATGAAAGCGAGTTACAATCTACACATATAAAATTGCTGCTCCTTAACCTACATAAAATACACATTATCAATAAATCAAATAAAAAAATATTTCCTTTTTTTTATATTTGATATAAACAAATAAAACACCAAACATCATGAGAAAAATAATCGTCATAACCATGATTACAATCGATGGCGTAATGCAAGCGCCTGGTGGTCCTGAAGAAGATACTTCGGGCGGTTTTGAATATGGAGGCTGGGTGGCGCCTTTTGGAGATGAAGAATATGGCAATGTCATGCAAAAACAAATGAAACCGGCAGATATTCTTTTAGGCAGAAAAACATTTGATATTTTCGAGGATTATTGGCCCAAACATGCAGAAGGCTGGCCGGGAATTAATGAAGTTACCAAATACGTTTTGTCGTCCAACAGAAAAAGCTCTGACTGGGAAAATACGGAATTTCTTTCCACTATAGGAGAAATCAAAAACCTTAAAAATTCAGAAGGCGGAGACATTAAAGTTTGGGGAAGTGCGACACTTGTTCAGCTTTTGCTTCAACATGATTTAGTCGATGAACTTGGACTCTTAATTTATCCTATAATTTTGGGCAAAGGAAAAAAACTATTCGATGATAGTTCAACTCCGTCAGGATTTGCTTTAATTGAAAGTACGGTTACGCCAAGCGGTGTGATTGCGGTAAGTTACAGACGTGGTGGAGATGTTGAGACCGGAACAATTGGAGAATAAGAAAATCAACAGCATATCAGTCCCAGCGGGACGTCATATTTATAGAACTAAATAAGTCGAATTCAAAAAAGCCCCATCGGGGTGATATTTCACTACCACAATAAAACGATATGTCGCTCCGCTGGAGCTTTTTCTCTCTTACGAAAATTAATTATCTATAAACATTATGCTCCGCTGGAGCTTTCTAATTTGAGATCAGAAGATAAAAAAGTTTATGAAAGAAAACCTTAAACAGTATATAGCGGAACCTAAAAACATATTTCTCATAGACGCTTTTGGTGCGATACTTACGGCTTTTTTACTTTTTTTCGTTCTCAGAACTTTCAATACCTTCTTTGGTTTATCTAAAACCACTTTGGAATATCTTTCTTTTTTGGCGCTGATATTTTCGATCTATTCCTTTTTTTGCTTCTTTCTATTAAATAACAATTGGAAATCGTATTTAAAAATAATCTGCATTGCCAACGTATTGTATTGCCTTTTGACTTTTGCAATTATATTGTATTATTATCAAAGTATTTCAGTGTTTGGTATCGCTTATTTTCTAGGTGAAATATTAGTTATAGCCGGACTTGTCTTCTTAGAAATCACAACAATAAGAGACAAGAATCTATTTAAAAATTAATCATTTCTGAAGATATTTTCAATAATAAAATGAAAAGTACTATTTCGCTCCTCCGGAGCTTTCTCAGTTACGCATAATTAATTAGCTATAAACATTATGCTCCGCTGGAGCTTTTAAAAAGATGCTTAAATATTTACTATTTGTACTATAAATCATCAAATATTGGAACTTTTCAACCAAATTATATAAAACATTTTTTCGCTGTTTGAAGTAATTTTATTCTACGGTAATTAGAATACTAAATTCTTTTTAAAACAATTAAAACAGCAAAATCATGCAAAAGAACATTACACGTTTGTTAATGGTATTCGTAATACTATTTTCATTTACAAGTTGCGAAGTTATTGGAGACATTTTTAAAGCCGGAATGGGATTCGGAATCTTTATCGTAATCTTTATTGTTGCGATCATTATCTGGATTTTCGCCAAGCTTTTCAGAAAATAAAAACATAAAAAAATCCCGATCGCAAAACGATCGGGATTTCTTTTTTATAGTCAGTTACACTATTACAAATTGTACATTTTCTTTCTTAATTCCTGAATTTTTTCATCATCAAGATATTCGTCAAACGTCATGTAACGGTCAATTGCTCCGTTTGGTGTCAACTCCACTACTCTATTACCAACAGTTTGTGCAAACTCGTGGTCATGCGTTGTAAAAATTACAGAACCCTTAAAGTTTTTCAATGAGTTGTTAAAAGCGGTAATCGACTCCAAATCTAAGTGATTCGTTGGTTCGTCAAGCATTAAAATATTGGCACGCTCCATCATCATTCTCGACAACATACAACGTACTTTTTCACCTCCTGATAATACACGGCTTGTTTTCAATGCTTCTTCTCCAGAGAAAATCATTTTCCCTAAGAAACCTCTAATAAAAACCTCATCGCGCTCTTCTTCTGTTTTTGCATATTGACGTAACCAATCTACCAAAGTCAAATCATTTTCAAAGAAAGAATGATTTTCAGCTGGCAAATAAGCTTGGTTTGTAGTAATTCCCCAATCAAAAGTTCCTGCGTCAGCTTGCTGGTTTCCGTTTAATATTTCGTAGAAAGCGGTTGTAGCACGTGAATCTTTAGAGAACAGCACGATTTTATCGCCTTTTGCCATATTCAAATGAACACCTTTAAACAAAAGATCTCCTTCTACAGAAGCTTCTAAATTTTCAACGTTCAAAATCTGATCTCCTGCTTCACGATCCTGATCAAAAATAATCGCAGGATAACGACGGCTTGAAGGTTTGATATCTGAAATATTCAATTTAGAAATCATTTTTTTACGAGAAGTTGCTTGTTTAGACTTTGCAACGTTCGCACTAAAACGACGAATAAATTCTTCAAGTTCCTGTTTCTTTTCTTCTGCTTTTTTGTTTTGCTGTGCACGTTGTTTCGCCGCTAATTGACTAGACTCGTACCAGAACGTATAGTTTCCTGAATAGTGATTGATTTTTCCGAAATCAATATCAGAAATATGTGTACAAACCGAATCTAAAAAGTGACGGTCGTGAGATACTACAATTACAGTATTTTCATAATTGGCTAAGAAATTCTCTAACCAGGCGATTGTTTCGAAATCCAAATCGTTGGTAGGCTCATCCATAATAAGCAAATCCGGGTTTCCAAAAAGCGCCTGCGCCAAAAGCACACGAACTTTAATTTTTCCCTCTAGATCGCCCATTAAAGTATAATGGTGTTCTTCGTTGATTCCTAAGTTAGACAACATTGACGCAGCGTCAGAATCTGCATTCCATCCGTTCATTTCTTCAAACTGAACCTGAAGCTCTCCAATTCTGTCAGCGTTTTTGTCGTTGTAGTCTAAATAAAGTTCATCCATTTCTTTTTTAACAGCGTACAAAACTTTATTCCCCATCAAAACAGTTTCCAAAACGGTATGTTCATCGAACATGTTGTGATTTTGGTTCAAAACCGACATACGTTTTCCCGGCTCTAAATGAATGTGGCCAGAAGTTGGGTCGATATCACCCGAAATGATTTTTAGAAAAGTAGATTTTCCAGCACCATTGGCTCCAATAACGCCGTAAATATTTCCGTGAGTGAAAGTGGTATTTACTTCGTCAAACAAAATTCGTTTGCCAAATTGAACTGATAAATTATTGACTGTTAACATGAATGTCTTTTTAATTAATTTTGTGCAAAATTACGAAAAAAGGTTCAGTGGTGCAAGTGAACTTAGTGGCTATGTTTTTTTATTGTTGGTGCTTATTTTTTCACCATATAAGTCATATAAGTTCATTTAAACTAAGCTTGTGATTGTATTAGCTATATCAAAATCATATAAGCTTTATGACTATTTTAAGCTAGCCTTACATTTCTTATATTACTTATATGGTTTAAAAAACTACAGTTTACTTTCTTTTGCCAACGCAACTTCCAGACTTTCAAAATTAGGCAGCACTTTTGCAATTAAACCTTCTTTATTTAGAATGAAATGGCTTGGAAAAGCATTTAAATTCAATGTTTCGTTCATGTAGATTTTCATGTCCGGAATTACAGCATAGGACAACGGTTTTCTTGCTAAAAATGTTTTTAATTGTTCTGGCGAATCTTCGGCTAAGCTTATAAAAAGAATGTCTTTTCTGTCTTTATATTCTGCTGCTAAACGGTTTACTTGTGGAAATTCTCTTATACAGGGCGTGCAGTGAATGTACCAGCATTTTACGACAATAATTTTTCCTTTCATGGTTTCGTTTGAAGCTTCATTTCCGTTTAAATCTTTAAATGAAAATTTAGGAAATGGAGTTCCTTCCATTTTATAGTTTTTAAGCGCATCAAAACCTATTTGATTGATCGTGGCTTTTATACTTGAATCGGAATTTAGGTCAATTTTGAACAGTTTATAATAATAGATTTTATCATCTGATTTTAATCGGATTGGGATAAAATTTCCATTTGCCAATTCGTTTAAAAATGATTCTTTTGAAATTTCTTTTGAGAAAGGATCAAGTGCCACAAAATCTCTGGAAAGCATGATATTTTTGCTTTGATAGGCTGACCATTGGCTGAAGTTTTTTTGAATTTGAATTGGGTCAACTTCCGGATTTCCGTATTTAGTTTGAGCTGAAGAAATGGTGAATATCAGGAGTGCTATTATTAAGCTAATTGATTTTTGCATGAGATTTTAATTGGCATTCAAAAGTACTTAAAAAATTTAATGTAGTTGCTGATGATTTAACCGCAAG
This sequence comes from Flavobacterium sp. GQ95, assembly GCF_059758655.1. Lineage (NCBI taxonomy): Bacteria > Pseudomonadati > Bacteroidota > Flavobacteriia > Flavobacteriales > Flavobacteriaceae > Flavobacterium > Flavobacterium sp. GQ95. Next base: position 36,570 of record NZ_JCAXEB010000004.1, read on the forward strand.
GAGCGCAAGGAGTTTACGCAAAGGTCGCTAAGTTTTTATTCTCATTTTTGTGGTTACTTTGTCAAATAAAACTTCATAAAAATGACTGCCCTAGCCCTGATAGGAGCGGTATCCTTTTATGGTGTCCCGAGGCTTCGGGACCACCATAAAAGATACAAGCGGATAGCAGGAATTAGCTCCTGAAAAAATTAAAAACCCAATTTTTCTAACTAATTACATTCTACTTCTCGCATTTCACATCTCAAAACATAAAAAAACCCGGCAATAAATGCCGGGCTTATAATGCTCTACTCTAAGTGAAAACCAAATAACAAATCACTTAATTCGATGCATTTATTCGAAATAAAAACCAGATTAAAAAATAAATAACCAAACTCAATTTTAACTGTCCCAATTTTTCATTTCTAATTTTATTATTCATTGTAACTAGTTTAAAAAGTTCATTACTTTGAATGATTTTCTGTTTCCTGCTTTGTCTGTTACAACAACTATAAACAATTGTTTAGTTGTGAAACTTTGATTTTGAAGCAGGACTTCTCTGTTGTTTTGAGTGTTTTTATAACTTACTAATGATTGTCCGATTGTATTAAATACATCAACCTGAGCAATATCTTCAGTTTCATTTGTAACCGATAAAGCATCATTTCTAAAATAAGCTATTGTACTGCCTTTTAACTCAATTTTATCAACAGCTAATGTTTTGGCTGTTGACTGCGAAGCAAAATAAGTGGCATACGCTTTAGATAATTCAGATGAATTACCACAAGAAGATGCATCCCAGTTTACAGACCAAGTCATTAAACCTCTTAAAGAAGGATATGGTCCGCCTGGCTGCATAGTGTATGTTCTTCCTGAAAAAGTGGTTCCGGTTCTTAAATAATTCATAGCACTAATTCCTTCTGCCGGCGTTAAATAACCGCTACCCGCTGCACTTGGACAAGCTGGTAAGGCAATAAGAACTTTTGAGGCCGGTAAACCATCAAAATGCATTCCTGTTGTACCAATATTATACCCTTTTATCACCATATCAGTTAGGGCTGTTACCATGTTTGCTTTCTTAGCTGAACCATAATATTGACCATCTAATCCGTTTTCTCCTCCTGTATTATACAATTGTACAGCTAACAAATCCAATTCGTTACGCAAGTTTTGAATGATTGGCACGAAGGAACCAAAAGTATCATTATAGGTAGAATATCCTCCTTGTACGTATTGTGTTTCCGGAGCTGCAGTTAATAAAAATCCAGGACCATAGTAAGCTTTTAATTCTTTGAAAGCATCTACTACGTTTTTTAATCTTGGATAAGCAGAAATACCAGCATAAGAAATATCTCTTAAACCTCCTGCATTAAAATTCATCGATCCGCCTTCAAAATCAATATCAACTCCATCAAATTGATACTCATCAATAATTGCTTTTAGACCATTAACAAAAATATTTTTTTGAGTTACATTGTCTAAAACAACATGGCCATTTTGACCTCCAATAGAGACAATAACTGGAACGCCGCTATCTCTTAAGGATTTTATATCATTTTTCAACAATTGCTTATTGAAAACACCGTTGGTCAAATATCTAGTGTCATTTGTAGTTAATACTGGTGTATAACCATCACGATTAACTGTTTCTACGAAAGAATAATCAACTACGTTAAACTTACTTCCCACCATTTGAGAGAAGTATAAAAACGGAGCACCGGCATTTTCCCAAGAATGTGCATATCCTAAAATAATTTTAGACGGAAGTGCAATGAATCTATTAGTGCTCACCGGAGCAATTTTAATTGTATTGTTTAATGTAGTTACAGCAGAAGTATTATCGGTTGCTTTGATTACAACTGAATAATCCTGATAAGCAGATGGTGTAAAATTATACGTATAGGTATTATTTGCACCTGCTGCCATGTTAAATGTACCCCCATTTATTGTAATACTAACTCCTGAAACCGATCCGTCACTATCAACAGCTGTAACTGAAATTGGCACAACCTGGAAAGAACTTTGGTTTACAGTAGTATTCGATGGTGAACTCCAAGTAATTACAGGTAATGAATTAGGGCAGTTTGCACCTGAACAATTTAATGTAAAACTATATGTTTTTGCATCTGTTGTTCCGTTTGATGCAGTAGCCGTAACGGTTAACGTATGACTAAGCGAAAACTGATTTGCTGCTGGTGTCCAAATCGCTGTATAAGTTCCCGAAGAATTGCTAGTACTCAGGCTTTGTCCATCTAAACTAAATACAACAGATGAGATTGTAGTCGCGTCAGTAGCACTTAAGCCAACACTCGCAACAAAATTAATTGCTGATCCTAAATTTATAGCAATCGCCGAAGCTGTTGGCGCTGTAATAGTAACCACTGGCTTAGTCGCAACCTCCGTTTGTCTATTAAAATTATAAACCGTTGGGGTTGTTGGAACTGCAAAGTTGACTAAGTTATTTGGATAATAAGTCACTTCACCATTTTCCCATGAATTCAATTTTAAACTTGTGATAGTTGAATACCCTGCTAAAGCCGAATTGTTGTAGCTAAAATTCCCTGAAGCATCTGTGGTTGCAATAATACTTACATAGCCATGAGTATTATCCGTCCAAGGTAAAATTAGTTCGACTTTAGCACCAGAAACTGGAGTTGAACCATTTTTAACTGTTCCGCTAATTAGATTTCCGCTTACTACATTTTGTGTAAAGTTCAATGTTTTACTTGCATTGATGGCCGTATAAACTGTAGTGGCAGGACTAAAATTTAAACCTGTTTTTGCCGCTGTTACAGTATAATCTGAACCTGCAACTAAATTGGCAACGCTATAATTTCCTGAAGCATCTGAAGTTGCTGTTAAAGTAGTTGTTCCTGAAGTAGCAGAAATCGTTACGCCAGAAACTGCTGTAGTTCCGTTTTTAACTGATCCACTAACAGTATAATAAACCGGAGTTACAACTTGGGTGAAATTCAGCGTTTTATTAGAACTGATTGCATTATAAACTGTTGAAGCTGGTGTAAATGTCAATCCCGTTTTAGCAATAGTAACCGTATAATTTGATCCTGAAACTAAATTAGCAACACTATAATTTCCTGAAGCATCTGAAGTTGCTGTTAAAGTAGTTGTTCCTGTAACTGCTGAAATCGTTGCACCAGAAACTGGAGTTGCACCGTTTAAAACTGTTCCACTAACAGTATAAACTGGTGTAACTACTTGTGTAAAATTCAGCGTTTTATTTGAATTGATTGCATTGTAAATCGTTGATGCCGGAGTAAATGTCAAACCTGTTTTAGCAATAGTAACTGTGTAATTTGATCCTGAAATCAAATTAGCAATACTATAATTTCCTGAAGCATCTGAAGTTGCTGTTAAAGTAGTTGTTCCTGTTACTGCTGAAATTGTAGCACCAGAAACTGGAGTTGCTCCGTTAAGAACTGTTCCACTTACAGTATAATAAACAGGACTTACTACTTGTGTAAAATTCAACGTTTTATTTGAATTGATTGCATTGTAAATCGTTGATGCCGGAGTAAATGTCAAACCTGTTTTAACAATAGTAACTGTGTAATTTGATCCTGAAATCAAATTAGCAACACTATAATTTCCTGAAGCATCTGAAACTGCTGTTAAAGTAGTTGTTCCTGTAGTTGCAGAAATTGTTGCTCCTGAAACCGGAGTTGCTCCGTGAAGAACTGTTCCGCTAACCGTATAAGTTGTTGTAACTGCACCTGTATTAAAATCGTAAACAGTTGGATTTGCAGGAACAGCAAAGTTCGTTAGATTATTTGGTAAATAAACAACATCCCCGTTTTCCCAAGTATTTAATTTTAAACTTGAAATAGTTGTGTATCCTGTTAAAATAGCATTATCAAAGTTGTATTTTCCTTGTGCATCTGTAATCGCAATTTTACTTTGATACTGATGTGTACTATCTGTCCAAGGCAAAATCAATTCGACTTTTGCACCAGATACCGGAATTGTTCCGTTTTTAACTGTTCCGCTAATTTTACTTGAAGGAACTACGATCGCATCTTGGGAGAAGTTTAATGTTTTGTTCGCCGTTAAATTAGTATAAACTGTTGAAGCCGGAGTATACGTTTGTCCCGCTAGTGCAGCCGTCACCGTATAATTTCCGCCTGATGGCAAATTAGTAATTGAATAAACTCCACTTGCGTTTGTAGTTCCAGTAAAAGTTCCCCCTGTTGAAGTTGCTGTAACTGTAACTCCTGAAACTGGAGTACTATTATTCAAAATAGTTCCGCTTACCGTATAATAAACAATTGGTGCACCCTGAACAAAATTCAACGTTTTGTTAGCATCGATTGCATTATAAACTGTAGAAGTTGGTGTATAGGAGAATCCAGATTTCGCAGCTATTACTGTGAAGTTAAGTCCGGCAGTTAATCCTGCAACACTATAAACCCCACTTGCATTTGAAATTGCTGTCAAAGTTGTCGCTCCTGATATAGCAGAAACTGTAACTCCTGATACTGGCGTTGCTCCGTCTAAAACTGTTCCACTTACAGTATATGTTGGCTGAGTTCCGTTAATTACAACAGCAGTTTGGTTAACTGTAACATTCGTTAAAGTTACCGGAGTAAAAGTATAAGTCGCTTTTAAAGCTGTTAATTTATAAGTTTGTCCAGAAGGTAAATTATTGAATGTAAAATTTCCTGCTGTAGAAACTACTGTTTGCAATACTGCATTACTAGCGTCTCTTAATTCGACCGTTACATCTGGAACTAAAGCTGATCCATTTTTTACAGAACCTGCAATACTTACTGTTCCCGGAACAACACTTCCGAAAGAAGTATCAACCTGGTTTAATAATGCATTTGGGATTGAGCCTCTGGTATCCTGAGATAATTCCCAAACCATACCACCAGCAAGATTTCTTGATTTAATATATTGTACTTTTAAATCCATTGATTGTTTATCTTCATAAGAAATAAACTGTTTTAAAGTAGCATTGTATAAATAAGGAACTTTAGTTGTATTGTCAAAATACCTAACCCATCCCGCAACTGCTGCAGTTGATGTAACTAGCATTGTATTTGGATCTAAATAAGGATGTGAATTGGTAACCGGATTTCCAACTAAATCACAAATTTCGATACTTCCTGATTTTTCACAGGCTGCCGGACCATCCCAGGTTCCTGTCGGATTTTGTGGATTTGTACATCCTGAAACAATATATCTCGGTGCAGAAACGAATAATCCGGGTAAGTTTGGATTGGTTCCATTATTCGCAACATTGTCGAATTTTTTCCCGTAGAAAGGCAATCCCATGATTAATTTATTAGCAGGAAAACCAACAACATTCAAATATTGATTTGTCAATTCATCTAATGATTCTGATTGACTTGCTCCGTATAATGGATCATTTGAATTTCCACTTGAATATAAAGGAGCATTGTAGCAGGTTTTATCATACCAGTTTCCTCCAAAATCATATCCAAAATAGGTGATATAATCACAATAAGTCGAAATGTCTTCTGTCATTCCATATTGTGCTCTTGTGTTTGGCCCTAAATATTGTTTGGCTACATTTCGAACATTATTTCCGGCAGCTATAGTGACTAATTTATTTGGCATCGCCTGACGCATTGCTTTTAATAAATACACTAAGTTTTTGTTATCATCCGGGCTGTACTTTTGTGGAGGAATTGGTGCTCCATTGATCACTTCAGTACCGTCTGTACCTCCAGAAAGAGGATATTCCCAATCAATGTCGAATCCATCAATAAATGGATATTTTGTAATAAAGTTTGCCATGTCTGCAGCTAAAGCAGCTCTTGCTACGGGACTTGCAGCAATTGGAGAAAGATCCTGACCTTTTGTCCATCCTCCAACAGAAATTAAAATTTTTAAGTGTGGATACTTTTCCTTGAGTTTCATCAAATCATAAAAGTTTCCTTTTACAGGAGCATCCCAAGGGATTCCGCCTTCCATATGCTCAAAATCAGCATATGAATCTAAACATAATAACTTTGTATTCTCGGGATGGGCAGGATCATAAGTTGTCCCATAAAAAGAATAATTCAAATGCGTCAATTTACTTCCGTCGATCTTCGGAACATTGAAATCCCGGGCATAGATAGACCATTGCGCATAATACCCTACTACCTTTTTACCGTGAGCTGGTTGAGCTAACGCGAGTAAGGGAAACAGTAACAAAAAAAGCAATCTGTAATAATGTTTCATAATTTAATAAATATTGGTTAATAGAAAATAAATATTCCGGTTATCATATGATACATGCCAAAAACGTAGCATATAAAGAACAATAACGGGGGTTTCAGCCAACTGCAAAGTGGAAATTGCAGCCAATTGGAAATTAATTCATATTACTTCTATAAATAAATATTACTATTACCGATTCTACCATAATCACTAGCCAATAGTATTGATTGATATTTAGATATAATTTTTAAAAAATTGTATTAAATACAAGAAGATAAACTTGGGGATTCATCAATCTAAAATTCTATTTTTTGTCATGTTTTGTTTTATTCTCTTTATTTGGTTTTAAAATGTTAATACTCCGTGAATGGTTATTTTTTTTAAGCTTTTATTTTATGTTGTTTTTGAAAAAGTTTGAAATTATCCTGACTACCTTATAAATATCTCTACCAGAAATTCTGGTAGAGATAAATAATTACTAAATAATCCTGCTAACTAAAACATACTAATTCAAACCAAACTTCAAATTAATTTTTTAAGACTTTCATATACTGATAATTCAACATCTGCGTGATCTTTGCTGTTACATTGCTCTATCAAATTCTTTAAATCATCATTTTTTAATGTTGATTTATTATCTAATACAAGTAACAACTCCTGCGATGCATCGGTTAACTTTTTAGACAAAGGCAAAATGGGCTGTATTAGCGGCGCAATGGAACTCAGTTCAATTAATCCTTTATTCATAGCAATCCATTTGTTGAAAAATGCAATTACTTTTGCTTTATTTTCAGGCGATTTGTTTGCTAAATATTGAGTAACTGCCGCGTCAAAAGCTAAAGAATCTTTAGCATCAGGTGTACACGCATCTGCAAACAATGTGAATGGAGAATACATTTGATATTCAGTTCCTCCTTTATTACGTTTATATCCTTTTAAAGGTTCGCAAACATTTGTAAATTCATCTAATGCTTGTGTATCTTGATTGTTTGATATATTTCTTAAGATTACTTCTTTATTTCGAATATGCGTCAGTCCTAATTCTTCCAGTCTAAATGAGATTACATCAAGGCGTTTACGCATATTTTCAACATCTGTAATATTTTCTGCTGACCATAGTCTTTCTGCAATTGCAGCTGTTCTTGGCCAAACTCTGGAATCTATTGTTGTTGGTGTTGCAAGTTCTGTCCACATTGTTGCTTCTCCTCCTAAAATTCTTGCTTTTTCTTCAGTAGATAAATTAGCTCCTTTTGGCATTGGATCATTTAAATAATGACTCTCAACCGGATACATCAAATCAATATAATATCCATTTGACAATACTGTTTTATATCCTTTTTTTACTGCATCAACTAACGATTGACCGGCGACAACACCTTCGTTAGGTCCTCTCCATGAGTGGATAATAGCCTCTTTTGACATGTTTTTTGTCAAAATTTCTTCCCATCCCATTAGTTGCTTACCGTGTTTTTTAAGCATCGGCACTAATTGCATGGTAAAATAAGTTTGCAATTCGTGGTTTGTCGCTAAGTTATTTTTCTTTTTGAACGCTTGGATTTTCGGATTTGCATCCCAGTCTTTCCCTTCATTTTCATCTCCCCCGATATGAAAATACGCTCCGGGAAACAAAGGACAAACCTCATCAAAAAGCTCGCTTAATAATTGATATGTTTTAGGATTTGAAGGATCTAATGTTGGCGAAAAGATACCAGCATTTCTTTCAATTCCATAGGTAGCGATTGCTGTACCCTGAATATTTTTTTCTGAAGTTCCACCAGTCAGCGTAATCACTTTGCTCCCAATTTCCGGGTAAGCTGTAAGTATTGCAGATCCGTGACCCGGAACATCTATTTCCGGAACTATCAAAATACCGCGTTCATCAGCATATTTTACGATATTTTTAATTTCCTCTTGTGTGTAATACAATCCATCAGAAGCTAATTCAATTAGTTTTGGATGTTTTTTCATTTCAATTCTCCAACCCTGATCGTCTACTAAATGCCAGTGAAAAACATTCATCTTCATTGCAGCCAATCCATCAATATTTCTTTTGATAACATCAACTGGCTGAAAATGTCTTGAAGCATCTATCATCAACCCCCTCCAGGTAAATCTTGGAAAATCTGAAATTTGTGCGTTTGGAAAATAAAATGATGTATTATTATTTTGCAACATCTGCAATAACGTTTCAAGGCCATGTAACGCCCCTAAATCGCTTGTTGCATTAATTGTAATATTATTTTGTTTAATATCTAAATGATAACTTTCATCCTCATACAAACCAATTTTTCCGCTTTTAGTACAGTTAATCTGAAGTTCTGCTGTTGGAACTTCATTTAATTTTGTAATAAAACCCTGTTCAAAAAAAATACCAGCTCTACCATCTAATCGTCTTAAGAAACGGGTCACACCTCCAAAAATTCTTGGATTTGGATTTCCGGTAACATTTACTTTAAAATTCTTAGTTAAAGTAAAGTTTCCGTCGTTTAAAACAACACTTTGAGGCCAGGGCATAAGGTTTAGCTGCTCTTTTTGAATTTGAGCACTAGAAGTTAAACCCGCTAGTAGTAGGACTAATAAATATTTCATTTTATTGTGTTTGAAAGATGCTATCCGGAGACAACATTAATAAATAGATAAAAGAAACAAAACTCAGAATGACTTCTATTGAACCTCACTTTCGTTATAAAATCAAACTGAATTTTGAAATTTGATTCGCTCTAACCGAATCTGAAACTAATTTTAGTAATCAAAGCGTTTAAAAGCTTCGATTGCTTCGTATTCTGCCAAACCTAATTCATCGTATAAGATGGCTGTGTTTTTATTTCGGTCTTCTGCCCTAACCCAAAATTCTCTAGAATCGTTTCCTTGAAACATTACTCTGTCTTTTTGGGATTGGTGATATAAAATCGCGTGACGTTTCAATAATACTTCTGATGGGGAAAGCGGAACGGCCATGTCTATTTCATGAATATCCCATTCGTGCCATGCGCCTCGGTATAACCATAACCAGCAGTCATCCATATATTTTTCCGGCTTCAATTCTTTCATGGCAGCAAAAATGGCATTAAGACAAACTTCATGTGTTCCGTGCGGATCAGCCAAGTCACCTGCAGCAAATACCTGATGTGGTTTTATTTTGGCGATAATATCTTTTACGATAGCAATATCTTCCGGACCTAGCGGATTTTTCTTCACTTGTCCTGTTTCATAAAAAGGAAGATCCAGGAAATGTGTATTTTCATCTTTTAAGCCAATATATCTTGTCGCTGCATAAGATTCTCTTCGTCTGATCAGTCCTTTTAATTTTCGAACTTCCAAAGAATCGATCTGGTTTTCTGATTTTTTATTCAAAAATTCAATAACCGATTTAAAATTTATTCCGCTTCCTGCTTCGCCAATAAAATCTTTGGCAACTTCGGCAAATTTTAATGCTTCATCATCTGTAACCGCTATATTTCCAGAGGTTTGATATACAACATGTACATCGTGACCTTGTTTTATCAATTTTGAAAAAGTTCCTCCCATAGAAATCACATCATCATCAGGATGCGGACTAAAAAGAATTACTCGTTTTTTTGCAGGATTGGCTCTTTCCGGACGATGTGAATCATCAGTATTTGGTTTTCCGCCTGGCCATCCCGTAATGGTATGCTGTAATACATTGAACATATTGATGTTCAAATCATAAGCAGAACCTTCCTGTGCCAAAAGATCAGACATTCCATTATTGTTGTAATCTCTGTCTGTTAATTTTAAAATAGATTGTTTTGTTTTTTGGCATAACCAAACAATTGCTTTGCTTTTTAATTCTTGTGTCCAGATGCATTCCCCAACTAGCCAGGGTGTTTTAAAACGCGTTAATTCTACCGCTGCAGACTGGTCTAAAACGAAAGTTGCATTTGGATGATTTTGTAAAAATGTAGCAGGAACTTCTGAACTGATATCACCCTGAATAGTTCTTTTGATGATATCGGCTTTGTTTTGTCCCCAAGCCATTAATACAATTCTTTTTGATCTCATGATCGTAGAAACTCCCATGGTAATCGCTCTTTTCGGAACGTTATCAATACCATTAAAATCAGATGAAGCATCTACTCTTGTAATGTGATCCAGTGTAATAATTCGGGTACCAGAGTTAATGTGAGATCCTGGTTCGTTGAAACCTACGTGACCTGTACGCCCGATACCTAATAATTGAAAATCAAGTCCGCCGGCTTGTTTGATATTCATTTCGTAATCAATACAGTATTGATTTAATTCATCAATCGCTACAGTACCGTCAGGAATATTAACATTTTCAGGCTTGATATCAATGTGATTAAAAAGATGCTGATGCATGAAATAGTGATAGCTCTGATTGTTCTCTTTTGTCATTGGATAATATTCATCCAGATTAAAAGTGATAACATTGCTAAAACTTAGTCCTTCTTCCCTGTGCATTCTAACTAATTCCTCATATACTTTTATAGGAGAAGAACCTGTTGCTAAACCTAATACACAAGATTTGTTTTTTTCTTGTTTAGATCTAATTAACTGAGCGATTTCCTGCGCTACAATTACTGAAGCTTCTGCAGAACTTTTGAAGATTTCATTATGGATTTTTTCAAACCTTGTCTCTTCAAATTTTCCTGCACTTTTATAGCTGATATCAGGTTTTATTTCTAAAGCACTTTTCATTTTTTTCTTTTTTGGTAATTATTAAGTTGGTTTTGAAATGGTATAAGCAACTTGCATCGCTTATACCATCTACTAACCAAACTAAAATTCTTTTAATCTTGTTTTCTTAGAAGTTTGCTTTGTTAACGTCCCACCAAACTCTGGTTCCTCCGTTATCAGGACCTCCAAGTTTTGCAACACCTGAAGCAACACCACCTGAGTTTCCGGCTTTTTCAGAATTAACATAATTGATTCTTCTTGCACCAAATTCAGTAGTGATTTTACCTCCACTATAGTTTTTAAGTACAGGGAAAAGTTTAGGATATCCAGTTCTTCTATAGTCAGACCAAGCTTCTTGTCCTTCCGGGAAACCAGCAATCCATTTTTGAGTAATAATTTTTTGCAATTTAACTTCGTTATTTGCAGCAGCATCCCACGCAACAGTAACATTATTAACTGCAGGAGAGTTATTCACAGGGAAATTAGGATCTACGTAAGCTTTTGCAGTTTTTGTATTATCAGCAATATAAGCTGCTGCACCTGAAGCACCTCTTTGTTCAAATGAAGCTCTGATTCCAGCCTCATACAAATCCTGAGCAGTACCGTTCATGTTCCATCCTCTTAATGCACCTTCGGCTCTTAAGAAATAAGCTTCGGCAGTAGTCATTAAAACAATTTCTTTTGATCTGACAACAGCCCCAATACCTGAAAAATCCTGATGATCTGATTTTGCAGCGATTTCAATTCCTGTACGAACACCTTTGTATTGTCCTGGAAATTGAGTTGAAGTATCAAAATAAGTAGCTGTTCTTGGATCATTATACCCACCAAGGATCGACTCCATGTCTGCTGACATACGGATATCTAACCACGCACCACTAAGTGTATTGATTGGATTAGTGTAAACTGGAGAAACAACTTTAAATAAATCGGCATTTGTCATAAATACTCCAAACTTATGAGCTACTGCTTTTTCAGCTTGTGTTTTTGCCAATGCAGGGTCAATTTTAACAACACGCATCGCTAATCTTAAGCGTAAAGTATTTGCAAACTTTACCCATGCCTTATAATCTCCACCGTAACCTGACATATCAGTTGTTGCAAAAGATGAAGCCTCACCTGCATCTACTCTTTTAGTTAATTCAGCAACAGCCAAATCTAATTCAGCAAACATTTGATTGTAAACCTCTTGTTGTGAATCATACGCGATAGTTGCAGCAGTAGTTCCAAATTTTGAATAAATAATTGGTCCAAAAGTATCTGTTAGTCTATGCATACCTTCTACTTTCAATATTAAAGACAAAGCATAAAACTGATCGTATTTACCTTTAGATTTTTGGGCAATATCGTATGCGTTAAACATTACATTACTATAAGCATAATCCCAAATAAATCCGTTCCAGTTGTCAACCAGCGCATAAGTTGTGTTGTTTATACCACCTTCAAAGCCTGTCGGCGTAGCCATATATCCAGACCAGATATCAGAATTTAACCCTTGTTGTAATTGATAAACCCATTCTGGTGTTAAAACCTGAATATTATTAAACATTGGAGCAAATCCTCCTTTGATATGATTAAAATCCTGCTCAAATAATTCAGGAGTAATACCGTTTGGATTAGTATTAATATCTTCAAAATCACCTGTACAACCTACTGCTGCGAGTAGTGACATACAGATAGCTGTTCTTTTTATTGTATTTAATTTCATGTTTTTAAAATTAGAATGTTACATTTAAATTAAGACCGATACTTCTTGTAGATGGTAATCCATAAATATCAACACCTTGTAAACCTTCGCCTGTACTTAATGCAATATTTGGATCAAACGGTGCATCTTTGTAGATAAAGAATAAGTTTCTTGCAATTAACGAAACACTTGCAGTCTGAATAAATGGTAATTTTTTAGCACTGAAATTATATCCAATAGAAAGTTCTCTTAAGCTTACGTTAGTTGCACTATAAACATATTCTCCAGTGATTCCTGCTCTACCACCTACCTGAGTGTAGTAAAGTTGAGCATCCATAGTTGAAACCGGAGTTCCATCACTAGCTCTAACGGCATTTATGCTAACTCCACCAGCATTTCTTGCATCTCCTGTAGCTTTAGATACTCCAAAAGAATCATTCTGTGCTTGTGTCAAACTCATTACTTCACCACCAAAACGACCGTCAATTAATACATTAGCGAAGAAAGAACCTAGTTTGAATGAATTAGAAAAACCTAACATAAAATCAGGATTAGAATTTCCTACTTCTTCAAAATCAGTTTTTTGAATTGTTCCATCATCATTTAACAATATTCTTCCCTGAGCATCTTTCTTAAAGTTTATACCTTCAATAACACCAAATGGTTTTCCTTCAATTAAAGCATATCTGTAGCTATTTACACCTGCTTCAGTTAAGTTAACTCTACCTCCTAGCTCAGTAGGAATTTCTTTAACTTTATTTTTATTTTGTGAATAGTTAATGCTTGAATCCCATGAGAATTTTTCTCCTCTGATAATTCCTGCTGTAACAACTGCCTCAAAACCTTTATTTTCTATACTACCTGCATTGATACCGTAAAAATCAACTCCTTGAGAATTTCCTGCTGGTGCAACAACTTGTAAATATTGATTTTTAGTCTCTGAATTATAATAAGATAATTCAAATGCAAATCTATTATTAAACATTCTCCACTCTGTTCCAAATTCATATTCTGACTTTAATTCCGGTTTCAATGATGTTCCCGTTTTAGGAGCAGCAATTGGCTTTGGATCTGTAACCCCAGGAGTATAATAATAAGTTGGAGAAGTAATAAATGGGTAAATATCATTACCAACTTCTGCATAAGTAGCACGAACTTTACCAAAGTTAATCCATTCTGGCATTGTTGCCATTTCACTAATAATAGCTGTTAAACCAACAGACGGATAAAAGTAACTTGGACTAGATGTATTTGCTAATGTTGATGACCAGTCATTTCTAGCTGCAACGTCTAAGAATAACATTTCTTTATATCCAAATGTTGTAGCTGCAAATATAGATTGTACTTCTTTTCTGGAATCAATAGTTTGATAATTTCCTGAATTATTATTGAAGTTTTGTAATGTAAACCAGTTAGCATATTTTAATCCGCCACCAATTCCTGAATCCAAAATAGTTTTTTGGTTTCCTAATGTATTCGTAACACTTGTACCAATGTTAGCATTGAAAGAAAAGTCTTCACTGAATTTTGTATTAATAGTAGCAATTAAATCAGCATAACGTTGTGTACTTAAAGCATTTTCTACATAATATCTACCATTGACGTGAGATATTGTACCTTGAGTAGTTGCGTATATTTTTTTATCAAAAGCATTTTCAGCTCTATTGTAACTGTAACGTCCAGCAATACTTAACCAGTTATTAGCTTTATAAGTCAAAGACAATGCTCCGTTGAAGAAATTATTTTTATCTACAGATTTATTTCTATTGATACCCCAATATGGGTTTTGCATAATATCTCTGTTTGTCATCCAATTTTGAGCCATTAAGTTTCTATTTGGATCAAAAACTTCATAATTATCTTTATAATAATCAAAATCATTTCCTCTTGGCATCAAATAAACTCCTGTAAGAGGATTGAAGTAAAATCCGTTTACTGGCTTATTTACGATATCTTGAGTAGTATAATTAGCATTTGCTGCGAAAAGAAGTTTATCATCAAAGAATTTTGCTGTTTGACGAACACCAAAATTGTTTTTCTTGATACTATTTCCTGGCATAATACCTGTTCCTGAGGTATTAGAATAAGTAAATGCTGTAGAAGAATTTTCAGCAGAAGTAGAATATCCTACTGAAGTAATTTGTGTATTTCCAACATTAAAAAAGTCTTTTACATGATCTTTTGATTTTCCTGCAGCACCCCATGATTCATCAGCACCTGGAGCAGCGATGTAATCACTTTGAAATTTAGGCAAATATGCCGCTGATTCAAAAGTTGTTACAGATGAAACTGTAAGAGCTGGTTTACCAGCTTTCGCTTTTTTAGAAGATAACAAAATTACCCCATTCGCTCCCTGACTACCATATAACACAGAAGCAGCAGCACCTTTCAACACAGTCATACCTTCATAATCATCCGGATTAATAAGAGAAACAACATCACCACCATCACGGTTACCTGTAGCTGTACTACCAAAACTATCATTTGGCTGGCTTGAAGAACCATTATATAATGGAATACCATCAATAACATATAAAGGCTGATTATTTGATACCGAAGAATTTCCTCTAATTACAACTTTTGTAGAACCTCCAGTTCCGCTTGAACTTTTAGTTACAGCAACACCAGCAATTTTACCAGCAATAGTATTAATAAGGTTGGCATCTCTTACTCTTGTTAATTCTTCTCCTTTAAGCTCCTGAGCTGCGTAAGTTAAAGATTTTCTAGTTTTCTTAATACCTAAAGAAGTTACTACAACTTCATTCAATGCATTAGTAGATGCAATATTCATTTTTACATTAATTGTAGTAGCATCACCTACAACTATACTTTGCGTTTCAAGACCCACATAGCTAAAAACTAATGTTTGTCCTTTTTGTGCTTCGATTGAATACAAACCGTCAAAATCGGTAGTAGCACCTTTTTGACCTCCTTGTACTGCAACAGATGCCCCTGGCAATGGCACCCCATCAGAATCTGTAATCACACCTTTAACATTTTTTACCTGAGCAAGCGAAACCTGCGCCGTAAAAACAATCATAAAGATTAAGAAAATTTTTTTCATGTTTATTTATTTTGTTAGTTATGGTGTAAAATTATTCTTAAGGTATTGTTAAAAAAAATATATTATACAAACAGCAATAAATTTTAAACGAACGACATAAATCAATCAATAATCTGTTTTTCGAAAACGTTTTCTTTTAAATAAACAGCACATTTTGCAGTACTAAAGAAGATTATATTCAGTAAATTAACTTTTTTTACAAAACACGCAAACAAACAACAACACCTTAAAAATCTGATATTTAGATTTAAAAATTAAGTTTTATTTAACAGCCTGTTTTAACAATCTGAATAAAGTCATCTTCATATATAATTGACGCATTTATTTTTCAAAATGAGTTACAGTACTATTTTAATTACCACAAAGCCCAGTAGTTTTAAATTTTAAACTGATATATTTCTTATGAATTACATCCAGCAGTGAATACTCACCAAAAGAATCTTGTGCTACTTCCCAAATCATAATACCTCCGGTATTTTCTGAAGCAAATTGTACTTTTTGAGCAATTGTTTGTCTACCGTTATAATATATCTTACCTATTTCATCCTGATCTGCAAATTGAATTTCTACTTCTACAATTTGACTAAAAGTAGCACTAGTGACATTTGCATAAGTAAAATTATATCCATAAAATGGCACTCCAAGAGTTAATTTTTCGCTTGGAATATTATGCAGTTTATGCCAAAAATTGATTCCGTCTTGTGCATTATTAAATGAACTGTGCTGTCCGGGATTATCTGGTGTCCACGGTCCGGTACTATCATAAGACATAATATTTATAAAATCGAAGGCATTTAATGCCGCTGAATTTATATTATCAAAGCGGGAATTATTGGGTAGCGCCGCCGTCATTAACTTTTTATGTTCGCTCAGAATTTTTCTTAATTCAATAACAAAACCACTATAGCCAGTTGTTACAGCATCCCATTCCAGATCGACATCAACTCCCTCCAGATGATGAAGCTCTACAAATTTTATAATGTTTAGAATTAAATTAGGACGATTTTCAGGTTTATCAATTAACAAGGACCAAATGGTTGTCTGTTCTTCTGATAAAACTCCGCCGGCGAGCGAAATACTTATTATAATATTAGGATTGACAGATTTAGCATATTTAGCTACTGCATCAATATCTCCGTTAAAAATTATATTCCCATTTTTATCCGGATTTGCAAAGGCAATATTTAAATGTGTCAATTTGCAAAACTGAATCGAATTCATTTTACTAAAATTTTCTGAAGATAAATAACCTAAAACTCGTGCCGTTTTTACTTTTGAAATTTTAACATCGTTCTCTTTTTGTGAAGAGCAGCTATAAGCAGAAAAAAGAGAACATATAAAAAAAAGGATGCCTAATAAGGCTTTATTTTTAATCATAATTTTTAATTTAAACTTTTGTTTTTAATTTTAATTAGAATGAAAATAACACCTTATTAGGCATACAACTTATCTTGGATATTTTTTAATTTTTATCCCACCAAACTTTATTTAACCAATCGTTAGTTCCTCCCATTCTTGATAAAGCTTCTGTATAATTTACTTCATTTTTTTGCGCCTCATCATTTGGATAATATAAGCGAGTTGGTGTAACTCCTCCAGTTTCAGAATCTGCATTGGTTATTGGAATTAATTTTGGAAATCCTGTTCTTCTCCAGTTTGAATACGCTTCAATACTATTAAATATATAAGTAATCCAAAGTTGCGTTGCAATTTGTTCTTTTTCTTTTCCTGCAACTAAAGGTTTAGCAGTTAAATAAGTATTGATACTTGCCGCAGTAGCCGGTGTAGCACCATAAATTTCCAATTGCTTAATACCTGCTTCAACTCCTTTTTTATAGTAATCAGCTGCAGAGCCCGCAACCCAGCCTCTAAAAGCTGCCTCAGCCAATAATAGCTGTGTTTCTGAATAGCTAACATGTAAAAATGGTGTCGTTTTTTTCTTAAAATAATCCTGAATTCCTGAAGTTGAACTTGCGCCCATCGGAACCTCCCATTGAAAAAGTCCTGGTTTTACTCCTTCATATGGCGTTTCGCCTGGTTGTAATGGTGCTCCCCAGGCAAGACTACTAGTTGTTTTAGGAGTAGCATACATCGGCAATCTTGGATCTCCGTTATCTCTTAAATAGTCTATAACTAAAGTGCTAAAGTGATCTCCATTTTCATTACCCACAAGAGCATACGCCAATCCATTACCTCTAAAATCGATAGAAGCTGGATCATCATTAAATGTGGCATCTAAATGCTTCATGATACAGTTGTCAAGATTGCTTTCAAAAACTCCCGCTTGCAAAGCTGCTTTCACTTGCTTTTCAGATTCTGCTGGTTTTACTTCAGAAATTCTCATTCCCAAACGCAATCTTAATGTATTTGCCAATTTTTTCCATTTAGCGATATCGCCATTATAAAACAAATCGCCTTTTACTGCTCCGCCGCCAGCATTTAATTGGTTGTTAGCATCTTCCAAATCTTTAAAAAATGAAGTATAAATATCTTCCTGTTTATCATATTTAGGAGCTACGATTCCTTTCGAAAAACCTAACCCAGCTTCAGAATAAGGTATATCGCCATAAATATCAGTTATACGTTGTACAACCATAACTTTCATGATTTTAGCAACAGCATTCATATTTACCATTGAAGGATCTCCACTAGTTTTTTCGAGGATATCAACAACATTTTTTAATTCGTTTTGATAACCATTTCGCCATAATGCAGTGGCATACCCATCATTTTTCTTAAATTTGCTACCAAATTCAGTTACATTCCATGCTCCTGCATAATGCTGTACAAAGCCACCAGAATAAATCAGGTTGGCTCTCCATTGATAAAATCCATCTCCAGACATACACAATTGAGTAAACGTAAGTTGTCCGGCTGGATTTGCAGACAATGCTACTGGATCTTTTTCCAGTTCATCAAAATTTTCGGTACAGCCTACTGCAATAAACAATGTGAGTATGGCTATTATTATCTGTTTAAATTTCATAATTTCTTTTTTTAGAATGCAACTTTAATATTAAAACCATACGATCTTCTAAATGGTAATGAACCATATTCAAATCCTTGTCCGTTTCCTGAAGTATACATTGACTCCGGGTCAACGTTTGGAAGATCTTTATTAAAAGTCAATAAATTTCTTGCAAATGCAGAAATGTAAATTGAATTAATTTTTGCTCCACTATAGACACTTTTCGGAATACTATAGCCCAAACTAACTTCTCTTAATTTTACATAAGAAGCATCATAAATAAATGGTGCTGGTGAGTTATTAAATACCGTATTCCAGTAATCCTGAGGATTAACAGGAATTGTGTTTTTTACATAAACCGGATTTGCTGCTGTTCCTGTATTTACGACACCTTCTGCAACATAACCTGCTGTAGGCACCCAAGTTCCCTGACTAAAATTAGGATCACTGGCAACTGCCTCAGCTCTTGCATGATTGTATTCATCTCTACCTTCAGTAGTTACATCTAAAAGTCCTTTTGTCGCCGCAACTGAATTGGTCATAGAATATACATCCATACCAAATTTCATATCTATCAAAAATTGAAGTGTAATACCTTTATAAGTAAATCTGTTAGTTAAACCAGCTGCCCAATCCGGAAGTCCTTTTCCTAATGCTACTTTCTCATCAGTAAACAAAGGCAAGCCATTTGCTGCAACTACTTTTTCTCCAGCTTCATTTCTTAAAAAATCTCTACCCATGATAGTACCGTACTGACCGCCAACTTTAGCTACGATAGAAGCTCCAGCCCAACGAGCATCAGAAATGGTGTAAGTATTAATATCCGGATGTAGAGAAAGTATTGAGTTTTTGTTTTTTGAGAAGTTCAAATCAATTCCCCATTCAAAATCTTTAGTTTTAATTGGCGTTCCCGATAAAAATATTTCGATACCCTCATTCCTTAATTCTCCGGCATTTACAGAAATAAATTCGTAACCAGAAGTTGAAGATGAAGGTAAATCCAGTGTTTGGTCAGAAGTATCTTCACGATATACTGTAATATCAGCTTTTAACCTGTTTTTAAAAAAAGCCATTTCCAATCCAAATTCAATTCCAGTTTTAGATTGGTAAGTTAAATCAGGGTTTGGTGCCGCAGTATTTTTAATATTTACAACACTCTGACCATTGTAAGAAGCAAAAGTGGTGTAATTTAATGCATTTTTATAAGCTCCGGGAGCATTAGAAACTTGTGCCCAAGATGCTCTGAATTTACCATAAGAGAATGCATCACTTTGAATTCCAAATGCGTCTGAGAATACGAAACCTAATGAAGCTGCAGGATAAAAAGCATCTTTATTGATTACACTAAACCAATCATTTCTTCCTGTAAACTCAGTATACAAATAACCTTTGTAATCAAACTTTGCAGAACCATAAACTGAATTTGTTCTTGTTTTTGTTTCTACCGGAGCATTTTCTGTTTGGTTTACAAAATTACTTATGTATTCTGTTCCCGGTTCAATAATTTTAGTTCCGAATCTTGAGTTTTGTTCTCTTCTAAAATCTCTTCGGCTTGCTCCTAAAATTCCAGAAAAAGTAAAGTCATTTGCTAATTTAATGCCATTAAAAGTTGCAATTAAATCAGTATTCATTTCTGAAACGTTGATGTTGTTTAAACCTAAATATCCTTCATCTCTGCCTGGCCATGTACTCCCGGCAGCCATAAAATCTTTAGCGCCAAAAGCATAAGTATCTAAACCTGTTCTAAAAGTTAAGGCAACCCATTTTTTTAATTGATATGTTCCTGTAACATTTCCTATAAAACGATTTTTTACAGATGAATTATGATTTTCCTGTGTAGTAAAATAAGGATTCAATTGGTAAACATTACTGTTCCACTTATAAATTTCCCCAGTTTCCTCATTTTTATAATTTTGTAACCAGGCCTGATCTATGTTAGGAGCCAATCCACTCAATGAGTATCCAACATTATTAGGAGAATCTCCTAAACCTGGCCTATTATTAGTATTCTCTGCAATATAATTTACATTAGCATCTAAAGTAAATTTCTCTGATCTTAAAGTTGCATTTAAACTGGCATCATTTCTTTCCAAACCAGAATTTGGAATAACATCATCATTTTTTAAATTATTGAAACCAAAACGCACGAATGCATTGTCATTTCCTCCAGATACCGCTATTCCATTTGTAGTAGTAAATCCTGTTCCAAAAAAATCCTGAATATTATTTTCAACTTTTGCATATGGTTTCATCGAACCATCAAATATTTTTACTTGTTGTCCAATTGTTTCAGAGAATTTAGGGCCCCAAGCATTTGTAGTATACCCATAAATTTCTGTAGGCGATTTTAAAGGATCTGGCAATACACCATTTGATCCTGTACCATATTCACTTTGAAAATCTGAATATTTAGCATTTACCCGGTCAAAACTAACGCCGCTGGTTAATTCAACCTGAAGTTTTCCTTTGTTTCCTTTTTTAGTTGTAATTAAAATTACTCCATTTAATGCTCTTGAACCGTATAAAGCTGCAGCAGCTGCACCTTTCAATACCGTTAAGCTTTCAATGTTATTCGGATTAATACCAGAAATCCCATCTCCGTTATCTCTTCCATCAAACCACATACTATTTGCTGCATTATCATTCGATAAACCTCCGTTATCAATAGGAACACCGTCTACAATATAAAGCGGTTGATTACTCTCGCCTATACTAGAAATGCCTCTAATAATAACTCTTGTACTTCCGGCAACTCCAGTTGCAGGGATCGAAACATCAACCCCGGCTACCCTACCGGAAAGTGCTGTAGTTACATTGGTTGTAATTACTTTGTTTAATTGATCTCCTTTAACATCCTGAACTGCATACCCCAGTTCTTTCTTCTGTCTTTTAATACCTAATGCCGTAACGACAACTTCATCTAAATTTTGTGCATCCTCAGTTAGCACGACATTTAAAGTAGCTGCTGTTGTAACAGTTACTGCTTTGGTTTTAATTCCTATATACGAAAAAACAAGCACGTCACCTGGCGAGGCCTGAATTGAGTATATACCATCATAATCACTTTGAGTTGCAGTTTTTGTACCTTGAATACTAACAGTTACTCCTGGTAACGGCAATCCGTTCTGATCGCTTACTAAACCTTTGATTATTTTTACCTGTGCCAGCGTGACCTGCGCAGTTAAAAAAATCATAAAGATCAATACAATTTGTTTCATTTTGTCATGGTTTTTTTTGGTTAAGTCGCTAATTTATTGTTAAAATTAACATAAATAAAACATTTTAAACAAACAGCATTAAACCTTAAACAAACGACATAAAACACTCAACATTATGTTTTACGAAAACGATCTCTTAAAAAAATAATCGACGAAATGACAATTTTTATAAAATTTTCTTCAAAAGAATTGTGTTTTAATAACTAATTGTTTAAAGTTGCATTATATTTAAACAATTGTTAAAACGCACTAATCTCTTACCTACTAAGTTGAACGAAATTCAAAAATTAAAATTTGACATAAAACTTCAAAATCACTTCTGGTTTTGGGGTAGTTACTTTACTTTGAACTTTTTACGATGGGGTGCGTACTTTAACGATTATCCGTATTCGTTCAAATCAAATTTAGTTGAGTTCTCCTTACACATTCCTCTAGTATATTTTAATCTCTTTGTTTTGGTGCCACGTTACGTATTAAAACAGAAGTATATTACGTATACCTTTTCGTTACTATTAAGTTTATTTGCTATTTATTTACTCAAAACAGCTCTTACCTATTATATTATATCCGAAAATATCTGGCCAGAAGCAAATCGTGAATATCATCCTTTTGAGATCAATCACATTGTTGCTGTTTGTATTGGTGAATTATATGTTTTGGCAATGGCTTCATCTGTTTATTTGACTTTAACCTGGTTGCGGGAACGTGAAAGAAACAGATCATTAAGGGAAAATCAATTCAAAATCAAATTAAAGTATCTTGAAAATCAGATTCAGCCACATTTCTTTTTCAATACCTTAAATAATTTATATGCTTTATCATTAGAATCCTCCAACAAGGTTCCAGACGTTATCATTAAATTATCAAATTTGATGGAATATGTTTTATATGATGTAAAAGGAACCAAATTTGTTCCTTTAATTAAAGAAATCGATTATATTCAGAATTACATTGAAATTGAAAAGTTACGCTTTGAAAATGTAGAAGTTACGATCAACTTAGAATCTAATATTGAAGATGTTGTAGTTCCTCCGCTAATTTTTATTTCTCTGGTCGAAAATGCCTTTAAACATGGAGGTTTAAACAATCGAAACTTAAAAATTAAGATCAATTGTAAAGTTATCGATAATAAAATGTTAGATTTTGAAATCCTAAATAATTTTGTAATTTCACAAAATCTTAATTCAAAAGGTGGAATCGGATTAACTAATACCAAGAAAAGACTAAAGTTAATTTACAAAAACAATTTCAGCTTAAAACAAACCACAAAATTGAATTACTATATAATTCGTTTGCAAATACCTATTTATAATGAAGATTAAATGCGTGTTGATTGATGATGAACCATTAGCTATCAAAGTCTTACAAAATTATTTTAATAATTTTACTGATTTTGAGGTTATTGCTACATTCAATAATTCTTTAGAAGCACTTGATTTCATAAATAGCACAACTGTTGATGCCGTATTTTTGGATATCAATATGCCAATGATGACCGGATTTGAACTCATTAGTCTGATTGAAAATAAAACAAAAGTAATCATCACAACTGCATTTAGGGAATTTGCTGCTGAAAGTTATGACCTTGATGTTTTAGACTATCTGGTAAAACCTATTCCGCTTCCACGATTTATAAAATGTATTAATAAAATTACAACCGAATACAATTTAAAAAACAACATTAAAGTAGAAACAACAAAAGGTGATTCTCATATTTTCATTAAGGTTGATAAAAAAATGATGAAAATTAATATTGAAGAAATTTTATTTGTTGAAGGAATGAAGGAATATATCAAAGTAGTGACTCCTGACAAAACCTACATTACACATAAATCACTAACGTCATTATCTGAAGAATTACCTGCAGACCGCTTCCTTCGCATCCATAAATCGTATGTAATTGCCTTAAACAAGGTGAAATCTATTGAAGGAAATCGCATTCAGATACAATCTTATACTATTCCTATAGGACGAAATTATAGTAAGGATGTAAAAACTAAAATTCTTGAATAAAATACCATTCCATTTTTCATTTTCTAACTAGGTAAAAATTAACACTTTGTTGAAAAAATCATGTTGTTGGTTTAAATTTAACATTATTTGTACCTTTTTATTTTTTTTTGATATACTTAACAAATATATTTACGGTCTTCAAAAAACAATAAATTAAAAAATTAACCTTATTCAATTATGAGTTCAGAAAATGTGCAAACCAAGTGGGGGCAATTTATCTCATTGATAATCGTCTTCTTCTTTTGGGGTTTTGTTGGATCTGCCAACGACATCTTAATTCCAGTATTCAAAAAAGTATTTACCTTATCTCAGGTACAATCGCAATTAGTAGCCTGGGCATTCTACGTTTCTTACTTTGTAGGATCTATAATCTTCTTTTTAGTTTCTCTAAAAGTAGATGTTTTACAAAAATTTGGATACAAAAAAACACTTTCAGCTGGTTTAGTTCTTTCAGCTGTTGGTTCATTTTTATTCATTCCAGCTGCAACAATGGAAAGTTTCCCTTTCTTCTTAACAGCTTTGTTTACTGTTGGTTTAGGATTTTCAATTCAACAAATTGTGGCCAATCCTTTAGCTATTAAAATGGGAAGTCCTGCAACAGGAGCTCATCGCTTAACGTTGGCAGGAGGAATTAACTCTTTCGGAACAACTATTGGAGCTATTCTATTAGGAATTGCATTGTTCGGAATGGGAGACAACAAGAAAACTTCACTTTCATTAGAAGATATCAAATTACCATTTATCATCTTAGGTCTTGCTTTTATAGCTGTAGCTATTTTTATGAATTTCTCTAAAATTGAAGATCCTGCAAAAGAAGAGGAAGAAGTTGTTAAAGTAGCGCACGAAAAATTCAACATATTAGACTATCCACAACTATATTTAGGAATGTTAGGAATCTTTATTTATGTTGGTACTGAGGTAACTATTATTAGTAATTTACCCGCTCTTCTTCATACTGCAGAATTTGGGAATGTTTTAGAAGATGCCATCGCTCCTTTTATTGCTCTTTATTGGGGAAGTTTAATGATTGGTCGTTGGAATGGTGGAGTAAATGTTTTCAATACTTCAAATTTGGTAAATACAGCCCTTAAGTTTATTGTTCCTGCTATTGCATTTGGAGTAATTATTGGAGCTAATATTTTTGCAGGACATGACGTTTCTGGATTTTATATCTATCCTATCTGGATTCTACTATTTATAGCTGTAAGTTTTGTGGGAGGTAAAAATGCCGGAAAAACTTTAATGCTTTTCGGTATATCAGGCGTATTAATGATGTTGATTGGATTGGTTTGTCCAGATCCTTCAATTGCTAAATTCTTCTTTATCTCAGGAGGTTTATTCCTTTCTATCATGTGGCCTTCTATCTTCGATTTAGCGATTGCAGGTTTAGGAAAAAACACAGGAAAAGCATCTTCATTTTTAATTATGATGATTCTTGGAGGAGGAGTTATTCCTTTGGTTCAGGGAAGTATCTGTGATATTGACCTTACCAGCCCTGAAGGAATTTTCGGAATTACATGGACACATTTCTCTTATATTGTTCCATTAATCGGATTTGCATACTTAGGATTCTACGGTTTTTATTGTCCTAAAATACTAAAAAGACAAGGAATTAATCACGTTGAAGGCGGTGGCGGAGGTCACTAAACTATAAAATAACAATTAAAAAATCCCAAATTCCAATTTTTACCAATTGGAATTTGGGATTTTTTTGTTTCATATTAAAACTAATTATATCTTATTTTGCGGTAATAATGTTGTTCAAGTTTTTCTTAAAAATAGCTTTGTTTTGCTCGGATAATGTATAAACAACTTCTTTATCGGCATGAACAATAATTTTATCAATATTGGCTTCTAAAAGCGCTTTAGGATCTTTAATTTTCAATGTACAAGCACCATCAAAAAAACCATCGTCTTCAATTATTTTTCTGGCTTCAATTACAGTTCCATCACTTAAAACTGCCGAGATAGTCATTTCCTTATTTAATGTTTTAGAATAAAACCCATCCATTACCAGGAGCAAACGATAGGAGTTTTTCATTTCCGGACCTTTAAATTCATGACGTGTTATATTATATCTCAACCCTTTGGCAAGTGTCTGAAATTTTACTGTACAATCTAATTCAAAAGTAGCAACATCACCCGCTTCATTTACTGATTTCAAAACTTTAGCCTGTGCATTTATCTGCAAACCAGACATTAACAACACGAATAATACTATTATTTTTTTCATATGTGGGTTATTTGATGAATAAAAATAATAAAAAAAACGCCATCTTTTACAA
Source organism: Flavobacterium sp. GQ95 (assembly GCF_059758655.1). Classification (NCBI taxonomy): domain Bacteria; kingdom Pseudomonadati; phylum Bacteroidota; class Flavobacteriia; order Flavobacteriales; family Flavobacteriaceae; genus Flavobacterium; species Flavobacterium sp. GQ95. The sequence continues at coordinate 62,629 of NZ_JCAXEB010000004.1, forward strand.
GAAAAGATAGCGCTTTGATAATGTTTTAAATTTTATTATTTATTTCCTTTTTCAAAATCAGCCACAAATTGTGCTAATCCAATATCTGTTAAAGGGTGTTTCAATAATCCATAAATTGCAGAAAGAGGACCTGTCATAACATCTGCACCAATTTTAGCACAGTTTACAATGTGCATTGTATGACGTACAGAAGCTGCTAAAATTTGAGTTTCATATCCGTAATTATCATATATCAATCTAATCTCTTCGATTAAATTTAAACCGTCTGTAGAAATATCATCTAAACGACCAATAAAAGGAGAAACATAAGTTGCTCCGGCTTTTGCTGCTAATAAAGCTTGTCCAGCTGAAAATACAAGTGTTACGTTTGTTTTAATTCCTTTATCTGAGAAATATTTCGCAGCCATTACACCTTCTTTAGTCATAGGTAATTTCACTACGATTTGATCATGCAATTCAGCTAATTCTTCACCTTCTTTAATCATTCCATCATAATCCAACGCATTTACTTCAGCACTTACATCTCCTTCTACAAGATTACAGATGTCAACATAATGCTTCAAAATGTTATTTTTTCCGGTAATACCTTCTTTTGCCATCAATGATGGATTTGTTGTTACACCATCTAAAACACCTAATGCCTGTGCTTCCTTAATTTGCGCTAAATTAGCTGTATCAATAAAAAACTTCATATCTATTTATATTTAATTGTGTGTTTAAAAATTCGGTGCAAAATTACAAAATCAATAGCAATAACAATTTCAAAATCAATTTTAAATTAAACTTAAAAAATGAAAACAGTATTTGCGCCTACAATTTATAATGATTCATTAACATTTTTTCATAAACTTTATCTGGAAGAGCGCGTTTTAGTACAATAGAAAATTTCTGCATAAAAACACCAACTTTGTAGTGTACTTTAGGCCTTTTTTGTTGCATAATTTTATAAATCGCCTCTGCCATTTCATTCGGATTACTTCCTGCATCAACATGTTCATTCATCGTTGCAAGAGTATCTCCATACACTTTTTCATAAGCAGACCCTTGTATAACCGGTGCATGATAACGTCCAGAAGCAATATTGGTGGCAAAATCACCTGGTGCCACATTTGTAATTTCAATTCCAAATGACTTTACTTCCATTCGTAAAGCCTCAGTAATCAATTCTAAAGCTCCCTTTGATGCCGAATAAACACTTCTGTAAGGCAATCCCATATAAGCTGCAATTGACGTTATATTGATAATCAAGCCCGATTTTTGTTCACGCATTTTTGGTAAAACCGCTTTCATTACTTCGATTGGACCGAAAAAATTGGTTTCGAAATTATTTTTGATCTCTTCCATCGGAATTTCTTCTAATGGACCTGTAATGCCAACTCCGGCATTATTTATCACAACATCTAATCGCCCTGAAGTTGCAATAATCCTGGCTACAGCAGATTGAATAGATTCGACGTTTCGAACATCTAAAGCAACTAACGGGAAAATTGAATTCAAAACTTTTTCGGGATTTCTACTCGTTCCGTAAACAACGAAACCTTTTTTATGCAAAAATTCTCCAATAGATTTTCCAATCCCTGAAGATCCTCCGGTAATTAAAACGACTTTACTCATTTTTTAGTTAGATGTTAAATGTTATAGGTTAAACGTGATTGTCTGTGATTAGAGCTCGATGTAGGAGATAAACTTCTAACTTCTCACATATAACTTCTAACTTCCGACAGGTCCAAAAATAAAAAAATCCTCCCGAAGGAAGACTACTTTTGTATTAAATCTAAAAAAATAAAAAAATGGCAAGCGACCTACATCGCACCGCTCAACCACGTACCCTTGCTATGTTCCCATCCTGGGGGAGTCTGCAGGAGCTGGTCGTGTAGGACTTGCCGGTGCAAATATACAATCTTTTTATATTTTTGCAAGAGCTTTGTTGCTATAAAAATATCGTCGTATATTGGCTTATTCAAATTTTTAACTATGAAAAAATATAACTTCCTAACTGTCATTTTATTAGGAATCACATTAATTGGATGTGGAGATAAAAATAAAGGTGAAAATTCTTTTTTTACTATTGATGATTCTGCTTTTCCTGCTCATTTTTTACCACAAGAAGCCATTTCAATCTCAGTTTTAAATCCAAATGCAAAGGAAATCGATAGTATTGCCTACTTTATTAACGATATAAAAGTCGGAAGTACAAAAGGAGCTGAAAAATTCAAATTTGAATTAAAAGATCAAAAACTAGGTTATCAATACTTAAAAGCCACTGTTTATTTTGGCTCTGATTCTTCGGATGCTACTAAACGCGTAGAACTTGTTTCTGATATTGAACCAAAATTATTAAAATATAAAGTTGTCAATTCGTATCCGCACGATAAAAAATCTTTTACTGAAGGGTTAGAGTTTTATAATGACACTTTGTATGAAAGCACAGGACAAGAAGGCGCTTCTTATTTGAGAAAATACGATTATAAGACAGGTAAAATTTACAAACAAATAGATTTGGATAAAAAATACTTTGGAGAAGGAATTACCTTCATCAATGGTAAATTATTTCAATTAACCTGGCAAAATAAAACGGGATTTATTTACGATGCAAAAACCCTTAAACTAGAAAAAACATTTACTTACGACAAAGATATAGAAGGCTGGGGAATGACAAATGACGGAAAATATATTTACCAAACTGATAAAACAGAAAAAATCTGGAAAATGGATCCTGCAACTCAAAAAATGATTGATTATGTAAATGTATACTCCGGAGCTTCTAAAATTAAAGCCATTAATGAATTAGAATGGATAAATGGAAAAATTTACACCAATGTCTGGTTTAAAGACGCTATTGCGGTTGTAAATCCAACTTCAGGAGCTGTTGAAGGAATCCTTGACATGTCAGGTTTGCGTAAATTTATGACAGACATAACCAAAGATGATGTTTTAAACGGAATTGCCTACAACCCGAAAACTAAAACTATTTTCGTAACAGGTAAAAACTGGAGCAAAATATTTGAAATAACGGTTTCTGAATAAGAACAAAATTATTTAAACACGAATTTCACAAATTTTCACGAGTAGATTAGTGATAATTTGTGAAATTCATGTTTTATAGCACTACATAAACAACTAAATCAATAGTAATGATTACTCTAATTAAAAATATAAAAGAACTGCTTCAGGTTCGGGAAACATCAGTTTCTAAGGTTTCAGGAGCTGAAATGGCAATTCTTCCCACCATAAAAAATGCTTTTCTTATTCTAAAAGATAATCTGATTGAAGATTTTGGATCGATGGAAAATCTTCCCGAAATCAAAGCAGATAAAATTATTGATGCAAATGACCGAATTATTCTTCCAACATGGTGCGACAGTCATACGCATATTGTATACGCAGGAAATCGCGAACAGGAATTTGTAGACAGAATCAACGGATTTAGCTATGAAGAAATCGCTAATCGTGGAGGTGGGATTTTAAATTCGGCTAAAAAACTCAACGAAACTTCTGAAGAAGAAATTTACGAGCAATCAAAACTTCGATTAGAGGAAGTCATGCATTTAGGAACCGGAGCTGTCGAAATAAAATCAGGCTACGGGCTTACCGTTGAAGGTGAATTGAAAATGCTTCGTGTTATTAAAAAATTGGCAGAGAATTATCCAATTTCGATTAAAGCAACTTTTTTAGGTGCACATGCTTTTCCTGTGCATTATAAAGAAAACAAACAAGGTTATATTGATGAAATTATAACCAAGATGCTTCCTGAAATAGCACAAAACAAATTGGCCGATTATATTGATGTTTTTTGTGAAACAGGTTATTTTTCTGTAGAAGAAACAGAGAAAATAATGGAAGCCGGTATTCAATTTGGCTTAAAGCCAAAAATTCATGTTAATCAATTCAACTCTATTGGAGGAATTCAGTCTGGAATCAAATTTAAGGCCCTTTCTGTTGATCATCTCGAAATTATGAACCCGGAAGATATCGAAGCTTTAAAAAACACTGAAACGATGCCTGTGGCATTGCCTTCGTGTTCTTACTTTTTAAGTATTCCATATACACCTGCACGCGAAATGATAAAAGCAGGTTTACCTCTTGCTTTGGCAACAGATTTTAATCCCGGCTCTACTCCATCCGGAAATATGAATTTTGTGGTCGCAACGGCTTGCATCAAAATGAAAATGACTCCTGAAGAAGCTATTAACGCAGCAACAATAAACGGCGCTTATGCAATGGGACTTTCAGAAACCCATGGAAGTATTACAAAGGGAAAAAAAGCAAATTTAATACTAACAAAGCCAATTTCGTCTTATTATCAGATTCCATATGCTTTTGGTAGTAATCTAATTGAAAGTGTTTTTCTGGAAGGAGAAATTCTGAACTAATTTTTAAAAATTCTTTTTAATAAAAAAAGGTCTGTAAAAAACTTCACAGACCTTTAATATTTTAGTGGTATTTATCCCGATGGACGCTATTATCTCAAAGAGAAACTAGTTTTAGAAACTAACTCATCATTATCAAAAACATTGATAAAATAAGTCCCTTTTTCGAAATCTTTACCAATTAAATCTTCAGAAACATTTACAGATTTATTTTCATATTGAACAGTAGTTTTAAAACTATAAGTCAATGTGTTATCACCAAAAGTTTCTGTTTTTTTATCTCCTAAAACATTGTTTTTACTGTCAATAACCTGTACATAATAGGTTTTATCTCCAGATTTTGCGATTTGATTCTCAGCAATTGTAAAACTAACTTTTAAAACATCAGCACGACTTGCTTTATCTGTTTCAACTTGTTTACCAGAACCTTTTACTTTGTAAGCAATTGTTTTAGTATTTAAAACTGATAATTTAGAACCTTTTTCAACCGTTTTAGCCAATTCTTCATTTTGACCAACTAATACTTCATTGTATTTTTTCGACTCTCCTAAAACCACAATTGTACTGTCTCTTTGAACTGTAAGAACACCATTTTGTTTTTTCAATTCATCGTTTTCAGCAACTAAAGTTTTCATTTTACCTTGCATTGCCTGAACCTGAGATCTGTATTTAGATACATCTCCTTTAGATTTATTCAAATCGTCCATCAAAGCGACCACTTTGTCTCTTTCCTGGATTAGTTCATCAGACATTGATGTGTTTTCAGCGATAGCAGCATCATAAGTTGACTTCAATTCTTGTAAATCTTTCATAACAGATTCTTTTTCTGTCATGGTTGTTGTAAGCTCTGTTTTAACTACTTCTGTATCAGAAGACAATTTAAAAATATACACTAAGCTACCGATCAATAGGACTGCTAAAACTGCGATTACCGCTTTTAGACTTGAGTTGTTGTTCTTTGGGTTTTCCATATTTAATAATTTTCTTTAAAAACAAATTTAAGAATTAATATATCCTAATAACGTAAGTTAATACAATTATATTATTTTTGAGCAATATTTTTTTTTATGGAGAAACTAATTCCTTTTACTGTTAATGATTTAGCAAAAGTTACAAACCACCGAAGTGGTGAAATAAAGTTTGGAGAAAAGATGATTGTCATCCCGAAAGGTGTTGACAAAATTACTTTTCTAAAAGAAAGTGAGGCTAAATATGTGCTTTTGGGAATTCCTGAAGATATTGGCGTGCGTGCAAATTACGGAAGACCCGGAGCTGCATCGGCATGGCAATGTGCTATAAAAAGCATCGCTAATATTCAGCATAATCGTTTTTCAAAAGGAAGTCAGATTATTGTTTTAGGGCAAATAAATGTTGCTGAAGAAATGCGCGATGTTGAAAATCTGGATTTTAACGACATCGACGACCGTTCAAAATTAAGTCAGTTAGTTGAAAAAATTGACAAGGAAGTTTCACATATTATTTTTACTATTGTCAAAGCAGGAAAGACTCCAATTATTATTGGTGGAGGACATAACAATGCCTATGGAAATATAAAAGGTTCAGCTTTAGCCAAAGGAAAACCTATAAACGCCATTAATTTTGATGCCCATTCTGATTTCAGAATTTTAGAAGGACGTCACAGCGGAAACGGTTTCTCTTATGCTTATGAAGAAGGTTTTCTGAAAAAATACTTCATTTTTGGTTTGCATGAAAATTATACATCAAAAAGTGTTCTGGATATCATTAAAAAATTAGAAGATCGTGTACGTTATAATACGTATGACAGTGTAAATATTCGAAAAGAAAAAGAATTCAACAAGGAAATGATTATGGCCTTAGAATTTATCAAAAATGATTCTTATGGTATCGAAATTGATTTGGACGCCATTCCAAATATCGCCAGTAGTGCCATGACGATTAGTGGATTCTCAGTAGAAGAATTAAGACAGTTTGTTTCTTTCTTTGGACAACATAAAAATGCCACTTATTTACACATTTGCGAAGGAGCACCAGATTTAGCTGATTCTCCAAACAACAATTTAATAGGAAAACTAATTGGCTATTTGATAACCGATTTCATTAAGGCAAACAACGAAAAAATTTAATCTTAACTGAAATTTAAATAACCAAAAATTAGTGTATTTCCCAAATAAACCCCAATTCAAATAAACGATTGGCTGAATAAACCTATCTTTGCACAGAATTTTAGTACTTTAAACTAAAATCTTAATACCTAAGATATGTTATTCGAAGATTTATCACTTTCAAAAAGTATACAAAAAGCCGTATTTGAAGAAGGCTACCTAAACCCCACTCCCATTCAGGAACAATCTATCCCGATCGTTTTATCAGGAAGAGATTTAATTGGGTGCGCGCAAACGGGTACAGGAAAAACAGCGGCATTTGCTATTCCAATCATACATCAGTTACACCGAATTGTTGGTTCAACAAAAAAAGCCAAAGTAATTCGTGCCCTTATAGTTACACCAACACGTGAATTAGCGGTTCAGATTGGACAAAGTTTTGATACTTATGCTAAATACACCAACTTAACGCAATTAACCATTTTTGGTGGCGTTTCTCAAAATCCCCAGGTTGACACTTTAAAAAATGGTGTTGACATTTTGGTAGCAACTCCGGGGAGATTACTGGATTTACAAAAACAAGGATTTCTTGATTTAGATCATTTACACACCTTGGTTTTAGATGAAGCCGATCAAATGCTGGATATGGGATTTATAAACGATGTGAAAAAGATCGTAAAATTAACTCCTAAAAACCGCCAGACTTTATTATTCTCTGCGACGATGCCAATTGCGATTCGTGAACTGGCTGAAATGTTCTTGCAAGATCCTGCAAAAGTAGAAGTTTCTCCAGTTTCATCAACTGCTGAAACTGTAGAACAACGTGTTTATTTTGTTGAAAAAACAGAGAAAAGAAATTTATTATATCATTTAATAAAAAATGAAAACTTATCAAATGTACTTGTTTTTTCAAGAACCAAACATGGCGCAGATAATGTTGTAAAAGCACTTCGTAAAAAAGATATTCCTGCTGAGGCTATTCACGGTGATAAATCACAAAATGCAAGACAACGTGTTTTGGATGCATTTAAAAATAAAGAAGTTGGTGTTCTTGTCGCTACAGATATTGCTGCAAGAGGAATCGACATCGATCAATTGCCATTTGTAATCAACTTTGATTTGCCTAATATTCCTGAAACCTATGTTCACCGAATTGGAAGAACCGGACGTGCAGGAAATGGTGGAATTGCTATTTCATTTTGTGGTAAAGATGAAGAACCCTATTGGAAAGACATTCAAAAACTAATAAAAGTAGATGTAAAGACAATTAACGACCATCCTTATCCGTGGCATTCCGGAAGCCCGGAAGCAACAGCAGAAAAGCCGAAAAATTCTAACCGAAGCGGCGGGGCTCATAAATCAAGAAAATCAAACGCTTCTAAGCAAAACAAAAAACGTTGGTATTAACCAACGTTTTTTGTTTCTTTTATTAAGTAACTGATAATTTTAAATAGTTTAACTGGTTCAAACGGTTTCACTATAATATCATTTATTCCAGCTGAAATTGCTTCATCTGTTATTTCGTCTTTATCAAAAGCAGTTAAGGCTACAATTGGAGTTTTTACATCTTGCAAACGAATTCTTTTAGTTGTTTCAAATCCATTCATCAAAGGCATATTAATATCCATTAAAATTAGGTCAAAATTTTCATTTTCTAAAATTTCTAAAGCTTTAAAACCATCATCAACTACTTTACATACATAATTATTTTTTTCAATAATCTTTTTTGTAACCAACTGATTGATCAGATTATCTTCAACAATTAAAATTTTATATACTTCATTAGATGTTAAATCAACCTCTATTTCATTAATAATATTCTTGGTTTTTTGAGGATTATGTTCAAACGGAATTACAAATGAAAATGAAGTTCCTGCACCAATATCACTTTCCAAATTGATCGTACTTCCAAAAAGTCCTAAAAGTCTTTTCACTATACTTAATCCCAATCCGGTTCCCTGATAATCTTCGTCTTTTCTTCCAACCTGAACAAATTTTTCAAAAATTTTGCCTTGATCTACAACAGCAATTCCAACACCATTATCTATAATATGAAACTCTAAAAAATAAATTCTTTCTTCAACTTTACTAAGCTTAACAATGATTTCTACTTCACCATCTTTAGTAAATTTTAGTGCATTACTAACTAAATTCATAAGTATCTGAGCCAATCTCAGTTTATCACCAATCAAATACTCAGGAATACACGGATCAATATCAACCTTAATTTTATTATTGTTTTTCTGTGACAGAAAAGAAAGTGAATTTTTAATCATTGTAATTTCATCTGAAATATTAAATGTCAGATTTTCAAGAACAACTTTATTTTCCTCAATTTTATTAATCTGCAAAATATCATTTACCAAAGACAATAAATAACGTGCAGAAAATTTCAATGAACTCAAATGCTGACTTTGAGATAATTCTTTATGTTCTTCTAATAACATATTCGTAATACCAACAACACCGTACAGAGGTGTACGCAATTCATGACTTATAGTCGATATAAACTGAGTTTTGAGTAGTGAGGCTTCTTCTGCGATTTCTTTTGCTTTTAAAAGCTCTAAATTGTTTTGTTTTTTAAATCTAATATTTTTAATCAGGGTAATAATCAAAAAAATCAGAATAAGTGAAATCAAAACAAACAGAATTACAATAATCCGGGATTTTTTAAGACTTTGATATTGTGAAATTTTTTCATTTTCAATTTTATCAATTTGTCTTTTGTATTCGTCCAATTCAAGATTAAAACCTGCTATCGAAGCTTTTTTAAGTTTTTCTTCGTTATATAATTCTTCTGTAATTTTATTGTATGAAGTTAGGCTTTCGTAAGCTTCTTTATATTTCTCCATTTTAGTTAAAAACTTGGAATATTCTAAATGGGCATAGGACAAATCTGATTTCTCATCGCTATTTTTTCCTGCTTCTATTGCATTTATAAAATAAACATTTGCTATGTCATTTTCATTTCTGAAACTGGCATACATTCCATTCAACATGTTTACAACAATTTCTGTTGATTCATCACCATATTTCTCAATGTTGTTGCCTACAAACTTTAAATAAGGGTAACCCTCTTTAAATTTTCCTATATCAAAATAAGCCCAGGCAATATTTACATTTGTAAAATAAACCTGACTGATGTTGTTTATTTTTAAGCTATAAGCAATTGATTTTTTATAATAACTAATTCCTTTATCAAACTGTTTTTTTTCAAAACAATATATATTCCCTAAATTATTATGAAGACTATATTTTATCGAATCGTTATCGGTTTTATTGGCGTAATTTAAACTTTTATTATAGAAAAAAATAGCCTTATCAAACTCTGATAATTCATTATAATTGCCTGCAATAATCTTATAGGATTTTGCGATTAAATAATTATTTTTTGAGGAGGTTGCATAATTTAAGGCTACACGCGAAGTAATTAATGATTTTTCGAAATTGGTCTCCTTAAAATCTTCCCAGGCCTGCTTAACAAGTTTATTAATTTTCGCATCTGAAATTATTTCCGATTGCGCATTCGCTGAATTGAAAAAACAATTCAGAAATAACATAAGAAGAAAAAAAATCCGCATACGGGGCATAGGTCGGCTAATTTTCTCAAATATACGCTTAAAAATAAAAAAAAGCTGTATTTACTTTAAAAATACAGCTTTTTCTTTTATTTTTTTATCTCTTTAATCTTATCTTAATTGACAATATATATAAATATTTTCTTATTTATTTTTCAAAATTAGCTTCTATTTCCTTATTATTTTCCCATTGCCCAACTACAGAAGTTGCAAGAGCATTTCCTAAAACATTTGTAGCACTTCTAAACATATCACAAAAGTGATCAATAGGTAAAATTAATGCGATTCCTTCAACCGGAATATCAAACATACCACATGTTGCCGCAACCACCACTAAACTAGCTCTTGGAACACCTGCAATTCCTTTACTGGTTAACATCAAAACCAAAAGCATTACCATCTGAGTACCTATATCCAGGTGAACGCCATAAAATTGCGCGATAAATATACTGGCAAAAGTCATGTACATCATACTCCCGTCCAGATTAAAAGAATATCCAAGCGGTAACATAAAAGATACGATTTTATCTTTTACACCAAACTCTTCCAATTCCTCAGTTAATTTTGGAAAAACAGCTTCACTACTAGTTGTTCCAAAAGCAATTGCCAATGGTCCAATAATACGTCTTAATAACTCTGTCATTCTTCCTTTCAGGAAAATATAACCAACTGCGATTAAAATAACCCATAATGTACTGATTCCTATTAGGAACGATCCAAAGAATTTAAAATAGGTAATTACTAACTCCTCAGCATCTCTTACAGCAAACACACCCGCAATGGCCCCAAAAACTCCAATTGGAGCAAAGTTCATTACATAGTTTACCATTTTCAAAACAATATGCGACGCTTTATCTAATGCATTAATTACTGGCTTCACAGTACTTCCTAATGAAGCTGCTGCCAATCCAAAAAAGATTGAGAATATTACAATCTGTAAAATCTCATTAGTTGCCATTGCTTCAAAAATACTTTTAGGAACAATATGCTCAACAAAATTCTCAATAGAAAGTATTTTAGTTTTACCCGTTACTTCTGAGGCTGCTGCCATGTCGACATGATCTAATTTTAAACCTACTCCCGGTTCTAAAATATTGACATAAAACAAACCAATTAATAAGGATATAAAAGAAGCTGTAAAAAACCATCCAAGCGCCTTTCCTCCAATTCTTCCAACCGTTTTTATATCTCCAAGTTTGGCAATTCCAACTACTAAAGTGGTAAATACTAAAGGCGAAATAATCATTTGTACCAATCGTATAAATACGGTGGCTAACATTTTTATTTTATTGCTAAACGATTGCGCTGCTTCTGGCGAAATATAATTGTGCAATATAATTCCTAAAGTAGCTCCAAGAACCATTGCAATTATAATTTGCCCGGTTAGTCCTGAAAGAAATGATTTTTTTTTGGTTTCTGTAATTTGCTGCATTAATTTGTTTGTTTTAAATTAAAATATTAAGACCCTCACTGCCTTAACTTTTATTAATATGTTTTGTTGATCAAATAAAAATCAGCCAAAACAATCGCCGCCATTGCCTCAACAATTGGCACTGCACGAGGTACTACACACGGATCATGACGGCCTTTACCTGTCATTGGTGTAATATTTCCTTTATTATCTAATGAATCCTGAGTCTGCATGATAGTTGCAACAGGTTTGAAGGCTACTCTAAAGTAGATATCCATACCGTTACTAATTCCGCCCTGAATTCCGCCGGAAAGATTTGTTTTTGTAGTTCCGTCAGGATTGTATAAGTCATTGTGCTCACTTCCTTTCATTTCAGATCCTGAAAATCCACTTCCGTATTCAAAACCTTTTACCGCATTGATAGAAAGCATTGCTTTGCCAAGTTCTGCATGCAATTTATCAAAAACTGGTTCGCCCAGACCAACCGGAACGTTCTGAATTACACATGAAACAATACCCCCAACAGTATCCCCTTGTTTACGGATATCACGAATATATTCTTCCATAATTGCAGCCGATTTTTCATCCGGGCAACGAACAGGATTACTTTCAATTTTTGAAAAATCCAAATCCTGATAAGGAGTATCCAAATGAATTGGCCCAACAGATGAAACGTAAGCATTAATTTTAATCTCAGGTAACATTTGTTTTGCAATAGCACCCGCCACTACTCTACTGGCAGTTTCTCTTGCAGAACTTCTTCCGCCTCCGCGATAGTCACGAAAACCATACTTTTGATCGTATACGTAATCTGCATGACTTGGTCTGTAGTTATCTTTTATATGCGAGTAATCATCTGATTTTTGATTGGTATTCGGGATAATAAAACCAATCGGAGTTCCGGTTGTTTTTCCTTCAAAAATTCCAGATAAAAACTGAACTGCATCTGGTTCTTTTCTTTGTGTTACAATTGCTGATTGTCCTGGTTTTCTTCGAGACATTTCAACTTCAATTGCTTCTAAATCAAGTTGTATTCCTGATGGACATCCATCTATAATTCCGCCTAAAGCTTCACCATGAGATTCTCCAAATGTTGTAACTTTATATAGGGTGCCGTAGCTATTTCCTGCCATTGTAATTTGTTTTGAGCAAATGTAAGTTTTATGAATTAAATTAAAAAATTTAAAGTTGGTATTATTAAGTAAAGGTTAAGTTGGCTAAAAATCATAATTTATTAAAATTGAAGCCAAATTGATAACCTTTTGATAAAACAAAACTACTTCAGTTTTCTTTTATTTGCTAAACTTCAAATCAAGAAAAATTGAAAAAAAGAAATGTCGAATTGGTTATTCTTTCTGATGTTCATTTAGGGACTTACGGAAGCCACGCCAAAGAACTAAACAACTACTTATCAAGCATTAAACCAAAAACTTTAGTCCTAAACGGCGACATTATTGATGCCTGGCAATTTAGAAAATCATATTTTCCTAAAGCGCATTTAAGAGTCATTCAACGAATTATTGGGATGGCTACTAAAGGTACAAAAGTGTATTACATCACTGGAAACCATGATGAAATCCTTCGTAAATTCAGCGACATGAATATGGGGAATTTTGCGTTGCTAGATAAACTTGTTTTAGATTTAGACGATAAAAAAGCCTGGATTTTTCATGGAGATGTTTTTGATGCTTCTGTACAGCACTCCAAATGGATAGCAAAATTAGGCGGTTTAGGCTATGATTATTTAATTCTGAGCAATCGATTTGCCAATTGGTGTTTAGCAAAACTAGGTCGCGAACCATACTCATTTTCAAAAAAAATTAAAGCCAGCGTAAAAAAAGCAGTGAAGTTTATTTCAGATTTCGAAACTACAGCAACTGATTTGGCCATCGAAAAAAAATATGATTATGTAATTTGCGGACATATTCATGAACCAAAAATTGTTACCAAAGAAAACAAACACGGATCTACTTTATACCTGAACTCTGGTGATTGGGTTGAAAATTTAACAGCATTGGAATATCATAAAAAACGTTGGAAATTATTTTCTTACGCTGAATCAAATTTAACTGGAGAAGATGAAAATTTATTTGAAATGGAAGACATTGTTGCTTCCCAGTTAATTACTTCCTTTATAACAAAGAAATAACTATCTAAAAACAAGAAACATGGCGTTATTATTGACCTCCGCATTTTAACATGCGAGTTGACAAATGCATAAAATGTGAATTATATAACAATATTAAGGAATCTTATACGTTCTATGATTGGTCCTAATTATACATTTGACAAAAATTAATAACCATTTTTTATGAAAAAAATCATTTTATCTGCCATTATGCTATTTGGATTAGCGTTTACAGCTCAAGCACAAGACATCGCTAAAAACGCCCTTGGATTACGTTTAGGAGACAATAACGGATTTGGAGGAGAGATATCATACCAAAGAGGTTTATCTCAAAAAAACAGACTTGAGTTTGATTTAGGATGGAGAAACAGTAGCGACGTTGACGCTATTAAAGCAGTTGGTCTTTACCAATGGGTTTGGAACATCGATGGAGGTTTTAACTGGTACGCTGGTGTTGGTGCTGGTATCGCAGCGTGGGATCATGATTACTACAACAATAATGTAAAATATAATGATAGCGGAACTTACGTTTTTGCTGCAGGAGATATTGGTATTGAATATGGATTTAAAGAAGTGCCTATTTTATTATCATTAGATGCAAGACCTGAAATTGGTTCAGGATATTATGACGATGACAACTTTGGATTTGATGTTGGTTTAGGAATCAAATTCAAATTCTAAATAAAAATTAAAAAATAATTGTAAAAAAACCTGTCGCCTTAAATTACGACAGGTTTTTTTTATTTGTCACACTAAGCGAAGTCAAAGTGTACTTGTTGTAAGTCGAGAAATCACTTAATAATAATTTCTTTTTTTGAATGAACTTTCACGACTGTATAAGGATAAGTAATCACTTGTATTGTCATAGCATCCGCAGCCGGATTATTTTCTTTAACAGTGATAATAATATTTTTATCGGTTTCTTCTACTTTTTCAACTCCAATAGAATACCCACCAGTATTTTTCTCCCCCATGTTCAAAATAACATAGTTAGAAGTATTAATATCAGCCTGTTTCATTTTATCAGCCAAAAGAGGATCATTTTCTAACATTTTGATCTCATTTGGTTCTGTCAAAATTTCATAAAACTTGATATTTCCACCGCCGTCTGATTGTGTTGTTAAAACTTCATACAATGCTTTTGAATCTGATGTTTTTTTTGCTCCACAAGAAATTAAAACAAAAACTGCTAAAACCGAAATTACTTTTTTCATTTACGTTACTTTAAAATTAATGTTTCTAACCTTTATAATCATCAATTGCTTTTTGATATAGGGCTTCGTATATTGGAAGTATGTTTTTGATATCAAATTTCTTTGCCACTTCAAGAGCATTCTCTTTAAACTTATTTAAAACTTCATCATTTTCCAGAATTTTAATCGCATTTGCAGCCATTTCCTCAACATTTCCAACATTACTCAAATATCCGGAAACGCCATCAAAATTAACTTCGGGAAGCCCACCTGAATTGCTGGAAATAACCGGAACACCACAAGCCATTGCTTCTAAAGCAGCCAAACCAAAACTTTCTGTTTCAGACGGAAGCAAAAACAAATCTGTCAAACATAAAATCTTGTCGATTTCATTACTGTTTCCAAAGAAAATTACTTTATCGTAAATCCCTAATTCCATGCATAGAATCTCCGCTTTCTCTTTTTCAGGACCATCACCCACCATCATTAATTTAGCAGGCATCACTTTCTGAATATTATAGAAAATCTTAATAATATCCGGAATACGTTTTACTTTTCTAAAGTTACTGATATGAGTAATAATGCGCTCATTTTCCTTCGCCATAACATAACGGTGACAAGGAGCAGTCGGATCTTTCTTAACTTTATCCAATTCAATAAAATTTGGAATTACCTTTATTTTATTCTTGATTTTGAATAATTTCAAGGTATCATCCTTCAGACTCTGTGAAACCGAAGTAACATAATCTGATTTATTGATACTGAAAGTTACGGCTGGTTTATAAAATGGATGATTTCCAACTAATGTAATATCCGTTCCGTGAAGCGTTGTAATCATCGGCAAATTAATTCCTTCGTTTTTTAGCATTTGCTTGGCCATATAGCCTGCATACGCGTGTGGAATTGCATAATGTACATGAAGAACTTCAATTTTATATAATTTCACCATATCAACCAATTTGCTTGACAAAGCCAATTCGTAAGGCTGATAATGGAAAAGAGGATATTCAGGAACGTTTACTTCGTGATAATGAACATTAGGATTTAAAAGTGCCAACCTAACCGGCTGACTGTAGGTAATAAAGTGGATTTCGTGTCCGCGTCTGGCTAATTCGAGGCCTAATTCTGTGGCTACAACCCCACTTCCGCCAAATGTCGGATAACAAACTATTGCTATTTTCATGTATTAAATTTAGTACTACGAAAGTACTCAAAAATCACGTTTAATCGAAGTATTCATTTGTTAGATTTTTGTGAATATTCGATTTATCAGATTATTAGATTGTTAGATCTTTAGAATATTAAACTTGCTTAAACCATTAGATCATAGACTTCTTAAAATTCTTATATCTTTTAGTTTAACAAAATCTTTATAAGCCCTTTTGTCTCAGTCAAACTCATAATTCATAACTAATAATTCATATTTTTTATCAGGAGCAGAAGTTTCATTTTCAAAAGAACGACCCGTCCCGCTGTCCACTATATCTTTTATGGTGAACCCCACCATAAAAGGATATCGCTCCCATCGGGGCTAGTATAGAGGTTTTTGTTTTTATAAGAAAGTAATACTTGAAAATTTAGTAACTATCAATCAGGCGGATGCAAACCATAAAACATTCTACCTGTATAATAATCCAATACTAAATATTCAATCATTATCAGAATGAAAAGCATTATAATTATTTTTATCTTTCTAATCTTCATTTTTTCATGTCTTTAACTAGTATTTCGTCTAACAAAAAAGGCATAAAACCTAAATTTTATGCCTTTTCATATATTATAAACTTCTCTTAGAAAAATCTGCTATGCCAGCTATCAGCAGCAGGAACTTCCCAAGATTCATTAAATTCCTCGATATTGTTTACCAAATTATTAAACACAATCGTATTCTCAGAAACTGATTTATCTTTAACCATTTTCTTGAAATCGATTAATGTCTTGTGTGCGATATGTTCGCCATTTTTAAAAGTTACGTTCATTTTATCTAACAAATCAACGTTGTACTTTTTCTCTAAACTCTGAATAAATTCAACAGAGCTATCAATAGAACATCCTGTAGCTGCTTGTACTTCCTGATTCACTGCGAGAATAATAAATCGGTTGTATTTCAATAAATACGAAGCTTCTAAACTCGTTCCGTGCGCCGCCCATTCTTCAACAAAAGCTTTTAGGTCAGTTTCAATTTCAGAAAATTCTTCCTCAGAAAATTTTCTGTTTGATTGATAAATCCAAACTCTGGATTCACCAGGTAAATTTTCAAAAGGTATATACATTTTTAATTTTTCTTTTAGTTTATTTGTTTCAGGTTTCAGGTTTCAGGCTCAAAAACTTAGAACCTTAGTATCTTAGCAGCTCAGAACCTTTTTTTACAAATCTTGTGCATTAGCAATTAACTCCGCAATATCCATTACTTTAACCTGTCCTTCTTTCTCCTGATGTTTAATACCGTCAGTTAACATCGTGTTACAGAATGGGCAACCAGCTGCAATGATGTCTGGCTGTACTTCTAAAGCATCTTCGGTACGCAACACGTTCACTTCTTTGTTTCCTGGTTCAGCATCTTTAAACATCTGTGCTCCACCAGCTCCACAGCATAATCCATTTGCTTTTGAGCGTTTCATTTCGACCAATTCAACATCAAGTTTCTGAATTAAATCTCTAGGTGCTTCGTATACTTTATTCGCTCTTCCTAAATAACAAGGATCGTGAAAAGTGATTTTTTTCCCTTTAAACTGGCCGCCTTCAACAGTCAATCTTCCTTCATCGATTAATGACTTTAAAAATTCAGTATGATGAATTACATCATATTGACCACCCAATTCAGGATATTCATTTTTTAAAGTATTAAAACAATGCGGGCAAGCTGTAACAATCTTTTTAGCCTCATATGCATTTAAAACCTCAATATTCATCATGGCCTGCATCTGAAACAAAAATTCATTTCCAGCACGTTTTGCAGGATCTCCGGTACAACTCTCTTCTGTACCTAAAACTGCAAATGAAACATTAGTACGATTTAAAATACGTACAAATGCTTTGGTAATTTTTTTTGCTCTATCATCAAAACTTCCTGCACAACCCACCCAAAATAAAACTTCTGGCTGTTTTCCTTCGGCTAGCATTTCAGCCATTGTTGGCACTACTAAACTTTCTGACATCTTCTTTTGTTGTTAAATCGGTTAATCGTTAAATTGGTTAATCGCACTCTCTCTACTATAACCTCCACTAAAAACCTTTATATTTTATTCAATGAATTAAACTGTTAAACAAGTAACCTTTTAATTCTAGTTCTCGTTCTTCCAGTTCAATCTGTCTTGTTGACTGTATTGCCATGGTGCTCCATTATTTTCAATATTCGTCATCATAGCATTCAATGACATTGGAGCAGCACTTTGTTCCATCACCAAATAACGACGCATATCCATAATAATAGACAACGGACTAATATTTACCGGACATTCTTCAACACAAGCATTACAAGAGGTACAAGCCCACAATTCTTCCGGTGTAATATAATCGTTTAATAATGTTTTATTATCCGGAACAAAAACACCTTTATTGGCATCAATATTTTTTCCTACTTCCTGCAAACGATCTCTTGTATCCATCATAATTTTACGAGGAGACAATTTTTTACCCGTTTGATTTGCCGGACAAGCTGATGTACAACGCCCGCATTCTGTACACGTATAAGCGTTTAATAACTGCACCCAATTTAAATCCTGAACATCGCTTGCGCCAAATTTACTCGGCGTTGCATTTTCATCAACCGGCGCTGCTGCAAACGGATCAGCATTTGGATCCATCATTAACTTAACTTCTTTTGTAACCGATTCTAAATTATCAAATTTCCCTTTCGGATTTAAATCTGCAAAATAGGTATTTGGAAAAGCCAAAAGAATATGTAAGTGTTTAGAAAAGTATAGATAGTTCATAAAAACTAAAATACCCGCAATATGAACCCACCAGAAAACTTCAAACAACATCATAACCAACTCATTCGACATTCCATTAAACATCGGGGCGATAAATTGACTTACAGGAAAAGTTCCTGCTTTATAAAAATGAGAAAATCCTCCCGGAACATTCTGTAAATGCAAATCAGAGGCGTTCATCAATAAAAACAAAATCATCAATACCGTTTCAAAATACAGAATATAATTAGCATCACTTTTAGGAAAACCTTTTAAATCTGAATGTATAAAACGTTTCATTCTAACAATGTTTCTTCTAATCCAGAAAACGGTAACAGCAAAAATTACCAGTATTGCCAATATTTCAAATGAAGCAATTAAAACATCATAAACTACACCTAAATAAGGTGCAAAAATTCTATGAGTTCCAAATAATCCATCAATGATAATTTCAAGTAATTCTATATTTATGATAATAAATCCAACGTATACAATAATATGCAATACACCAGCAACAGGACGTTTCACCATTTTAGATTGTCCAAGAGCAATCAATGCCATGTTTGCCCAACGTGCTTTCGGATTGTCTTTTCGATCTACATCAACTCCCAATTTTATGTTCCTGATTATTTTTTTTACACTAGATGCAAAAAAACCAAAACCAGCTATCAGAAGTATAGCGAATAAAATATTATCTAAATAACTCATTCCTTATTATTTTTTGTCGGTTGTATTGGCATCTTCTACAGGTGCAACGTATGGTTTATTTTTCTTTCCAAAAAGAGAAACATTTACATAACGTGTTGGATATAATCGAACATCCTGCAATAATAATTCAAGCTCTTTTGAAGTTTTAGCTAAATTATTATACAAAGCATCATCATTCAATAATTTACCTGCAGAACCTTTTCCTGAGTTTAAGTTAGTCATAATACCATCTACTTTTGCTAAAGTTTGGTTTAAGTTTCTAACTGTTTTTCCAAGATCGGCTTTACTTAAAGAATCTGATATTTTATTGAAGTTGCTTGACATTTTATTAAAGTTTGTTACCACTCCATTAATCTGTGCTTTGTTAGTATCTAAAATAGAATTAAGACTTCCTGAGGCTCTATGAAATTGCTCCATTGTCTGACTCAATTCTGACAATGACTTTTTCAAATCTTCCTGGCCTTTTTTATCCAAAACATTGTTTAACCCGCTAACAAGCGTGTTTATGTTTGCCAGCATTAGATTTAATTTTTGCTGAATTGGCTCTATTTTACCGCCTAAAGATTCTGTTAATCCTAATTCTATAGTTGCTTCCAAGGTTTGCCCATCTACCGCAGGGTCTTTATCCGCAAGATTCGGAATAATTTTAATTTGTTTTCCTCCGATTAAACTCGGAGAATATAATGCTGCTTTACTGGTTTTAGAAATTGGAAAATCAGTTTTTAACTGAAGTTCAACTAATAATCTACCCGTTGTTTCGTTGATTGTAATTTTATTTACTTTACCAATTCCCAGTCCGTTTAAGGTTACCGGAGCTGATTGTGATAAATCTTCAACATTATCATATTCTACATATAATGTTTTGTAATTTGTAAAAAGATCTCTGCCTTTTAAAAAGCTGTAGCCCCAAATAAATAATAAAATTGACGCGATGACTAAAATAGCCGTTTTAATTTCTCTTGTTAGTTTCAAAATTCTAAGTGTTTGTACAAAATTAATATAAATATTCGAACTTGTGGCTATTATTTAGTGGCGTCCTGAATACTGATTTTTTCTCCGTCTTTATATGCTATTAAAAAAGAAGCCCCATATCCTTTACTTTTAGCTTCTTGCAAATATTTTTGTGCCGCCTGATAATCTGAAGTTTCCTCGTAGAAATATTTATAAATATTATTTTCATACAACATCGTCACATTTTTCAGTCCTTTAAAGTTCTTTGGCTCTAAAGGTGTCTTTTTAATACTGGCAATCAATTGTACTTTAAAGATAGTTCCTTTTGTTGCATTTTTGTTTGTTGTCGGAGCAGCTATAACCGTTTTTGGTTTAGCAGTATCTTTTGCTGGTCTAGCATCCATTACTTCCGGAACTCCAGAACCAAAATACTCTCTTTTGTAACTTATAATTGCTTCAGCGATAGCTTTGGCGATATCATTTTGACCTTCTTCCGAATTTAAAATATTTCCTTCAGTAGGGTTCGAAACGAAACCAGTTTCAACCAAAACCCTAGGCATATAAGCTTTATGCAGTACCATAAATGGTGCTTGTTTTACCCCACCCTGACGAAGTTTTTTTCCTAATCTGTCAAAATTATCTTCGATTTTACTGGCCAATGCAATACTATTATCTAAATATTCTTCCTGCATTAAGGTCATTCCAATCATAGATTCCGGAGAATTCGGATCGTAACCTTCATACTTACGTTTATAATCTTTCTCCAAAGTAATTACCGAGTTCTCTTTTTTCGCAGCTTCAAGATTCGATGCTACTTTACTTAAACCCATTACATAAGTTTCGGTTCCGTCTGCAGCAGTATTTTTGTTTGCATTACAGTGGATAGAAACAAAAATATTTGAGTTGGCTCTGTTAGCAATATTGGCTCTTTCGACCAAATCGATAAAAACATCCGTCTTACGGGTATAAATGACATTAACATTTGGGCTGTCTTCTAAAATTTTTCCAACTTTTAACACAATGGCCAATGCAATATTTTTCTCGATTCTTCCGCTATAGACGGCTCCAAAGTCATGATCACCGTGTCCGGCATCAAGTGTTACCTTAAAAACATTTGCCTGACTGTATGCGCAAAATGAAATTATAGTTAGAAGAAAACTAAATATTAGCCTAGTTTTGTTAAATATGTTCATAAATCTAAAAGTTAATTTTAATAAAATGCAACTGCTATAATTTTTACAATTGATTATTTTTGCCAAAAAATTATATGTAAGTTTGACATGTCAAAAAACAAGCCATACTTTTACAAAAATAGCATTTAAACCTTTGCATACAAACTTATTTAATATCGTTTTATTATCATTTTTCCTAACACTAGGATGTGGTAAATTATATTCGCAAGAGATAAAAATCAAAAAAAACGCATTACCTGTTGAAAAACAAACAGATAAAACCACTACCACTGTACAAGATACAGTAAAATTGGACACTGTTCGACCTAAAAAGACTTTTCTTGATGGAAAAGTAAAGTATAGGGCAAAAGACTATGCGAAAATCGATCAGAAAAACAAACTCATTACCTTATATAACGAAGCTGAATTATATTACAAAGACGTAGAGTTAAAATCTGGTATAATTGTTTTGAATTATGAAAAAGATGAAGTCTATGCTGGAAGGATAAAAGATTCTGCAGGTGTTTTGAGTCAATTTCCAAATTTCAAGCAAGGAGCAAGTGAGGTTCAGCCAGACTCTATCCGTTTTAATTTTAAAACAAAAAAAGCATTAATCTATAATTCCAGAACGGAACAAGGCGAATTCAAAATCAAAGCCGCTGTTACTAAAAAAGAGAATGATTCTGTTTATTTCTTAAAAGGCGCGCGCTTTACAACTTCAAGTGATGTAGACAATCCCGAATATTACTTTCAGACCAATAAAGTAAAGTTTATTCCGGGAAAGAAAGTAGTTACAGGTTTAACTAATATGGTTATTGCAGACGTTCCCACTCCTCTTGCCTTACCTTTTGCATACTTCCCGATGAGTCAGGAAAAGAGTGTTTCAGGAATCATTATACCAAGTTACAATGACTCCAACACAAGAGGTTTCTCTTTGCAAAATGGTGGTTATTACTTTGCATTAAGCGATAATTATGACCTGACTGTTTTAGGAGATTACTATACGAACGGAAGTTATGCCATGCGTTTTGAATCTTCGTATGCAAAAAAATACAAGTACCGTGGAAATGTAAATGTTCGTTTTGAGAATTTGATCAGTAGCGAAAGAGGTTACCCTGATTATTCAAAGCAAAATATTTACAATATTCAGTGGTCACATTCGAAAGACACCAAATCAAATCCTAACTCAACTTTTTCTGCTTCTGTGAATATGGGTAGCAGTAAATACTTTAAACAATCTATTAATCAAGCAAACGTTGGTTCAAATCTAAACAACACTTTAAGTTCGTCTATCTCTTATAATAAAACTTTTAATACAATTCCCGGGGCTCGTATAGCTTTAACGGCAACACACCAGCAAAATACACAAACAGAAGAAATTCAAATGACACTACCATCCTTACAAGGTAGTATTGATCGTGTCTATCCTTTTGTTGGTAAAGACGGTGTTAAAAAAGGCCTTATTAAAAACATTAACTTACAGTACAATGTAACCGGACAAAATAGATTTGTCACTACTGATTCTTTATTCTTTAAACCTCAAATGTTTAGAGACGCACAAATTGGACTCCAACAATCGATTCCTATTAGTACCAACTTTAAAATATTCAAGTATTTTAGTGCGGGAGCATCAACAAACTATCAGGAAACCTGGGTTACAAAAACAATAGAAAAAAATTACGATCCAACTCAAAACAAAGTTGTCGATCAGACAATAAACGGTTTTGATGCTTTCAGAACTTACAATTTCAGTTCTAATTTAGGAACTACCATTTATGGTACTTTTAATTTTGGTGATGATAAAAGAATTCAATCGATTCGTCACGTTATGAGACCATCTATTACATACTCATACACTCCAAGTTTTGAAAAATATTATGATAATTACTATGTAGATGCTTCAGGAAGAATATCAAATTCCTATTCACGCTTTGATGGAGGTGTTTACGGAGCTCCTAGTAAAGAAAACTCAAACATTGTTGGTTTTGCCTTAAGCAATACTTTTGAAGCTAAAGTGAGAGATCGTGACAGCACAAAGACCGAGCCTAAAAAAATAATGTTGTTAAACAACTTAAATTTTAGCACAAGCTATAATTTTAATGCTGATGGCAAAGACATCCTAGGTTGGCAGCCAGTCCTTGTAAGTGGAGGAACACAGCTTTTTGACAACAAAATGAATGTTAATTTTGGTGCTACTTTAGATCCCTATGCAATTGATAATTCCGGAAAGAGAATGGACGTCTACAACATTGACAATGGTGGCAGCTTATTCAGAATGACAAGTGCTAACTTAACATTAAACTACTCTTTTTCAAATAAAGGAGTCAAGGAAGAAAACAAACAAAGTGAGCGGAATGGTGGTCGTAAAGATGATTTATTTGGCACTAATACAGACTTAAATGATAGCCGCAATAGTCAGTTTGCAGAGGAAAAAGATGATGGCGAAGATGTTATAACCGAATTCTTTAATTCGAAGATCCCATGGGACATGACAATGGCTTATTCATTAACTTATTCTAACATAAACAGAGAAAGTAAAATAACCGGAAATTCTATCATGGTTTCTGTCAATATGGACATTACACCTAAATGGAAAGGTGGAGTTTCTACCGGTTACGATTTCGTTCAAAAAGGGGTAACTTTCACACAATTTCGTTTTGAAAGAGATTTATTAAGCTGGAGAATGGCTTTCAACTGGACACCACTAGGTCCTAACTCAAACTGGAATTTCTTTATCGGAATCAAATCAGGGGTTCTTAGCGACATCAAGTGGAATAAACGAAGTACTTCAAACCGATAATTTACATTCTATTAAAATAATTATTATGAAAAAAATCATCTTTACCGAAAAAGCTCCCGCTCCAATCGGACCATACAATCAGGCCGTATTATCAGGAAATACGCTATACGCTTCAGGGCAGATTGCAATAAACCCAGCTTCAGGAGAACTTGTTACTGAAAACATCAATGACGAAACAAAGCAAGTAATGGAGAACATTGCCGCTATTCTGGAAGCTGCAAATATGACTTTTGAAAACGTTGTTAAAGCAACTATTTTCATTATGGACATGAATAATTTTAGTGCTATAAATACGATTTACGGATCTTATTTTAACGAAAAAACCGCTCCAGCTCGTGAAACGGTTCAAGTGGCATGTTTGCCAAAAAATGTAAATGTTGAAATTTCTATAATTGCTGTGCAATAGCATCTAATAATAATTGTGCCGTTGCTTCATTCGTTGCCAGCGGCACATTATGTACATCGCAAACACGAATCAACATATTAATATCTGCCTCATGCGGATGGCTCGATAAGGGATCTTTAAAAAAGAACACCATTTGAGTTATTCCTTCTGCAACTCTTCCTGCAATTTGCGCATCACCACCAAGAGGTCCTGAAAGCATTCTTTGCGTCTTAAAACCCGCAGCTTCCGCTTTTCCTCCAGTAGTTCCTGTACCAATCAATTTTATTTTTTCATGATGTAAAACATCTGAATTTTTAATTAAAAAATTAATTAAATCAGCCTTTTTACCATCATGAGCAATAATCGCAATCTCCATAAAACCAGAACTATTGATTAGCAACATGGTAGGCAATTAGTCCATCAATTGGTCTTCTTAAAACATTTCCTAATTGAAGCTCATATTTATCAAATGTTTCTTGTAATTCGTCTTTTAAATAAAAAGCGATAGAACCTACAAAATGCACAGGTACTTCTTTACAATTATCATATTGCTTGATATAATTTTTAACGAAAGATTTCATCCCTTTGAAAATAATTTTTCTGCAGAAATCAGTGTCTTTATGTTTAATTAAGAACTTTGCAAAAGTCGCTAAATAAGCGTTTGGGTTTGGTTCTTTATATAGTTTATTTTTAATAAAATCAGGATCCAAGTCGTATTCTTTTTCAAATTCAACAGCCAATTCTTTAGGCATTTTATTAAAGTAATACTTTCTGATTAATTCTTTTCCAAAAACATTTCCACTACAATCATCCATAGCAATATAACCTAATGATTGAACTTTTTGATGCAATACTTTTCCATCAAAATAACTGCAGTTAGAACCTGTTCCAAGAATACTTACTATTGCTTGTTCTCCTTTTGGAGTTGTCGCATAAACTGCAGCATAAGTATCTTCATGAACCTCTACAATTGCGTTAACAAAATACTCCTGAAAGATTTGTGTCAATGCAATTTTCATTCTGTCAGTACCACATCCTGCTCCATAAAAAAACAAATGTGATGCATTTTTTTTATTTTGTAAAATATCAAAACGATCGTTTAGTCTTTCAATAATTTCCGGACCGTCAAGAATTTCAGGGTTTAATCCCAAAGTTTGTGTCGTGAATAATACTTTTCCATTATCATCAATTGCAATCCAATCGGCTTTAGTAGACCCACTATCAACTATTAATTTCATTTTTTTTTGTTTTTGGATTAGTTTTTCTTCAATAAATTAAAAGTGTATTTTTTACATTAATTAAAGACGAAACAAAATAAGAAAATCCCGTTACTTTGAAATAACGGGATTTTGCAAAATTATATAATTTTATTTTAAACCTGCAATGTGCACAGATAAATCAATCAATTTACTAGAGTATCCATACTCATTATCATACCAGGAGACTAATTTGAAGAAAGTTGAATTTAAACCAATTCCAGCTGTAGCATCAATGATTGAAGTTCTTTTATCAGAAATAAAATCCTGAGAAACAACTGCATCTTCAGTATATCCTAAGATACCTTTCATTGTAGTTTCAGAAGCATTCTTTAAAACAGCCATAATTTCTTCATAAGAAGTTTCTTTAGCTACTTTTACAGTTAAATCTACTGTAGAAACGTCAGCAGTAGGAACACGGAAAGCCATACCAGTTAATTTTCCATTCAATTCAGGAATAACTTTTCCAACAGCTTTTGCAGCACCAGTTGAAGATGGGATAATGTTGATGCTTGCAGCACGTCCACCTCTCCAGTCTTTTCTAGAAGGACCATCAGCTGTCATTTGAGTTGAAGTTGTTGCGTGAACAGTTGTCATTAAAGCTTCTACGATTCCAAAGTTATCGTGAATAACTTTAGCTAGAGGAGCTAAACAGTTTGTAGTACAAGAAGCGTTAGAAACTACTAAATCTGTAGCTTTTGCTGTCTCGTGGTTTACTCCCATTACAAACATTGGAGCATCTGCTGATGGAGCAGAAATAATTACTTTTTTAGCACCACCTTTAATGTGCTCATTTGCAGTTTCGATAGTTGTAAAGATACCGGTACATTCAGCAACTACATCAACATCAACTTCATTCCATTTTAAATCAGCTGGATTTCTTTCTGCAGTGATACGGATGTTTCTTCCGTTTACATAAAGTTTTCCTTCTTTTACTTCTACAGTTCCGTTGAAACGACCGTGAACTGAATCATATTTTAATAAGTAAGCTAAGTGATCAACATCTAACAAATCGTTGATTGCAACTACTTCTACATTATCTCTATTGAAAGTTTCTCTAAAAACGATTCTTCCGATACGTCCGAATCCGTTTATTCCTAATTTTACTTTTGACATTTTACTAAATTTTTTGCTTTTGTTTTTGTTACACTAATTTAAAGTCTAATTTCCTCACAATAAACTTCTTTCCTTTTTAAACTTTTTTATTTATTTTATGTTGACATGATGTCAGACACTCTTAATAATTCTCTATCAATTTCAGATTTACCTTTAATTGCTTGCTCCAATGGTGTCAAAGCCACTTTATCTTCACGAAGTCCAACCATATAATTTGATTTTCCTTCTATTAAAGACTCAACTGCTTTTACTCCTAAACGGCTTGCAAGAACACGGTCAAAACAAGATGGCGAACCACCACGTTGCATGTGTCCCAATACAGAAACTCTTACGTCGTACTCAGGTAAATTAGCTTCAACGTAATCTTTTAATTCGAATACATTTTTACCAATTTTATCACCTTCAGCAATTACAACTATACTCGATGATTTTCCTGAAGCTTTACTTTTTTGAAGAGAGTCTAGCAATCTGTCTAAACCTAAATCTTCTTCAGGAATAAGGATTTCTTCGGCACCAGCTCCAATACCAGCATTAAGAGCGATATGCCCTGCATCTCTACCCATAACCTCTACAAAAAACAGACGATTATGTGAACTTGCAGTATCTCTGATTTTATCGATACAATCTACTACAGTATTTAAAGCAGTATCATAACCTAAAGTATGAGTTGTACCAAAAATATCATTATCAATTGTTCCCGGAATTCCCATTACAGGAAAGCCATATTCAGCATTAAAAATTAAACCTCCGGTAAAACTTCCGTCTCCTCCAATAACAACTAAAGCATCAACTCCAGCCTTCACAAGATTTTCATGAGCTTTTTTTCTACCTTCAGGGGTTCTAAACTCAACAGAACGAGCCGATTTTAAGATCGTTCCACCTTTGTTTACAATGTTATTTACACTTCGAGGGCCCATTTCTTTAAAATCTCCTTCGATCATTCCCTGATACCCTCTATAAATTCCTATGCATTCTATATTATGATAAGCACATGTTCGAACAACTGATCGTATTGCGGCATTCATTCCAGGTGAATCTCCTCCTGAGGTTAGAACACCAACTTTTTTTATTGTTTTTGGCATTATTTAAGTATTAAAGTGTAAAATTAGCAAACATTCACCACTTTTCAGGTTATGATTGTAATAAATTAATAAAATATGTTAAATTCAAACGTTTTCGTTAATAAGTTTTTTGATATGAAAAAATTCATTTAAAATAATAAAAGCCCCTTATTTTAATTAAATCCTTAAAATTAACAATACATAAATGAAGTGTTATAAAATTATG
This sequence comes from Flavobacterium sp. GQ95, assembly GCF_059758655.1. Taxonomy (NCBI): domain Bacteria; kingdom Pseudomonadati; phylum Bacteroidota; class Flavobacteriia; order Flavobacteriales; family Flavobacteriaceae; genus Flavobacterium; species Flavobacterium sp. GQ95. The sequence goes on from NZ_JCAXEB010000004.1 coordinate 90,982, forward strand.
CTGTTTCCTTAATTTGACGAAAAAAATTGAAGCATCTAAAATTAACACAAAAAAACCATTCGTTGCAGCGAATGGTTTTATAATTGTACTTTTTTAACAAAAGCTTAAAAATCGTCATTATCCGGAATTAATCCCTGATTGTTATTTTGAGGCTGTGGTTGCTTTTCTTCTTCCTTTTTATCCGTCTTCTTTTTATTCTTATCAGTCTCTTTTTTACTAGAAAAATTTATATAATCCGGATTCAAATTAGAATCTTGTAAATCATCCGAAGAGCCTTTTAAAGTCCTTTCAAGCTTATGACTCTTAAACAGCTTATTTACCAATTCGCTGAAAGTATCAAAATCTACTTCATATGAAATACCAACACCTTGTGTATAACCAATTCCCTGTCCTATATAATTAATATCGTTTTCTTTATTAAACAGACGAAGGTTCATTGATCCATCTTCATTTACCCTGTAAAGTATTTCAATATCTCCTACGATTGCCGATTCATTTACTCCTCCAACAGGAACACCTACTTTTCCGTTAATTGAGATTTTCTCATTAATCTGTGACGAAATATTTGCTACGAACTGACCATCTGCTTCCTGACCTATTCGTTTATCTGCAGATATAAAGTTCAGGTCGATATTAAACTTATCATTATCAGATTTTATAATTCCACCCAATAAACTGGCAGCTGTTTCGGCAAATGTTCCTGACAAATCACTTTGATTAAATCCGTCCGGACTCATAAACGAACCTGTTGACAATAGATATAAAGCCTGCGTTTGTCGTACATCTTTATCGTCTAACTTATATTGTATCTCGGATTTCAAAACACTACTTACGGATGGAAACTGAATATCAAAATTTGGCTCCGGGCTTGCTAAATCTCCTCTTAAGCCAATAACCACCTCTACGGGTACTTTTTTATTGAAAGAAGAATTTTCCAAAAGTACCGCTGGATTTGCTGATGTTCTGTAAACGGCTTCTAAATTTAACTGGGCTTTCATCGGGTTTCCTTCCCAAATAATTGATCCTCCTTTTTTAACCGCAAACTTTTTATCAATTAAACCTCCGTATTTAAAATTATATGTTCCTTCATATGCCTGGAAATCTCCCCACATATTAAATTTACCGAGTGTATTAATTTTAAATAATAGCGATCCGTATCCTTTACCTTTCATTCCATGTCCGGAATTTCGATCCAGAATTACCTCTACTTCTGCATCAGGCGTAATATCAAAATCAAATTCAAGTTCAAGTCCATTATAATTCCTCGTTTTTTCTACAATACCATTTTCTAAATTGTATTTTTCTTTTGGTGTAACAAAATGTATCCAGCTACTTTCTCCAACACTTTGGACATTATTGATCGGAATTTTAACTTCGGTACCTTTCTCTGATTTTGCATCAACTTTTATAAATAAATTTTCTGTCGGTCCTTTTATACTTGCTGTACCATTTATATACGCAGTACCAAAATAAGCTGCATCGTCACTATCTTTAGTATCAAGTGCCAATAATCGTTTTGAAGTAATGGTTAAATCTAATTTCCAATCACCAAAATTATGATGTTCGATACTTCCGTTTAACAATCCTTTTGTTCCGTACTTTGTGTCAGTTAATTGATTATTTCTGAATAAGAATTTCTCATCAGTTAAATCAATTACAGTTCGATCACTCAATTCATAATCCGTATTCAGATAAGGAATGGTCATCCCCGCTTTCTCAACATACAGCCTTCCGTTAATTTCAGGCTTTTTTAGATTCCCCACAACAGCAGCATTTCCGGAAACAGATCCGCGAACATTTGATAAAACATCTTTACCAACTGTTCCTAAGGTTGCCAGATTAAATCCTTCGAGTTTTAGATTTAGATCCAGAAAAGTTTCTTTGTTTTCAATTGCAAAGGTTCCACTGGCATTAAATGATTCTGTAAAACCATTATGAATGGATGAATTTATAGTGAATTTTCTCAGATTCTCATCTCCTGAAATATCAAAATCTAAAGTTCCTAATTCTGTATTATTTAAATTAAGATGATCAATAACAATGGAAGCCGTGGGTTGATAAACATCTTTATTTTGTTTAAAATTCACATTTCCATTTAAATTACCATTAAAAACAAATTTTGAATTTAAAGGAGTAATTTTATTAATATCAACATCTTCAAAATTGAGCACAATATCCTTATAATCACTGCCTTTTAAAACTCCGTTTAAATCAATTTTTTGATCTTCATGGGACAAAACAATATTATTAATCGTAAAGTTTTTAAAATTTTTATCAAAAACAATCTGATTATCTTCTGCTTCTTCTTCATTTAAATACCATAAGTAGTCTTTAAATTTCATTTCAGATTTTTTGATTCCGACTATATTATTTTTGTTTTTATCTATAGTATGAAACAAATCTAAATTATAATAATCCTGTCCTTTTTCTCCCCCCTTAAATTCTGAACGAACAAACAAAGTATCTTTTGAAGTTACATTAATCAAACTAAAATCGCGTATTTTATAATATGGTGTTTTAATACTATCCAACTCTATAAACGCATTATAAAGTGGGTTTTTATTATCAATATTAACCCGGATATTATCGAATGTATTTTTTGCTGCCGTAACTTTTTGCGATTTAAATCTAAACTTAAATTCATTTAAATCGGCGTCAATCTTACCACGAACAACAGTAGACGAGTCAACATTGATTTCAGGATATAACATCTCAACAACCTTGTCATACACATGAAAATTGAAACGCAAAAACTGTCCTTTTTTAACTTTATAAGGTTTATAATTTGTGTAAAGACTTCCAACGGAATTCATTACCAATTTATCTAATTGTGCAAACTGAAATTTACCCACAATTTTACCATCAACAATATCAGTAGAATTAATAGTGATAGTTCGTAACCTATCAGCATCGAAACTTGAATTGATCGTTAACTCATCAAATTCGTAAGTTGCTTTTGGATTTTGGTAAACAGCATCCTTTATATAAATATTTCCCTGAAGATTTTCGATTGAATTTCCTGAAACCTGAACAACTGCGTCACCGGTAAAATGTGAAATAGAATCGTTTATAAATTTAAGCTTACGTAAATCCGCATTCTCCACATTGATATGAAAATCATATTTATTTTCGCGCGTACTTAAATCTACTAAACCATCAAATGTCAAGGATAAATTAGGGTCATTTACAGAAATCTGTCCTTTATAATAGGGCAACTTAAAATTACCATTGACTACTATATTATTATAGGTATACTTATTATAGTCTAATTTAGCAATATCACCTTTTATAATGGTATTGAGGTATTTCTCAGTAAAACCTACACCATCAACATCTAAATCCAAGGTTGTTCTTCCTATATCTTTTCGATTTAATAAAGCACCAACATCAAAATTCTCCAGGACAATATTTCCAGAGTAAGATGCTTTATCAATAAAATCCATATTATTTAAATGAAGATCGACCTGGCCACTACCTATATCGGTAATCATTTTAAAATCGGCTTCCAATGCAATAGTAGAAACTTTTGCTTTTCCTATAATAGTAAATTTACCAACTCTTTTTAGCTCTTTTGGAAGTTTCTTTCCTAAAACAATTGGAAGCAAGGCAACCAAATTATCATAACTGGAAACCAGCCTGTCAAACTTACCATCCATCGAAAACTTCTGTTCTTTGGAACCTAAAAGGTTTTTAAAATTTATATTACCAACAATTCTCGAACCATTGGTATCTGTAAGCCTCAAACCTCTTAAATTAAGATTATTAAGAGGACCTTTTAATTTTGTCTTAAGCTTAAAATGCTGGTTCTTACCCAAACCATCATAAAAGTAACGAAGATCATTTGTTGCAATTGACGAAGAATCAATCGTAACATTAAATTTCACTTTATCCGTAAAGTTTAAAAAATCCTCTACTTTATAATTTAAAATTGCCTGACCATAAATAGATGATCTTTTAGTTTTTATAGCTAAGTTTTCAACTTTTATTTGCTTTTTGGTATAACTGAATTTCCCGGCAAAATTTGAAACATAAAGACCACGATGATCTAAAAATGAAAAGCGATGAATTATAGTATTGATATCAGGTCCGTATAATTTAAAATCACTGATGTAAGCATTAAGTTTTGTGAATGCCAAAAATTTAGGTGTCTTTTTATTCTCGTCAGTGACAGAAAAAATCCCTTTTGAAATATATGCATTTTTAGCAGTCAGTAAAAAATGCTTATTTGTTTTAGAAGGTTTATCAGAATCAAAAAGTCGTATAAACTTATTGATATTGTTTTCGTTTTCGTTTTTATACGTTTTCAAATTAAAGATCAAACCGGTTAAACGCAAATCGCCAAAAATCAAATCTCCGTCTAATAATCTTTTGATGCTTAAAATGTCTGTAGAAATAATATCAGAGTAGATTAAAACTTTTTTGTGATGATCATAGATCAAAACTTTTTTAAGTTTTACGCCGCCAAAAATGTTTATTGCAACCTTATCAACGTGAATATCGGTTTTAAAATCCTCATTAAGGGAAGTAGTAACATATTGGGCAATTTTAGTCTGAACTATAGGCAAAGACAGCGTTATAGCAAGTGCCAACAAAAGTAAAATTAACCCAATTAGGGTTCGAGATATTATTTTCTTTACTTTTTTGATAGCTTCTTAATTTTAGTTTTCTTTTAAATTCACTTTGAACAGACAAAGAGCGACTGTTTTTGATAAAAATTCTTTAATTTTGGCTTCTCCTTACAATCAAAGAAAATTAAAAATTTGATTTGTCAAATATAATCCAAAATTCGTGCCTTTATATGCAAAATTCAGAGGTTTTTATTCTTGCCATCGAAAGTTCCTGCGATGATACTGCTGCTGCAGTTTTACATAACGATAAAGTACTCTCAAATGTTGTGGCCAATCAGCTTATTCACAACCAATACGGTGGTGTCGTACCTGAGTTAGCTTCAAGAGCTCATCAGCAAAATATAGTTCCTGTTATTGATGCTGCATTACGCAAAGCAAATGTACAAAAAGAACAACTAACAGCCATTGCCTTTACACAAGGTCCTGGTTTAATGGGATCATTATTGGTAGGAAGTTCGTTTAGCAAATCATTATCATTGGCCTTACAAATTCCGTTAATTGCTGTAAATCACATGCATGCTCATATTTTAGCGCATTTTATTGATGAAGAAGGATTTGACAAACCTGAATTACCATTTATAGCCTTAACGATTAGTGGAGGACATACGCAGATAGTAAAAGTGAATGGCTTTTTTGATATGGAAATTATTGGAGAAACCACAGATGATGCCGTTGGAGAAGCTTTTGACAAAAGTGCCAAAATTCTTGGACTTCCCTACCCTGGCGGACCATTAATTGACAAATATGCGAAAGAAGGAAATCCTAAAGCTTTTGCGTTTACAAAACCAAAAGTACCGGGATTAGATTTTAGTTTCTCCGGATTAAAAACAGCTATTTTATATTTTATTCAGAAGAAAAAACTGGAAAACCCAAATTTCATTGAAGAAAACCTGAATGACATTTGTGCTTCTATACAATATACCATTATCGAAATTTTAATGGACAAATTAAAATTAGCGGTAAAAGAAACCGGAATAAAACAAATTGCAATTGGCGGAGGAGTTTCTGCAAATTCCGGAATTAGAACGCGATTGAAAGAAAGTGAAGGCAAATACGGATGGAAAACTTTTGTTCCGAAATTTGAATACACTACAGATAATGCTGCAATGATTGGCATTGTAGGATACCAAAAATATTTATCAAGTCGTTTTGAAACTCAGGCCGTAGTTTCGAAAGCGCGAATTCAATTTTAAATTATGCAATTATTTTACAATCCTGATATAGACGAAACTACTGAAACTTTTTCTTTTGATAAAGAAGAAAGCCGACATATTATAAAGGTTCTTCGCAAAAAAGATTCAGACATTTTACACGTTACAAATGGCTTAGGTTTATTGTTTGAAACAGAAATTACACTGGCTTCTGACAATAAATGTATTGTTGAAGTACTTTCGATAAAAAAATCTCCAGAGCCAAAATTTCGTTTGCATCTGGCTGTGGCTCCAACCAAAATGAATGATCGTTTTGAATGGTTTTTAGAAAAAGCTACTGAAATTGGAATTCAGGAAATTACGCCTGTTATCTGTGACAGATCTGAGAGAAAAGTGATTAATTTAGAACGTTTCGAAAAAATAATTCTTTCAGCAATGAAACAATCCAATGAAACGTATTTACCAAAATTAAATGAAGCAATTTCGTTTAAAGAATTTATCAAACAAAAAAATGAAGGTTTGCAATTGATTGCACATTGTGAAGAAACTGATAAAAAATCACTGAAAGGAGTTTTAAAACCGAATGAAAATGTAACAATTCTGATTGGTCCCGAAGGTGATTTTTCAGATAAGGAAATTGCATTGGCTTTAGAAAATAATTTTCAGCCGGTAATGTTAGGCAATACGCGTTTGCGTACTGAAACTGCTGCGGTTGTGGCATGTCATAGTGTTGTTTTTTTTAATGAGATTCCTAATTAAACACAATCTTGTCATCCCGAGGAACGAGGGGTCACAAAAAAACTCCATTGCATAAAAAAATATGAATTATATGAAAAAAATATTTTACTTATTATTCTTCATTTCTGTTTCTTCCTTTTCACAAGAAATTGCTTTATTAAAATATAGTGGCGGTGGCGATTGGTATGCAAATCCCACTTCATTACCAAACCTCATACGTTTTTGCAATTCAAATATCAATACACGAATAAAAGCAAAACCATCAACGGTTGAACCAGGCAATCCTGATTTGCTTTCCTATCCTTTTGTACACATGACCGGACATGGAAATGTTGTTTTTAGTGATGCCGATGTAACTAATCTTAGAAATTATCTAACAGCCGGAGGTTTTCTTCATATTGATGATAATTACGGAATGGATCAATACATTCGAAAAGAAATCAAAAAAATATTCCCAAATAATAATTTAGTCGAAATCCCGGCAAATCATCCTATTTTTCAGAAACCCTTTCCTTTCCCGAATGGCTTGCCAAAAATTCATGAACACGACGGAACGCGTCCACAGGCTTTTGGAATTTTCGTAGAGAATAAGCTTGTTTTATTATACACTTACGAATGTGACTTAGGCGACGGCTGGGAAGATCCGGAAGTACATAATGATCCCACTGATGTTCGTGACAAAGCCCTAAAAATGGGTGCTAATATCATCAATTATATTTTCACCAATTAATTATAGAAAAGTGCAACTTACTCACGAAGAAAATCAATTTGAGCGAAAAACGTTTCCCATAACCCTAGTGTGTGATAATATCTATTTTCAGCAAAACATTGGTTCTCTTTTTAGAATAAGTGAGGCTTTTGGTGTAGAGAACATTATTTTTTTAGGAAAAGATATTCCATTGACCCCACGAAAAATCAATAAAACTTCACGAAGCACTCATCTTCATGTGCCACATACTGTAATCGAACAAACCTCCGATTTAGTTACGTATTTACTTCAAAATAACTTTGAAATTATTGCGTTGGAAATCGCCAGTATCAGCAAACCACTTAAAGAAGTCAATATTCCTGAAAATCAAAAAATTGCACTTATTATAGGTAGTGAAATTGATGGAATTTCAGATGATCTTTTAAAAATTTCAAATCAAATTGTTCATATTAATATGTTTGGAAAGAACAGTAGTATGAATGTTGTGCAAGCTGCAAGTATTGCTTTGTACGAATTTACTTCTTAATAATTTAGCTTAAATTTTTGTAAGAATCAAGCCGTACGGGCTGTTGTAAAATTCTCACAAAAAAAATGTTATAAAAATTTGGACTGAAAATCATTTTGTTATAAAATTGCCACATAATTAACCAAATTTAATTTTTTATAACAAAAACCCAAATTATTATGAAAAAAGTTCTTATTACCGCATTTACAGCATTAGTGCTGTTTTCTTGTCAAAATGACCAAACCGAACCAACAAGTTCAGATGCTAGTGCTGCTACAGAGCGTCGTTGTGCTTCGCAAGAAGTTTTGGAAGCACAATTAAAAGCAGATCCAATGTTAGCCATTAAAATGAATGAGATTGAAGCTTTTACTACGAACCGAATCTTAACGAATCGTTTGGTAAATGGTAAAATCGAAATTCCGGTTGTAGTAAACGTTTTGTATAAAACGACTGCACAAAACATTTCAAACGCACAAATTCAATCACAAATTGATGTGCTGAACAAAGATTTCAATGCTTTAAACTCTGATTATAATAGTGTTCCGGCACTTTTTGCAGGAGTAAAAGCCAATGTAGGGATTACATTTGTTTTAGATCAGGTTATCCGAAAATCTACAACAAAAACTTCCTGGGGAACTAATGATGCCATGAAAAAAACAGCTCAGGGTGGAATTGCACCAACGTCTCCAACAACAAAACTTAATCTTTGGTCTTGTGCTATTGGCGGAGGAATCTTAGGTTATGCACAATTTCCTGGTGGAGCATCTGCTACTGACGGAGTTGTAATTGATTCCAGATATTTCGGTTTATCTGGTGCTGCCAATGCTCCATTTAACTTAGGAAGAACAGGAACTCACGAAGTGGGTCACTGGATGAATTTACGTCATATCTGGGGAGATGCTACTTGTGGAAGCGATTTAGTATCTGATACTCCAACACACAATACTGCAAATTATGGTGTACCGACATACCCTCATTACAGCACTTGTTCAGGAACTCCTGTTGAGATGACCATGAACTACATGGACTATACTGATGATAATGGAATGTATATGTTCTCACTAGGACAAAAAAGCAGAATGGCTGCTATATTTGTTTCTGGAGGTCCAAGAGCAGCATTTGGAATCTAAAGAAAAAATGAATCAAATAAGAAAGCGAGATCTAACGATCTCGCTTTTTTTATTCCTAAAAAATTTCAAAAGCTTTTCCTATATTTATAGTCTAAAAATAAATCATGATAACATCAAAAGTCATTTCAAACGGAATTTTACGAGCTTTAGCTACAATCTTAGTTATTGCTGCTGTTTTATATTTTTTATATGAAATTCAAACCGTAATCGTTTATTTATGCATTTCATTAATATTATGTTTGATCGCAAATCCTCTGGTTCAATTTTTAAAAAATAAATTAAAGTTTAGCAATTCATTAGCCGCAACCACTACAATTATAATTTTTATATTATTAATGGTGGGATTCATTTTGCTGTTTGTTCCGTTAATTATTTCTCAGGCCAATAATTTGTCGCTTTTGGATACCAACCATCTTCAACAACAATTCTTTGAAACAGAACGTAGCATAGAAAATTATTTCAATATTCAACATGTTGACTTAGCTAAGGTCCTGAATGATTCTAAAATTACCTCAGCATTTAGTTTTGGTTATTTTTCAAGCTTTATAAATTCAATAATGGGTTTTATGGCTGATATGGGAATGGGACTTGTTTCTGTATTTTTTATTACCTTCTTTTTTATTAAAGATCAGGAGGATTTTAAAGCAGGAGCCAAAAGAATTCTTCCCGACACGAACGAAGATAAAATCTTAAATTCTATTACAAAAATTAATCATTTACTGACCCGTTATTTTATTGGGTTATTACTTCAATTAACCGTTGTCTTCATTTTGTATTTAATTGTATTGACGGTTTTCGGAAATAAAAATGCACTGGTAATTGCTTTTTTATGTGCCATTTTAAATATCATTCCGTACATCGGACCAATTATAGGGACTATACTAGCAGCCATATTAACTATGATCAGTTTGATTGGTAGTGACTTTCAATCAGAGATTTTGCCAACAACCATATATGTAGTTATAGGTTTCTTACTGGTTCAGGCTATTGACAATAATATCAGTCAGCCCATAATTTCATCAAAAAGTGTAAATTCGCACCCGCTAGAAATATTCCTGGTTACTTTAATCAGTGGAATTACTTTTGGAATTGTTGGAATGGTGATTGCAATTCCGGTTTTTACCATGTTAAAAGTAATTTTGAAAGAATTTTTTCCTGACAATAAAATTGTTTCCGTATTAACTGAAAAAATCTAACATTGAATTCGTCTCTTTTAAGTAAAAACATTCAGGAATTTATAACTAAAAATACTTGTGCAGAAATTACAAAATTGGCACTTCAGAAAAATCCTTTTCCCGAAGTGGACTGGATATTGATTCTGAACCAAATAGAAGCAAAAACAAAAGCAAAAGACAAATTACCCACTTGGTTTTCAACCGAAAATATAATTTACCCGAGTAAAATATCGGTCGAACAAACCTCATCTGAAAAAACAGCTGCTTATAAAGCTTCTTTAATTTCCGGAGAAAGTTTAATTGATCTTACGGGAGGTTTTGGTGTTGATGATTATTATTTTTCAAAACGATTTAAAAATGTAACCCATTGCGAGATAAACGAAGATTTATCTGCAATCGTTAAACATAACTTCGAACAACTACAAATAACAAATTGTTATTTTTTTGCCAATGATTCTACAAATGTTCTAACAGAACTGAATCAGAAATGGGATTGGATTTATATTGATCCTTCAAGAAGAAATGATGCAAAAGGCAAAGTTTTCATGTTAAAAGACTGTTTGCCAAATGTCCCTGAATTATTGGATTTCTATTTCGAAAAAACAGATTCTATCTTAATAAAAACAGCTCCTTTATTAGATATTTCCGCTGGTTTATCAGAATTAAAATTTGTCAAATACATTCACATAATTGCTTTAGAAAATGAGGTAAAAGAATTGCTTTTTGAAATTCACAATCATTATTCAGGCGAAATCACAATCAAAACTGCCAATATCTTAAAAGATAAAATCGAAACATTTGAATTTATTTTGAATGATGAATCTGATTTTGTTTCTTATAATCTACCGCAAAAGTTTTTATACGAACCAAATTCAGCCATAATGAAATCTGGTGGTTTTGATGAAGTAAGCTCAATTTTCAAAATAAATAAACTTCACAAACACTCTCATTTATATACTTCTGAAGACTTAATTGATTTTCCGGGAAGGGCTTTCGAAATAGAAAAAGTGATTTCGTACAACAAAAATGAGATGAAAACAGTGCTTCTAAATCAGCAGGCAAACATCACAACACGCAATTTTCCGGACACGGTAGAAAACATTCGAAAAAAGTGGAAAATAAAAAATGGTGGAAATTTATATTGTTTTTTTACAACAGATAAAAATGATAACAAAATAGTTTTAATTTGCAGAAAAATAATTTAAAAATGAAACAACTAATTACGCTAACTTTTTTTCTATTAACCCTTACCGCATTCGCCCAAAAACCATGTGAATACAGTGCCAACGTTACCGATTCTATTGGTACTTATAAAATTACAAATGAATATTTAATGAGCGAAAAGAGCTTTGGAGGCTCGTTTAGCTATGTATTCTTTTCATTGGCACAAACAGATGGTCTGCCAACATTAAATTTACAATTGATTCAAAAAAGCAAGGATTTTATAAAGGCAAATTGCTTTGATAAAAACTCAAAAGTCTTTTTACAATTACAAAATGGTAAAATTGTCACTTTAATGCACATTGATCAGGAAAACTGTGGAACACTTATTCGTGATAAAGGTTTTGATAATCGTGTAAACACAGGAATTTTTGTATTTATGAAAGACAGCTATGATGAACTGAAAAAATCTCCGGTTAACATAATGCGTATTAAATACCTGACGACTACAGAAGATTATATAGTAAGAAGTGAATTAACCTCTGAGATGAATGGAAAAGTATATAAACCAGATACTTATTTCATTGAAAATATAAGATGTGTGGAATAACTATTCGCAATTCCATTTTTGATTCGAAACTTTATCTTTTAAACCTGTTTTTAAATTATAATGCCACCACTCTGAATCAAATGAATTAAAGCCATTTTTAATCATTACTTTCTTAAGATACTTTCTATTTGATTTAACTTCATTTGAAAGTTTAGTGTAATTATGACTGGCCTGTATTCCGAAGAAATCAAAAGGAGTTCCCATATCAACTTCTTTTCCATTCGAATAAACTAATGAAATATCTATGGCTCCTCCTCTATTATGGATGGAGCCTTTTTTTGGATCTGCCACATACTCGGGATTCGAAACAATCTCCCACATCTTTTTCTGGATTGATAAAGGCCTGTAACAATCATACAATTTAATTTTAAAGCCTTTTTTCTTAAAATCATTATTGGCTGCAATTAGCGCCTGAACGGTTTTGAAACGCAGAAGACACTCGGCACAATCATAAACTTTTGCTTTCAGAAAATTATCTTCTGTAGCATATTTCATGTCGTAGATGAAATCCTGGCTGAAATCTTTTAGATTAACAAAAGTGGTATCGGCAATTTCTTGTTTTACTTCACTTGTATAAACTTCATTTTGGGCATTGGAAGTAAATCCCCAAAAAAGAGAAATTAAAAAAAACAAAGAATTAATGGATTTTGACATGAACAGACATTTTTAATTGAGAAGCTTTCTGAAAAGTAAATATAACAATAAATAAAGCAAAACTTATTTACGTAATGTTTCAAACTGATAAATACGTCTGATTTTCAATTCATTTTTTAGCTGTTTTTTTGATCTTTTTTCGCTAAATTAGCTAATAAGATTTTATAAATCAATCATTTAATTCCAAAATTAAAATACTATGAAGAATAGAGCCAAACATTTATTTATAGTTGTAATGAGTTGTTTTATATTGATTTCATGCAAAAAAGAAACAGTTAAAAGCGTTCCTACGACAGATTCAACTTCAATAATAACGCATTCCTTAAAATCTGATTCAGCCATAATTAATCCGTCAGATACCTTAAATAATTTAGTAGACAAAAGCGTAATCGGAACCCATTTATTAACTGAAAGTAGTATCACTCCAAGATTAAAAACGCTGTTAGGAAGTGATTTCGATCAAATGGTTAAACACTGGAACACAGAAACTCCCTTTACAAAAGAAGGCGATATTTTGCATGCGAGTGGCTGCAAGCAACACGATTGCAACACTTATTCTTATGATCTATATATTGATGCAAAAAACAACAAAATCAATGTGTATAAGTTTAGTCAATCAAAACTAACAGTCTTTGCTGAAGATGATTTCAGAATTGTTTTAAAAGATTCACTATTGCAGGATTTAAATACTAAAAAACTTAATGCTAATATTCCGAAAGAGAAATAGAAAAATTATCAAAAACAAAACCCACTCAATCTAAAGTGGGTTTTTAGTTTTTGTATTCTAAGTTTTATTTGCATTTATATTTTTCGAAAATTGCTTTTAATTGGTTCAAAACATCTCCGTTTTTAAAGTCTTGTTTTTCAATTGCCTCAATTAGTTTAGGACAACCTGCAAAAGCTTCTTTTGCCATTTTTCTGATTAGTGAATCTGTTCCTATTGCAAAACCGTTTGAAGCTGTGGTCGCATTACCAAAAACTAATTCTTCACTGTTCTTTTTACCAAAATAATAAGCTGTATTGGCAAAAGTCACTACGGTACTGGTCCCACCTGCGTTTGGTCTTCGGCCGCCTTCAGCACCAATACCGCCAATTTTTACATCTTTGTCATATATGATATAAAACCAGACCTTTTTTCTTGATCTTGAAAACTTACCTGTCAAAAGATTGGCTGTAGTTGCATAAAGTCTTTCGGCTATATACTTTTTATCATCAGATATATATTCGATTTTTTTAATATCAATACTTGCAATTTTTTCTTTTTTAGCTTCTTCATCTGTTTTAAAAACGACTTTAGAATCATCACTCTCTACCATTTCAGCAAGTCCATTTTTTGTTGACCCGTCTTCCATATACAAAACTGCTTTGCTAAATTTGGCATGCCCTGTAATTGTAAATAAAATAGCAATTACCAATAAAATTATTTTTTTCATGTTGGATTATTTTAATAGTAAATGTAGTATAAAATAGTCTTATTAAACTAATAAAAACAGAAGAAAAATCAAGCAAAAAAAGAGAAAATAAAAATAATTATTTTAAATAAATTGCTATCTAATACTGGTAAACTACTAATCCGTTTAACTTTATTTATTAATGTAAAAATTAGAATAAAATGACAGTATCAATAATAAATTTAAAATATAAATCTTTTAGGGTTAAGTCTAAATAGGTAAACTTTTTTAAGGACCAGACACTTTTTCGATACTCTTTGAGTTCACGAGCACCATAATCGCATTTGCATGTGGAACTATATTTTACATAGTTTAAAAAACTTAAGAAGCAACATATTATTGTTCGTTCATCTAATTTTTTTTACAAAAACATTCTGCACATTATTTTGGAAAATTATTATTACCAACTTTAAGTTTAAAAAACTCCTCACCCGATTCTACTAAAGAAACGTTCGTTTTAAAATTTCTTTTTGTTATATCTATTATAGATTCCTGAAATTTATTGTAATCCAACATCTATTCTATACTTTGTAGATGTGCTTTGCGTTCACACACAAGAGGCCAGTGTCAACGGAGTTTTTTTTTAAAATCTTCTTTTTTTAATCAGACTATGCATTTCGATAATTTAAAAATTTTCGGATTCTATTTGATCAATCCAACTTTCATTCATATATTCTTCTACTTCTGAATATCTTAAACTATTCTCATTAATAATTTCAAAGTCTTGCTCCCATTTCTCTAAACTATCAATTCTTTGAAAAATGTAAAAAATATCATTGTTCGATAATTTAATAAAGTGACTAACGAGTTCATCTTCTTTTATCTGAACAATATGCAGTTCATTCTTTAATTCTCTATAATCAATTTTTCTCCAATTATAATTTGAATTCTTAATTAATTCACTTTCCTCTAAAAAAATAAACTTCGAAGAATCAAAAAATAAACATTTCGTTACTCCTTGATATTTAATTAAAATCTTGAGACCATAACTGGTGTTTTCTTCGTAATAATGATAAATACTATCAATCAATCTTTTCTCCATTAATTATCTTTTAACTCCTTTTGTAATTACATAGTCTTATGTAGTTTTAACTATTACCTTACTCGTGCTCTACGAAGTGTTTTATTTAAGGTACAAATGCCTCCAACTTTACGCTACGTAGGCGGTCCAGGTGGAACACCTAAACTTCGTACGTAATTGTCCAAAGCTTTTTGCTGCTCGGTTGTTAGTTTTCCGTAATTCACTCCTGCCGCTGTTAATTTTAGTGATTGGGCAAATGATCCATTACCCAGTTTACTCACTATTCGGCCTGCTCCTTCAAAATAATGTTTGGTAAACTTACCTTTACTTATTACGAAATAGAGAGAAACATAACCGGTATAATCGTCCATATGTACTATTGTGGCAGCCGTTTCACCATTAATGGCAACATTTTGAGAATCTCCTGAACTTTTAATTACGCGTTCGCTAGAGATTACTATAAATCACTGATTATATGTAAATGTTAGGTAAAATTACAACTGTCAACATATCTGATACACTACCCAAATGATCAGGGCGAAAATATAGTGTGCCTCTTTTCCATTTCTATAAGTAATAGAGGAGGGATTTTAATTGGAACCTATAATTTCCCCACTTTCTAAATTTGTTTTTACATATAATGAAGCAGGCATGCGTTTATCAAAATTATTGTTTTTTTCAAACAAAAAAGTATTTCCTTTTAGTTTTCCTATAACAGTTTTATTCATGTATTTAAATTCAATATTTAAAGTATCATTTTCTAAATTTAGTATTCTCCAAGAACTAATAATATTTTCTTTATTGTCATCATTAGATTTAAGATAATATTTATTATTGTTTTTTAAAATAAGATAATAGTACATGTTGTTATTTGCCAATTCTATTGGTTGCTTGTCGATAACATATACGCCTAATATTTCATTTTGTGAAATGTTGTTACATCCTAAAAAAAATGACATCATTACTAATATAATTAAAAAATTTATTTTATTTTCCATTATTCATTGTCTCTTACCTCTGTTAAAATATATCTAGCAGGTTGTTTATTTTGATTACCTACTTCAACTTTCTTATTTTGATTATATGGAATATTACCATCTGCTCCATCAGAAAAATAATATGTTCCATCTGTTGTTTTACTTAATCTAAATTTGTTAAGCACTATATCTGTACCAACATTTTCTTTTGTTTGTTCTTTATGCCCTTCTCCTGCATAATTATCATAATAAGAAAAATATGCACCATCTTTATCTCTACCCATTCCAACAATTGTAATATAATGATTAGTCGCACTATTTGGATTTCCCGTATTTTTATTAGAATCATACATCACTCCGGCCATTACTGCTTTACCTTCGTTAAGATTTTCAATAATTGTATTAATACCTTTTTGTAGATTTAATTTCGACGTATCTCCACCTTTTTTTACATACATATCTACTCTATGCTTAGACCCAACAGCAGTATATTTTCCTGTTGAACCTTGGTTTACTTGTAATCGACTGTAATCAGCACATTCACCAGTTCTATAAGATGTTTGTTTATAAAACCCTTTACCCCAGCTAAAATTCCATTCACTTTCTTGGATTGTCTTAGACATATATGGAATCCATTTTTTTCCTGACAGAACGTTTAAAACATTCGAAAAGCCATTGTATACTGGTTTTTGATCATTCCCATCCGGATCTCTAAAACGAACTGGACTATTAAAAGCATAAATATAATTGGGTTTCTAGGCCAGGTTTTATTCTTATTATTTGTCTACTCTCTTGCTAATGAAAAATATCATAAACCTTCGCCACCTAACAAACTTCTAAGAGCGGTATTAACAGCCGTTGAACAAATGAGACTTATATAACAGCTCAAAAAAGATGACAAGAAAAACAATCTTTAAACTCATTGATTAAGATGCTTACCATAAAAAATTAAAGATTACTTCGCTAAAAATGTAGAAACGAAATAGAATATATCAAAAACCACTTCGCATTAAAGTGGTTTTTTGCATATATGTTTTATTGGATAACTAAATATCTAAAATCAAGACTTTTTAGATATCTTTCTTAATGTAAACAACAAAACACATATTATTAAAACATTCAGAATCATTAAACGATAAGCATCTATATCTGTTTTATCTGGAATATTATGTCCACTAGCGTGGCTAAGAGACCACATAAAACAAAGAAATGCAAATGTCAGGATAAATAATATTAGAAGAATATAGATTATTGTTTTCATTAAAAATTTTCTTTAAGTATATAATGCCCTTTATCTTTCATAGCCTCTAATGTGAATCCATTATCATAAAAAAGGTCTGTAACTGTTCCTAATTGTTTTTTTGACATTCCACTGAAATCCAGCACCATACCACCTCTCAAATTAACGCCATTATTTTTTTTATTAAACAAACTCAATACAATTGCTGCAGATTTAGTTATTAATCTCGCTTTTCTAGTATCTCCATACATATCATTTACTAACATTTTATCAGCAGACCATTTACTTGTCCAATCTAAATGCTCAGCTGTACTCGCTCCATTATGCGCATAAGCATCTTGCAATGCATGAAGTCCCTGACCTAATGTGTCTTCGTTTAAACCGGTTTTGTTGATCCATAATATTTGACCATCCAAATTCAAATTTGCATTGCTTCGCTATGCTTCATACCGTCTTTTTGCTCTGCATTAGACATCATTGAATGCCACCTACTATTCTTTTCATCTTGTGAACCTGCTGTAGCGGAATAATCAATATCATTTCGGTATCCCAAACTTCCTGATTTTCCTAAATTATTTAAAGTAAGAGCCTTTTTATCAGGATGATCTGCATACATACTCGCACGATGTGCAATTCTTTGCATACATACTCGCACGATGTGCAATTCTTCTAGCGTCACCCCTACTGAACCCAGCCTTTAACATAGCATTAATAGTAATTTGATAATGCACAGATACAGCATATTTCCCATCAGGGTCAACAAATAAAATAGGATTGTTAAAAGCATAAACATAGCTTCCAAAATTAGGCATTTTCTCTGCCATAGGATCAACATTCAACCACAAAGAAGTCTTCATATCCAAATACCTAGCCCCATAATAGCTCAGATTCGTCTCCCGATCCAATTCCTTCCCATTAAACAAATAGGGTGAACTAAACGACGAACTATGCTCCTCAAACAAAACCTCCCCAAAAGCAATATATTCCACGTGCTGACTTATGCTTCCGTTTCGGGTTGTAATATACGAAGTACTTCCCAAATGATCAGGATGAAAATAAAAAATATCATTCTCTAGCAGACCAATTCCCGTAAAACCTTCTCCGGACTTAACCGTTGTAGGTTCTACTGGTGGTCCAAATTGTACGGGTGGTCCCGGAACATCTCCAGGGTGCATTAAAAATTGGGTTTCTCGGCCAGCCTTCCGGCGGTTCAGCTCATAACTCGCTTTGGTAAACTCACCCTGACAGGTTGCTTTTGCCGATTTTAACCGGTAAAAATCATCGTATTGATATTCATGACTTTTGTCTTTCCATACTTTATCATGTTTCGAATGTCACCAATACATCTGTAACACTTGGTACGGTTTGACCTCATTTTTTTTTTGATTTAAGACATTTTAAAATTAAAGAAGCCGTCTCAAAACAAAATTTGATACGTTTCTTAATTTTTATACATTTTTAAACCACACCAAAACTATGTTACATAACAAGTCATTATAGTGCTGCCGCCTACGCAGCGCACTATAAACTCGTTATGTAAAATAGCACATTTCTTTAAGACCTCTCCCATTCCCACGCTTCTGCCACCGCACTAAGATTTTTTTTTATTTGCTCAGTCTCGGCAAGGGCTAGGCCTGTTTTTTTTGGAAGAATGCCAGATATTTAAACAAACCAAAACCTATCGTCTTTGCAAGCTTTCTCCCAAAAAAAACAAGCAGATCTCAAAATGTTTTTCTTTGAAGATTTGATTTGCAAGCATAAAAAAAACTCGCCATTGCCGAAGAGTTTTGATTTCTATTTTTCTTGCCGATAAACTTACGGGTGCGAAGTCAGGAGACATTCACAGCTTTTCATAAGAACTCTTCGAAGAGCAGGAGACCACTTACTATTTATTTTATAAGTAAAATATTTGAACAGATCGGATAATCTATTTTAACTTGCCTTCTTTTTGTGTCATTTGCATCAAGACCAACTTCCAAATACTGACTTACAGCGGTTAAATCTTTTTTTGACATACTATTTAAAAGAATAGAAAATTCTTTATCGCCATATCTTTTCATTAATTGATATAAAACATATCCGTGATCATATCCACCAGCATCATAAATGTAATCAACCTTTAAAATTTTCAATGTTGCACTATTATCTTTGGCATAAGCTTTATTTAAATTTTCAACATAAGAAGAATAATTATCTCCTAGCGCCAATTCTAATGTATTTGAAATTGGTATTTGTGATTGTTCTTTACATCCATAAAACAACAAACAAATTACTATAATTAAACTTTTTTTCATATTTGATTATTTAATTTTGTTTATAATTAATTTCATTTTTTCCTACTCAGTAACTTTAATTGTACCAAATTTCTTCTGGGTTGTAAAGGGAACATATTTTTGTTTACCTCTATTATCCGGAACATCTTCCGATGAAGTTTTATTAATCATAGTGTTAATAACACTCCATTCTTCTGCTCTTTGCTCCGTAGTCATTTGCACATCATCTTTATTTATAGTAACACAACCCCAGCTAACCCGTCCTGGATGCAAATTATACCCATTACGTTTTTTTCCTTGTGCATTTAGTTCTCCTGGCCTATCATCTTTTTTATCATACGGGCTACTATCTTTTGGGTCTAAAACAAAGAAAGAATCATGATCTGGGTTTGTATTTCCTTTATTTTCTAAAATATTATATTCCCCTTTTGAAATTGGTTTCTCATTTGGTCTATCTGGATCATTACGTACAATTTTACCATCATCTGAATGTCCACCAGTAAAAACATTTTCAACAACTAAAACTTGGTTATGAGTTAAATTTCCTTTTTTATCCCTAACACCATTTAGCTTATAATTTTTAGCATTAACATATAAAATCGGAAGTCCTGATTTATATTGGTCACGGTCAATAAGAGTAAGTCTGCCTGTTGTTTTATTAAAAGCCCCAATTATATCCTTACCATCTGGATCAATTAAGTTAATAGGATTATTAGCCACAAAAACATAAGCTCCTATATTTGGATATTTTTCCATTTTAGGATCCGTATTCAACCAAAGACTAGTCTTAGCATCGTAATACCTCGCTCCATAATAACTCAAATTCGTCTCCCTATCCAATTCCTTACCATTAAACAAATAAGGACTAGAAAAAGAAGAACTATGCTCCTCAAACAAAACCTCCCCAAAAGCAATATATTCCAAGTGCTGGCTTATGCTTCCGTTGCGAGTGGTAATATACGAAGTACTTCCCAAATGATCAGGATGAAAATAAAAAATATCATTCTCTGGCAAGCCAATTCCGGTAAACCCTTCTCCGGCTTTTACCGTTGTAGGCTCTACTGGCGGACCAAATTGTACAGGTGGTCCCGGAACATCGCCCGGCGCATTAAAAATAGGATTACGTGGCCAGCCTTCCGGTGGTTCCTGATTTTCTTCTACTGGTTTTAATACTTCACTTGGGTATGGATCACCCGTAAATTCCGGTGTCGCATAAATGCCTTGTTGCGTTGGTGGTCCGGGAGGAACTCCCAAACCTCTCACATAGTTATCCAAAGCTTTTTGCTGCTCAGCGGTAAGTTTGGAATAATTTACACCACCCGCTGTTAATTTTAACGGTTGGGCAAATGATCCATTACCCAGTTTACTTACAATTCGCCCTGCTCCTTCAAAGTAATGTTTCGTGAATTTACCTTTGCTTATTACAAAATACGGAGAAACATAACCTGTGTAATCATCGGTATGTACAATTGTGGCAGCCGTTTCACCATTAATGGCAACATTTTGAGAATCTCCCGAACTTTTAATTACGCGTTCGCCTGAAGCATCATAGGTAAATTGGTGAATTCTTCCGTTATCGTTAATACCTGATAAACGGTTTTCTTCATCCCAGGTCATTTTTCTGAAACTTTTTTCTTCAGTATAACCTGTTGGGTTTCCGTTACCATCGTACGCATATTCTCTCGGAATAGCTTTCCCTGCTTCCGCAATTTTGTTTGGCGCGTTAGGATGCAATTCGTTATCGTAATTATAATCTAAAACATACCCTTTCTGTTCATTGTTTACGTTATGCACTAAATCTTTCTTTGTGATATTATGCATTTTGTTATAGCTCATGTTCAGGTAACGAGACTTTGTCTTTCCATACTTTATCATGTTTGGAATGTCACCAACACATCTGAAACACTTAGTCCGGTTTGAACTCATTTTTTTCGATTTAATACAATATAGAATAAAAAAACAACCCGAAGGTTGTTTAAATTTTTATGCGATATTAATATAAATCATTGATAATCTGTGAATGTTTGATGCAATAATTAACCACCAACATATCTGATACATTACCAATGTTAGGCAAAATTATTTACTACCCACACATCTGCTATAGTACCATAATCTTTTGAAGTGCTCACTACCAGTCTGCTTTATAGTTTAAATATGCAAATGGTACTTTACGTTTTACATATTTGTAAGTATTGCTTCGTGGTTTATCATCCCTTACATATAAAGTATCCCCAACGAAAGTCAAAGTTTGATTTAGTTTTCCTGTCCAGCCCCAATCATTTGCAATTGAAAATAAATCTGATTTTATTGATGTCTGTTCTTCGTAATAAACACCACGGTAACCAGAATAATATGGATTAAAGTCATGGACACTTTCATTTAACTCTCTATCTAAATAAAACAAATTAAAACATCCATTCGAATAGAATCTATAAACTCCATAGAATCTATTTTCAATATGATTATCCAATCGTGTTAACTTATTATATTTGACACTAAATTCTTCATAAACGACAGTTGTATCAACTATTCTGAGTAGCTCTTTATTAAACTTAGCCTTGTTCTTATAAACACTTTTGTCAAATGGAACTTTTGTTATTTCATTTTGTAACTTATATGTTTTCATTTTGCAAGAAACAAATAAATATAAAACAAAACTATAAATTAATATTTTTTTCATGATTAATAATGAGTGAATTTATTAGAACTATTACCATATTGTGCAAATGGTTTTATTGAATTACTTAAAGTGATAAATCCTGGCTGTTGCGTACCTGGCAGGTTGTGAGCAAACATATCTTGTATTGGGTGTCTTACGTACCTATCTGAATCGATGCCTAATTTTACACCTTTAAAACCTATATAGGCAGAGCCCATTCGGTAAGGCGTATTTTCTTCATTTACAAAACCATTAGGCATTCGGACACCAAAATTGCCAATTTCCATTTTACCTATCTTTTCGTCATCACCCTTGTAATTATTTCTAAAGCCAGTAAACAAGTTAAATCCTGCGCTAATTTCTCCTACGGGTAACCCCACCGCTGCTGTTCTATGCGAATCGTTACCATCTCCTAACCCAATAAGATTAAAGGGCATGCCATCATTTTCATAAGACATACTAAAATCACCTGCATTTACACTCAGTATTCCTGTTTGTTGTTTAAATTCAGACATACCCCCAGTACCACTAAAAAAGTTTGTACCTAGACTTACATTAGTATTTCCATCATCAAAGCCACCCATAATAGAACCTCTAAATTCTATTCCACTTTTCCCTGTGTTGGAAAAAGAGCCAAAAGCAGTAGCGCTACCTCCTCCGGAAACATTAATTTTGCCTATATTTTGAGAGATGGAAGCACTGATACCTATACTATTATTATGCGTACCAAAATTGAACTTTAAACTAATATTTACTGTTGGAGGATCTATTGGATCTTCCTCACTCATTCCACTAGGGTCAATCAAATTCATTGGATTTTGACTAACATAAATATAGGGAGAGTTCACGTAAAATTCCTCCGCCAACGGATCAACAGACAACCACAAACTGGTCTTCATATCCAAATACCTAGCACTATAATAAGAAAGATTCGTCTCCCTATCCAATTCCTTTCCATTAAATAAATAAGGCGAAGAATATGAACTAGAGTGCTCCTCAAACAAAACCTCCCCAAAAGCAATATATTCCACGTGCTGACTTATGCTTCCGTTTCGCGTTGTAATATACGAAGTACTTCCTAAATGATCGGGATGAAAATAAAAAATATCATTTTCTGGCATACCAATTCCTGTGAAACCCTCTCCTGCTTTTACTGTTGTAGGTTCTACAGGTGGTCCAAATTGCACCGGTGGTCCGGGAACATCTCCAGGCGCATTGAAAACAGGGTTACGGGGCCATCCTTCCGGCGGTTCCTGATTTTCCTCTACTGGTTTTAATACTTCGCTTGGGTATGGATCGCCTCTAATAAAAAAACTCTCCAAATAATGACGAGTTTTGTCTGCTGTTTTTATTTTTTTATATGACTTTTCTTTTACAAGTAAATATTGTAGTAGGCTTATGTGCAATGTGGTATTACTAACATTTGCTAAGAGATACTAGCTACTACCTTTTTTTTTCATTATAGTAAAAAGCACTATTAGAAAAAGACTTAAACCTGTCATGCAAATTAACCATTTATTACTTTCCTCTGGAATATTATGGCCACTGCCATAAGTTATTAACCATAAAAAGCATATTAGTAGAAAAAAAATATACGCTAGTATCAATAAAATGTAAACTATAATTTTCATCAGAAATTTTGTTTAAGTGTATACGTGTTGTTTAATTCTTTTGTTTTTTCTAATACAAATCCATTTTGATAAAATAAATCAGAAACTTTGTCTAGCTGTTTTCTTGTCATTCCATTTAAATCTAATTTCATTCCATTTTTTAAATTTGCTCCATTATTTTTTTTGTTAAACAAACTCAAAACTATCCCAGCAGATTCAGTTATTAATTCTGCCTTTGCTGTATCTCCATACATGTCATTGGCAAGCATTCCTATCGCTGACATTGTACTATTCTTTAAATTTAAATGTTCATCTGTACTAGCTCCATCATGTGCATAGGCATCCTGTAGTGCATGCAATGCTTGGTACATTTTACCTTCGTCTAGTCCGTTTTGTTGTTCAAAAATATTAGACCACCCAAATTGTAATCCTCTTTGCATTGCGTAATAATGTGTCTTTCCTTTCTTCTTTTCTGCATTAGACATCATTGAGTGCCAAACACTATTCTTTTCATCCTGTGACCCAGCTGTCTTTGAATAATCAAAATCACTTCTATAGTGCATACTTCCTGATTTCCCTAAATTATTAAGAGTGAGGGCAGTCTTATCAGGATGATCTGCATACATACTTGCACCATGTGCAATTCTTCTAGCATCTGCTTTACTGAATCCAGCTTTAATCATCGCATTAACAGTAATTCTATAATGAACAGAAACTGCATAATTTCCATCTGGATCTACAAAAACCGTAGGATTATTAAAAGCATAAACATATCCACCAAAATTTGGCATTTTCTCTGTCATAGAATCCACACTCAACCACAAACTAGTCTTCATATCCAAATACCTAGCCCCATAATAACTAAGATTCGTCTCCCTATCCAATTCCTTCCCATTAAACAAATAGGGCGAACTGAACGATGAGCTATGCTCCTCAAACAAAACCTCCCCAAAAGCAATATATTCCACGTGCTGTGAGATAGAACCGTTTCGAGTGGTAATATACGAAGTACTTCCCAAATGATCCGGATGAAAATAAAAAATATCGTTTTCTGGCAGACCAATTCCCGTGAAACCTTCTCCTGGTTTTACGGTAGTTGGTTCTACAGGTGGTCCAAATTGCACCGGTGGTCCGGGAACATCGCCCGGAGCATTGAAAATTGGATTTCTTGGCCAGCCTTCCGGTGGCTCCTGATTTTCTTCAACCGGTTTTAATACTTCACTTGGGTATGGATCACCTGTGAATTCTGGTGTGGCATAGATACCTTGTTGCGTAGGAGGTCCGGGAGGAACTCCCAAACCTCTTACATAATTATCCAACGCTTTTTGCTGCTCGGCAGTAAGTTTAGAATAATTTACACCACCCGCTGTTATGCCTAATGGCTGGGCAAATGTTCCGTTACCCAATTTGCTTACAATACGTCCTGCTCCTTCAAAATAATGTTTGGTAAATTTTCCTTTGCTTATAACAAAGTAAGGAGAAACATAACCGGTATAATCATCGGTATGTACTATTGTGGCAGCCGTTTCACCATTGATAGCAACATTTTGTGAATCTCCAGAACTTTTAATTACACGTTCGCCAGAGGCATCATACGTAAATTGGTGTATTATTCCGTTATCGTTAATACCTGATAAACGGTTTTCTTCATCCCACGTCATTTTTCTGAAACTTTTTTCTTCTGTATAACCCGTTGGGTTTCCGTTCCCATCGTAAACATATTCTCTCGGAACAGTTTTTCCTGCTTCCGCAATTTTGTTTGGCGCGTTAGGATGGAGTTCGTTGTCGTAATTATAATCTAAAACATAGCCTTTCTGCACGTTGTTTACGGTATGCACTAAATCTTTCTTCGTAATATTGTGCATTTTGTTATAGCTCATATTCAGCTCATAACTTGCTTTGGTAAACTCGCCCTGATAGGTTGCTTTTGCCGATTTTAATCGGTAAAAATCATCGTATTGGTATTCATGATTTGATGTTCCGCCCAGTGTATTATTTACTACCGGGGCAGTATTTTTAATCCCTAAAACATTTCCAACAAGGTCGTAACTATAACTGTTATTCATGACTTGTCTTGTACCGCTTTTTACTTGCAATTGCTGTAATCGGCGCATAACAGCATCATAGGTATAATTTGTTTCGGTCTCGTTCCCGTACTTTAAATACTTACGCTGCTCAAATTCGTCATAACTTAATTGTTTGATGTAATCGTAGGTATGGCTTTCTTTTTTACCCTGCATACTTTGCAAGTTTCCCGCACGATTGTAAGTGTAGTCTACTACTTCACCATCAGGATAGGTCATTTTCTGGATTCGGTTCCAGGTGTCGTATTCGAATTGTGAAATATAAGTTTGAATATCCGTTGGTGTAATGCGAAGGGTGCGAATTTCTTTTTCAACCTCACCTAATTTACCATAGAAAAACTCCTGTCCGCCACTGGCATCCTGTACAAACCATAATCGG
Organism: Flavobacterium sp. GQ95; assembly: GCF_059758655.1. Classification (NCBI taxonomy): domain Bacteria; kingdom Pseudomonadati; phylum Bacteroidota; class Flavobacteriia; order Flavobacteriales; family Flavobacteriaceae; genus Flavobacterium; species Flavobacterium sp. GQ95. The sequence goes on from NZ_JCAXEB010000004.1 coordinate 117,140, forward strand.
CCACGGCGTGCTGCGGTTCCATCGGCTTTGCCGTAATTGTATTGTACATTGTTTTGTGGGTTTTTAGGATATTTTATAGACTCTAATCTATTAAAATTATATTCGTATTGTATTGCTCCTCCATTGGGTACTGTATTTTTTATATCCTGTGTAATACGGGAGGTTAAATTTCCTGCCAAATCGTATTGCATCGTTGTAGTTCCTGCATCAGGATGTGTAAACTCAATTCGTCTTCCGAGCCAGTCATAAGTGCTTTTGGTAACATGATCCATCGCATCGGTTACTTTTATCATTTCACCCAATGCGTTTGTCTCAAACTTCGTCAGCAAATCATTTTGCATACTGGCCATATTTTGTCCTGTGGCGTCGGTATAGGTTTGGCTTGTTTTATTCAGGGCATCGGTTTGCGTCGTACGCAAAACTGGTACACCGTCATAATTTTCTAAAGCAAAAGTTGTAGTATTGCTGCTTCCATCCGGCAAAGTAACTTTTACAGCACGTCCCACTTCATCATAATCTGTTTTAGTTGGTGTTACATTTGATATAGCGGTACTAAAATTATTATCTATAGTGGTAGTCGTTGTTGGGTAATAACTTGTTGTGGCTCTACCTAAACCGTCATAAATTACTTTTCCTGATACGATTTGTGCTTCCTGATCCGGGCTTCCGGCTGCAGTAAATAAACTGGCTGTTTTTTTAACCTGTAGGGCTCTGCCTAATCCATCTGTATACGTTAAGGTTTCAATGTCCTTATCCAATTCCGGATCGTAATTTTTGGTTTTGGCGTACGGAACTTTTGCTTCAGGGAAATATTCATACGCGATGGTATACGGTTTTCCGGAAGCGATTTCGTAAGCTGCTTTGATTGTAGCTATACGTCCTTTGCCATCCAGCGTATAAATTGTATTTTGGTCGTTACGATCTGTTGTTTTTAACGGTGCTCCAAAACGATAATCATAGTCCATTTTGTTCTGGTATCCAAATGCATCTTTAATTTCGGTCATGTATTGATGATTGTCGGCATCAAATACATACTCCAGCGTCATACGCTGCCCTTTGTAATTGGCAGGACCGGTTATTTTTTGCAGGTTTCCGTAAGTATCATAGGTAATATCCGTTAAAGCTATTTTATCGGCAGCACTATAGTTTTTTATCTGTGTAACCTCTGCTGTTGTTGTATTGATGGTTGTGGCTCTTTTTCGTCTTAAACCATCCGTAGTAAATACCTCTAATTGTTTTGGAATTCCGCCATAATACGGCGTTGTACTTTCATAATAACTAATTTTAGCCGTTACTTTATCATTTGCCGTTCCATTTCCTAAATCTTCATACTGTGTAATGTTTCCATTAGCATCATAGGTATTAAACGTATTGGTTTCCAGATAATCACTTCCACCTTCATATATTTTTTGATTGGCATGAATCAATCCCACAAAAATGCGTTTGGCATCGCAAACTGGTAAATTTAATTCTGACACCGGAACACTTGCCTGCGTCACCACATCAATAAAACTATATTCGTTTTCTGACTCCTGACGCATTTTGTTGTTTTTATCCAATGTATAACTGTGCTTCAAAAGATTTTTACGGAAATAATCCTGATTGTAAAATTCCTGAACCGTTGTGGCGAAAACTGAATTATCAGCCGCATCAATCTGTTCCTGAATTACTTTTCCAAAACCATAAAATTCTCTTTCGCGGCGATCGTGGTAACCGTCTTCGTATCTGAATTTAGCAATCGAATGATCGATACCGTCACCAACATGTCCGTCAAAAATATCAACAGATTGTAAAACCCATTTCGCTGATGGGTTTTCGTAGCTCGGTTTTAATAAATTATAATCAACCACATAACTATTTCCTGCAGCGTTGGTGACACTTTTTAGTTTATTGGTTCTTTTAATATTAGAAAGCTGAACGGTAAGATTATTATCATCTTTAGAAACGATATAATCCAGATTTCCATCACCATCAATATCCATATACGTTCCTTCAGAACGGCTTGTGCTCCATCCTTTACTTCCTCCAACGGTTGGCGTTATACGGAGCAGCCAAACTGTAATATCAAAGGAGAAATTGGCATTCATCCCATAGCTTACCCCTTTGTTTAAATTCATTTCTGAATATTTTGGATAAACAACCGGTGTATCAAAAGAGCCTCCTAAATTAAAGGCTACCCGCATTGTATTGCCCTGATAACTTATTTTATCAGCCAGTCCATCTCCATTTATATCTAAAAATGATTCATCAACATCTGATTCTGATCTTGCATAATTGGCCCCTCCAGAGATAGACCCCTGCTTAATGCTAAAACCCAATCCGGCACTCCAGTCTGTAGAAAATCCTTTATTCAGACTTCCAAGATTCCAGTTTCCGCCTGGAACAAATCCGTAACCGGTATTTAGCAAAACATCACCTGAATCTGTGATTTTATCCGGCAGGCCGTCACCATTAATATCACTGTGCACCATTACGGCACGATCTGTTCCTTTACCCTGCGAAGCACTAACAGAAATCTGGTCTTTTGCTTTTTCTGCTTCTTCATCAGCACAAGTTTTTGAAGCTTCTCTTTGAGCCGCAGCTTTTCCTACTGTCATACCTAGTCCGCTTTTAGCTGAACCGTGGCTATAACTTCCTCCAAAATTAGGCCCTTCAGAAGTTGTCTTTGCGTGACTGAAATTATCTCCAATATCTATAATTTCATCTGATATTTTCCCAACCGGAGCTGTAAGCTGAACACTTCCACCACGAATATAATCCGGAAAACGGTCTCCATTAAAATCACTCATGGTCTGAGTAACATACGAATCTCCATCTATCGATTTACTGTAACCTATATTGGCAAATCCGGCAGAAGCCCCTGCAGAGATACTTTTACTTTTGTTTTCACTAATCATGTCAAGTGCCGTTGTACTTCCTCCCTGTAAAGTTGGTAGTGAAAAATCGGCATAATCAGCTATATCATCTTCTCCCAATCTTGAAGTTCCGATCGTTTGTCCTTTGATATAAATTCCTTCCTCAAGACCTTCCCATTTCAATTTTGTATAAGAAGGATTTAAAGAAACAAAATAACTGTCTGCGACTTCATAACCTTTACCATCATAATTATCAGGATCGGTATTATTTAAATCCGGCTCTGTATTATAAGCGTCTGATTGTTTTAATTGCGTTTGATCTATGGTATTGGAAGCTAAATTTCCATTGATAACAAAACCTCCCCAATTTCTATGATACAAGCCTAAAGTTCTTTCATCCGGATTTAAAAGACTGTAAATAGAATAATCATCTGTAGCGGTATTCCAAATTACATCATCTGTAAGATCAGCCAGATCTTTTAAATCGGTAACCTGAACCTGAATATTTAAAGCATTTTGTTTTGGATAATTTCTAAGTATAGCTACTGATGCCGGATTAGAAATGGTTACTTCTAACTGAATGGGAACTCCCGCTGCTGCTGAAGGATAATCAACTGCATTGTCAAAAGCACTGATCACTTCTATCAAAGTTCCGGCCGTCAATTTATATCTTTTACGGGCTAATAATGTATTGTTTTGTTTGGCCGAAACAATTACATCGCCATTATAGGTATTCAAAGATCCCGGAGGAAAAGCTGTTGCCAAAACCAAATCAGCAGGCAATATATTTAGTTTTACTTTTCCGCTTGTGGTTGAAGTAATACCGGGCATTGTATAATTTCCTTCTCTTTTATTATATAACAAATGAGAAACTTCCATAGGAACTTCTTCTAAAATCCCTCCCGGATAAGCAGGTACTGTTACTGTTGGCGCAAAAGAAATAGTCTGCCAATTGATATTGGTCGCTGTTTCTAAGGCAAGACTAACCTGGGTTTCGGCTTCGAATGCTGGTAAAGCAATTGAGGCCAGATTAAAAGTAGCTACTTCGTTTGCCAAAAAAGTTTTTTCGAAAACAACCACAGGAGCACTGGACTGATCCAGATACGTTTTGGTAATGACAAATCTGATGTGATCGGAGGTAACAGGCTTATTCAGAATTCCTTTTACTATAACATTTCCGGCAGTTGATATTGTTTTCCCTGCCAGAGAACTACTCAGGAAATCTGTACTTGCCTGATAGGTAGCTAATGAATAAGAATTGACATCTTTCAAATTGGCAGCTACTGCAACATCGCTATCAACTAAATTTCCGTTGACATTCCTGTCAAATTGTTTCACCTGAGAATATGTGATAATGGGATCCCAAATTACGGTATCAAAACTTCCATCTTTTAGAGAACTAACCCTAAAATACAAGCGTTCGCCTTTTTCTACAGAAATTGCTGTGTTTTGTTTGCTTTTACTGCTATAATCAGTGGCACTAATAGCCTCATTCCATAATAACTGATTTCCTTTTTGAAAATACAAATGAACACCATCTGCTTTATCATTTCCGGCATTATTAACATATTCTGTACGAGCTTTAATTCCTTCTGGTGTTGATTCCTTAACCAATTGATATTGGTGCGAAACAGAGATAATTCCTTTTACAGGAGCCTCCCACATACGAACGACATCATGTAACGGATTTTGTTTTTCGATCTCAGCCGCCGAAATAGATGTATAACCCGGAATGGTTACATTTCCTCCTCCAAAAACAGGTGATGGGGTGCCCGTACTACTCGCTTTAAATGTTGGAATTCCGTTTTCTAATCTATTATAATATACTTGTCCGTTTTGAACAAAATCAATCAGTCCGTCTCCATTAAAGTCCATAAAATAGACTTTAGTTTTACTGCTTGAACGCTGCTGATCGTAACCAATGTTTCCGTATTTTAAATTTAAATCGACACCCCAGTTAAACGAAGTTGATTTTGAAAATCCGACATCACTAATATTAATAGACTGCAATTCTCCAAAAGCATTTTGCCCGGATGCTGCCAGATTTTTTCTGTAATAAACACCATCTTTTGTTTTAAAAACTTTATCCGGCAATCCGTCTCCGTCTAAATCTTCTAATATTACAGCTGTATCCGAGGTTCCCCAGCTGTTTCCTCCGTGACCACCAACGGTAAAACCTTTTAAACTTCCGGCATTTGTTGCCAAACCTATTCCAAGTCTGTAACTAACACCAACCGTAGACCCTTCAGAACTGCTTACCAAAGAGTGCTTTCCTGAAAACAACAAATCACTAAAAGACGGAATAGAACTGTTTCTAAGATTGTCATTTGGCACACTCCAACTTTGAGCTGTTCCAAAAGGATTGTATTTTCCGGAAGCATCACGCACATCATCAAAATAATCCAGTGTATTGGTATAAAACAATTTCGATTCCGAATCATATTCTGAAACTGATTTCAAAAGTGTTTTCTTAAAAGCACCTTCTTTATAATTCAGTTCGTAACTGCGAACCATATCGCTTTTATAGCGTACTTCAATTTTTCTTAATAATTGATTGTTCAGTTGTTTGAATCCCAATCTGGCAGAAACCTGAACATCCGGACGGTTTGCTTCTCCTAAATCGCTACTTTTTACAAAAGTAACGCTGTAATTTCCTTTTTCAGAACCAAAACCAGTGTAGTACACTTTTTTAAGATACAATTCGCCATCTTTTTTATCGTACTCGTAGGTAACTTTATTTCCTTTTAAATCGACTTGCTCACATAATGCCCAATGCCCAATATTTCCTGAAGCATCCTGCAAAATACCATCTGTTGCAAGTCCAGAGGCTGTTCCTCCGTAATAACTCGCAACTCCGCTTTTATCTTTTACAACCCAGTAATAATTTTTAGGAGAGGATCCTTTACGGATGATTTGCTGAAAAGCACCTTCTCGTCTTGGGTAAAATTGTTTATCTGTTGTTCTGCCAACCCATTCTGCTCTATGCGAATTTGGTATTAATTGTTCTCCTGCAATTGCATAGGTTTCTGTTTCTTTTGATGCGTCATATCTTGGTGCTCCCCAACGGGTTTCGATACTAACGGCCGGTGCCGAAATATCCCAGCCCATACCCGCCCAACTGTGACCGCCGTCACTATCGTACTGCAGGTTAAAGGAGGGCTGCATACCGCCTCTTCCGTTTGGAATAACAATAGAAAATCCTGTACTTGCTGTTCCTCGACCCTTTGCAGAAGGGGGAGCTATTGACTGAATTCCAACTAATGGACTTGCTGCTTTTAAATCTTTTATACTTGTTGGGGTATATCCGGAAGTTTCTGGCGATTCCGGCATTTTAATGATACCGGCTATAAAGTCTGTAAAATGGGTTGTTTTCGCCTTAATAATTCCTTGTTTAATATCCAGAGAATCTTTGGTTAATTCCTGCCACAATCTTTTGTTTTCATCAAAATAAAATACGTTGATATCTTTTTCTGTATAACCCTCCGGAATTGCTTTTTTATCAAATGGCAATGATAAGGTCACGGCTTTTTCGAAAATAGTTCCGTGTGGCAATAATCTAAATCCGGCGTTTGTTCCGGTAACATTAACCATTGCTGAATTTAGTGGTGCAATGTCAATTTTTCGTAAAGCGCTTACCGATACAGATACATTGTTTTTTAAAGCTCCAACTGGAAAAACTGCTAGAAATTCCTTATAAGCCAGTTTATTTTCAGTCTGAAAATCAATTATTTTCGAAATACGTTCTTTTGCGTTTTCAAGTGGTCGAAAACGATCTACTTTCAAAAACTGATTAACTTCTAATTTTTCGTTTATAAGTACACCTGAAGTAGTTTCTTTAGTAACCTGAATAGCTTTTCCTGCTGTTGAAGCGTCTAAAACTAATTCAAATTCAGGCTGATTGACATCAATAGCCATTCCGCCAATACTCATTTTTTTTATCTGAGAGGGAAAATTAGTTCCTTTGATGTACAGTTTACCCTCTGATTTTAATAAAGTATACTGAAATGAAGGTGTTGTTGATTTATAAACAATTCGAACATTTTTAATTCGATATCCATTTGAAATTCCTTCGGGTGTGGTAAACAATAAAACGTTATCCCCGGCTCTCAAAGACTTTTCAGAAAGCAATTCTGATTGTTTGGTCCAGTTTTTATTTTGAGATAAAAATTGCCCTCCAATACTAGGCTGGTTGTTTAAACTTCTTGAAATTGAAGCTGCCTGATCGTATCCATACAATTCATATTCCAAATAAGCATTTTCATTATCAGAAGGCAATGCATCAACTTTAAGATGAAAAACGTTATCATAAGCATCATCAACATCCGATTCGCTTTTTACACCAATAATTCCCTCAACAATATCTGCACTAAACGATTTTGTATTCTTATTTTCTTTTGTAAAAACGGCTATCGAATCTGCTTCTTTTTCTGAAATTGTCAATTCTTTTTCCGAATTATTTTCAGTGAAAAAAGCAGCTATCTTGTAAGGTCCAAAATTGGCCGCAAACAAAAAGGAACCTATTAAAAATACCAGTATTATAATTTTATTTTTCATAAAGTATGATAATCGAATATGGGGGCAATCGGTTTATTTTTAAATCTCAATCTGTAATTTGTTCTGTAAAACAGAGCTCAATTACTTCACAATTACTTTGAAAGTTTTAGTGCCAAAATCAGAATTCACAGTAACCAGGTATATGCCTGCAGCACTTTTTATAACCTCATCATACAAATACGTTTCTATCTGTGTGAATTGTTTTTGTTTTACAAGAGCTCCGGTTGGCGAATAAATGCTAATAGTTGCATTTGTCTTTGTTGGAAATTGCATAGCTATAGAAAAGCGGCCATCAATTGTTGGATTTGGATATAGAATCAATATACTCGAATCTGTTATCTCTTTTCCATCTGTTGCAACTGCAATTTTCGTCGCGGTTTTACATTCCAGATCGTTGAGTAACCTTAATTCATAAGTACCCGGCTGATCAATTAATATCTTAGGATTATTGTCAATAAAATCACCTTCATAATACCATTGATATTCATAATTCCCTGCCGGAAGACCCACACTGGCATCAAGTGTTAAAGCATTCCCTTCCGTTAAAAGATAATCAGGTTTTAGGTTCGGAAATGTTCCTTGTTTATCTGCTACAAATACGGTTTCATTATACAAATTTCCTTTTCCGTCCCTAACAACATAATCATAAGTTCCCGAAGAAAGTTTTAGTCCGGAAGTACTTTTTGCTGCCTGATTCCATTGTTTTACAACAGCCTCGCTGCCTTCTTTTTTCACAGTAACGGTAAATGGAGCTTCACCACCTTCTATCGTATAATTTAGCTCACCAGATCCGGCTACTCCGCAAGTCGCTTCGGTAATCCAGACTCTGCTAAACATTGCCGGTGCTACTTTGATTGTGAATTTCGCTTTTCCTGTTTTTTGTTTGTCCCAGTTAAAATCTGTCAAAACCAATTTTTCTTTACTGGATGTGCTTGCCAGACGAATGTATTCCGAATCTTTTTCGTCATACGTGCCTTTGCCTGAATAATCGACCAATAGCCAGTAATAAGTATCTTGTGGCAGAGTACTTTTAATAAAGTTTGGATTAAAACTCCATTCCAGACTTAAGTCGGTTGGATTGCTAAAATCTAATTGCCATTCTCTTGCAATACCAATTGGCTCTCCTTGCTCCTGTTTTTTGATCAGAAGATTTTTTCCGTTGTCACTCCAAAATGCAAAATAATTGTCCGGAATTGTATTTGATTTACTTTTAAGGCCAATTGTCAAAAGTCCTTCTTCGATCATATTACTGCTTTTGGGCTGCAATAATCCGCTCGCATCATCACGGCCAATTCCGGTAATGGAATACTCGAATCCTTTATGTTGACTGATATCCCAAATCGTTTGTCCCTTGCTGTTTAAGTAGTTTTTACTATCAAACTGCGAAAGCGAAATACCGTATTTTATCGCCAAATAACTGGCTACTTTTTGCGTTTCAAGGCCGGATAAAACTCGGTTATAAACCAGAATTTCACTTATATTTCCTTTAAATTCTTCGGGCGGGAGTTTTTCAAATTTAGACTTTTGCCCAATCGTTAATGAGGATAACTTTGCAACACTATCAGTAACATTCTGTTGAAAAAAATGAATATTGGCTTTATGGGGTTTAATTTTTTCCTGATACGATTGATAGGAGTATTTTTTTAAATCGACTAATCGTTTATTCGTTGCTACCGAAATTGTTTTTTGAGGATCGTTTATAGTCCATAAAAATTGCTCTTTCAAACTATCTTTTACTTTGTAAACCATAAACAAAGTCTGCTTTCTTTTACTTTCTGATCCCAATGGCAAAATCAAAGAATCCTGTGTTGTATCAAAAACAATACTTGGATTGAAATTAAAAGCTGCACCGTTGTGTTTTTTTCCTGATATTTTGGCTTCCTTTTTTGTTAGGCTTTCCCAATAATAAGCGTCACCACTATTTCTGGATTTTATCCAAAATTGTGGTTCTTCTACTAATCCCGGTAAAACTTTCTTTTGAGAATAAACGGAATTACCTGCCATCAAAATTCCCAAAAAAGCTATTATAAAAATCTTTCTACACATAATTTCTAGGTTTTTAAAGGATAAGCAACTATTAGAAATTCGCTAAGTCATCAAAGTCAAAAGAATAACCGATAATCAATGAAATACTATTGATTTTGTTTTTATTCTCGCTGTAACGGTGACCGTTTTCTTCAGTAGCCAAAGCATCTGTAAGCCCTAAAGTATAGCGTGCTCCTATGCTTAAATTGGAATTAAAATCATATCCTGCAGCTAACATTCCATAGAAATAATTTTTCCCTGTCAAAGATTCTTTTAACACTTTTTGCACATTGGCATCCGGTTCAAAATAAGTGCCTGAGTTTCCAAAAACTTCCTGGGCATTAGAGGTATATTTGATATTATCGCTTGCTATATTAAAACCAACATAAGGACCGGCTCCGATATAAAATCCTTCAGCAGGATAATACTTAAATTGTGCGCCAACATTGATATAACTATAACCAAAAGTCATTTTATATTTAAGCCCTTCATTATCTTCATAATTCAAATCGGTACTTTGGCCTGAATAGGAAAGTTCTGTCTGGATGCTTACTTTTGCATACGGGTATTTCCAATTGATGACAAGACCTGCCGTCCCGCCAAACTTTCCCTCTTCTTTTAAAGTGTAACCTTCATAAATTCCTTTTGGAACTATCACGTCTGGCAGATTTGACATTTTAGAATAAATTCCACCACCAAAAAGACCATAAGTTATCTCTCTGTCACCTTGTGCAAATAGCGATTTTGTACTTACTAATAAAAGAAGTAAAATAATTTTTTTCATGTTTTTTATTGAAATTACCATTGATGAAAACTGTAGCCTAACGAAAAACAAATAACACTGCTTTTGTTTTGATTTTCGATAAACTGAAAGGAAGAAGAATTACTTTTAACCACATCTTTTACTCCTAAATAATAGCGCAAATCGAAGTGAATACTCTGGTGTAATTCATATCCAACTGCAAAGCATAAAGCGAAATCGTCTTTTCCCTCCAGACCATCTATATAAAACTGTCTGGTGGCAACGTCGTACATTCCGTCTGCTTCATTGGATTTATAAGTAACGTTATTAGCTGATAAACTGATGCCGTAGAATGCCCCAAAGCCTAAATTTAAGCCTTCATAAGGATAAACTTTATACAAAGCACCAAGCTGCAGATAAGAATAGTGCAGACCTAACTCAAATTCTTTTCCTGTAGTGTCATGATAGTTAACGGTTTCTCCCGCTTGTCTGAATAAAATTTCAGGCTGAATAGCAACACGGGTATCGTAAAGTTTGCAATTCATGAAAAATCCGCCTTCTAATCCGTAGGCTCCTTTGCTTTCCATAGCACTGTTATCAAAAGTGTTATCGCGACCCTTAATGCTCTCTGGCAAATTACTAATTTTAGAAGACAGTCCTCCCAACTTTAAACCGTAGGTAATATTGGTCTCATTTTGACCATGAAGTGCAACGTTAAAAAAGCAACCAAATATTAATACGTGTAATATTACTTTCATCCACAAAATTTTTTGCGAATATATGTATTAATATCCGAAAACTGTTGGGCTAAAATTGATTAAAATCAAAATAATCGGACAAATTACACATTCTTAAAAAGAAGAAAAAAAACGAAAGAATTGACAAAAAAAATCTTAATTTGTAATCAAATTTATTTCGATTCAGGAGTAGACAGATTAAAATAAACTTAATGCTTTGGAATAAAAAATCCACTCTGACCACGGTGGATTTTAATCGAAATCTTTATAAAATATCCTTATATCTCCCCAGTCATTAAAATATTTTCCTGTACACCTTTCTGCTTAAGCATTCTGAAGTGCGACCGTACGGCATGATAAAAAGGATAAGAAGTATAAGGGAGATCATATTCTTTAGCATAGCGTCTTATAATTGGCGTAATATAAGGATAGTAAGTATGTCCAACTCCCGGAAAAAGATGATGCGCCACATGATGTGTAAAACCTCCGTATAAAAAATTAGCCAATTTACTCTCTGTACTGAAATCTTTAGTTACAATCATTTGATGCGTTGCCCATGTTGCCGAAAGATTTCCCTCTTCGTCTGTCCCCGGAAAGTGCGCATCTTCATCAACATGTGTAGATACAAGTGCCACAACACCAAGTGCACTACCACACATATGCATAGCGAGCCAGGCATATAAAACTACATACCAGGGCTGGTTTAACAGAAACATCGGAATAAAAAGCAGATACACCAAATTAATTATTTTAGCGGCAAACATTTTATAAATTTCTATCGTTGGAATTTTATCAACTACTTTTTTTACATAGTTATTTTTCTTCCCAAAAAAATCTTTAAAATCTCTAATATAAATCCAATTCAGGCTATAAAGCGGATAGATAAGCCACATGTAAATATGTTGGTATTTGTGATAATTAAATAAAGGACTGTTTGGAAAAATTCTGATAATGTCGCTTTGTTTAATATCTATATCCCAATCAGGAACGTTTGGATAAGCATGATGAAGATTGATGTGACGACGTGTCCAGAGCCAGTGATTACCTCCAAAAAGCTCCAAAACATACATAAACCATTCGTTATGCCTGGATTTTTTGAACAATGCGCCGTGCGCAGCATCATGAAATGCATTGATAAAAAGCACGATCATGGTAATACCACACAAAATATAAAAGAGAAATAATAAAGCTGTGCTGTTTCCGAATAGCAAAATACAAGAATAAAATAAAAAGAAAAATACAACTAGTCCTAAAGACTTAATTATATTAAACCGATACAGAGATGTTTTTTTTAAAACCGTTTCATTTACTTCCTTTCGAATCTTTTTAAAAAAATCATCAGTACCAGGTTTAAGATAAACCGGGCGATTTAATTTTTCCATAATGATTATTGGCTAGAAATTCTTACAACAAATTTAATAAAAAAAAGTTAAAACATACTATATCAAATCGTTACAAATTGAAAAAAGAAAAACAGTTGGCTTTAAGAATTAAAAAAATTAAAAAATTCCCATATTTTCAGGTTTAATCGTAAATCCTACCCGTATCATACTTTTGTGCTCCTGATAATCAATCAAACTTTCAGTATAACCTATAAACCATTGAAGTGTCAGATAATAATTTTCTTTTTTATAAGGCCTCCAGTTCACCTGTGTCTGCAAAGAGCCGTAATTGATAAGGCCGCTTCCTTTCCTGAAAAGAATATCGGCACTCCATCTACCTGGCTGTATCTGATACGTTGCACTTGCTTCGCCATAACCTACATATTTAGTAAGTTCAGGATTATCTTCCTTATCAACAAGTGGAATCCATCCCCTTAATCCGACAACCCATCTTGGAGAAATCTGTGATTTTAATGAGAAAGCAAGCATGTTCCAGGTTCTGGAATAAATAGAATCCCTGCCGTTTGATTCGTGTTCTAAAGAAATTGTTGCATATGTCAGTCTTCCGCCTTTTAAATAAAACGGACGAACAACGGCAACGCCGGGATTAAAATTAATTTCGGCAAATGGTTTTGAGTTTGCATAAATGTCCCAAAAAGCTTTTTGAGTGTACATTAAATAAGGAAAGAAACCACCCCATAATGGTTTTGATTTTAACCGGAGTTTAAAACTCACCTGATATTTTACGTCGGCAGAGTTCCGATCGATGGGTTCATCAAGAGGAACACCCGTTAGAAAATAATTGTCTTTGTGAACAGAAAAACTAGGTTCTTTTAAAAGTGAATCTGCTGCCCGAAAGTTTTTTTTAGGTTCTAAAATTTGTGAATTTGCTTTGAATGAAAACAGAATCAAACAAAGGAATAGGTATTTTAAGTACATTATTATAGTTTAAGTTGTAGCTTCTTTTTTTGCTTTTAAACTAATGTACGTTATTATTAGAAATCATATTGACTCAATAAAATTAGAGTTAACCCAATAAAATTAATCTTAGCATTTATTATTTTTTAATAACAGAACTCAGAAAAATTCCGTTCCACGGTTTAAATACTTTCATAAAAAAAATACATCTGACATACATTATTTATATGCCAGATGTAATTACAAATCAACCTTCAATTAATTTTTTTTATTTTACCACATAAGAAACTTTATCAGCTTCGCAAAGCCTGAAATAACCAAAGGCAAAATTATTAGAATCGCTTGTATTTACAATATTACCTCTGATATTTCCCGGAGGAATAGAAAACGGACTTCCTCCGTATATTTCTAAAATTAAATTCATGTAATTATAAAAGTTTTTAGAAATACCACGATGTGTAATATTATATGTTATTCCCGGTTTTATTTTATCATCGTCTGTGAATCGGGTGTCCATTTCATTTCCATTAAAGAATTCATCACGTGAAAGATCGTATTCTGGAAAAAGCAGATAATTACTTTTAAAATCTGTCAGATAGTAATTGACCTGATCAGCAGGGTCCTTATAATAAAATACGATCTCAATAAACTCGTCTCCCACTGCATCCTTAACCGTTTCCTGCTCTACCCTGTCAATTGGCGCTACCGCTGTCAGCTTTTCAACTGCTCTGAAAGTTTGTCCTTCTGCAGCTACAGAAAGTGTATAATCCATATTCAAAACAGGAACAAAATTAGTACATACATAAGACCCCGGTTCTGTTTCGTTAAAAGTAAAAACATCTCCATTACTATTTTCAATTTTTACCTGTGCTCCTGAAACTTTTGGTGTAGTGTTATTGTAATAGGGAGCCGTTTTACTCACTTTTATTACCTGTTCATTGCCAGCTGTTCCTTTTTGCCAAATAATTTCTGCGTCGATAACTAATTTTGTTTGACCTGTTTCTAAATCAAGTTGTACGACATCTTCACAAGATGAAAAAAACAGTACGAAAATAAGACTCAATAAAGCCAGTGCTTTACTTTTAAAAGTATACTTATTAATCCTTTGCATATTCATTAAAATTTAAAATTATAAGAAATACCAGGTACTATTCCAAAAATTGAAAGTCTTCTGGTTTCATTCGCTCCCGTGTCCTCATTTGTTGCAAACGTCATAGAAGCGGCATTTTTTCTATTGTAGATATTATAGATGCTAAATACCCAATAGCTTTGCCATCCTTTCTTTTTGTCTGGCTTAGGTGTATAAGTTGCTGCTAAATCCAAGTGATGAAAAAGTGGTAATCTGTTTTCATTTCTCAAAGAAAAATTAGGAATGTTGATGCCTCCAAATTCATAATAGCCATTCGCATAAGTAACAGGTTGACCGGATTGTAAGGTAAAATTAGCATTGAAAGACCATTTTGGATTGTATTCATAACTTCCTACAATGCTCAAATTGTGCAATTTATCATATCCTGACAAATACCAATCACCATTTGCAATACCCGGTTCTTCAGGCGTTCTTCCCGGCGTTTTTTGCTCGGCTCTTGATAAAGTATATGAAACCCATCCTGTGAAACGTCCGGCATTCTTTCTGAACGATAATTCCATACCGTATGATCTGGCTTTACCATTCAAAATAACCTGCTCTACATTATTATTCGCCAATATATCTGCTCCGTCTATATAATCAATGCGGTTTTGGATTTTCTTATAAAACAATTCTCCTTCAAAAGAATAATCTTTGTCTCTTAAGTTCTTAAAATATCCTACGGCATACTGGTCCAGTATCTGAGGTTTTGTAAAAGGTCCGCTTGGCGTCCAGATTGTCATGGGTAATGGAGACTGGGTATTTGATAACATATGAATGTATTGTGCCATTCTGTTATAACTTGCTTTTACAGAAGTATCGTCGTTAAAAGCGTATGACAATGCTGCACGCGGTTCCAGATTATCAAATTTATTGATTGTTTCTCCGCTTTTATAAGAGATGCTTCCGGTTGGGGTCCCTTCTTCATAAATATTATATAACGGATTATAAACAACAGCCTGTCCATTTTCATACGTACTGATTTCCTCTCCTCCTAAACGATAAAACATACTATAACGAAGTCCGTATCTAAGATTCAGTTTCTCCGTAATCTGATGTTCAAAATCTAAATAAACAGAAGATTCAAAAGCATATTTTTTGTCCAGCTGTTTGTAATTAAACTGCGATTCTGAAGTGGTAGGTTTTACCGTTCCCGGATTGAAGCTGTAATATTGACCGTCGATTCCGTAATTCAATTTTAACTTCTCTGATAAAGTCTGATTCCAGGTATACTTAAGTCCATACGTCTGAATGTTATTGTTCCATTTAAAAAATTCTGTCGGCAAACCAAGATTAAATCTGTAATCGCTATAGAAAACCGATAAATTGGTATTTAAATTGTCCGAAAACTTATGCTTCCAGCTTAAGTTTCCCATAGTATTTCCAAAGGTGCTGGTAAAACGGTTATCTATATCAAAAACATCATTCCCAAAATATCCCGAAAAAGCAATCGAGTTATTGGCATTGAAACGATAATTAAGTTTCGTATTGATATCATAAAACTTTGCTGAATTACTATTATCATTAAGTTTTAAAAATAAATGGGCATAAGAAGTACGTCCTGCAACAATAAAGGAACCTTTACCTTTCTCGATAGGCCCCTGTACTAAAAGTCGGCTTGATATTAAACCAATACCACCGTTTACTTTATAATCTTCAAAGTCTCCGGTTTGCTGGGTTACATCAAGAACGGAAGAAACTCGTCCACCATATTTTGACGGAATTCCTCCTTTGTATAAATCTAATCCGTTTATAATATCTGCATTAAAAATTGAGAAAAATCCAAACATGTGAGAATCACCATATACTGGAGCACCGTCTAAAAGAATCAAATTCTGATCGGCAGCACCTCCGCGAACGTTAAAACCAGACGAAGCTTCTCCGGCATTTGTAACTCCTGGCAATGTCAATAACGATTTTAAAGGATCCGGCTCACCCATAGCGGCCGGAATCTTTTTTATTTCTTCCATAGTAAGCTTATTAACACTCATTTGGGTATTTCTCACATCAACAGCTTTGTTACTGGTTATGATAACCTGCTCTAGTTCCTGGCTGTCTGCGTCCATGGTAAAATTTATTCTTGCATCATCAGAAACCGTAATTTGTGCTTCTTTATCTTTTAAGCCAACATAACTAATCTGGACAGTATAGTTACCTTTATTTAACTCAATAGAAAACTTTCCCTCACTATCTGTAGTTGCGTCGGTAGAAAGCTCTTTTATGAAAATATTAGCACCAATAACAGGCTGCCTGCTGTCATCAAAAACCTGCCCCATCAGTTTAATTTTTCTTTTAGGCGCTTTTGTGGATTTTTGTCTAACAAAAATATTACTGCCTACGATTGAAAACTGAACTGGAGTGCTTTTGTTTAGTTCGCTAACAAGTTCTTTTATTTCGATACGGTTATAAGTCTTTTTTTTAGTAAAATACTTTTGACTTGTATCGATCTGGTCTGTAAAGGCGAATTTAAAATCTGTCTGATTCTCAATTTGTTTAAATAATTCTTTTAGCGTTACAGTATTATCAACAGTTATCGTAATGTTTTGAGAAAACATACTACAACTGAATAAAAAAAAGCATGCTGAAATTATATGCTTCATGAAATTTCGTATTTTTGAATATTATTAAATGGGATAGTTTTATACTATCCTGACGATGAGGAAGGATGTTTAGTTTCGCGGCTAGGACATCCTTTTCTTTTCTATTGAAAAGTAACTTCTTTTAATTCTTCATTTATTTCAAAGTTTAGGTTATACATTTCTGATATTAATTGCGCAATTATTTTTAAATCTTCTTTTTTATTGATTCGGACTGTAATTTTCTGGTTATAATATTCCTGCGGAAGCGTCATTTTATAACCATAATTCTCCTTAATATAGGTACTAACATCGATTAATTTAGCGTTGTCAAAATCAGTATATCTGTTAAATTCGGTTACTAAGGCTGCATTATTTTTTCCATAAGTAAAGGTCTCACCTGGTACCAAAATCCATTTTTTATCCTGATTTTTTATGCTCATCTGAACGCTTCCTTCATAAAGTGATACACTTACTTCACTTTGTTCATTGCCTTTTACTGTAAAAGAAGTTCCTAAAACGGTAGTTGTAGTTTCATTGCAGGAAACTTCAAAAGGATGTTTTTTATCTTTTTTTACTTTAAAATAGCCTTCTCCTTCAATTTCAATTTTCCTGTTAGTTTCAAAATTATTAGCATACCTAATTCGGGAATTCGGACCTAATTCTACCTTCGAACTATCCGGTAAGAAAACCGTTTTTATTTTTGAAGTTGTATTTTCAATTACATTTGAAGCAAGTTCACTATTTTGCACTACCGGACCTCTATTAAAATAAATCCCGGTTCCAATAAGCACAAAAATTAAAACTGCCGCCGCTGCCGCGTAACGCCAAACTCTAAATTTCTGTTTCTTTGGAGGAAAGGCTTTAGAATGAAAATCATCCCATGAAGCCTCTTTCATATCATCTGTATGTGAAATGGGAGTTTCATCCCAGATTTTTTTTAATTCTTCTTCTAATTTCTTTTCGTCCATGTCTTTTGAGTATTAAAGTTTTTGACAATAAAATCCCTGTTTATTAAAAACACCATAAACCATGTCCTTAATATCTCTGTTGGTTTCGATTCTTAGAATTCTTTGACGATTTTTGAAATCAAAATATATAATACAATCGGAAATAATGAACTGTAAGTGAACCACAATTAAGCTTGCGTCTTTCTTAGTTCTAACATTTGTTTTATACGTCTCAATATGCATTTTTATGTTCTGTTTATATCTATAACAAACGAGAACACAAAAGTTCCTAATGGTCTTCGACTTTTTTTCGAATAAATTTACTGGCGAGATAAATATGATTGGCAATGGTCTTTTCAGAAAGATCCGTAATTTCTGCAATCTCCTTATAGCTAAGGTTTTCCAGTTTATGTAAAGTAAATATTTTTTGCTGCTGCTCAGGAAGCAGATTTATGAAAGTATATAATTTTTCTTTTCTTTCTTCAAAAATTCCTGTATCAGAATCCTCTTGTTCCATTTCGAATTGTAAAGGATCAAGTTGAATTATCTTATTTTCGCGATTAACGTGGTTGATAATGATGTTCTTGCATATTGTAAACAATTGTTTATCAAATAAAACATCTTCATTAAGTAATTCTCTTTTATTGTATAATCTTAAAAAAGTTTCCTGGACAAAATCCTGCGGAGTAAGAACTGTAAAATTAAATCGTCTGGCAATGTTTATTAGTTTATCATAGTAATTCAGGTAAACTTCCTTGAAAGAAGCCTCGTTACCTTTTTTTAAACTTAATATAAACTTTTTATTGTCCATCCTAATATAGTCATTAGTCTTAACTCAATGCTCAGAATAATATTGTATTATAAGCGATAGCTGAAGATTGCCTTAATAAACTTTGACTGCAAAGAACTGAAATTTTTATGCTAAAATTATCTAACTGAAAAATATAATTTTAAAAATTTGTAATCTTAATATTAACTTTGTCCAAACAGGTCGATTTTGGCTTGAACACAGAGGATTAGAATTTTCTTCCTCCCGATTAGAAATTGGAATACTCCTTCTACAGAATTAACCCATAAAATTAATTTTGACATAAAAAAAGCCACTCAAACTGAGGGCTTTTGCTCTGAATATAGATGATATAAATTCGAAATATTTAATCATACACTTCCAATTCAAAACAAGCATTCGGTTTTTGGTTTAAATCAGTTAAATCCCATTCCCAAATTTAAATCATAATTGATTTTCGTTAAAATTACACATAGGGCCACAATGAACGAAATTAAAAAAATTTCATTTATAACTATTTGTAAATTAGATGCTCATTTTAAATTGAAAATGATGATCAATCTCTAAAAGATTATTTATTTTATTTTAATAACAACTTTCCCTTTGGCACGTCCACTTTCTACGTAAATCAATGCTTCACTTGTTTTATCGAACGGGAAAATTTTATCTATAACCGGTTTAATTATTCCAGATTCAATAAGTGTTGTAATGCTGCTTAATTGTTCTCCATTCGCTTTCATAAATAAAAAAGAATAGTCAACATTTTTATTTTTTGCCTTTTTACGAATCCCGAGACTTATTAGAGAAAGAATTATCTTTATAAACCATGGCGCTTTAATTTCTTTAGCAAAATCTGGTGTTGGTGGCCCGGAAATCGAAATAAGTTTCCCACCGGATTTTAGTATTTTCAATGATTTTTCAAGTGTTTTTTGATCCTGACTATTTAATACAGCATCATAATTACTCAACCTGTTTTCGAAATCGCTATTCTTATAATCAATAATAAGATCTGCACCAAGTTCATTAAGTAAATCGAAACTTTTGGCACTTGCAGTTGTAGCAACTGTTGCACCCAAATGTTTGGCTAACTGAATTGCAATTGTTCCTACCCCTCCTGAACCTGCCTGAATAAATACTTTTTGCCCTTTTTTGATTTGTGCCCTTTCAACCAAAACCTGCCAGGCCGTTAATGCAACCAAGGGGATAGAAGCCGCCTCTTCCATTGAAATGTTTTTGGGTTTAAGCGCAACATCTCTTTCATCTATTGAAATAAATTCGGCAAATGTACCTATCCGATGATCTGCTGGCCGGGCATAAACTTCATCGCCAACTTTAAACTTTTTTACATTTTTTCCAATCTTTGTAATTACTCCGGCTACATCATGTCCTAAAATTAATGGAAGCTTATACGGTAAAATGAGTTTAAATTCTCCCGTTTTTATTTTTGAGTCTAAAAGATTTACTCCGGCGGCATGAACCTCAACCAGAACATCATTATCTTTTACTTCTGGGTCAGGTATTTCAGCAAGCTGTAAACTCTCATTTTTACTATACTTATTAATTGTGAATGCTTTCATTTTATATCTTTTTAAAGTTCTTATTACTGTTTTAAGCCGGCATATATCTTTTTAGGATTTACCAAATTGAAAGCTAGTTTTGGGGAAAATCTGCTTACAAAATATAATAATTTTGCATCTCCTACCCGAATCGTAAACTGATCTTTTTTGATTCCTGAAATAAGTGCTTTCACTAATTGCCCGGGAGTCATTTTCTTGTCATTTCTTTGAGCCGTCATCTCTGTTGCTACAACAGGCGGAAGCAGTTCAAATACTTTTACATTGCTGCCTAGTATCTCTAAATTTTTTCTAAGTGTTCTTGTATAAAAACTTAAAGCTGTTTTTGTTGCTGAATAAGTTGGTTCTTCTAAAGCTGGTACCAAACTCAAAATAGATGTTGTATTTATTATGGCACTTTCTGTTCTTGATTTTAGCATGTCTATAAAAAGAGTATTCAGTCTTATAACACCAAAATAATTGATATTCATTTCATAAATCGCATTCTTCAGAATTTGTTCATTTGCAATTCCGAGATTAAGCGCCGGGCTTCCAACGCCTGCATTATTGTACAAAATATCAATTCCGCCTAAGGAAACCACTTTGTCAAAAAGTACTTTTGAATCTTCGGGATTTTCAACATCACTTTTTATAACCGTTAATGATGGAAACAATCTTTTAGCTTCATCTAATTTGGTCTGATTTCTACCGGTGATAATTACATTTGCGTCTTCAGCTAAAAACTGTCTCGCCGATTCTAAACCAATACCAGAACCACCTCCGGTAATTAATATCGTTTTACCTTTAATATTCATTGCTGTTTTATTTAAAAAATTGTTTTGCTTTTTAATTTTTTTTAGACTTTTTAGTTTATTTTAAAATATACCAAAAAGTTTATTTTATCGGAAAAAAAAGCTATATTCTGTATTGTTCCAATTCCGTTTTTAAACTTTTAATAAGGCCTTGCATAGGCTTTGCTGTATCCATCACTCTACACATTACAATGCCCCCCTCAACTGAAGCTACCAATTTAAAAGCAAAAACTACAGGATCGAGAGTCTTGGAAAATTCACCATTATCAATTCCATGCTGAAGCAAAGCGGTCAATTCTTGCTGACCAATTTTAAACACTTTTGCTACTTTTCCCTTTATAATAGGATAATTATCATCCGCTTGTACAGCTGTATTGAATATCGGACATCCACCAGAAATATATGTTTCAAAAGGATTTTTATAAAAATCTAAAAAGGCAAATATTTTACCTTTAATCGTTTTTCCTTTGTAGACTTCTGCCCTAATTTTATCCGAAACCATTTTAAGCGCTAAATCAATAACTTGTTCAGACAAATCATCTTTACCTTCAAAGTGGCCATAAAGGCATCCTTTTGTAAGCTTTGTTGCTTCGAGAACATCATCTATACTCACTCCGGAAATACCTTTTTCATTATAAAGAGGCACTGCAGTTTCAAGAATGAATTGTTTTGTTTTTTCTGCTTTTGTGAGCATTATAGTTTCAAAATTAGATTGCAAATATACTAAAAAGTATATTTTAATAACATTAAAATTTAAAATAATTTAATTTTGTTCTTAATTTCATGTTTTGGTGAGTGATATAAAAGTGTTTTACTATCCACAAATTAAAATTAAGAATAATTTAGTGATATAAAAAAAGCACCTGCCATAGCAGGTGCTTTATATTCTTTCTTGTAGAATGTTAAGCTACAACTACATTTACTGCATTAGGACCTTTTTTTCCTTCTGCCACGTCGTAACGTACTTCATCGTTCTCACGAATATTTTCTGATAGACCCGAAACGTGAACAAAGATTTCACTTCCGCCATTCTTTGGTGTTATAAACCCAAAACCTTTTTCTTCATTAAAGAATTTTACTGTACCTTCTTGCATCTTATAATTATTTATTATCCACAAATGTAAGACTTTTAACATTATAACACTGAAAAAGAATAACTTATATTCAAATATTTTTAAGTATGATCCTATTCTTTTTTAACTTATTGTAGAAATATGCACCCTAATATATTGAAAAATAGACGTTCTGCTACCTTTTTATATACAACTAATATGATAAAAGCCTTGAGCATACTAATAAAAATAGACTCATAATCAAGAGAATACAATTTATCTTCCTATAAAACTTTCTCTTCTCATTTATCAATAAATTTATATTTTTTAACTTTCCGATGAAAATTAAAGATGGAAATTATATAATTGCGAGCATCAAAAAATATAAAAATATCTATTGATTAAAATTCATCTTTGAATATTTCAAGTTGAAACTTATTTACTCTAAATCACTTCTGGTGCTATTAGAACACCATTTTTGGCAATAATTTAGGTATATTACAACCGCTTTTTCAAAATTTTAATAAAAATCTTACATGCTAAGATAATATAACGCATTATTGCATTAACAAAGATTTTAAGTAAACATAAAATGGAAGATTATGTTTATGGACGGCCCGTCATTTACATAACTGTATCTGGCGGGTTTTCCATTTTAAGTCTAATAGTCCAAAATTCGAACCTTTCGTTAGAAGATTTAAAGCTTTTAGCTGATTGCTTTAACGATTAAATCAGTAAAGCATGTTTAAAAAATATAAATTTTATGTAAAAACTACAAAATTCATTATAATTATCCTTTGTCAGTGTCAATGCATATTTATGTACCTTAGCAAAGCTAAAAAAACACTTTAACAGCCTTTTTGTATATTGTTATATGAAAGCACTTTTAAAACAAAATATCGCTCAACATATTTCTCTTTCAGAAAATGAAACAGAAGAGTTTTGCAATTTATTTGAACAAAAGTTAATCCCAAAAAAGAGCTTTCTACTCAGAGAAGGTGAGATTTGCAAATTTGAAGGTTTTGTTACCAAAGGGCTTTTTCGGGTTTATCATATTGACAAAAACGGTTTTGAACAAATACTTTATTTTGCTATTGAAAATTGGTGGATTACTGATATTGACAGTTTTACTACCGAAACTCCTTCACAACTTTTCATAGAAGCGCTTGAAGACAGCGAAGTGCTTTTAATTTCTAAAAATAATAAGGAGTTTGCCTATGCTAATTTGCCTAAAATTGAAAAGTTATTTCGGGTAATGACAC
This sequence comes from Flavobacterium sp. GQ95, assembly GCF_059758655.1. Classification (NCBI taxonomy): domain Bacteria; kingdom Pseudomonadati; phylum Bacteroidota; class Flavobacteriia; order Flavobacteriales; family Flavobacteriaceae; genus Flavobacterium; species Flavobacterium sp. GQ95. Next base: position 140,474 of record NZ_JCAXEB010000004.1, read on the forward strand.
AAAAAACGCACGTTGCCCTTCAACGAAGAATGATTGATAATTTGAGTAAAACAGCAGATTCCCGTTATATCGAATTTATAGAAAAATATCCACAGCTTATCCAACGACTTTCTAATATTCAAATAGCTGCCTATTTGGGAATTACCAATGTTTTTTTGAGTAATATTCGAAAGAAAATTGCTGCCAAAAAATAAGACTTTCCTTTTATTTATTAAACTAGTTTAATGTTTTGAGATCACATATCGTTTGATCTTTGCAGTGTTAATTTAACACAACAAATGAAGAACAATATCTCAACAGTATCTTCAATAATTTTAATCTTATTTAATATGGAATCACAAGCACAGAGTTTTAAAACTATTGAAGCCAATAATTTAAAACTAGAAGTTTACAACGCATCTGAAAATAGTTTTGGTGTAGCATCAGTAATTGTATCCGGAAAAACAGATGCAGTTTTGATTGACGCACAATTTACTTTGGCAGATGCCGAAAAAGTAGCGCAGGAAATTAAAGCAAGTGGTAAAAAACTGACCTCCATTTTTGTTTCTCACGGCGATCCTGATTTTTATTTCGGACTGGAAGTATTCAAAAAATATTTTCCTGAAGTTACTGCTTATGCTTCTCTTGCAACAGTAGAACATATTAAAGCTACAGCTCAAAAGAAACTGGAAGTTTGGGGCGAAAGATTAGGCAAAAACATTACATCAAACGTTATTTTGCCACAGGTTTTAAAGGGAAACAGCATTGAATTGGAAGGTCAGAAATTAGAAATCATCGGTTTGGAAGAATTTCCGACTAAGACTTTTGTATGGATTCCTTCTATCAAAGCAGTTGTGGGCGGAATCAATATTTTTGGAACTACTTTTCATCTTTGGATGGCTGATGCTCAAACTACTGAAGCCCGTAAAAACTGGATTACCGTTTTAGATAAAATCTCGGCTTTGAAACCTGAAATTGTAATTCCGGCTCACGCCAATTCCAATTCTCCATTTGATATAGCTGCCGTAAATCATACCAAAAGTTACATTCAATTCTATGAAGAAGCGTTAAAAGCCAATAAAACATCAGAAGCCTTAATTACAGCTTTGAAAACAAAATATCCAACACTTACTTTTGAAACTGCCTTAATGATTGGTGCAAAAGTAAATACTGGAGAAATGAAATGGTAAAATCTATTCTTTACAGCCTGATAGCACTTTTAGCCTTGTCAGGCTGTTCTTTAAATAAAAACATAATGACAAATCTTGAAATAGTTAAAAGCACTTACGAAGGAAAAACTTCGGAAGAAAATGGTCAAAATCTCGCTAAACATGTTGCCAAAGCTATTTCGTGGACAGAAGCAAAAGGCTTTCCCTACGCAGGAACTTACATTGGTTTAGAAAATATAACCAAAAATGTCTTTAGTCGATTGGGAAGTGAATGGATAGATTATAAATTTACTCCGGAAGATTACGTTGCCAGCGATAATAAAGTCGTTGCTTACGGAACTTACACGGGAACCTATAAAATTACAGGCAAATCATTCACCGCCAGAGTGGCTCATGTTTGGAAATTAAAAGACAGCAAAATTATCAGTTTTGAACAGTTTGTAGATAGCCAGACTGTAAATGATGCTGTGAAATAAAGCCCTTTTTTTATACCTTGCATTGTTTTAATGAATCAGCAACTAATGCACTAAAAATTAATAGCTTATATCAGCCAATATGCAAATTTACCGCTTACAACTGAAGAGTAAGCCTTAATTGTTGCGACCTTTAAACCAAAAAAGCTACGAAAAAAACAATACTTTTGCAAGAAGGCGATGTATGTAAATATGCTGGTTTTATTGTAAAAGGAGCTATGCGCCAATACAGTGTTGATGATAAAGGTACAGAACATATAGTACATTTATTCGTTGAAAATTATTGGGCAAACGATCGTGAAAGCGCAACGATACTTACTCCATCAAAATACAATATTGATACCTGGGAAGATACTGAACTTCTCATTATTACAAGAGCTGAAATGATCGATTTGATGGACAAAATACCTTCCATATCACAAATGATACGTTTAATGGATGAAAGAAATGCCATTGCCAACCAACGCAGATTAAGCTCTACTATCAGTAATGCTGCAGAAAAACGTTATGAAGAGTTTGCAGCTCATCATCCGCAATTTATTCAACGTTTTCCACAGCATCTTATCGCTTCTTATTTAGGAATTACCAAAGAAACATTGAGCCGAATTAGAAAACAAGGGATAAAATAACTTCTTTTTAGTTTAAGTATATAAAAAAACCGTTGATGAGTATCAACGATTTTTATTTGTTATTCCAATTCAAAAGTTACTGTCGTATTTCCTGAACCTAGTGCCGATGTTAAACCTGTTACATCATCTACCTTTCCTAATTTTGTGTAACTGTAAGATGTTGAAAAAGTTTTGTAAAACAATACCAAAATTTTTGAACCATACAACATTAAGTCACCATTATTTATAGTTCCGGGATTAGAAGCGTTTGTTGAAATACTTTTAGGTAAATCATAATATTTTTCATTTCCATTCAATTCAGTCATATGAATTGTCAGAGGTAATATTTCTTTAAATGCTTTTGCCGAGTTATTGTCAAAAAGCGAAGCGGTAAAGGTTTGTGAATTGACCGTTATTTTAATTTTACCGTTTGTCATTGTGTTGTTATTTACTATGTTGCTATTATTATCTTCGTCTTTACTACACGACGATCCGCTGCTGCTAATAACTGAAATAAAAGTCAAGAAAATTAAAAATGAAAGTTTCATATCTATTACTATTTCAAGTATTCTTTAAAGAAAACATCTAATTTATTAAAAGGAATAACATCCACTTTGTCATACAAATCTACATGTACAGTATTTGGGATTATTATTAATTCTTTTGGTTCATTTGCTACTTTAAAAATGTCTTCACTAAAATATCGTGAGTGCGCATTTTCTCCTGCGATTAAAAGCATTGGTCTTGGCGAAATTTCTTTTACATAAGCTAGTATTGGCATATTCATAAATGATATTGGGTTGGTAATTAACCATGCTCCGTTTGAGTTTACAGAATTGGGATGAAAGCCACGTGGTGTTCTGTAATAATCAAAATATTCTTTTATAAATTGTGGTTCGTCACCTTTCAATGTTTCAGGTAAATTTCTTGGACCGTCTGCCGGTTTTCCTTTTTCAGCGTCTTTCCAGCGTTGCTGACCCAAACTTTCCAGGGTTTTGGTACGTTGTTCTGGCGTGACAACATCGTTGTAACCTTTTGACATTACTCTGGTCATATCATACAAACTTGTCGTAGCAACAGCTTTCACCCGCTTATCAATGGCAGTTGCATTTAAAGCAAAACCGCCAAAACCACAAATTCCGATGATACCTATTTTGCTTCTGTCAACGTTTTTCTGCAATCCTAAAAAGTCAACTGCAGCACTAAAATCTTCGGTATTGATTTCTGGCGAAGCTACATTTCTTGGTTCGCCACCACTTTCGCCTGTGTAAGACGGGTCAAACGCCACAACAGCAAAACCTCTTTCTGCCATTTGATTGGCATATAATCCTGATGATTGTTGTTTCACTGCTCCAAAAGGTCCGCCGATTGCTAATGCCGGTAATTTTTCAGTTCTTGCATTTTTTGGAAGATAGAGATCGCCCGAAAGTGTGATGCCGTATCGGTTTTTGAATGTTACTTTTTGACGGGTTACTTTATCACTTAATTGAAAGGTATAATGTTCTGTTGTTTCCATTTTTTTTAATTTAGATTTTTTGTCTTGTGCAAATACTTGTCTTGTTAAAAGAAGCATCATTGCGATTATCAAAGTTTTTTTCATTTTTATTAAATTAAATTATTTTTAAAATTTTAGCAGGAATTCCGCCCACGATGGTATTGTCAGGAACATCTTTTGAAACGACCGAACCCGATGCCACGATAGCATTTTCGCCAATAGTGACACCTTGCAAAATGGTTGCATTTGCACCAATCCATGCATTTTTTTTAATGTGAATTGGTTTTGGAATTAAAGAATGCCGGTCTTCTATTTCGATTGGATGTCCTTCGGTTAGCAAACTTACTTTCGGCGCTATCAATACATTGTCTTCTATGGTAATTCCTCCTAAATCAAGAAAAACGCAATCAAAGTTGATGAATACATTTTTGCCAATTTTAGTATGCTTTCCGTAATTAATATGCAATGGAGTGAATACAGTTACGCTTTCGTCGATTTCAGAATCAGTAATTTGGCTTAAAAAATTTCTGATTTCAGCAAGGTTTGATGAATTATTCATCTCAGTCAATAATTTCTTTGTAGTAAAGGAAGCTTCACGCATTTTATAGGCATCTTTATCGGTAGGCGAGATAATTTCTCCTTTTTTTAATCGCTCAAATATCGTTGTTGTTTGCATTGTCTATTAAGATTTATAATGCAAAATTAAAGACAAAGCCTCGCAGTGGCTTTACTGCGAGGCTCAAAGAATCTTTCTGAGAAGCTCAATAAAATTAAGAAATAGGTCTTGCTTCGATAATCAGAAAATGAGCCACGCGGTCTTTGATGAACCATTTCCCATTTTGAAACAAATAATTATCATCATATTTTACACTGTAATCAGTCAAAATATCTTTTCCTTCAACTTCTCTGATCATTTTGATTTGAGTGAAAGAAATTCCTACAGCAGCTTCGTTGTTGATATTTACGGTATGCTGACCGTTCAATGTAAAATAGGTTTTTACCAGAGATGCATGATGGTTGAAATCCTTTTCCATATTTTCCCTTCCGGAAACATCGGCTACCAAAGCACCACCCATATAAACTTTGTAAGTAACATCCGGTGTGAATAGATCCATCACTTCAGCAATTTTTTTGTCATCACTTAAATAAGCATAATCGTCAATTAAGTTTCTAAGTTCTTCTTTTGTTTTTAAAATTTCCAGTGTCATCATTTTGTTCTTTAATTAAATTTAAAATTCACTTTGTGTAATTATTACAAGTCAAAATTATATTATATTTGCTTACTATTTATTAGTCATTACCTAAAGGTTAGCAAGTAACAAACAACATAGTGATGGATAAAACTCAAGAAAATCAAACAGATAACAAAGAATTTACAGAAGAATGTCATAAAGTTTTAATGGCAGTTTCAGATGCATTATATGCCATTGGCGGTAAATGGAAACTGATGATTATCATTGCGATGGCAAGAGGAAATAAACGATTTACAGAAATTCAAAGGCAGGTCACAGGAATTTCCGCACGAGTTCTTTCAAGTGAATTAAAAGAACTGGAAATGAATGGTTTTATCATCAAAAAAGTAGAAAATGGCTATCCGGTAAGCATACAATATGAACTTCTACCCTATAGCCATACGTTAGAAGAAGTTGTGGGAGCAATGACAAAATGGGGAATGCAACATCGCGAAAAAATTAAAACCGAACAGTCTACTGGAAAATTAAAAAATGATAAAAAGTAAAATACCTAAACTTCTGTTGGTGGAATTCCGTATTGTTTTTTAAATGCGGTTGAAAAATGAGAAGGGTTTTTAAAACCAACTTCCGTATAAACATCTTGTATTTTTTTGTTTTCTTCTTTTAATTTTATGTAAGCCATTTCCAAGCGCTTTTTTATCAGCCATTTTTGAGGTGTGAGGCTGCTAATTTTTTTGAAATCTCTTTTGAAAGTTGCTAAACTTCGTCCGGTAAACGAAGCGATTTGTTCCATCGAAAGTTCTTCCATATAGTTAGCATTGAGGAATTCCAAAAGGTCAATTTTCCAAGGTTCTGCAAAATCAAAAAGTATGGGATAAAGTTCTTCGTTGCTATTCAGTAAAGCGTAAATTCCTTCCAATAATTTCAAATGTGCGACACCTTCTGTTGGTTGTATGTTGCTATCAAAATAAGGGGTGAGCGATTGAAATAAACTTTCTATTGCAGGACCTGGTTCTAACTTGAAGACCGTTTTATCAGAAATTTTTATAGCTGCAGGAATTTCAGATTTGTTCATTTTGCTGTAAAAATCACGTAATACATTACGCTTAAACGTTAACGAAATACCTTTGTATAAATCTTCACCTTTGCTGTTTTTGTACATTTTCAAGCGATGGTCTCTTCGAATAAAAGCACAATCTCCTACCTGCAATTTTATTTTTTTGTTTCTGTCTTCTATAATCTGTTCGCCGGAATACAAATAAACCAAAACGTGTTCAGGCGTAGCGTGAATACACTTTTCGCTATAATCAGCAAAGCAGGAAAGAAATATTCCTGAATAACTTAATGTTTTTAATTTATCTTCTTGTTGTAAGTCCATCTTTATTGTTGTTTTACTAATGTACAAAAGTAAAATCTATCTTTCTAATTTTCTTTGCTCTAAGGTTCATTTTATCTTTCTGTGAGGCTCAAATTGCAATCGATATTCTGTTATTTGGTGGCGAAGAATATATAGAACCTGTTGTAGCAGAAGGTCCATTTGTAATGAACAGTCAGGAAGAAATAGTTCAGGCTTATCAGGATTTTTACGCCGGAAAATATGATAAAATTAATCTGTTAAATAAAAAACAACAGCATTAAAAAATTCTGAATTGGCAATAAATAAGTATTACTGGTGACTTTTGGTCCAATAAAAAAATGCCTCCAAATAAGTTTTGGAGGCATTTCAAATTCAAGTGGATTTCTTTTAAAATTTAAAATGTTATAATTTTACCTTAACGATCATATTTTCAATTTTAGAATACGAAATCTCGGGATTGGCGCCTGGTGCTCCTGCCACTAAAGCTCCTACTGCACAAGCAAAGTCAATAGCAGTTTGTGGAGATTTACCAGTTAGCAAGGATGTTATTAGAGCTGCTAAAAACGAGTCGCCTGCTCCTACTGTATCGGCAACTTCAACAGGATAACCACCATTTTCATAAATTTTCCCTTCCCACATTAACAAAGCTCCGTGCTTACCTTTAGTTACACACATCGCGGTTACTTTGGTTTTTTCTGCAATGAAGTGCATATTTTCTTCCAAACCCGTAAATGGCGACTGCATGGCTGCACTAATTTCTAATAATTCCTCATCATTGAATTTTATAAAATTGGCCGAATGCATTAATTGTTCCAGAATTTCATATGAATAATGAGGCTTTCTTAAATTAACATCAAAAACCTTATAAGCCTGTGTTTGCAACAATTCTTCCAAAGATTGCCTTGATACCTCATCCCTGCAAACTAAACTTCCGTAAATTAAAACATCAGCATCAGCAACTACTTTTTTTGCAAAATCGTTCAATACAATTTTATCCCAAGCCGATGGATAATTGATTTCATAACTTGCAGAACCACGTTCATTCAGCGTCACGTTTACTAATCCGGTTGCAAAATTTTCGGTTTGCATAATAGCGCTCGTTTCAAGTCCCAAACTTTTTACCTGATCGATAATCGCTTTGCCATCTTCATCATTTCCTACACAGCTAATCATGGCCACATCACAGCCTAATGTTTTCATACGCAAAGCTACATTTAGCGGTGCTCCGCCAATCTTTTTTTCATTGGCAAAAACGTCCCAAAGCACCTCTCCATAGGCCACTGCCTTAAGGTTTTTTCCGTTATTCATTCTAAAATTATTTTATATTAATGTTTATTCTGGTTGCGTAATCTGAAGATTTGAAATTACGGTGTTTTGTCCTTCAGCAATTAATCCCCATTTATTCTTGTCTCTTCCGTAAATACGGTTCGTCAAAGCCGCTTTTCCGTTAATGTAAAGTACGACAACGCTTCCCTCAGTAATTATTTCAACAGCATATTTTGTATTTATTTGAAATTGAAAAGGCATTCGGGTTACTTCCTGTGACGCAGAATTATATCCGATGATTTTCCCTTTCGTTATATCAAAAATAATCTTATAATAGCTTCCGGAATCATTGGTATGAAAAACAAATCCTGAAACACCATTTGCATTTCCCAAAGTAACCTCTGCTTTTATTCTGGCTTTTTTGCCTATAGATTTAAACGTTGCCAATGCTTTATTTGTTGTACCGGACAAAGTATAATTTCCTGAAGTTATAGTTACATTTTCTGAAATCGCATCAACCTCAGCAGTTATATTTTTAGAAAATAAATCTTTTACTTTTTGAGGAGCCTGAGTTCCTAAAGTTCCATCAGAATTTTGAATTAATTCATGGATCACCATATTTCCGGCCCAGTCTTTATTTCCAAGATCGTTTTCAGGTATTTTTCTGGCATTCCATCCAAAAACATATCTTTTATTTCCATCAGAAGCTGTTTTTCCGGCATAAAAATATTCTCCGTCAATTAAATCATTTTGTGGCGCATTCCAGGGTCCGTTAATAGATGTTGCCATTCTGTAATGTGTGCCTTTATTACCGCTCCAGTTTTCAGAAAATATCAAATACCAGTAATTTCCCATTTTAAAAATATCGGCACATTCCATCATTAAGTAATTTTCCTGCGGAGTTGTGGTGTAAATTGGCGTTTGAACATCCCACTTTCCGGAAACCGGATCTGCACTTGTAAAATGCAATAAAACTGCTTTTCTACCCGGCTCAGTTTGTGTACTAACCAACATCGAATACTTTTTCAGCTCATCATTGTAAAACACATGCGGATCTCTAAAATCATAATTATAATATCCGGCAGGTGCAGTGATTTTAAACGATGGCACTTTTGTCCAATTTTTTAAATCAGTACTGGTAGCACACAAGACACTTTCTCTGGCATTTGATTGCACAAAAGCCGGTGTTTCATTGTGTCCAGTGTAATAAAAGTAATAAAGATTGCCCACTTTTACAACTGATCCTGTGCCAATGGCAAAATCAGGATCAGCAGTTTTTCCAAATGGAATTGTTTGCCCTTCGTAGGTAAAATGAGCCAAATCTGTACTTATATACTCATGAATATCATGAAAACCTTTTCCGGCAGGTTTATTCTGGGCATCATGAAGAAAATAAATATGGAATTTTCCGTTATCAAAAAAGGGCATTATGTCACCTGTATAACCGGCACTGTAATAGGGATCATTTGTTCCCATCCATTGTGAGGGCGGTACAGGATAAATGCTTGTCATTTCAGACTCGCCTCCTGAAACAGAACCTCCAATATACGTATCGTCCTGACTACAGGAAACAAGCGAAAAGAAAATGGAAGCGATTGTTATTATATTTCTATATTTCATTTTTATTGAATTCAAATTAAATTAATTTTTAGCCAGATAATTAATACTGTTTTGTGTCAAAAGCTTAATATTATTAATGAATTCATTAGCCTGGCTTGGAACACCACTGCTATTGGTTTCGTTATACCAGTCGTAGGCTCCCATCGAAATTACGATCACATTTTTATTGGTTGCGGTGTTTGGAAATTCTGCAATGGTAACTCTTCCGTCAAGATTATTGTCCCAGGCCTCACTGGCTAAATTGGTTCCGCCTGTTTGGTTTCTCCAGCCTTCGCCATTAACATATCCTCCCCATTCCGGCACAAACCACCATCCAGTATGGTTTAATCTGAAAGTTCCGCCTTGCAATAGATTCGCTTTCCCAGTTTCATAAGTTGTTAACCCTTCAAAAATGGGATGATTTTCATGCCCTTTAAATGACATTCCCCAAGAGTTTGCATCTACAAATCCGTTTGGAGGAAAATCTCCAAAAACATTATTCGGCCCTTTTCCTGAAGGAACAATTCCTAAAGCATCTACATATTGAGAGGCAAAAGATGTCAAAAGTAAATTCCCTCCATTAGCTCTGAAATTCTTTAAAGCTGTTGTTACCGCAGGTTTATAGGCAATTGCCGGTAAATTTGCTGCTGAATCAAAATGCCACCAGATTACGTCAACATCGCTTAGATCTGCACCGTTTTCAACACTGCCAAATGAAATGTATTTCGCCCCGCTAAAAGTTGAAAAGAACCAATTAGCAGCCGTAATTTCATCCATATTTGTAATTTCAGCTCTTGTAGCAGCTGTTCCTAAAAAAGCAACTACCAATCCTGTTACCGGAACTCCAACTTTAGCCGTATAATTCACGCTTTTTCCGTTAGATGTTACCACAAAAGTTACTGCATTTGTAAAATCAATTGTAGCCCCGGAAGCAGGTGAAATAGAAACACCTTCTGTTGTTTCAATAACCGGTTTTAGCGTTGTCAAATTAGTTCCTTCTGGCAAGGTCATACTAATTGTTTTGTTTACATCATTTACAGTTGCCGCAACTCCGTTAATCGTAAAACTCTTAATTGGGCTCAAAACTACCGTCGTTACGGTGTAATCTTTGTACAAATTACCATTTACAACTCTAAATGTTACCGGATTTGTAAAGTTGACTGGTACTGTTATATCAAGATTTGATGTTGCTCCGGCCTGTAAAACAATTTCAGGTTTTACAGCAGTAATATCTGATCCATAAGGCATTGTTACATTAATTTTTCCTGTTTTCTGATCAATTTGTCCTGCTACTCCATTTATTTTAAAAGAAGTAACATTAGAAGGTGAATTGACATCAAAACCGCCACTCTCAAAGTTATTTTCACAGGCAGTAATCATAAAAAGCAATGACAGTATCAAAGACACTTTGGTCCAATATTTATATATATGTTTTTTCATACTAATGATCTTTAAAAGATTAATAACCTGGATTTTGTTTGTACAATCCCTGACTGAAATTAATTTGCTTCAACGGAATTGGGCAATACTCTTCTTTATGCGCATCAAAAAAGGCATCCTGATAATAAGTGCGTTTTGTTTTTTCTCCAGCATAAAAGTCATTCAGTACCTGATCTGTTACTCCCCAACGAACTAAATCAAAGAAACGATTTCCTTCCATTGCCAATTCTAAACGACGTTCGAAGCGCATTGCTTTACGTGCATAATCCTGTGTCCAGTTGCAATTAACTCCGTTAACATAAGTGTTGATTTTAAAGTTCTTCACATACGGAAGTCTTCCTGTACTTTGAGCAGCTCGCTCTCTAATTTGATTGATCAATGGTAAAGCTTCTGATTGTCTTCCTAATTCAATCAAAGCTTCGGCACGCATCAAAATCACATCGGCATAACGAATCTGGATTCTGTTTTTTGAATTTCCATAAAACGGATCAATATTCACCACACAGCTGCAGCTTGGCGCCACATTTTCTTTTAATGAAGCAAAATAGCCATACGTTCCCGGAGATCTTACCCAGGCTTCAACATATAAAAATTCCGGATCATATTTATAAGGCAAGCCTGGCATCGCAACAGTATGATACAATCTTGGATCAACCGTATTAGCATCTATATTTTTATAATCAAAATCCTGATTGTTATAGGTGTCAAATTCCGGTAAACCATTAGCACCTGTTTTAAAAGCATTTACTAAATTTTGACTTGGTTTATGAAAATCGCAGCATCCTAATCCCTGAGGTGTTGAAAGCACATCTGAAAAATTTAATCTTCCGTATAAAGTTCCATCGTTATCTGAAAATTGAATTGAGAAAATCGATTCAGCTCCGTTTTCAAAAGTTCCAGGTAAAAAGTTATTAGCAAAATCTGGCTCTAAACTTGCTTTACCTATTACTTTATCTGTTGCTGCAATTACTTCCTGCAAATGCTGTTGATTGATTCCTGTAACTTTATAAGTTTCATCTTGCGTATAAGCCTGATACAAACGAGTTTTTGCTAAATAAGCATACGCCGCTTTTTGAGTCGCACGGCCAACTTGTGGCTGTGTTTCCGGCAAATTATCGGCGGCAGCCTGAAAATCTTCAGCAATTTTATTCCAAAGTTCTTCGTTTGAAAGCGCTTTGTTTGAGATCGTTTTATAATCTTCAACAGGAATATCTTCTGTGATGTAAGGAACGTTTCTGAACATAATTTTCAACATAAAATAAAAATGTCCTCTTAAAAAACGCATCTCGGCCATACGAGTTTTCTTTAGCGGATAATCTGCCTCTGAAATTTGCTCTAAAGCTTTCAAAGCTTTATTAGCTCTGGAAACTCCAACATAACTGATGTACCAGAAAGAATCCAACTCTCCAAAATCTGGTCTGATATTATTGGAAACTTCAAAAAAGTGAAAATCCTGAATATCGTTAGTTCCGCTTCCGCCTTTGTAAGCATCGTCAGAACGAACATTCCCAAAAGGCCACAAACTATAAGGCGAATCATAATGATCATTTCCTAACTGTGCATAAGCTGCATTCATAAATCCTTCTACCGATTGAGGCGTTACAATATCTTCTTCAGACAATACACCACGCGGATCATTTTCAAGAAAATCAGAACAGGATGCCATTAATCCCAGCACTAAAAACCCTGTTATATATAGTATTTTTTTCATGTTTTTTTGATTTAATCTTTTATTATAAAGTAAAACTAAGACCAGCGGTAAAAGTCGTTGGCTGAGGATATCCAAACCCTGCATTTTCAGGATCTACACCAGTAAAGTTTTTAGCATCAATGATCAGTAGATTTTGTCCGCTGATATAGAATCTAAAGCTTTCGAAATTCATTTTTTTCAACAAATTTTTTGGCAGACTATATCCAAATTGTAAAACACGCAGTTTAAGATAGTTTCCATTTTCTACATAATAAGTTGAGAATCTTGACTCTGCATTTCTGTCTACCGTTGTTAAAGCCGGAATTGTAGAATTTGGATTATCTAAAGACCAGGCATTTAATAAACGAGTTCCCTTGTTAGAACCTACGTCATCAACACTCCAAAAATCAGTTTGATATTTGGTATTGTTAATCACCTCAACATCACTTGCTCCTTCCCAGAAAGTGGTGAAATCCCAATTTTTATACCCTAATCCTAAATTAAATCCGTACAACAAGCCCGGGTTTGGATTCCCAATCCAGGTGCGATCTTTATCTGTAATAGTTCCGTCACCGTTTAAATCTTTGTAACGAATTCTTCCAAGACCTTTCCCTTCCTGATTGGCCGAGTTATCTACTTCGTCCTGACTTTTAAATAATCCGTCAGCAACATAACCATACATAGAGTTAATCGGACGACCTAAAATATTATCATTTAATCCGTCTCCTCCGTAATTATTTTTCACTTCATCCGGCAATTCTGTAATCTTGTTTTTGTTTGCAGAAATATTAGCCGAAATGTCATATTTCAATCCGAATGAGGTTTCGTCACGGTATCCTAAAGAAACTTCCCATCCTTCATTTTCCATCGAAGCACCGTTTACCCAACGATTTCCACCTTCGCCAATTACTCCTAAATAAGGTGGTAACACCAGAATATCTTCCGTTTTCTTGATATAATAATCAACCGAACCGCTTAATTTTTGTTTGAATAATCCGAAATCTAAACCAATGTTGGTTTGTGTAGTCGTTTCCCATTTTAAATCATCATTTCCAGATTGTGTTGCAATAAAACCAGAAGGAAGTAATCCGTTTCCGTTTCCTGCAATATCATAAGCTGTTCCGTAAGATGTAGCCCAGGTTGGGCTCCCGCCTGCATAACTAGCCAAATAAAGACTGTAAACGGCAGTATTACTAATTTCCTGATTTCCGGTTTGTCCCCAGCCAGCACGTAATTTTAAATCTGAAATAATCGGTGCGTTATTTTTTATGAAATTTTCATTACTGATTCTCCATCCTGCCGAAACTGCCGGAAAGGTTCCGAATTGGTTGTTTTTACCAAAACGGGAAGAACCGTCACGACGAATTGTAGCTGAAAGTAAATAACGGTTATCAAACTCATAGTCAGCTTTTCCAAAATAAGAAAGCAATGAATATACGGTTGAAGTTCCGCTTGTAAACGATTCTCCTGTTCCAGCATCAGGATACATATAATCAGGTGTTTCGATCAAAAAGTCATTTTTACGTAAAGTTGTGGTGTCAAAAATATCTTTATACATCTCGGTTCCTGCCATTAAATTCAAATTGCTTTTTCCGAAATTCAGGCTATAAATTGCTGTATTTGTCCATGTCCATTTATCGCTCACCGATTGGTCAATTGTAACTGATGTCTGATCATTTTGCAAATAACCAGATTGGTAACTTCTTTGCAAAGTGCGTTTTTTATAAGACCCGTAATCAATACCAAAACTACTCTTGATATGAAGATTTTTGATAATCTCTAAATCGGCATACATATTTCCAAAAAGACGCAAATAATCGTATTTATTGTCTTTGTTATATTCTAAAAGACGAACCGGATTTTGTCTGTCATTCATTCCTCCTACAGGCCCGCCCCAGCCTTTTCCGTCAACAGTTCGTACCGGAATAATTGGCAAAGCACGAAGCGCAGGATCTAAAACTCCAGGGTCTGTAACTTCGTTGGTACGATTCAAACTAAAATTTTCTCCGATAACCAGCTTACCATCAAAATATTTATAAGAGCCATTCATTCTGGCAGAGATTCTTTCAAAATCGGTTGTTTTTACGACACCTTCACTTCCGTAATAGCCTAATGAAAAAACATAACTTCCTTTGTCTGATGCGTTTGAAACTGATAAATCATAAGAATTTGCTATTCCGGTTTGCGAAATTGCGTCGTACCAGTCTGTATTAGAAGCTTTCAGTGTTTGATTAGCATCTAAATATTCAGGCACCAAAACTTTGTTTAACTCTGGTTTATTATTGTTAACCGACCAATCAAATTGATAACGCAGGTTATTATTGTTCGGATTTAATCCGTCGTTGATATTCGCCTGCCATAAAGCCTCACCAAATTGATTGGCATTCAGTACTTCCTGTTTTCTGGAATAATCAGAAATTGAGGTATAAGTGCTAAAATTGATTCTCATTTTACCCTCTTTTCCTTTTTTGGTTGTAATAATAATTACTCCATTTGAAGCACGAGAACCATAAATACTCGCTGAAGAAGCATCTTTTAAAACCTGAATGGTTTCAATATCATTTGAATTTAATTCGTGCATTCCTGATTTGGTTGGCATTCCGTCAATTACATAAAGAGGATCTGTATTGTTTAATGTTCCAACTCCACGAATTACCACTTTTGTATTTCCTCCACTCGGAGATCCGTCAGATGAAACCTTCACCCCCGCTACCCTTCCTTGCAGCGCTTTAATAGGGTTTGGCTCCGGCTGTTTCATGACTTCCTTCATGTTTACAACAGCAACCGCTCCGGTAATATCTGTTTTCTTTTGTTTTGAATATCCTGTTACAACAACTTCATTAAGTTGATTGTTGTCTACTTTTAAAATTATATTAAGTGTTTTTTGTCCTTTAATGGGAATCGATTGTGGCGCGTATCCGATAAAAGAAACAACAATTACTGCATCTGAATTTATATTTCCGAAAGAAAAATTTCCATCAAAATCTGTTACTGTACTGGTATTAGTTCCGGAAATAATTATGGTTGCTCCCGGAAGTGGCATTCCGTCATCTGACGAGATTACCGTTCCTTTAATTCCGCTTTCCTGTGCTGTCATAATCAGCATTGGAAAGAAGAAAAATAGAAAATAAATAATTTTACTTTTCATGAGGTTAGTGGTTTTTAGTTAGTTTATATTTAATTGGTTAATTACGAGGTTGCTCAATTCAATTCCTTCGTTTGAAGAAACCGACAGAGAAGTAAATGGCTGGTTTGTGAAAAAGATTTCGGTGATTACTTTTTCGCCATTGTTGTAAAATATTTCAATAGAGGTTTTGTCTAAAATTATTTTAAAAACACCCTCTTTTTGATTTCCATCTAATGTTGCTTTGGTGATCGTTGAAGCAAATTTTTCTGAGAAATCGTTTTTTCCTGCCTTCGAACGGTCCAGAAATAAATAATGATCTGAATTATTGATCCCGAAAGTCAAAGCTTCTCCCGCTGTGTTTGAAAGTGTAAAAGTGCAGGTATCCTGTTTTAAGTTTTTTAAATTAAAATTGACAATCGCCTGGGTTAAATCAATTTTTCCTGCTTCAGGAATTGAAAGTTTTCCTTTTCCTTTAAGGTTTTTCCCTTTGATCGTTTTAGAAACATATTTATTGATTTCTTTTACCGGATTGCTAACCAGACTATAATCATTTCCTTTTTTGATTAACTGAATTTCACGGGCAATTGTAGTACTGCTTCTCCAGATATTAGTGGGAACTTGCTGTGCATAATCCCAATTAGACATCCATCCAATAAATAATCTTCGTCCGTCAGCACTCGGAACATTGTTCCAGGTTACTCCTGCATAATTATCTTTTCCATAATCAATCCAAACGGCCTTTTCCTGTTCTACTCTTTTGGCAAAATTTTGATCTAATATAAAAGTCGTTCCATCAAAATCTCCAATAAAATATTGTGTACCAGAACCGCCATTTGCCCCACCCGGATTTAAACTCTGAATTAAAACCCATTTGGTTTCATTGCTGTTTTTTACTTTTATCTGAAAGAAATCCGGACATTCCCAAACACCTCCGTGAGCTCCGATATTCTTTCCGAAATCAGATAAATATTCCCAGCTTTTAAGATCTTTAGATTTGTAAAACTGAGCTCTGTCCTGGGCTGCCAAAACCAGTATCCATTGTTTGTGGGTTTCATCCCAGGTCATTTTTGGGTCGCGGAAATCAGGAATTCCAGGGTTTTTTATGACAGGATTTCCTTCCTCAAATTTCTGCCATGTAAAACCATTATCGTTCGAATAGGCAATATCTTGCTGTTCTACATCAATTTTGTTTTCTTTTTCCTTTGTCATATCATGCAAAGTATAAATCGCAACAATTGGAGCTGTTTTTCCGGTACCTAAACCTGACGTATTATTGGTATCTACAACCGAACTTCCCGAAAAAATATATTTGCCATTGTCCGGATAAATGGCAATGGGCTGTTCCTCCCATCTAATTAAATCCTTGCTTACTGCATGTCCCCAATGCATTGGTCCCCATTTATTTCCATCAGGATAATGTTGATAAGACAAATGATATAGTCCGTTAGAATAAAACATTCCATTAGGATCATTCATCCAGCCTTTTTTTGGTGTAAAATGAAAATTAGGACGGTACATTTGTTCTTCTGTAGAAGTTGATACCGAAACAGTAGTCGTTTGTGCAACAGCCGAATATGGTTTACAACCTCCTATTGCTAGTAGTATAGCACTATAAAATGCCAGCGGTAGATGTTTCTTTGATTTCATTTTTTTTGATATTTTTTTTGGTTAGATTTTCGCTTAATAGTTCTAAAGAAATTCCTTTAGTTTCCGGCATTATAAAAATTACAAACAGTAATTGCAGCACCATCATTAATGTAAAAATTAAGAACACGACTTCCGGACCTATTTCTGAAAATAACATCGGAACTAAGGATGGAATAATTGCTGCTAAAACCCAGTGCACTGAACTTCCAAAAGCCTGTCCTGAAGCACGAATGTGATTTGGAAAAATTTCTGAGATGAAAACCCAGATAACAGCTCCCTGGCCAATGGCGTGAGAAGCGATAAATAAGAAAAGAAAAATGGGTACTGATAATCCTCCCCAATTGAAATAAAACGAAGCAGAGACCAATCCTAAAGAAATAATATATCCAATGGAACCAATGTACATTAACAACTTTCTTCCTAATTTGTCAATTAATGCTACTCCGATTAAAGTAAAGATAAGATTGGTAATCCCGATTCCGATACTGCTCAACAAAGCTGTGTTTTGTCCTAAACCTGCTTCTTCAAAAATTCTCGGTGCATAATATAAAAAGGCATTGATTCCTGAAAACTGATTAAAAAATGCAATTAAAAAAGCCAACATTAACGGGAAACGGTATTTTTTCATGAAGATGTTTTCGTGTTTAGTAATACCATTTTCTCGCGAATCATCCATAATATCTGTAAGATTTGCTGTCGGATCAATTTTGAATAATACTTTACGCGCTTCTTCATCTCGGTTTTTAGACAATAACCATCTTGGACTTTCCGGAATTGTAAGTATAAAAAGAATATAAATAAAAGATGGAATAGCCTGAACCCCAACCATCCAACGCCAGGCATTTTCTCCAATATCTTTTAAAAAGTAGTTGGAGATAAAGGCAATTAAAATTCCTAATACAATATTAAACTGATACAAGGCTACTAATCGTCCGCGCTTGTCAGCCGGAGCAATTTCAGAAACATAAGCCGGAGCAGCAATGGTTGAAGCACCAACACCTAAACCTCCAATAAATCTGAAAGCAGCAAATACAAATGGATCATTTGCAAAAGCAGCACCTACAGCTGAAATGAAATATAAGATCCCGATCCAGAATAGTGTTTTTTTACGACCTATCTTATTGGTTGGGATTCCTCCAAAAATAGCACCTACAACGGTTCCCCAAAGTGCCATTGCCATAACAACAGAACCATGAAAAGCATCAGAAGAATGCCAAAGAAGCTGTAATTGTTTATCAGCTCCAGAAATAACTACGGTATCAAAACCGAATAGAAAACCTGCCAGTGCAGCAGTAACAGACCAAATCAATATCTTATTCATTGTAGATGTATTAAAAACTTGTTGCTAAGATATCCGCAAAAAAAACAACTTATTTTTAATGATGTTACAATTTAATCCTATAATTATTGATAGTTTGACATATAAACCATAAAACCTTTGTTTATAAGGCTTTACATGATTTAAAATTTATTTACGAAAACCGTGTAGTTTCGATTTTGTTACATCGGGTTTAAAATTGATACACGAATTGTATCAATTTTAAACCAATATCAATTTGAAGACTTGTATTCCTTTGGTGAAATTCCAAATTTATTCTTAAAAGCTGTAGAAAAATAGTTTGGAGAAGAGAACCCAAGTGAGTATGCAATTTCAGAAATATTCATATTATTTGACTTTAAAAGCTCTGCTGCTTTCTCCAATTTTACATTATTAATGTGATCGCTGATATTAATTCCGATAATAGCTTTTACCTTTCTATACAATTGAACCCTTGAAACACCAAGCTTATCGGCTAAATCTTCTACAGAGAATTTAGGATTATCGACATTCATCTTAATAATATCATTCATTTTAGTTATGAAAGACTGCTCCTGATTGCCGAATTTAGATTCAGGTTCAATACGATAAATATTATTGGTATAATAATAACGTAGTTTTTCTCTGTTAAAAAGCAAACCTGAAATTGATTGTTTTAAAATTGAAAGACTAAAAGGTTTCGTTAGATACTGATCAACACCACTCTGCAATCCTTTTAAAACAGATTCTTTGTTACTTTGAGCGGTTAAAATAATAATTGGAATATGTGAGGATCTTAAATCCTTTTTCAATTCTTTACTAATTTCATAACCGTCCTTGTCTACCAAATTAATGTCGCAAATGATGATATCCGGAACAATTTCTATTGCTTTTTCTATTGCATCGCTTCCGTCAGAAGTATGAACCACATATTCGTTTGATAATTTAGCTTTTAAAAATGTAACCAAATCGATATTGTCTTCTATAACCAAAAGGGTATGTTTTTCTGATTCAGAAAGCGCATTTACTTCATTCAAATCAGCTTCAATATCTAAATTATCAGATATTAAATTTGGAGTTACGTTTAGATTTTCTGCCTTATTAATCATTTCAGAAGGTTGTAAATGACTATTTCCTTTTAATAGCGTAATCACAAACTCGCTTCCTTGTTTTGATTTTAATTCAATTGTTCCCTGATGTAACAGCACAAATTCTTTTGACAGATGAAGTCCGATTCCTGAGCTGTTTTTATTATTATTTGAAGCTCTAAAAAAGGGATTAAAAACATTAGACAATTCATTTTCAGGTATCCCAATTCCTGAATCTTTAAAACTAATTTTAACTGTATTGTTCTGATTTTCAACAATCGAAATGTTTATTTTTCCGTTATCGGGTGTAAATTTAAAGGCGTTAGAAAGCAAATTGAAATATACCTTATCCATCAAACCTCTATCAATAAACAACTCCAGATTTTTGTTTTTGCAGGTAAGCTGAAAATCAATATTTCTGCGGGCTGCTTCGCCTTTAAAATTGGTCATTACTTCATTTGTAAAATCGTAAATCTTTGTATTTGAAGCCCTTAACGTAAACTTTTGCTCTTCGATTTTTCTAAAATCCAATAGCTGGTTTATTAATCGCAACAATCTATTCGAATTTTTATGAATTAGTTTCACCTCGTCAATAAGCGCAGTTCCTTTAATTTTTTCGTTTTCAATTAAGGACTCTACATAACTCATAATTAAAGTTATGGGTGTTTTAAACTCATGTGAAAGTCCTGTAAAGAAATTCAATTTGGCTTCATTGCTTCTTTCTGCAATTTTTGCCATTTCCTGAATTTCATTATTCTGATCGATTACCGTTTGATTAATTCTTTCGAGTTGTTTTTTCTTTCTTGAAATAGAAATAGTCGAATAAATACTGTAAATCGTCAAACTCAAAATAATCACTAAGAAAAAACTCAGTAACCGAACCAGATTGTTCTGTGAGGCATATTCTCTTTCCTGTACATTTATTGCTCCTTGTTGTGACTCGATAACAGCTTGTTGCTGATCCACTTTATCCATTTGATTCTCAATGATTTCAGCATTATTCTTGTCGATAACAATTGTATTTAGAATATTATTTTTAGAAATCGGTTCTTTGTTATACATTTTTAAAGCCAATTTCAATGCTTCGTTTCCTCCTGTAGGATACAAAATAGTTCCGTCTAAAACACCACTTTTCACCAATTCAATTCCTCCATTAACCGTATTGAGTCCATCAACACCAATAAATTTAATTTTTTTCTCTAATCCCACAGTTTTAGCCGTTTCCCAGGCACTTAATGCCATACGATCGTTATGGGCAAAAATGTATTCAATATCCGGATTTTGCAAAAGAATCGTTTTCAAAGGTGCTTTAACAGATTCTCCCTCCCAATCGCCATGAATGGTATTTCCGACTTTGAAACGCTTGTTTTCATTGATTATCTGATCAAATCCCAGACTGCGTTCATATGCTGGCGACGAACCATTTGCACCAGTAATTTCAATAATTTTACCAGAACCTTTACTGTGCGAAATAATATATCGGGCAGCAATTCTGCCAATTTCAATATTATCAGCTCCAAGATATGCGGTGTAATTTTCGCCGTCAATTTTCCGGTCTACTACAAGAACCGGGATTCCCGCCTTTATCGATTTTTCGACAACTGCAGTTAAAGGTTTAGATTGAATTGGAGATACAATAATGACATCTACCTTATTAGAAATGAATCTTTCAATATCTTCAATTTGTTTCTCGATATTGTTATTAGCGTCTTTAATGGTCAGATCAACTTCAGGGCGTAATGAAGCTTCTATTTTTATCGAGCTGTTCATTTGTTTGCGCCAATCGTCGGTAGCCATAGCTTGAGAAAACCCGACTTTTATTTTATCTCCTTGTTTTTGTTTACAGGAAACTAAACTTAATGATACTATAATAAGCATCAAAATATATTTTACAAATTGATACATGAATTAAGAATTAATGTAAATAAAAAGAATTTTACAATATCTTCGGGAACAGGCAACTTGTCAAAATAATTAGGAAGGATTATTTTGTAATGACAAGTAAGAAGAATATATAAATGTAAAGGTAAAATTAAACTTTTATTTCATGTACACAAATCAGTAATAAGATATCTATACAAAAAATTGAAGCGACCGCTCTTGTACCTACATGTTATTAGAGAACAAAGACAAACCTTATTTTCCGACAATGTGCTTTCGGTGTGCTATTCCCCAATCTGTAAGATTGCTGATGATGGTTTGTAGCGTATCACCATGTTCCGTAAGTTCATATTGAACCGTTATAGGCTGGGTATCTAAGACGGTTCGTTTTACCAATTGGTTTATTTCCAGTTCTTTTAGTTCTTTACTCAACATTCTGTTGGAAATTCCTTCTATATCATTTAAAATATCAGAAAATCGTCTTTTACCGTAACAGCAAATAGACGAAATAATAGAAATCTTCCATTTTCCATTCAGCACGTCCATTGAATCCTGAACGGCTCTCATTCTTTTCTTTTGTTCCTGTTGAAACTCTTCTATTTTACACCCCATAATGTTACTTAGTTACCTCTGTGTTACTGTTATTTTTAAGCACAAAGTTACTAAAAGTAACTTTACTAATCTAACTTTGCTGCTCAATCATTAAAAAAAGAAATAATGAGTAAATTAAAAAATAAGGTAACCGTGATTACAGGAGGCAATAGCGGTATCGGGTTTGGTATTGCTGAAGCATTTAAAAATGAAGGCGCCGTAGGAGTTATTGTCGGCAGAAATCAGGAAACTTTAGATAGTTCATTAGCCCAACTTGGAGATAATTTCATAGCTATAAATGCCGATGTAACCAACCTTGCCGACCTGGAAAGAGTGTTTGCAACAACAACTGAAAAATTTGGTAAAATAGATGTGATTGTAGCCAATGCAGGTGGTGCAGTTACAGGAGCAGCATTTGGTTCTGTAGCAGATATTGGCGAAGCCGACTATGACAAGACAATGGATTTAAACCTGAAAAGCGTTTACTTCACTGTTCATAAAGGACTTCCTTATATGAATGATGGTGGTTCTATTATTCTTATCGGATCAAATGCAGCGCATCGGGCATACACATCATTTTCACTTTATGGTGCTATCAAGGCCGCTGTTATTCATTTTGCAAAAGGATTTTCAAACGATCTTTTAGACAGAAGGATTAGAGTAAATGTAATATCACCAGGTACAACAGATACACCTGTATTTGACAAGTTTGTTCCTGCCGAACAACTGGAAGCTGTAAAAAAATACTGGGCAGATGTAATGCCAATAGGAAGAATTGGACAACCCTCTGACATTGGCAAAACAGCGGTATTTCTAGCTTCTGATGATTCATCGTTTATGCTTGGCACTGAACTCCTGGTTGATGGCGGTCTAACCTATTTATCGCCAACTAAATAATTAAAATAATTTTCAAATGAGTAAATTAAAAAACAAAGTAGCGATAATAACAGGTGCATCAAAAGGAATAGGTGCATCTATCGCAAAACACTTTGCCGAAGAAGGCGCAAAGGTTGTTGTAAATTATGCTTCAAGCAAAGAAGGAGCCGATAAAGTGGTGAAAGCCATAACCGACAATGGAGGCATAGCCATTTCGGTACAGGCCAATGTATCAAAAGAAGCTGATGTAATCAGGCTGTTTGAAGAAACAAGGAAGGCTTTCGGCACGTTGGATATTTTGGTAAACAACGCGGCCTATCAAGGATACACACCTATTGAACAGGTATCAGCAGAGTCTTTTCATCAGCATTTCAACGTCAATGTTTTGGGGGCTCTACTTGCTATCCAGGCATCTTTAAAACTGTTTAGCGATAAGGGCGGTAATATAATCAACATCAGTTCGGGTGCAAGCAAAATGCCTCTTCCGGCGGCCTCGTTGTACTCTGCAACTAAAGCAGCATTAGATGCCATAACGATTTCTTTGTCGAAAGAACTGGGTGCAAAAAACATTCGGATCAATTCTATTTTGCCGGGCGCTACGGAAACAGAAGGTGCAACCAATGCGGGTGTCACTGCTGGCAGTGAGTATGAAACAATGTTTGTCGCCAATACACCGCTTGGTCGTAGAGGTCAGCCCAAAGATATTGCGAAAGTTGCCGTATTTCTTGCTTCCGATGATGCAGCGTGGATTACGGGAGAGCAAATTTCCGTTTCGGGTGGTATGTATGGGTTTTAAATTTAAAAAAATGGAGGACAATGGACGAACTAGTGCCCGGTTCCATCAACTATATATTAAAATAATTGTTTCAAAAATATAAGTTTATTTCAAATCCTTGTTTCTCCGGAAGCAGGGATTTTTTTATTTCAAACTTTATCAAAAAGACCAAGAAGATATCGAACATCAAATCATTGTTTTTTATTATCTGTTTTCATGTTCGTGAAAAATATGCGAAAATGTTGTAAAAAGTAGCGTTTTGTTGTGGTAAACAAAGAAAATAAAAAAGTAGTAAAAACAAAAAAGCCACTCGTTTGAGTGGCTTTTGATGTGAACACAGAAAGATTCGAACCTTCGACCGTTCCGATTGAAAATCGAGCTTTGCTATAATGAATTATTATTATTTTGAGTCTAGGGTTATTTATTAGGTGCAATATCTCCACGGCGAATAGGTACATGAACAGCTTTGTACTGAGAAGCAAATCTTCCTTTTTCTGAAGCTTCTTTAGCAGTGAAAAAATTTTCTAAAGCAATAGCTACCTGAAAAGAGAAATCTGTTGAATATACATTTGGATTCATAGAGGTACCGCATTCTATATTTTGGAACCATTCCATCCATTTATTACCACCACCACCTACAGGAGGAGTCTTACCACCATCTGGAGCGGCATTCGGCGGAACAAGTGATGTAACTGCCGGATATTGAGCCGCATTATGACATGACATACATGAAACAGTATTCAAATCAGCAGGCCCATCTAATCTGCCATTCCATCCAAGGTGCTGAGGAGGAAGATTTGGACTTTCGAAAATCACAGTCTCTTTCAGATCTTTATTTACTTCGGTCTTAATTGGAGGATATGGTGATGTTTTGTTAATTCTGTTTTCAGGATCATTTCCCCATGTAAGTCCAACAGGTACAAGGTTCATTAATTTGTTTTTCTTATTCAATTTACCGTTATAACAGAAAGTTCCAAATACCCAACCGGTTCCTTCAGGATTGCTTGCACTTCTGTCTGCTCTTGGGTCCCGAATAGAAATATCCATTTGCAAAAGATGTACATCAGAAACGACTCTTTTGTCTGATTTCCAGAAATTTTCAGTAATATAAGCTTTCCATGTTAATGGATTTACAAGATAATCGACAAAATCAGTTCCTTTAGGTGCATCGGTAAAAAGTAATTTTACAAAAACAGTTCCTGTTGGGAATCCGCCATCATCATAACGTTTATCCAAAACTTTTATATTAGGATTTTGCGGGGATTTCCACATTTTACCCATAGCGTAGCCCGCCTTGTCATTAATTAAAGTAATTGCATAAACAGAATAATCACCTTCAACTCCTTTCAGTCCCGGTCCTAATTGAAGAGGCCCCAGAGGTGCTTCTTTAATAAGACCATGAAAACCTTCTGTACCTCCATTTGGAGGATAAGCACCCGGTCCTTCAACACTTGGATGCAGCCATGGAATATGGTACCAGTCGCGAACTTTATTTTTGAATGGATTCCATTCTTCTGTGTTTCCCTCAAAACCATAATCGCGAACGGCTTCTATATATTTTAAAGGTTCTTTTTTGAAATCGATATCAAGAAATTTAGGCATTTCTTTAGGCATTTCAGTCGGGAAATCTGTTTTTAGACGAAATATAGGCTGATCAGCATATTTATCTCTGTATTCCTGAGGGCTTACCATATAACCGAAATCTGGAAATCCATTTTCTTCATAATTTTGTTGCTCTAATGCAGCTAAGGCTTTGTTCTTTTTTGCTGTAGCCGGTTCTTCCTGTTTTTTGTTGCAGGAGGCCAACAAGATGGAAATTGCTAAAATAAGCGGTCGTAATTGTTTCATAAATAGTTGATTTGGTTGTTAGTTATTATTCTACTAGTTTATTTTGATTTATCTCACAAGCTTTGCGAACTTCCTGTACAGTGGCTGGGGCATCTAGGCGAAAAAGAGGGGATAGATTACGCTCTATTCTTGAAGCACGTATAGCATCTTTTATTGCAAAGAAGACACTGTTAGCCAATACTAAAGGAGGTTCTCCAACTTCTTTGGCAGAAAATATCTGGTTAGGATCTGGAGGGATACTTTGTACAGACTTTTCATCTCTAGGAAAAAGGAACGTATTCATTTCCAAAGGAATGGTTGTAATAGCAGGAATTTTATAGCGCCAGGTGTTGGTCGAATTTAATCGCCCTATATTTGGGCCTTCAGTTTCTGACACTAACTTTTCAGTTAAAAGATATCCAATACCCTGAACAAAAGCACCTTCTATTTGTCCTATATCTATGGCAGGATTCATACTCCATCCCATATCATAAATAATATCAGAACTAATGATTTTTACTTCTCCGGTAAGAATATCTACTTCAGTAACAGAACATGCCACTGAATAAGTGAAGCCAACAAATGAATCAACGCCACCGCCAAGTGTTGCATCTTTAATGCGTTTTATACCCGGAATATTTGGTTGGTCAGTTTCAGTTTTAAATGTCATAGCCGGAACCTGAGCCTCACCACCTTTTATTTTTGCATTAAAAGTAACAATAAGATTTACTCTGTTTGAGGCCGCTAAATCGACCAGATTTTGCCAAATCATAGGTTTGTTTCCTTTATTGGCGTTAACTTCTTTAGCCCAGCCTTTATTTTCTCCGGCACCATAGTTCCAAAAATCTATATTCTTGCTCATGCACCATTCTTCGCCATTTTCTTTCAGCATTTGATAGCCAAATTCCATAAGTCGGGCTCGCATTTCTTCACAGGTTTGTTTTACAGCTTCGCAAGAATAAGGAGTTCCAGTAGAACCTCCTGTACTTGTAGGGTTTGGCGTAATGCTCGTATTTACATTGTCAATAAATATCATTTCCATCGGGATTCCCAAGACGTAAGCAGCAACTTGTTGCGCCTGAGTAACCAATCCTTGTCCAATTTCAACACCCCCCTGATGAATGATAACAGTTCCATCATTTGGATTGATGGCTACAATAGCGGTTGATTGTTCTAACGCAAGAAAATTATATCCTGACCCATATTTTACAGGAATCATAGAAATACCTCTTTTAAACCATTTGTTTTCTTTGTTGAATTTCTGAACTTCTTCATATTTGGCTTCAAAATTTGAGACCTTTTTAGCGTAAGCCCATACTTGTTTCATATAACAATAAGTAAGTGCCTGTCCAAATGGAGTCACATCACCACGGTCGTAAAGATTTTTTTCACGTAAGTCTTCCGGTCTCATATTTATGGAAACAGCAGCATCATCAATAGCATTTTCTACAATATTTTTTCCTTGTACATCCCCAAAGGCACGCATTGCTGTACTGGGAGCGGTATTGGTTCGGCATACATCAATTTGACTTTCAAAGTTTTTAATTTTGTATGCATTATCCGTGCGTAGCTGGATACAGTTGGAAACAATAAAAGAACAGTCATAAAATGCACCGCCATCACCCCACATTTTTAATTGAAAGCCATGAATGATCCCTTTGTTTTCTTGTTTATATTCTCCGGTATCTACGGCAATTTCGTATTCTCCGTAATAAGCATGACGTTTTCCTATCATTGCGGTATCTTCGTCACGAGGTATTGCAAGTCTAACAGGTCTTTTAGTAGCTTTTGCCGCAACTGCAGTTGGACCGGCAACAAAACGGGTTTGTTCCGTTTTTCCTCCAAATCCCCCCCCTACAGGCGGTACTTTAATTTCAACTTGATGATGATACATTGCTAATGCTGAAGCAACCGTATCGTGCATTCCTCCCGGACTCTGGACAGATGGCTGAACTTTTATACGTCCTTCATCAAGAGGAGTTGCAATACAAGCTTGTGGTTCCATGTAGAAATGAGCTTGTCCTCCACAAAGTTGAGAGGAAGTGACAACTTTACAAGGAATATTGTCTACATTCTCTTCTCGGGAATCTATCTTTTTATCTCTTATAAGATTTTGAGGCGGGATTGGCTGAAGGTTTTTTGCCCAGTCAAATTGGCTTCCCGGACGTGTTATTTTCCAAATATGAGAAGTAAAAGGAGAATCGGCAGGTGCATCCGGAAAGACACTTCCTTTTTTGATAGCTTCAAGTAAATCGATAATGGGTTCACTCCATTGTTCTGTCCAGGGAGCTCCTGGTTTTGTATATTGTACACATTCTGTAGAAACGTATGCAGCAATTTTGATCGCATCCTGTTCGTTTGTTGCAAGTATCATAGCGATAGATTGCCCTACATAACTTATTAATTGTTCTGCAAAAAGAGGTTGATCATTTCCCATACCCTGATAATTAACCCCACCGTTTTTAATGTCTTTATAGGTAATAATATCGCTAAAAGTTGGGAATTTGCTCTTTAGATATTCTCGTAAATTTGTTATCGAAGTTTTTTTATTGTCGACAATAAATGAGTAATTCATCAGTGCTCTCTGACTTTGTACAAATGCGCCGTTTAAGGTAAGTGGCGGTACAGGAAGCTCATGTGTGTAATGAGTTTGCCCTGATGTTTGATACACGGCGGTAACCTTGATATAAGGTTGCGCGACTGGGGCTTTATAATCTTGTGTTTTATAATTTTGAACACCATTACTTACAGGCCAGTTACCCCATTTGTTTTCTGCTATCGAACTCAGATTTTCCGGAATCTCAGCTCCTTTAGCTACCAAAGCATTTACAATTGATTTGTAAAAAAAAGAAACTGCCAATTGGGTACGATAATCAGAAGTAAAACCTTCATTAGGAACTTCTTTCATGCGTTCTTCCTGAATATTAAGTTCTTTACGAACTTCTTTTGCCAGAATTTCTGAAAGGTTATTAACATCTTTTAATGTTAATTCTTTATTTTTCATTGCTTTTTCAGTTTCTATAGCTCTCCACGGATAAGGAGCAATACCACCAAATGCAATTATGGCAGACTTAACAATACATTCATTGTTGATGTTAAAATTGGTAGTTGCATTTACAATACTGTGCGCGTTTACTTCACGAAGGGCTACTTTTTGAGCAAATACAACGTCATTAGTATCTTTTAAAGGAATTTCATATGTTTTTAGAACAATAATATCGGCAAGTTTTGGATCATTTTTAACTGCTTCAACGAGTTCTTCGGCTGTTTTTGTATATTCTTTAAATTCGTAATTTTTTTCAAATAAATAGTAATTGATTTTTGTTTCTACAGCATATAAAGTTGTAAAAAGATCAGATGGAAATGGTTCGCCTTTACCTAACGAAATATGTTTTAGCACCAACATGGTATTACCTCCAATTGTAGCAACATTACGAACAATACGACCGGCAGTTCTGCGTGCCATGTAATCTAATGCCTCTAAAGTTGTAATATCCGATTTGGATATTTTTTGGGCACCAAATTTTGCATGCTCGATACCTTTAGAAAGTATTTCAATTAAAGCATTATACGTGATGCTGGCTGAGACTTGAAGATGGTCATTTGTTACTTCATTTTTTGTATTTAATTCTGGAATAAACCTAATATCAGCATAAAAAGTAGTTGGTAAATATTCATTTTTGTAAATGCCATACGATGTATTAGCATGCACCAGTCGAACGTTTTCGGTGTTTTTTAGAATTTCAGCCAGTTCCGTCAGTGAAGTTGGAGTTGCCCAACGGCTAGTCGAAACTCTCGAGGCTGGTTTTTGCGCTTCTTCAGGAAAAGGAATTTCGAGTTTGCCGGGAAGCTGAGCTTTACTTACAGGATCCAGTGTACAAGGCATTCTCTTTTTTTCATCAGTAGCATTCCAGTCAGAAGCAAAAGTTTTCATTCCGGTCAGGATAGATCGATAACCGGTACAACGACATAAATTTCCATCAAACGCCTGTTCGATTTCTTTTTTGGTTGCATTTTCATTATTGATTATAAATTCAGACATATTCATTACAAATCCTACGCTGCAATAACCGCACTGACTCCCATTGTTTAATGCCAATTGATAAGCGACAGGGTTTATCCCCAAATGTGTTTCTTCAGAGGGAAAATCAGAGATTTCTTCTATGATTTTTATGTCTGCTGTACAGCTTGTATTCTGAGCGTTTTTAATAGATTGCTCAACAGCAATAAGTTTGTTCTCGGCTGCTTTTTTTGCTTCATCTAGTACAGGAGAGTTGTCTTCATCAAAAGGAACACTAGTGCGTGTCGAACTAGTTTTTAGCCTTAAATACTTTGGGTCAGGTTTACGGGCAGCGCCGGTTCCTTCGATAGTAGTAACAGAAAGGCCTCCTATAGCACATACAGGTCTAAGACAGGAATTTATAGCCAGATGACTGGCTTTGTTTTTTTCGTTGTTCCATTCAGATATAATAACGGTGCAACCACCGCAACCACCTTGTCCACACGGTTTTTTGGGACCACAAAGACCTACTTCAGGAGATCTTAAATAATCAATTAAAAGTAAATCCGGTGAAGGATTTTCTATGGTCGTAGGTTTTCCGTTTAGAAAGAAATTTACAGTATTTTTCATATTAGTTAGAGAGAATTGGTTCGGTTTTTTAATTTATTTAAGCACGTAAGGAAGTACATAGTTAACAGCATAAATATTTGATTAACAAACAATAACAAATATAATACAGACTTTTAAATCAGGACTAAGTAGTAATACCTGTTTTTAAGATTAAACCTATAAAAAAAGATTTTTTGAGAGTATTTTATCACCTAATACCCTACTAATAGTCACTAATAAAATTGCGGAGGTTTTGAAAAGATGAGAATACGATAGTTAATTAGATTTTTATTACTAAAGAATTGATCTGACTAAAAAAGTGTTAATCATTTTTGACAAAACAAAATAAACAACTAAAAATCAACACAATACACATAAAAAAAGACAAAAAACAGGTATAAATACTTACTATAATATTAAGCGGTTTACTTAATTTCACATCGATGTAATCTAATCCGAAATACTAAAACATTTAGTCAGATTACAAAGACCGGAGTTAGTAGTTTCTTTCATGGTCGAATGAATGCTTACCAAAATTGCACAAAATATCAACTTTTTAGAATTGGGGTTTTAAATAAGACAATTCTAAAATCAATCAAGTTCGGAAAATACTATTAATCTTAAAATGAAGCACAATGGCAAATAACCCAAATTCCGGTTATCAGGAAACCGGTACAAATGAAATGGCACTTTTTACATTAAAAGTTCACCGTGGAGACGGTATGGCACTATTAGGAATGAACTGGAAAAACGGAAAGCCAACTCCCGATTTTGTAGGCTTTTCAATTGAATATAAGGAACCTAATGGTAATAAATTTTTCCCATTAAGAAACAGAATCAGTTTTCCTGAAGCAGATAAAACAGACCCTAACGTAAGATATACATTGCATAGCCCACTACAAGTCTTTCGCTGGGTACATTTTCCACGTAATCCTGAAATTGAAGGTTTATTTACTTATGTAGTTAAACCGGTATTTATGAATAAAAACAAAGAATTAAGTTATGGCGAATCGCAACAGTGTTCCATAGCACTTGCACGAGAGACTTATCCGAATGCATTAAATGTAACATTTACTCGAGGTTTTATTTCTTCGCAGGCTTTTGTCGATCGTTATGAGGAAAAAGGAGACATTAAAACATTGCTTCCTGCCAAGTCCAAAGAAGGACTTGATTTTAAACCCACACATTCGCTTGCTAAAGATGCTTTGAAATGGATGGGATTTGAAGCGTACAATGCCATTTTAAAAATTTTGGATGATGCAATAAAAGATGACACTGCAAAAGTTTCCGTGATTGCTTATGACCTGAACGAACCCGAAATTGTGAATCGCTTAAAAAAATTAAAAAAGCGTCTACGAATAATTATTGATAATTCAAAAGATCATGGAGAAGAAGGCTCGGCAGAAAACAAAGCCGCTGAAATGCTAAAAATTACAGCAGGAAAAAATCAGGTCATTCGTCAGAAGATGGGCAGCTTACAACATAATAAAACAATCATTGTTGATGGACATGATTTAAAGAAAGTAGTTTGCGGATCAACAAATTTATCATGGCGTGGTATTTTCGTCCAAAATAATAATGCCATCATACTATCAGGAAACAAACCCGTAGAATTATTTAATGAAGCTTTTGAAGATTTTTGGTCTGTTGGCGAAAGCAATACCGTCTCTTTATTCAACAATACAAAATCTGCTACTTGGCAATCACTTGGACTACCCAATATTGATGCTAAAGTAACATTCTCCCCACATAGTACCGAAAATACTGTACTTCAATCTATCGGAGAGGATGTCGCAACTATTAAATCAAGCCTTTTATACTCTATGGCTTTTCTTTCACAAACAGGCGGGCCTATCAGAGAGGCATTAACTAAGATAACCGAAAATGAAAAAATATTTGTTTATGGAATTGCGGATAAGCCTGTTGGCGGAATCAATTTAAAAAACACAGATGGAAACCCACAACCTGTTTCACCTGCAGTGATCAGTGAAAATATCCCAGAGCCTTTCAAAAAAGAACCTGTAGGCGGCGGCGGGATACGCATGCATCATAAATTTTTGGTCATGGATTTTAATACCGAAGATGCGAGGGTGTATATGGGATCTTATAATTTTTCCGGAGTAGCAGATTCTGCTAATGGTGAAAATCTATTACTGATTAAAGACAGAAAAGTTGCGACATCATATATGATTGAAGCAGTTAGAATATTTGATCACTATGAATTCAGGCTTGCAAGATCAAAAGCCGATGCTAAAAATCAGAAGTTAGAACTAAAATTACCTCCAAACGATAATAGACAGAAATCATGGTGGGATAAATATTATTCAGATAAAAGACGCTCTAAGGACCGTGAATTATTCTCATAATTATCATTTTATTTCTATTAAATAAATAGTTAGTTGGTATGGTAAACATCCTGAATAAAATTACTATAATATCCAGACAAAAACTGAAGGACTATAGCTTAGAGAAACATCTCTTCATTAGTCCTTCGCTATTTATTAAATTATTTTATTTCTTATTTATTGAAGAAAGATTCGAACTCCAATTGTCCCGATTGAAAATTGAGATGTAGTTATGCACACTAAAAAAAACCAATACAAAACAAAAAAGCCACTCAATTGAGTGGCTTTTCGTGAACGCAGAAGGATTCGAACCTTCGACCGCCTGCTTAGAAGGCAGGTGCTCTATCCAGCTGAGCTATGCGTCCATTTGTTTTAAAACTTATGGCAAAGTTTCTGTCGGGGTGGCAGGATTCGAACCTGCGGCCTCCTGCTCCCAAAGCAGGCGCGATAACCGGGCTACGCTACACCCCGAAGGCAAATTTAAGCGGAGAGACAGGGACTCGAACCCTGGCGACGGTTACCCGTCGACAGATTAGCAATCTGCTCCATTACCGCTCTGGCACCTCTCCAAGCTCAAGGAACGTGTCCTGTTTTGCGGTTGCAAATGTAAGACAACATTCCATATCTCACAACTATTTCTACGCTTTTTTTAAACTTTTTTCAATCTTTTTTTTAAACCACTTCACAATCAAACGAATAGAATTAACAAAAAATTCATATAAATTTAAAATCCAGTCGAATTGACACAAATTGACACAAAATTTGAATTTATTTAAATAAAGAGTAAATTTGCTTGATTAACTAATATTAAACAGAAAATGAACAAAAGAGTTGTTATCGTTTCTGCCGTTAGAACACCTATCGGAAGTTTCATGGGAGGGTTATCTACCGTACCCGCACCAAAATTAGGTGCTGCCGCTATAAAAGGCGCACTTCAAAAAATTAACCTAGACCCAAAATTAGTTGATGAAGTTTTTATGGGCAACGTTGTTCAGGCAGGAGTTGGACAAGCTCCCGCACGTCAGGCCGCGCTTTTTGCCGGTTTGTCTGAAGAAGTTGCTGCTACAACTGTAAACAAAGTTTGTGCTTCCGGAATGAAAGCTGTTATGTTCGCTGCACAGGCAATTGCTTGTGGTGATGCTGAAATAGTAGTAGCCGGAGGAATGGAAAACATGAGTTTGATTCCGCATTACGTACAAATGCGTAACGGAACAAAATTCGGACCTGCAACAATGCTTGACGGAATGCAAAAAGATGGTTTGACAGATGCTTACGATAACAACGCAATGGGAGTTTGCGCTGATTTATGTGCGTCTGAATACAACATCAGCCGTGAAGAACAGGATAATTTTGCTATTCAATCTTATGAAAGAAGTGCTAAAGCCTGGGATGCCGGAAAATTCGACAATGAAATTGTTCCTGTTGAAGTTCCACAAAGACGTGGTGAACCAGTTATCTTTTCAAAAGATGAAGAATACACTAATGTAAAATTGGATAAAATTCCTTCCTTAAGCGCTGTTTTCACCAAAGACGGAACGGTTACTGCTGCAAATGCATCAACAATAAATGACGGAGCTGCTGCTTTAGTTTTAATGTCTGAAGAAAAAGCAATTGCATTAGGATTAAAACCTTTAGCTTACATCAAAGGTTACGCTGATGCTGCTCAGGAACCAAAATGGTTTACAACAAGTCCGGCAAAAGCATTACCAAAAGCATTAAACAAAGCTGGAATCGCAATTGGAGATGTTGATTATTTCGAATTCAACGAAGCTTTCGCAGTGGTTGGATTAGCCAATTCAAAAATCCTTGATCTGGATAATAGTAAAGTAAACGTAAATGGTGGCGCTGTTTCATTAGGACATCCTCTTGGTTGTTCAGGAGCCAGAATCATCGTAACTTTACTAAATGTTTTAGAACAAAATGATGCCAAAACCGGTGCTGCTGCAATTTGCAACGGTGGTGGTGGTGCCTCAGCAATTGTTATCGAAAGAGCTTAAATAATACAATAGATTGGGAGTTATTGCTTTAAATAACTCCCAATTTTCAACTTATAAATTACCCTAAATGTTCGGAATTTGCAATCTCGCCATAGTACCCGTTCGATCTGAACCAAGTGACAGAAGTGAAATCGTTACACAACTTTTGTTTGGCGAGCACATCGAAATTTTAGAACGTCAAAATCAATGGGCGCGAATAAAAATTCAGTTTGATGACTATGAAGGCTGGGTAGATTCTAAACAATATCAGGTAATTTCAGAAGCAAATTATAATCAGTTAAGCAAAGAAGCTATTATTCTAAATGCTGATTTGATTGATTATATCACGGCTCCGGAAAATTTATTACTGCCAATTCCGCTTGGTGCTTCCCTTACCTTTTTAAATAATAGTGAAATCAATACTTCAAACTTTGATTTCGAAGGAACAAAAACCAGTGGTGTCAAACCAAAAAGTGCTTTAATAAATACTGCTTTCATGTATTTGAACGCTCCCTATCTTTGGGGCGGAAAAACACCTTTCGGAATAGATTGTTCGGGTTTTACTCAAATGGTTTATAAATTAAACGGCTATAAAATACATCGCGACGCTTCACAGCAAGCACTTGACGGCGAACCATTAAGTTTTATTGAAGAGAGCGAAGCAGGAGATTTAGCCTTTTTTGACAACGACGAAGGAAATATCATTCATGTCGGAATAATTATGGACAATAATTACATCATTCACGCCAGTGGAAAAGTACGTATTGACCGTTTAGACCACTTAGGAATTTACAATCCCGAATTGAATAAACACACACATAAACTGCGTGTGATTAAGAAAATTATTTAGTTTTTAGCCACAGATTAAAGGATTAAAATGATTTTAAAATCTGTGTTAATCTGTGAAATCAGTGGCAAAAAAAACCTGATAATCCGTGTTTTCGCTTGCGAATCCGCGTCATCCGCGTGCCAATTCATCACGCACTAATTCGAATCGTCTTTCTAAATTCCGAAGGACTATTTCCCTTCTGCTTCTTAAAGAATTTATTAAAGTGACTCTCATCCGTAAAACCAAATTCATATGCAATCTCATTAATTCGTTTATCACTGAATTGCAAACGGTGTTCAATCAACTTCGTTTTATAATTGCTGATATATTGTTGCATAGTTTCACTGGCATGCTTCTTAAAATACCTACCTAGATAAGTATTCGAAATTCCGAAATATTCACTAAGTGATTCCGCTTTTATTTTCTCCGGATAGTAAATATTATTCTGAATATATTGCAGAATATCCATCGCTTTCCCTTCAGTTCCAACATTTACCTGTTCCGGTAAATACTTCGCAATATTTCTCGCTACAATAATAATCAGTGTATTAACCAGTTGCTGAATCAATTCCTGATTGTACACATCTTTATCATGATGTTCCCGAATAATGGCTTCCACCATTACTTTTACCAGACATTTATCAGCCTGATTTTTTAAAATACAACCCGGCTGATGATTCGCATTCTGCAAAATATATTCTAAACGCTGAATGTTTTCATTTTGCAAACTCGAGTTCTTCAAATAAATATCATTGAATCTTAAAAAGAAAAACTTCGTTTTGGTGGCAATCGTAAAATTATGGCAATCTTCAGGTGTCAATAAAAACATATGCCCTGCATCATATTCAAAAATATTTTTATTGATGCATTGCGAGCCTGTTCCACCCAAAATATAAACCAATTCGAAGAAATTATGACGATCTCCAACATCCGGATACTCATCCAGAGTTTCAAAGGAAACGGTAAACGGCTCGTATAAATTTTCTTTTTTCATGAGGTACAAATTATTTGAAGCTGCAAATTTACATAAAAAAGACAAATATATACAAGTTAACACTCTTAAAAATGGTATAATTTTGCCAAGTGATTTAAGATTTAAAAATACAACATTATGGAATATAGAAAATTAGGCAATAGCGAACTCGAATTATCAACTATTACATACGGCGCATTTGCTATTGGGGGAAATATGTGGGGCGGAAATGAAAAAGCAGATTCAATCGCTTCCATTCAGGCTTCAATCGACCACGGCGTGACCACAATCGACACCGCTCCTTTTTACGGATTTGGTTTAAGCGAAGAAATGATTGGCGAAGCTATAAAATCTCACGATCGTTCAAAAGTTCAGTTATTGACAAAATTTGGTTTAGTTTGGGACGGAAGCAACAACGGAAAAGGCGATTTCTTTTTCGATGCCGATGACAACGGAAAGAAAATCCCGGTTTACAAATACGCTTCAAAAGGTAACATTATTAAAGAAGTCGAAGAAAGTTTAAAACGTCTTCAAACCGATTATATTGACTTGTTACAAATTCACTGGCCAGACTCCACTACTCCAATTCAGGAAACAATGGAAGCTTTGCAAACTTTGATTCAACAAGGAAAAATCAGAGCAGCCGGAGTTAGTAATTATAGTGCTTCACAAATTCAGGAAGCACAAAAAACAATTCAATTAGCATCAGACCAGGTTCCGTTTAGTATGTTAAATCGAAAAATAGAAACCGATTTGATTCCGTTAACCCTTGCAGAAAAAATCGGGATTATTGCTTACAGTCCAATGGAAAGAGGTTTATTAACCGGAAAATATTTCACAGACAGCAAACTAAAAGATAGCGATCATAGAAATGGTTATTTCGGTCAGTTTGATCTTCAAAAAGTAAAAACTTTAGTTGAAGAATTGAGTTCATTGGCAAATGCAAAACACATTTCAATCTCACAATTGGTTTTACGATGGACCACTTTACAAGAAGGAATCACAATCGTTTTGGCCGGAGCAAGAAACGCAGAACAGGCTATTTCAAATGCAAAAGCAATGGATTTTGATTTATCGATTTCCGAATTAGATTTCATCAATCAGGCTATTTCTAAAGTAAAATAAAAAGTTTTTCAAACACATAGAAACATAGCTAATCACACTGTTGAAAGGCAT
Organism: Flavobacterium sp. GQ95; assembly: GCF_059758655.1. Taxonomy (NCBI): domain Bacteria; kingdom Pseudomonadati; phylum Bacteroidota; class Flavobacteriia; order Flavobacteriales; family Flavobacteriaceae; genus Flavobacterium; species Flavobacterium sp. GQ95. The sequence goes on from NZ_JCAXEB010000004.1 coordinate 177,760, forward strand.
TTCACTTAGCCTAAAAACACATAGCTATGTGTGAGAAACTAGTTTCTTTCCACATCCTTTTTTAGCCAAAGAAAACTATGTTTCTATGTGTTTAAAATTATGCGCAACAATAAAAACAATTTTGGTGTGACCCCGCAGAAAAAGCGGGGTCGGCTATCCACAATATCTTTTGTTTTTTAAAGAAAAAAACAAAAGGATATTTGCTCCTATCCCTCACACTCACGAATTCATAAGAAGATTTAAAGACATGAAGAAAATATTTATCATCAACGGAAGTCAAAATTTCGCACATTCGGGCGGAAAATTCAACCAAACCGTTACCGACTGGACAATCGAATATTTAACAAACAGCAAGCAATTCGAAATAAAAACAACCGGCATCAAACAAGGTTTTGATCTTGACGAAGAAGTAGAAAAATTCGTTTGGGCAGACGTTGTCGTTTATCACACTCCAGTTTGGTGGTTTCAATTACCAAACCTTTTCAAAAAATACATCGACGACGTTTTCACAGCCGGGCACAACAAAGGAATTTACAGAAGCGACGGAAGAACCAGAACCAATCCGGACATTAATTACGGAACTGGCGGACAACTACACGGACGCAAATACATGTTAACCACAAGTTGGAATGCGCCTGCAACTGCTTTCACACTTCCAGGAGAATTCTTCGAAGAAACTTCTGTAGATGACGGAGCTATGTTTGGTTTCCATAAAATGAATAAATTTGTAGGTATGGAAAAATTAGACAGTTTCCATTTCCACGACGTTGAAAAAGGTGCTACTGCCGAAAACATTGACATCTTTAAGAAAAACTATACCAATCACTTAGAGCAAATTTTTAAAACTTTATAACTATGATCTCTATTACCGCAATCATCAAAAGTAAACAGGAAAACATTGAACAAGTTCGAAACATGATTCATCATTTGGTTACCGAAACCAGAAAAGAAGCTGCTTGCGTGCGTTACGACCTGCATACAACCGAAAATGTTTTTATCATTTGGGAAGAATGGAAAGATCAGGCTGGTCTTGATATTCACAATAATCAAACTTATTTACTGGATTTTATTAAGCAAAGCGAAAATTTAGTTGCCTTGCCAATTCAGGTTTATAAAACAGTTCAAACACTTTAATTCAAACAAACTTATGAAAGCACTTTTCACAAATACATACGAATCCGATTTTGTAACAACTGAAATCGCAAAACCAAGTCCGAAAAAAGGAGAAGTTTTGGTAAAAATTCACGCAAGTGGCGTTAACCCGATCGATAATAAAATACGATTAGGACTTTCACCTTATGCATCACCTGTATTACCAGCTATTTTAGGAACTGATCTTGCCGGCGTTATTGAAGAAATTGGCGAAGACGTTAACAATTTTAAAATTGGCGATGAAGTTTACGGACTTGCTGGTGGCGTTTTAGGTCTTCAGGGAACTTTAGCAGAATACACAGCCGTTGACGCTGACTTATTAGCTAAGAAACCAAACAATTTAACCATGAAAGAAGCTGCCGGAATTCCGTTAGTTTTACTGACAGCATGGGAAGGTTTAATTGACAAGGTAAAAGTAAAAAAAGGTGACAAAGTTTTGGTGCACGCCGGAGCTGGTGGTGTTGGTCATATAGTCGTTCAGCTTGCCAAAATTTTTGGTGCAGATGTTTATGCAACTGTTTCTTCTCAAAAAGCGGACATTGTAAAAGGATTTGGAGCCACACCAATTGATTATAAAACAGAAACCGTTGAAGAATATGTAAATCAATATACGAACGGAAAAGGTTTTGATATTATTTACGACACTGTTGGCGGTCAATCGCTGGACGAGTCCTTTAGCGCCATTCGTCATTATGGACAAATCGCGAGTTGCTACGCCTTTGGAACACATAGTTTAGCAACAGGATCATTGCGTTCTGCAAGTTTGCATGGTGTTTTTGTTTTGCACCCGATGATTAGTGGTGAAGGTCGAAAACATCACGGAGATATTCTTAAAGAAGCTACAAAATTAATTGAAGAAGGAAAATTAAAACCTCTTGTTGATCCTCGAAAATTTACTTTAGATAATGCTATGGAAGCTCACAAAGCCGTTAGCGATGGTTCATCAGTTGGGAAAATTGTTATAGATATAACGTAATCGTTAAAAATAATTACTCAAAAAACGGTTAACTTGCTTGCTATTCACAAACATATAAATATGAGTAACTATCATCTTGCCGAAATTAATATTGCCAAAATGAAAGGAGTCACTATAAATGATCCGATCATGAAAGAATTTGTAGATAATTTAGACCTTGTCAACAAGTTAGCCGAAGATAGCGAAGGTTTCGTCTGGAGACTGAAAGATGATAGTTATAATGCAACAAGTCTGAATCCGTATAATGACGAACAGATTATTGTCAATGTTTCGGTTTGGCAAAATATTGAGACTTTAGAACATTATATGTACAAAACGTTTCATAGCGAATTTCTAAGACGCCGTAAAGAATGGTTTCTAAAATTCGGAAAAGCAGCAACAGCAATGTGGTGGATCCCGAAAGGACATATTCCAACGCTTGAAGAAGCCGTAGAAAAATTAGATTATCTACAGCAAAATGGTCCTTCACACTTGGTTTTTGATTTTAAAAATAAGTTTTCTGCACCTACAATAGAAACTGTATAAGTTTTCGCCACGAATTCACGAATTAATCTAATACATTCCACATAGGTTTAAAAAAAATAAATTCGTGAATTCGTGGCAAAAAAAACTATTTAATCCCACCAAAAGCGCCAAAACACATATTCTTGTGTAAAATTTCAACGCTGGTAAAACCAATTTTCTTCATCAAATCTAACTGATAATTCATTGATCTTGGAGTATCTTCTTTCTCTACATAATCTAAAACCTTCTGACGGTATTCTGCACCACCAATTCCCTCTAAATAATCGCCATAACGCTGCCAGGTATATTCATTTAATAATTCTGTATCTTGTGTAATCAAATCCGAAATCATAAAACATCCTCTTGGTTTTAATAACTTAAATATTTTAGTAAAAGTAATTTCCCAATCTTCGTCATCTCTTAAATGATGCAAAACCGCTCCGGCCAAAATAATATCAAAATAATTTTCAGGCAATTCTACTTCACGAATATCGCCTTGCTTTACTTCTACTTTTCCAGTGGTTTCATTTGAAACTCTTTTGAAAGCGCGATCCAACATTGGCAAACTCAAATCGACCAAAGTGCAATTTAAATTGGGCAACTTAGACAACATTTTCAAAGTATAATTCCCGGCACCACATCCAATATCCAAAACATTTACAGCATTCGGTACAATTCTTTTTGAGGCTTCCGTAATTAATTCTAAAGAAATGGTAGCATCGATTGTCGCGACTTGTCCGGTTTCTAAATTCGAAAATCGTTCGACATCATTATCAAACCGCTCTCTGATCTCTTCAATAGTTGATTTTTTCATAATTTTATTTTTAGTTATAAGTTACTCGTTATAAGTTATTTGTTGTACTTCATTCATTTTTCGATTCAACTTCCGAGATAACAACTGACGTGTAACCCTAACATTTAACTTTTAACTTTCAACCAAAATTACCATTTTGATATATACTTCAAAAATACTTATTTTGTCAATTATTAATACTTAATAGGTATTCATGGAATTACGTCATTTGAAATATTTTTTGGCTGTAGCCGAAGAACTAAACTTTACTAAGGCTTCAGAAAAACTATTTATCTCGCAACCACCTTTAAGCAGGCAGATTATGGAATTGGAAGAAGAACTTCATGCAAAGCTTTTCATTCGGAACAATAAAAAAGTAGAACTAACAGAAGCTGGAAAATATTTTGAAAAAGAGGTTATTGCTCTCTTTCAGAACTTGGAACGAATATCTCTTAAAACAAAAAAAATAGCCGAAAATGTTTCCGGCGAATTCAGAATCGCTTATATCAGTTCGATTTATTCTTCTGTAATTTCAGATTTGATCAAGCAATTGAAAGAACAATTTCCGTATGTGAATTTCAAACTTTTTGAAGTTTCCACAACCAAGCAAATTTCAGCTTTAGAACAGGGAAAAATTGATTTAGGAATTATTCGCTCGCCTATAAAATCTCCTAAAATAAAAGCACAATTGTGGTTTCAGGACGGATTTTCAGTAGTTTATAATAAGAGTTTGATCCAAATTAAATCCGAAGAAGATATTCCGAATCTAAAAGACGAAACTTTCGTATTTTTCAACAAAGATTATGCACCTCATTATCATGAAGTTTTATTGGAGCTTTGCGCGTTTTATGGCTTTGAACCGAAAGTCGTTCACGAATCAAATAACATCAATTCAATTGTTCAATTGGTTAAAAATGGTTTGGGAATTTCGATTGTTCCGTCGAACATTGCAAGGAATAATTCGGATACAGAAATTAGTTTTATTGAATTGAAAAAAGTCAATTTATTCACTGATGTTTCGTTAATTACTTCAAAAGAAGACGATTCTGAAATTACAAAATCTGCGGTAGAATTTTTGTTGAATTTTGCTAAATAGTTTGCCACAACCCGAGCGATAGCGAAATGACGAAGCAATTACACGAATTTTCACGAATTAATTTAGAACTATGGAAATCCGTAAAAACTAAAAAACAAAAGTACTTAAATTGCATATCGCAATGAAAACAAACACAAAACAATTAATAAAAATTCGTGTAATTCGTGGCAAAAAAGTTACAATTTATCACATGGAAACACCTGAAAAGACCGAACTTTTAAATACCTTAGCAAATTATAATTCTCGTTAAAAAAATCAACAAAAAATGGCTGAGCAATCTTCAATTATATGCCCAAATTGCGGGACACCAATCGATGTAAATGATGTTTTAAAACATCAGTTGGAAGATAGTATCCGTAAAGAATTTCAACAAAAAGCCAATGCTCAATCCAGGGAATTGGAACTTAAAAATGAACAATTCGAAAAAGCCAAAGCCGACTTTGAAGCTAAAAAGAAACAGGAAAATGAACTTTTCGCTGAACGTTTGGAACGTGAAAAAAAAACAGCCGAAAAAGAAATTACCGAAAAGCTAAAAACCAAACTTGAAGAAGAAAATAAAGATCGTTTGACCTTAATGGAAAAAGAACTTTCTGAGAAATCAGAGAAGCTTCGTGAACTGAATAAAATGACGGGCGAAATTGCAAAACTCCAACGTGAAAAACTGGAAATGAAGGAAGCAATCGAAGCGGAGGCTCAAAAACAATTGAACGCTACTTTGGTTTTAGAACGTGATAAAATTCGTAAACAGGAAGAAGAGAAGAACGAACTTAAAATAAAAGAATACCAGAAACAATCTGACGATCAGAAAAAGCTAATCGAAGAAATGAAACGCAAGCAGGAACAAGGTTCTATGCAGTTACAAGGCGAAGTAATGGAATTAGCGATCGAAGAATGGCTGGCGAATAATTTCCCGTTAGACAGTATCGACGAAGTTAAAAAAGGCGCTAACGGTGCGGATTGCCTTCAGATTGTAAATACACGTGAATTGCAAAATTGTGGTTCTATTTACTACGAAAGTAAACGTACCAAAGCTTTTCAACCCGCCTGGATTGAAAAATTTAAAAATGATATTAGAAGAAAAAGAGCCAATATCGGAGTTTTGGTAACCGAAGTTATGCCAGCCGGAATGGACCGAATGGGAATGCGCGACGGAATCTGGATTTGTACTTATGAAGAGTTTAAAGGTCTGAGTGCCGTTTTACGTCAGTCTTTGATTCAGGTAAGTCAGGCAGTTCAGGCGCAGGAAAACAAAGGCGATAAAATGTCGATGTTATATGACTTTTTAACAAGCAACGAGTTCCGTTTGCAGATTGAAGGAATCGTAGAAGGTTTTACGCAAATGCAAGGCGATCTTGATGCCGAAAAAAGAGCCATGCAACGCATCTGGAAACAACGCGAAAAACAAATCGAAAAAGTGGTTCATAATACTTTAGGAATGTACGGATCGATTCGTGGTATTGCGGGAAATGCGGTTCAGACAGTCCGTGCTTTAGAATTGGATTTTATTGAAAAAGAAGAAGATTCAAAAGAATTATTGGAATAACTTTTTTAAATACCAATAATTTAAATACCAAATACCAATTTTCCACAAAGTATGTCATTGCGAGGAACGAAGCAACCACATTTGCTAAATAAATTTGCTTTTTAGTGCGGTTGCTTCGTTCCTCGCAATGACAATATTATGGTTGTTTTATCAAAAAAAATCTTCTTATGAAAATGATTGCCATAGCCCTGATGGGAGGGAAAATCCTTTTGTGCCGGGGTTCGGCACAAAAGATTGGAAGGACAGCAGGAATAGCTCCTAAAAATTAATCAACCTTTCTAAAAACCAACAATTTCCCTGAAGGATTTGAAAGCGTCAATCGATTATCTCCTATAGAATATGTTGTAACACTTTGAAGCGCTTTCGTAAATTCATTTTCTTTATTTCCTGGTGCGCAGGCCATTAAAGTTGAAATTACTTTGGTAAATCTTAAAACATCTTTTTCATAGAATAGTGTTCCGCTGATCGAATTACAGCCTCCAAAACCCATAAATGTGTTTTCCTGTGAGTGAATTTCGATTCTTGGTAACTCCTTTTGATAATCGGCTATAAAAACTTTATAACCGTTTAATTCTTCCAAAACCCAAATATCGTGCAGGCGGTAATCGGTGATATATTTTCCACAGCCTTCTACTTTTTTGGACTCCAGCTCTGAATTGTTTTTAATTTCAACTGATACCTTATAAGGTGAAATCGCACCGGACATTGAATCCTGACAATCCAATTGCTGAATGGTAACGGTTGCGGTTGTCTTCTCATTACTCAATTTATACATTTTAACATTCGCATCCATCGCTTTTATCGGTTCAACAGATGAAAAAATGATTTTTTCTTTGCCCGGAATCAACGAAGTAAAAATAGTTTGCTCCTTCCCTAGTGTTATTCCCCAGAATGGTTCATTTCCGGTTGCTTTAAAATAGATGGTCATATCGGCTTCCTGAGAGCTGGATGCCGAATTACCTGCAGTAGCATCTGAAACGGATCCGGATGTTGGTTTACAACTTGCCATCAAGGACATTAAAAGCAAGAACGAAAGTATATTTTTCATGAGATTCTATTTAGGAATGAATTTGATTTTGAGAAACAAATTCAAAAATTCAATTGAATTTACGACAATTTTCTGAAATCCTTATTTAGAATCCTTTCAAATTTAGGAAAATCTGTATCAAAATGATAAAAATTATAATGATGCAAAATCTTCCAAAATCCGCACTACGTAAGAGATTACGATAAAATACGTAATAATTGAAACTATTTTTTCAACAAAAAAGCTTTTACAGTACGTATTTTTATAAGTATAAATACTTATATTTGCGTAGTAATACTTAATTAAAGAAATCATGATAAGAGTAATAGTAGTTGGAAACGGCATGGTTGGTTATAAATTTTGCGAAAAATTCATTGCAAAATCAGGACAGGAAAAGTATCAGATTACCGTCTTTGGTGAAGAACCAAGACGCGCTTACGACCGTGTTCACTTAAGTGAATACTTTGGAGGAAAAACCGCTGATGACTTATCAATGTCGACTAGCGAATGGTACGCAGAAAACAATATTACTCTGAATACTTCTGAATTAATTACAGATATTAACAGAACAGAAAAAACAATACATACACATTTAGAAAAAATACATACTTACGATTACTTAGTTTTGGCAACAGGATCTTCAGCATTTGTACCACCAATAGACGGGGTTGAAAAAGAAGGTGTTTTTGTCTACAGAACGATCGAAGATCTGGATGCGATTATGGCTTATGCAAAAAAAATAAAACAAAAAGGTGCGACAGAAGCCGCGGTTTTAGGAGGCGGATTATTAGGTCTTGAAGCTGCAAAAGCGGTTCGTGATTTAGGTCTTAATCCACATGTAGTGGAATTTGCTCCAAGATTAATGCCGAGACAATTGGACAAAGGCGCGAGCGACATGCTACAATCTAAAATTGAAGAATTAAATATTGGCATTCATTTAAACAAAGCCACACAATATATTGACGGAAAAGAGTGCATAACGGGAATGATGTTTGCCAACGAAGAATTGTTAAAAGTTGATATGTTGGTTATATCTGCCGGAATCAAACCTCGCGACGAACTAGCTAGAGTTTCAGGACTTGAAGTTGGTGTACGAGGCGGCGTTGTGGTAAACAATCAGATGCAGACATCAGATCCTTCTATTTATGCGATTGGCGAAGTGGCTTTATACAATCAAAACATTTACGGACTTGTTGCTCCAGGTTACGAAATGGCCGATGTAGCCGCTGAGCAAATCTTAAATGGTTCTAAAACCATGAGAGAAACCATCGATATGTCGACACAATTGAAATTGATTGGTGTTGAAGTTGCGAGTTTTGGTGATCCTTTTATCGAAAATGACGACGTAACTGCCATTATTTATGAGAATAAATTATCAGGAGTTTACAAAAGAATCAACGTTACTAAAGATTCTAAAACCTTATTGGGCGGAATTTTAGTTGGGGATTCAAGCGATTATAATTCTTTATTTCAGATTTACAGCAATGCTATGGCTTTGCCTAAAAATCCGGAAGATTTGATTTTAGGGTCAAGAGACGGTTCTGAAGGTTCAAGTTTAGGAAGCGTTTTAGACTTGCCGGATACAGCTGTAATCTGCTCTTGCGAAAATGTAACAAAAGGTTCTATTTGCTGTTCGCTTTTAGATGAAACCTGCTCTAGTTTTTCAGATGTTGTAAAACATACCAAAGCAACTTCGGGTTGTGGAGGCTGTAAACCAATGGTTTCTGATTTGGTAAAAGCAACTCAAAAATCATTAGGAAAAGAAGTAAAAGAGGTTATCTGTGAGCATTTTAATTATAACCGTCAGGAATTATTTGACTTAGTAAAAATCAATAAATACGAGAATTTCTACGATGTAATCGATCATCACGGAAAAGGTGACGGTTGTGAAGTTTGCAAACCAGTTGTAGCTTCTATTTTCTCCAGTATTTATAATGATACAGCCAACAAACACGTAACCACGCAAGATACTAACGATAGATTTTTGGCCAATATTCAACGAAATGGAACTTATTCAGTTGTACCAAGAGTTGCCGGTGGAGAAATTACTGCAGAGAAATTAATTGTTATTGGAGAAGTTGCCAAACAATTCGATTTATACACTAAAATCACTGGTGCTCAACGTGTTGATTTATTCGGAGCGCATTTGAATGATCTTCCTAAAATCTGGAAAATCTTAATTGACAATGGTTTTGAAAGTGGTCACGCTTACGGAAAATCGCTTCGTGCCGTTAAAAGCTGTGTCGGAAACGCATGGTGCCGTTACGGAATGGACGACAGCGCCGGATTTGCAATCGAACTGGAAAACAGATATAAAGGAATTCGTTCTCCTCATAAATTAAAAGGTGGTGTTTCGGCCTGTATTCGTGAATGTGCCGAAGCCCGCGGAAAAGATTTCGGTTTAATTGCTGTTGAAGGCGGATGGAATTTATACATCGCCGGAAATGGTGGAGCAAATCCAAAACACGCTGTTTTATTAGCTGAAAAAATTGACAAAGAAACAGTTATCAAATACATGGATCGCTTTTTAATGTATTACATCCGTACAGCTGGTCCACTAATTAGAACTTCAACCTGGTTAGAAAAACTAGACGGTGGTTTAGAGTATTTGAAAGAAGTAATTATTCAAGATAGTTTAGGTCTTTGCGAAACCTTAGAAGCTGAAATGCAAACTTTAGTTAACACTTTTGAATGCGAATGGAAACAAGTATTAGAAAAACCAAGATTATTAAAACGTTTCAACCATTTTGTAAACTCTGAAGAGAAAGATGACAATATTGTTTTTGTTCCGTTAAGAGATCAAAAAGCGCCAAAAGCGTGGACTTAAAAAAGTTGTTTTAATCTCGCAAAGACGCAAAGTCGCAAAGTCAAATTGTAAAAACTTAAAGAAAAAAAACTTAGCGCCTTTGCGTCTTTGCGAGCAATTTTCGTCCTAAAGGAATAAGCTCCAAAAAAAAGAAATAATATCACAAACGTTTGCTGTCCTCTTACCCTCTTTTTTACTGCGCCATCAAACTCTCTTGATTGTAAAAAGAGGGATAAGAAACAGGAACCAAAAAAATGCTCAAAATGGAAGAAATCTTAAGTCAATACGAAACAGTACATCCAAACGATGCTACAATTTGGTTCAAAGCCGGAAAAGTAGAAGATTTTCCAACCAATCGCGGGGGCTGTATCAAATACAAAAACAAGCAAATCGCGATTTTCAATTTTACACGCCGCAACGAATGGTATGCTTGTCAAAATGCCTGTCCACATAAAATGGAAATGGTTTTGGCCAGAGGAATGACGGGATCTACAGATGATATTCCGAAAATTGCATGTCCGATGCATAAAAAAACTTTTTCATTGGTTGATGGTTCAAACTTAAATGGAGATGACGATTTAAAAATTGCAACATATCCGATTAAAGTTGTTGAGGATGAAGTATTTGTTGGGTTTGTAGACTAGACTTTTAAGAGGCAAGAAACAAGAAGCAAGATTTGAAAAACTTTATCATCTTGCTTCTTGCTTCTTTCATCTCATTTTCGACTTTCGACTTCTATACTTATTTCCGTATATTTGAAATCTATTATCCAACCAACAATGACTACACCTTTTCAAAAAGCAAGCGAATGGATTGATGCCGAAAACGCTCAGGATCCGAATATCGAAATCGACCAAAATAACGAATATCCTAAAGAATTACTTTATTCAAACAGGATGTACGAAAGGCTGATGCAATTTGAGCCTGAAGCTTCTGAAGAAGTTCAGATCGCTTCAAAAGCACAACACATTTGTCGATGGAAAGTCGCTCGCGAATCGTACCCAATGGATCGTGTGGGATACTTGCGATGGAGAGAAGAATTGAAAAAATTTCATGCTAAACTTACTGCTGAAATCTTAGAAAAAGCAGGCTATAAACAGGATTTTATTGATCGTGTTTCTTTTTTAATCGAAAAAAAGTTACTTAAAAAAGATGCCGAAACCCAATTGCTTGAAGATGTTATTTGTTTAGTCTTTTTAGAATATTATTTAGATCCTTTTGTACACAAACACGATGATGAAAAACTAAAGAATATCATCAAAAAAACCTGGGATAAAATGTCTGACAAAGGACATCAGGAAGCCTTAAAAATCAACTATTCTGAAGAAAATCTAAACTTGATAAAAGCATCTTTAGGACTGTAATCTGATTTTTTTATTATGAAGAAGAGCAATCAGGAAGCTGCAGATAAAATTACTTTCAAAAATTTACGCCGTCTGTATTTTTTTGCACTCTGGACTATTGCTGTAACCATCATTTTAAGTCAGTTTTTAGTTCAATATAATTTAAAACAACAGTTTAGCGATTCTAAAATCATTAATATTTCAGGAAAGCAAAGAATGCTGAGCCAGAAAATTGTCAAAGAAGTTCTGATTTTACATTATGTTTCTGACACTACTTCTCAAAAACAGATTTCCCATCTAAAAAATGTTTTATCACTTTGGAAAAATAATCAGAATTCACTCGAAAACGGAAGTGATAGTCTGGCTTTTCCAAAAGAAAAAAGCGAGACTCTTGATAAATTTTACCTTGAAATAAAACCAAGCTTCAATAGTATTGTAAAAACCACCGATTTGTTTCTGCTAAATTTAGAGCAGAAAAACAAAGCCGCAGATAATCAAAAACTAGTTGCGATTATTCTAAAAAATGAAGGTGTTTTTCTTTCGAAAATGAATCAGATTGTAAGTCAGTACGATCTTGAAGCACATGAAAAAGTTACGGAACAGCGCAGAATCGAATATTGGATTTTTGCCTTTACTCTATTTGTTTTGCTGCTGGAGTTTTTCTTTATTTTCAAACCTACCAACAAAAAAATTGAGAAACTAATTGCTAAACTTTTATATTCTGAAAAGAAAGCACTAAAACTCGCATACGACACCGAGATTATCAGCGAAATAAAGGAAAACTCCGTTAAAGAATTAAAATCGCTCAATTATGCGATGGAAAATACGTTGCTTTATTGCCGCATTGCACCTGATGGTTCGATTATTCATATTGGAGAAAAATTTGCCAAACTTTTAAACTACACCAAGTTTTCGTCCAACAAAAAATTCTCTGAAGTTTTAACTACTGACGAAAAAGAACAATTAAATATTGATCGCATCATTTTTGAGAAACAGCGCAGTGGCTGGCAGGGCGAAATTAATATTATCAATAAGGAAGGACAAAATATTTGGCTGGATTTATCAATGGTCCCGGTTACCATAAAAAAAGACGAACTAGAACTTTTGATTATTTGTTTCAACATTACAGAACGTAAAAAAGCACAGCGTGAAGTCGAACGTCTGAATATTGAAAACAGTACCGAAAAAATCAATCAGCAAAAGGTTATTTCGAGTAAAATTGTTGAAAATCAGGAAAACGAGCAAAACCGAATCGCAAAAGAAATTCACGATGGAATTGGGCAAATGTTAACTGGTTTAAAATTTAGCTTGGAAAGTATCAATCTGGATGACAAGGAAAAATCGGCTCAAAAAATTGAATATCTAAAGAAATTATCACTTGATATTATTAAAGGAGTTCGTACGGCAACTTTCAACCTGATGCCACCGGAATTAAGTGATCATGGAATTGTTTCTTCTTTAGCAAAATTGACACAGGAACTTTCAAAATTAACCGGAAAAGAAATTCTGTTTTACAATAAAACCGATTTTAGTAAGCGTTTGGATTCTCTAATCGAAATCAACATTTATCGCCTTACCCAGGAAGCAATAAACAATGCCATAAAATACGCTGAATCTTCACATATTATTGTGCAGCTTTCACACAGCAATACTTTACTAAGTATTATTGTAGATGACAATGGTAAAGGTTTTGATGTTGCCGCTGTCGATAAAAAACGAAACAGCGAATCCGGAATGGGAATGTTGTTTATGAAAGAAAGAATTCAATACATCAATGGGCGAGTTTTCTTCAAATCAATTCCGGGTGAAGGAACAAGGATTACTTTTAATATTCCCATTTGAGTAATTAGATAATTTGTCAATTAGATAATTAGATAATTTTCCGTTGTATCTTTCAATCACACAGGAAACTCCGCAATCAAAATCTCCAATCTTTGTCGAGCTACTAGTGTGATCCTTCCTCCGTCAGGATGACAAGATTGCGCAAAAAAATAACCGATTAACAACGTTGTTTTTACATTATCTAATTATCTAATTGACACATTTTCTAATTCACGCATTTTCAAATTTAAAAATTACGTATATTAGCATCTTCTTTATAGATGAATATACGTAAAAATTCAGAATCAAAATTAAGTAAAATATGAGTGCTACTATTCGAGTTGTCCTGGCAGATGATCATGTATTTGTAAGAGATGGAATAAAATCTTTACTGGAAAACGAAGCAAACATTGAGGTTGTAGGCGAAGCTATTGATGGTGCCGATGCTCTTGAAGTTGTCGCTGACAGTAAACCTGATTTACTTATAGTAGATATTCGTATGCCAAACTTAACCGGGATTGAGGTAGTAGAAAAACTTAGAAGCGATAATAACGATGTAAAAATCATTATGCTTTCTATGCACGAGTCTGAAGAATACGTATTGAAATCGATTAAGGCCGGAGCGGATGGTTATCTATTGAAAGGTTCGAGTAAAGAAGAATTTCTAAAAGCCCTTCATACAGTAGCGGCAGGCGGAAAATATTTTAGCGGAGATATCTCCTCTATACTTATTGGTCAATTAACAAACGCTTCTACTTCATTAGAACCTAAGCAAAATTTAGGTGAAGAAATGATGATTACTAAAAGAGAAAAAGAAATTCTGACACTTTTATTATCCGGAAAAGGAAATAAAGAAATTGCCGAAGCACTTGATATCAGTAAACGAACTGCAGAAGTGCATCGTTTTAACCTGATGAAGAAACTGAAAGTTAAAAACTTAATGGAACTTTCGAATAAAGCAACTGAATATTCTTTACTATAAAAACTACGTATAATTACGTAATTATTTTTCAAAAACTGCGTTTTCGCAGTTTTTAACTACGTTATAGTACTTATTTTTGTTAAAAAATATTAAGTGCTATGAAAAATACAAACTCACTCTCGCAATCACACAAAATTTTATTCTTAAATACCCTGGCTTTCACTGTGTGTTTCGCCTGCTGGACATTAAATGGCGTTTTAGTAACCTTTTTAGTTGATAATGGCATCTTTCACTGGAGCGTTGTTCAGGTTGGATGGCTTCTTGGAATTCCGATTCTGACAGGATCTATTATGCGTTTGCCAATTGGTATACTTACAGATAAGTTTGGAGGGAAATATGTTTTTTCATTATTGCTTCTGCTCTGCTCAATCCCTTTATTTTTACTGCCTTTAGCAGATAGTTTTATAACATTCGCTTTATTGAGTTTTTTATTCGGAATGGTTGGTACGAGTTTTGCCGTGGGTATTGGGTATACTTCCATCTGGTATCCAAAAGAATGGCAGGGACGCGCTTTGGGAATCTTTGGAATGGGAAATGCCGGTGCTGCAATCACTACTTTTTTAGCACCTTCCTTATTGAATCATTTTTCTATAGAAGATCCTCAAAATGGCTGGAAAATACTTCCTGTAATTTATGGTGTAGCGTTGGTCATTATTGGAATTGCCTTTTTAATTTTCGCTAAAAACAAGAAAATAGAAAACAATACAAAAAGTGTTTCTCAAATGCTTAAATCTCTTAAATCTGCCCGAGTTTGGCGTTTTGGAGCTTATTACTTTTTAGTTTTCGGGTGTTTTGTGGCTTACTCACAATGGTTATTGCCGAATTTCATGAACGTGTATCAAACGAGTTTAGTAATGGGTGGATTATTTGCAACACTTTTTAGTTTACCTTCAGGTGTTATCAGGGCTTTTGGAGGTTATCTGTCTGATAAGTTTGGCGCCAGAAAAGTGATGTATTGGGTTTTAAGCTCTTCCGTAATTTTAAGCGCATTATTAATGATTCCGAAAATGGAAATTACTACAACCGGACCAGGAGTTTTAGCCAGCAAAAAAGGAGTTATCACTGCTGTTTCTGATCAAAATATTAAAGTTGGCGACACTGATTTTGCAGTTGCTCAAAAGAAAGAAAACGAAACCGAAAATGCTATTTTCCCAACCAGAACTTCCTGGCAACAAGTTGTAGTGCAACAAAACCAAACGGTAAAGAAAAAAGAATTACTGGCAAAAGGAATTACCGTAATTAAATTCGATGCCAATATGTGGGTTTTTCTAGTGCTGGTTATTCTAATCGGAATCTCTTGGGGAATTGGGAAAGCCGCGGTTTACAAACACATTCCGGAATACTTCCCGACAGAAGTTGGTGTTGTTGGCGGAATGGTTGGAATGATTGGTGGTTTGGGTGGTTTCTTTGGTCCGATTATCTTTGGATATTTACTGACCTCAACCGGAATCTGGTCAAGTTCATGGATTTTTATTTTAGTGTTTTCAGTTGTATGTCTAATTTGGATGCATTATACCATTACCAAAATAATGAACGAAAAACAGCCTGTATTAGCACGTGTTATCGACAGACAATAATTTTCATAGTTAATTAATTTCGGCGAAAGCCAAATAGTTCTAATTTCTCTGCTAAAAGAGCTTTTGATTGATTTCGAAAGCTCTTTTTGTGTTTTTGGTTCTCCATATAAAGTCAAAAGAGAGAGTATTAAGCATTGTTTGTTCTGTATTTTGAACAAAAATCATCATTAAATAAAAATATTTAAATTGTATCTAACTCATTTTAAACAACAAACAATTCAATCTACTTTAAATCCAAAAAATAATTTACAAATATGATTTTTATCATTTAAGAAAATCCTATTAATCTTATAAATTTGCGACTCATCAAAATAAAAAAGAAATGAAAAAGCTAAGAATACTTATTTTATTAGTATTAGGAGGAATGAGCGCTTCAATTCAGGCGCAGGAATTAGATGTAAATTTACAAGTTAGACCACGTTTTGAATACAGAAATGGATACAAAACACTTTTACCCGAAGGTCAGGAAGGAACTTCTCAGATTTCACAGCGTTCCCGTTTAAACTTTAATTACAAACAAGAGCAATTAACAGTAAAATTAACCCTTCAGAACACAAGAACATGGGGCGATGTTGTACCTGCAGCAACAGCAGATAAAAATGGAGTAGCTGTTTTTGAAGCATGGGCACAATATGATTTTACTGAAAAATGGAGCGCCAGAATGGGACGCCAGGTGCTATCCTACGACAATCAACGTATTCTGGGAGAGCAAGACTGGGGACAGCAGGCACAAAGTCACGATGCATTGACAGTAAGTTATCATACTGAAACACAGAAATTAGATTTGGGAGGGGCTTACAATTCAACTGCTGAAAATGTTCTTCAGACTCCTTATACCGTTAATACTTATAAAACATTGCAATATGCATGGTATCATAACCAATTCTATACTGAACTAGGTTTAAGTTTTTTATTACTTAACACCGGTTACGAATATGCAAATCCCGATGCTAAATTATTAGTAGATTACAAACAAACATTTGGACTATACCTTACATACAAAAAGAATAAAATAGACAGTAATTTTTGGCTATACGGGCAAACAGGAAAAAGCAACGATTTACAAGTGAGCGCCTGGAATGCTGCAGCTAACTTTGGTTACCAAATAACCGAATCATTCAAAGCCGGATTAGGATATGAATTCCTATCTGGAAAAGCGTCAAATGACGGAAGCACAGTTATAAAATCATTCAATCCAATATTTGGAACAAACCATGGTTTTAATGGTTATATGGATTATTTTTATGTTGGAAATCACTTAAATAATGTTGGCTTGCAAGATGCATTTGTAAAATTAAACTATAATATAAACAAATGGCAATTTGCTTTGATTCCGCACGTATTTTTATCTGCAGCCGATGTAGTCACTCCTCTACCACAAGACGAACAATTGGACTCTTATTTAGGAACTGAAATTGATGCAACTTTTGGTTATAATTTCAAAAAAGACATTACAGTATCAGGAGGTTACTCCCAAATGTTTGGCTCTAAAACTTTAGAATTTATAAAAACCGGAGATGCTGACCACACTAACAATTGGGCCTGGTTGATGATTTCTGTAAATCCAAGAATTTTTAGCTGGAAAAAATAGTTTTTCTTTAAAATTAACCTATATATTTTACCCTTTTCTTATTTCAGAAAAGGGTATTTTTTTTTCTTAATAAAATGTTATTATTTGCTTTAATTAATTATATTTGAATCGATTATGAACCCCCAATTCTATCCTAATGAAACAATTTTTAAAACTATCTATGTTGACCTTTTTTGTCACACACACTGGCATTGGTCAAAAATTCAATGAGACTTTAATTTCAAAAAACTCAGAAATTAATTTTGCAAAAACACAAAAAAGAGGAATTAAAAAAAACAACATTATTTATTATGTTGAAAACGATCTACAAACCATATCTGCTTATAAAGGAAGCAAATTGAAATGGCAAACCAATGTAATTTCTATTTGCGGAAAACCAAAAAATGGTAATCCTGAAATAAGATATGTAGGATATAATACAGACAAACTCCTTATCGTTATGGGAAAACACAATTTTGCCGAAATTGACATTAATAGCGGTGTAACAAGACTTGTTGGTTAAGATTAAAGTACAAAGCGATATTTAATCTAATTTCTAAAATATATATTTTTAATTTACCCTTTTTCAGTTCTGGAAAAGGGTATTTTTTTTAGGTTTTTACATAAATTATTTTGCTTCTTAAATTGCTATATTTGGTATATGAAGAAACTTTTAAACTTATCATTGCTAATAGTAATTATTCTTTTTTCTAGTTGTGAGAAGAAAATCACAGATTTAGAGTTTGAGAAAAATGTTATGACTGAAATCTTCCCAAGTTTAATCGATTCAACCTGCATTGATATTAGAATCTTTTTTGAACCGCCTCCTATTGTAGGCAAAATTACATACGACAACGAAGGAAATTATGTTCGTGTAGATTCTACAAAAGGAACTAATGAACAAAAGCAAAAATTATTAGACTGGAAAAATCATATAAAAAATATTGAAAAAGATACATCTAAAATAATTATTGCATTTGATCCATTAATAAAAGACAATTCTAGAGATTTAAAAGAAGATTTCAAAACACATTTTAAAAATTCAAAGATCTTTTTATCAAAAGAAAAAAAAGAAACCGAATACGTTTTTGATTTTAAAAACATAAAACTCAATAATAAATTTCGACTTAAAGACATTGCTCTATTTCCAAAAGATAATAAAGCAATTTGGAAAGCAAAATACGATTTTATATTTGGAGGGGTGGTTTCATTTTCAAGAATACAATTCGATAAAGATAAAAAATTTGGGATATTAGATGGCGGTTTTTCTTGTGGCAGACATTGCGGGCAAGGATTTAGAATTTATATTAAAAAAGTCAATAATAAATGGATTATTGATGAAGTTGAAGGAACTTGGATTGCTTAGTCATTTTTAAAATTTCCAATAAATGAAACTCATAACCTGGAATTGCAACATGGCATTCAGAAAAAAGGCAGAATTCATTCTGCCTTATGACCCTGATATTGCTGTAATTTCTGAGTGTGAAAGTCCTGAAAAACTCAAATTCCCTACTGACTCGAAACTACCAACCGACATTCTTTGGTACGGCACAAATCCGCATAAAGGTATTGGCATTTTCTCTTATGGTGATTATCGGTTTCAATTGCTCGATTGTCATAATCCGAGTTTCAAGAATATTCTACCTATTGCCGTTACGGGCGGAAAAGTTGATTTTACTTTGTTTGCAGTCTGGGCCAATAATCCGTCAGATAAGGATGGCGCTTATGTAACTCAGGTTTGGAAAGCTATCAATTATTATGAAGCTTTAATTAGCGAAACCAAAACGATTTTAATTGGTGATTTCAACAGCAACACCATTTGGGACAAACCACGTCGTGAAGGAAATCATACTACAGTGGTAAACAAACTCGAAGCAAAGAAAATTTATAGTACCTATCATAAATTTTTCAATCAAATCCAGGGTAAAGAAGAGCATCCTACTTTGTATCTTTATCGTCACGAAAACAAACCTTATCATCTTGATTATTGTTTTGCTTCAAATGATTTTATAGAAGTTCTGGACCATGTCGAAGTTGGAACTTATCACGACTGGACCATACACAGTGACCACAAACCTTTAATTATTAACTTTAATCTATAAATAATGAATGACACCTGGACGGAAAGATGGAATGACCGCTACAGCAACTCAGCATTTGCGTATGGCGAGGAACCCAATAATTTCTTTAAAGAACAAATCGAAAAATTAGATCCCGAAACCATTCTTTTTCCTGCCGAAGGCGAAGGCCGTAATGCTGTTTATGCAGCAAAACTAGGTTGGAAAGTTGCTGCTTTTGATATCAGCGAAGAAGGAAAAAACAAAGCTTTAAAACTCGCCGAAGCCAACAATGTAAAAATCGATTATAAAGTTGGAGATTTAGAATCGCTGAATTATCAACCCGAACAATTTGATGCAATTGCTCTAATTTACGCTCATTTCCCAGCCGAAATCAAATCCTATCTTCATAGGACACTTGAAACTTATTTACGAAAAGACGGAATCATTATTTTTGAAGCTTTCAGCAAAAAGCATTTGGAATATCTTGCTATAAATGATAAGGTTGGAGGACCAAAAGACATTGAGTCTTTATTTTCCATTGAGGAAATAAAAGCTGATTTTCCGAACTATGAGATTATCCAATTAGAAGAAACTGAAATTGAATTAAACGAAGGATTGTTCCATAACGGAAAAGGTTCTGTAATTCGATTTGTCGGAAAGAAAAAGTAACTAATACAAATGTTGAGACGCTCGCTCCGCAGTGCGTCTCAACAGAACATTTCAACTAAATTCTCCTTAATTTTTATACTTCATTCCCATATCTTCAATAGAGAATTTGTCCGTCAATAAATGCAATAATTTATCTCTTAAGGTAATATATTCAGGCATTTTTACAATTTCAATTTTATTTCTCGGCCTTGGCAAATGTACTTCTACAATTTCTCTGATGGTTGATGCCGGACCATTATTCAATACCACAATTCTATCGGATAAAAACAAAGCTTCTTCAATATCATGCGTGATCATTACGATTGTTTTTTCCCTGTTGTCTAAATTCCACAATTTCAAAACTTCCAACTGCATCGATCCCTTTGTTAAGGCATCTAAAGCCCCGAAAGGTTCATCTAAAAGTAATACTCCCGGATTTATGGCGAATGCTCTCGCAATAGCAACACGTTGTTTCATTCCGCCCGAAAGTTGTCCGGGTAATTTATCTTTATGCTCAAATAAATTGACCATTTTTAGGTTCTCAATCACAATTTCGTGTTTCTCTTTTTTCGAGCAATTCATAACCGAATCAACAGCCTGAAAGATATTTTGTTCGACTGTTAACCAGGGTAAAAGTGAATAATTCTGAAAAACAATTCCGCGATCCGGTCCCGGTCCTTTTATTTTTTGACTGGCCAAT
The DNA here is from genome assembly GCF_059758655.1 of Flavobacterium sp. GQ95. Classification (NCBI taxonomy): domain Bacteria; kingdom Pseudomonadati; phylum Bacteroidota; class Flavobacteriia; order Flavobacteriales; family Flavobacteriaceae; genus Flavobacterium; species Flavobacterium sp. GQ95. Next base: position 198,358 of record NZ_JCAXEB010000004.1, read on the forward strand.
TCTACAGAACCGCCCGTTGGCGTCAGCATTCCGCCAATGGCATTCATAATAGTCGATTTTCCACAACCTGAATGCCCGATAATCGAAATGATTTCACCTTTTTGAATGGATAAATTAATATTACGAACAGCAATGTATTTTCCTTTTGGAGTTGGAAATGATATCTCTAAATTTTTGATTTCTAAATAACTCATGAGTTTATAATTTTAGATTGTTGATTTCAGATTTTAGATTGGAAAACCTTTGAACCTTTGTAATTCTGTACCTTTGAGCCTATGATTTATAAGCTACTTTGTTTTCTATGTAAGTGAAAAATTTATCGAATATCAAACCAACTATTCCAATGATGATGATGGCTGAAATTACTTTTTCTAAACTTAGGGCGTTCCAGCTGTCCCATACGAAGAAACCGATTCCGGCACCTCCTGAAAGCATTTCTCCGGCTACAATTACCAGCCATGCAACGCTGATGCTCAAACGTAATCCGGTTATAATGTGGGGCAAACTAAACGGAATCAAAATTTTAGTCAGATAACGCATTTTTGAGAAACCAAATGCTTTTGCTACATTTTTATGATCTTGTGGAATCGAAGCGATTCCGAAAGAAGTATTGATTAAAGTCGACCATAATGATGTAATGAAAACGATAAATATAGTTGCCATGCCTGTATCTTTAAAAACTACCAGCCCAATTGGAAACCATGCCAAAGGCGAAACTGGTTTTAAAAGCTGTACAATTGGATACATAATTTGTTTGCAAATCGTACTGGCTCCCATCAAAATCCCAATTGGAATTGCTACTAATGAACCTAATAAAAAACCCAGTAAAACGGTTTTTATTGAATTGAATAATTGCAGTCCAATTCCTTTATCATTTGGTCCGTAATCGTAAAACGGGTCGCTCAGCATTTCTTTCAAAACGGTAAAAGTAGCCAAAGGTCCAGGAAGTGCATCTTTAGTATAAAAACTCAATAAGCTCCAAAAGCCAATAAATAAAGTAATTCCGATTCCTGCAAATGCAGTTGATTTTAGTTTAATCAAAATTGAATTTAAAATCAATTTTGATTTCTCATTTCTTCCGCTATCAATTGCGGTGTTAGGCATCAAAACTTCTGTTTGATTCGCAATATCGCCTAGCGTTAAGGTATCTTTATTAGACATGATATTCTGATTTAAATTAAAAATTATTTTTTAACCACTTTTAAGTAAGCCGCCGGGTTTGAAGGATCAAAAACCGTTTTATCCATTGTTAATGAGAAAGGTTTCATATCATCATTTGGCACTTTTACTTTCATACTTTTGGCCACTTCTTCATATAAATCCTGTAAAATCAACTTATCGGCGATTGCTTTATAATTTGGCGCCTCTTTCAAATATCCAAATCGAACATATTGCGCCATAGCCCAAATCGCGTATGATTTGCGAGGATAATTAACCAAACCGCCTTTGTAAAACAACATATAATCTTTGGCATAAACTTCCGTTCCCTGGTTACAACCCAAATCGTAATTTCCCATTAATCTATTTTCAATAACATCTGCAGGAGCATTTACATAAGGGGCTTTCCCTATTATTGCAGCCGCTTTTTTACGATTTGCCGGATTATCTAACCAAATACAGGCTTCTAAAACAGCTTTCATCACTTTTACAAGATCAGTTCTTCTTTTTTCACTGAATTCTTTGTTTACAACCAATGCTTTTTCAGGATGGTCTTTCCAGATATCTTGCGAAGCCACTTGTGTAAAACCAATTCCCTGTTTTACGGCGACTCCTCCCCAAGGCTCGCCTACACAATACCCGTCCATATTTCCAACTTTCATATTGGCTACCATTTGCGGAGGCGGAATCGTAATAATTTTAGATGTTTTTTGGCTCACGCCTGCAATTGCCATCCAGTTTCTTAACCATAAATCGTGTGTTCCTCCAGGAAAAGTCATAGCAAAAGTCACTTCTTTTTCTGCCTTAAGTTTAGCCGCCACAACAGGCGCAATTTTATTCATTTGTTTGAAACCTACTTTCCCACAAAAATCATTTGAAAGTGTAATAGCCTGACCATTAACGTTCAGCATCATGGCGATTTTCATTTCAGAACCTGCTTTTCCTCCTACCCCAGTATAAACCGAAAACGGCATTGAATACAGACAGTGCGCTCCGTCTAATTCTCCGGTTAAAATTTTATCACGAACATTGGCCCATGAAGATTCTTTGGTTACCACAACTTCGACTCCATACTTTTTAAACAATCCTAATTCTTTTGCCATTACGATTGGAGAACAATCTGTTAGTGGAATAAATCCGAGTTTTACAGGATCATTTTGAGCTGCAACTTCTGAAAAAGAAACGGCTAAAACGAGTATTAAAGTCAGTATCACTCTTTTGAAAACTTCTGGTGTGTATATCTGTATTTTTTTCATTTTTAAGAAATTTAAAAGTTATTTTTTTTTATTTTTTAGCTAAAAAATTAGGTTTAATGTTTAGCATTACATAGGCAAACTGTGGGCTTAAGTCAGGATTCGCAACATTTTTAACCGTTGCAGAAGCCATAGAATTTGTTGCTTTCATGAAAGAATAACCAGCTTCGATATTGATGATTTTGGTTAGGTTGTATTTTACAAGTAAATCCAATTCGGTTCCTAAATAAGAGTTTAGTTTTCCACCGGCACCATTAGATAAAGTATTTGCCGATTCAAAACCGTGAATATCCAATGCGAAACTTAGATTGTCTTTAGCATTATATTTTATTTTGAAGAAGTAATCCAGTAAACCTTGTTTTCCAAAACCGTTTGCAGCATAAAAATAATCCATGCTTCCCCAGAATTTATGTGGTGTTCCGTAAAGTGGATCAAATCGATTGTCTTTTGAATCGGCCGTAACTGTTTTGGTTCCGTCATCTCCAGATAAAAAATCAACTCCAGGGCCAATGAACAATTTTCTTCCTACTTGTAAAGTTGATGTAATCGAAAACAAATTGGCGTTTAATGATCTTCCATCTTTATTTTTTCCACCTTGATAGTAGTAACTTCCCATCAAATTTAATTTTCGTGTTACATTTGTGTTGAAATAAATTCCGGTTGTATTTCGACTCCAAACTCCTGTTCCGTTTACTTTTGTAGTTACTGGTGGCGTTCCCGCAGTCACTAAAGTATATTTGTTGAAATCATCTTTGAAGAATAAAAAAGACAAATCACCAAAGAAGAATTTTCTGCCCACATAAGCATATTGAAATGATTTATACATCGTTCCAATTCCGTTAGTTCCTGCGCCGTAAGCCGGATTGGTTCCATTGTAAATTGTTCCTGCATTATTTTCTTTATTCTGATTAAAAGCAGCTCCAACATCAGCAATCCAGCCTTTATTGGCAAATTTAAAAACGATCGCATCGTGGCGTCTTCCTTGTTGTAACCAATCTAAACTTCCCAAGACTTTTTGATCATCATAAGAAATTTCCTGACGTCCGGCTTTTATAGAAAGGTTCTCAATCGTACTTACAGTATCATTCAAAAAAATCTCGGCCCAGGCTTCGTGTAATAAAATTCCGTTATTTGCTTCTGTTGTTGTTCTATTGATAGAGGAAGCATCTTGCCCCCAAACGCGAACGTCTTGCAAAGCGGTAAAAATTTTAAATCTGTATCCGGAATATCCGGCATTTAATCTTGTTCTCTGACTTGTAAATAAAGCAGCCTTATCTCCTTCTTGTTGTAACGTTCCTTGTCCGGCACGCATTTCAACACGATCTCTTAACTGACCTGTAAGTGTAAATTGCGCTTTTGCTTCATAGCTTCCCAACATCGTTAATACAAAACCCAATAGAATAGATTTTGAAAGTTTTGATGTAAAAATAGTGTTGTGGTTTTTTAATATTGTATTGGTTAATTTGCTCATAATAATTTGTTTTGATTTGTATGAAGCAAATTTATATACGTATAAATACTTAAGTACAATACTTATACCATATTAAAACATTTTTTTTAACCAATAAAACGCGTTTGAAAGTCAATTTGTTTTCTGCGTTTTCGCATGAAGTTGATTTGAAGTCCCGTAAAATAAAAGGTTTTGGAGATTACGTAGTTCAACTTAATTAGATAATGTGGCAATTAGGTAATTAGATAATTTTTGGAAGAAAGAGAATAGAATAAAGAGCAAAGAAGCAAGAAGCAAGAATAAAGAGTATAGAGTATAGAATATAGAGAAAAGAGGAATGGATTTGTATCTATTATAGGGAGCAAACCTGAAACTTGAAACCTAAACCAAAGAAAACCTGAAACTTGAAACAAAAAAACTAAAAGTATTTATGTTCCATGATTTCTGATTGAAGTTTCGGAATGGCAAGGATGCCAATTCTTTTGCCAACTGTTTTTATTAGTGACTCTTTTTTAAGACTTGACAGCACTCTAATAACTTGTTCTTCAGTAGTCCCGGCGAAGTCTGCGATTTCTTTTCTTGAAAGTTCAATTTCAATTAGGCCGTTTATTTGTCCAAATTTTCGGTGGATATACAATAACAAATCAATAACGCGCTCACGTACATTCATATGGGCGATTTTACGGATATTGTTTTCGCTTTTGTTGAGTTCATCGGCGTAAAACAGCATTAAGGCATACGTAAATTCAGGAACGTTCTGAAGAATTTCCATCATGGTTTCATTACTGAAATTACATAAAACTGTATCTTCAAGAGCATAAGCACCAATAAGATAACGTTTACTTGTTCCGAAACCACGAAAACCAATTGTGTCTCCATTTTTAGTAAGACGAACAATTTGTTCACGTCCGTTGATTCCGGTTTTAACCGTTTTGACTTTTCCTTTACATATAAAATAAAGCCCCTGAATTGGAGCACCTTCAATGATAAACTGCTGCGATTTTTTGCAGACAAAACTATGTTTCTTCTGAACATATTGTTTCATTTGTTCTAAATGCAGATGCTTTTTAATAAAACAGTTCTCGTTGGCGCAGGTATAACAAATTGCTTGCTCGTCTTTCATGAGTTCTAAATTTTAACCGATTTAAAAACTAATTTGTTGTTCCTCATTTATTTTCATCAAAAATAGAAAAATAATTTCAAAAAATACGTATTTATACGTAAAAATACTTATTTTTGTCTAAGTCAAATACGTGAGGCATTTACGACTGGACATAATTACTATAGTTGTATTTAAAAAAAGAAGCTGTAATGCAAAATACCAAAATCAAAACTACCTGTTCATATTGTGGCGTCGGCTGCGGAATTATCGTCACCAATGATGCCAAAAATGGTGTGATGGTAACGGGCGACAAAGATCATCCTGTCAACAAAGGAATGTTGTGTTCTAAAGGAATGAATTTGCATTACGTAGTCAATGATACTTCTGACCGAATTTTATATCCTGAAATGCGAGGCAGCAAATCCTATCCGCTGGAACGCGTAAGCTGGGATACCGCTCTTGATCGCGCCGCAGCAGTTTTTACTTCTATCATAAAAAAACACGGACCTGACAGCGTTGGGTTTTATATTTCAGGCCAATGTTTAACAGAAGAATATTATTTAGTCAATAAACTCGTAAAAGGTTTTTTGAAAACCAATAATATAGATACCAATTCGAGACTTTGCATGAGTTCTGCGGTTGTGGGTTATAAAAAGACTTTTGGAGAAGATTCTGTGCCAATTGCTTATGACGATATCGAACTGGCAGATACTTTTCTGATTACAGGTGCAAATCCGGCCTGGTGTCATCCTATTTTATTCAGAAGAATTGAAAAACACAAAGAGAATAATCCAAAAATAAAAATTATTGTTATTGATCCGAGACGAACAGATACAGCAGCTTTCGCCGATTTACATCTTCAAATTATTCCCGGATCTGATATTATTTTATACCATGCCATCGCCAGACGTATTATCGAAAAAGGTTACGTAGACCATGATTTCGTAAAAAATAATGCGGAGAATTTCAAACAATATAAAGACTTAGTACTAGGAACTTCGCTTGAAAAAGCTTCTAAACTTTGCGGAATTTCAGTAAACGACATTAAACTTGCCGCCGATATTATCGGAAAAGCAAAAGGTTTTATTTCGCTTTGGGCAATGGGACTAAATCAAAGTGCAGTTGGTGTTGATAAAAATACTGCTTTACTCAATTTATCTTTATTGACAGGACAAATTGGAAAACCGGGTTCCGGGCCATTTTCATTAACCGGACAACCCAACGCAATGGGAGGACGCGAAGTGGGCGGAATGGCGACACTTTTGGCTGCACACAAAGACATTGCAAATCCGGAACATCGTAAAGAAGTGGCTGATTTTTGGGGAGTTGACGAAATCTCAGACAAACCGGGATTGACTGCAACCGAAATGTTTGAAGCATTGGAATCTGGAAAAATGAAAGCCGTTTGGATCATCTGTACCAATCCGATGGTGAGTCTACCGGATTCCCGACGTATTGAGAAAGCATTGCAAAATGCCAAATTTGTTGTGGTTCAGGATATTTCACATAACGCTGATACGTCAAAATATGCCGATCTTTTATTGCCTGCCGCCGGTTGGCTGGAAAAAGAAGGTACAATGACGAATTCAGAGCGTCGTATCTCTTATTTACCAAAAGGAATCAATGCACCCGGAGAAGCACTTCCGGACATTGAAATCTTAATTCGTTTTGCTAAAAAAATGAATTTCAATGGTTTCAATTTTAATAGTGCCGAAGAAGTTTATAAAGAACATTGCGCGCTGACCAAAAATACCAATATTGATATTTCATTTTTAAATTATCATCGATTAAGAACCGAAGGTACTTTTCAATGGCCAGTTCCTGATTATGGACATCCGGGAACTCCCCGCCTTTTTACCGATAAAAAATTCTATACGCCATCAAAAAAAGCAATTTTCAATTTACCAACGGCTATTGAAAATACTTCGGAACAACCAAGTCCACAATTTCCTTTTATCCTAACTACAGGACGAGTTCGTGACCAATGGCATACGATGACCAAGACCGGAAAAGTATCGCGATTGATGACGCACACGCCAAGTCCGGTTTTAGAAATTAATCCGATTGATGCTTATAAAAACGACATCAAAAATGGTGACATTGTAATCGTTTCCAGTAAAAACGGAGAAGTTAGGGTAAAAGCAAAAGTGACAGATTCAATCAGAGAAAAAGTAGTTTTCCTGCCAATGCATTGGGGAAAACAGCTTGATAATGATTTGAATCGAACAAATAATTTAACCAATACAGTTGTTGATCCTGTTTCAAAAGAACCTGATTTTAAATATACGACCGTTGCTATTACGAAATATGTAAAACCTTTCCAGAAAATTGCCATTGTTGGAGCTGGCGCCGCAGCCTTCCGTTTTATTCAAAATTATCGCGAGTTCAATTCAACCGATGAAATTATTGTTTTTTCGAATGAAGTAAACCCGTTTTACAATCGCGTTTTGCTGCCGGAATACATGACAGGCGAATTTACCTGGCAACAATTACTAAAAGTAAAAGACGGTGAAGCTTTAAGTAAACTAAAAATTACGATGAAAGCCGGTGTAGCAGTTGATAAAATAAATGCAACGGCAAAAACCATAACAGATAGTTTAGGCGAAACCCACACTTTCGATTCTTTGATTTTAGCAACAGGAAGCCGCCCTTTTATTCCTGAAAATGCACAACTTCATTTACCAGGACGTTTTACAGTTCGCCGTAAAGAAGACGCTGACCGACTAAAAGCCTATCTTGACAATACAAATTTGCCTCCGGAAGAACAACATGTTGTTATTATTGGCGGTGGTTTATTAGGATTGGAATTGGCTGCAGCCTTAAAACATAAAAAAATAAAGATCACTATAATTCAAAGGGCCTCCCGTTTGATGGAGCGTCAGTTAGATTTGATTTCTAGTAAATTATTGGCCGAGGAAGTTCAGCTTCGCGATATCCAGATTTATTTTGATAATGAAGTTAGTACTGTCTTTGAAACTGAGAATCCAAACGAACTTGAAATCGCCCTTAAAAGTGGCAGAATCATTACGGCAAATACCATCGTGTATACGATCGGAACTATTCCGAATATCGAAATTGCCCGTGAAACAGGGCTTGCCTGTGGTCGTGGTGTAAAAGTAAATCAGTATTTACAATCTTCAAATCCTGATATTTATGCCATTGGAGAAATAGCCGAATTTGATAATAAACTGTTCGGAATCACTTCTGCTGCGGAAGAACAGGCTGATATTTTAGCTAACTATTTAGCCGGTGATATTAGCAGTTATTACAAAGGCTCGGTTTTAATGAACATTCTGAAACTGGAAGATATTAATCTTTGCAGCATTGGAGATATTGAGATTCCGGAAAACGATGATTCTTACGAAGAAATTGTTTTTGCCGATCTAAAACAGCGTTATTACAAAAAATGCATCGTTAAAAATGACTTGCTTGTTGGAGCCATTTTGATGGGAGACAAAAATGAATTTGCCGAGTTCAAAACGATGATCGAAAGCAAAATCGAATTATCAGACAAACGAAATTCATTATTAAGAGGAAGTTCAAATGCCAAACCTGTTTTAGGAAAATTAGTTTGTTCCTGCAGTCAGGTTGGAGCTGGAAATATTGAAGAAACCATTAAAGGTGGTGTCAATAATTTCACCGATTTATGTAAAAACACCGGAGCCGGATTAGGCTGCGGAAGCTGTAAGACAGAGGTAAAAGAGATACTTGCAAAGTGTAAAATTTAGTTTCTTTTGTTTCAGGTTTCAAGTTTCAAGTTGTTGGAACGCACAGAACCTGAAACAAAAAAAACTTGAAACTTGAAACAATAAAAGACATGGAATTGACAAGATTAATAGTAAAGGGAGGCGTTATTTCGCCAGGAGAATTACGTGAAGTAGTCAATATGGCAATGGATCATGGTTTGGATTCGATTTCATTTGGTTCAAGACAGGATATTATTTTTCCGAAGGGATTAAATCTATCCAGCAAAGAAAAAATTGGGAAACATCATTTTGTTTTTCCAAATGAAAAAAGTGGTAACAACATTGTTTCATCGTATGTTTCAACGGATATTTTCAGAAATACCAATTGGCTTACAGGAAACAAATTCTTATATATTTTAGAGCAATTCAAAGAACAGCCAAAACTAAAAGTCAACATTAATGACCCTAAACAACAGTTGGTTCCATTGTTTACAGGTCACTTAAATTTTATTGCTTCGGAGCATGAAGATTATTGGTATTTGTACATTCGTTTACCAAAATGGGAACGTATGGAAGTTTATCCTATTTTGATTTACAGCTGGGATATTGCTACTTTTTATTACGAAATCGAAAAAATAGTAGCTGAAGAATCTTATGGAATTGATATGATTTTCAGTTTAGTAAGCGAAGCATTAGACACCAATAACAGAACCATTGATAAACCATTAAATGTGCCGTTTTATCCTTTTCCATATTACGAAGGAATGAACCGAATGGGAATTGATCAGTATTGGCTCGGCTTGTATTGGAGAAATAATTTATACGATTTAGATTTCCTGAAAGAAATGTGTGATTTATGTTTTGATTGCAAAATCGGAAAAATATGTATCACGCCATGGAAATCGTTTATTGTAAAAGGAATTCCGAAGGATCGAAAACTAGAATGGGAGAAATTTTTAGGCAAAAAAGGAATCAATGTTCGTCATTCTTTATTAGAATTAAATTGGCATTTGCCAGTGGCGATGGAATGGGCTTTGAATCTGAAAACCTTTTTGGTTCGAACACTTGATCAATTTGATATTAGTACCTACGGATTAACTTTTGGAATCTCTGAATACAATCGTGACGGTCATTATTTTACTTCGATTGTAGTTGAAAAAAATGAATTGCCGAAGGACTTAGAATCGATTAAAATCCGTGATACTTATAATGTTTTATTTGCAAAGAATTTCGATCCAAATACGCGCGAGTACATTGTACATTCACAAGATATTGACAAATTAGAACTTCCAACTATTTTGATTGAATTAAGCCGAAAATACTTTGAGGAACTTGGAAATTCTATTCCGGAATCAATTGAAAATACACAGAAAAAAGAAAAACCTCAATTGGATATTTACCAATGCCAGGAATGTTTGACACTTTATAATTCGGAATATGGAGATGAAAATCAGGGAATTCCAAAAGGTATTTTATTTACCGATTTATCTGAAACGTATTGTTGTTCATTATGTGAAGCACCAAAAAGTAATTTTAAGATTTTGGAAATAGTCGAAAATTAATTGTTTGGTTTGTGTAATCTTAAGGAAAATCTTAACATTAATGTATTTAAATATTGATTAAATTTAGCTTAACTAAGAATTGTGAAACAATTGATTTCTACTTCGTTCTTGGTTTAACTCTATTTTACTCAATAAAACATACAATTATGATAAAAAGAACAACCAGAACCCCAGCCGTAAAAAATACTGAAACACCAGCAACAGAACCTACAAAACAAGTTACTGAAAATACTGCAGAAGCTAAACCTGTTGCTCAAAAAGCTCCGGCAAAAACAGCTCCAGGAACGGCAGCGAAAGCCCCGGCGGCAACTATAAAATCATCTGCCAAAACTCCTGTAAAACCAGCTTCTAACACAACTCCAAAAGCAGTAGTTAAAAGAACAACAACCACGCCGCCAAAAGGCTCAACTGTAACTCCGGAAATTATCGAAATTGAAACCCTTTCCAGGAATGTGAGTGATAAACCTCAAGCGATTTTAAATCTTGATGAAATTGCAATAGAAATTGTAAAAAACAAATCGAAAGACAAAAAGGTAAAAAATAAGCTAAAGGAGAAAAAAGAAAAGGCTAAGAAAAGAGAAAAAGCTATAAAAGCAGTGATAAAAAAGCTGGAAAAAGCAAAGCTGAAATCTGATACTAAAAAGAAAGAAAAAGCTAAAAAAGAAAAGGAAAAGAAAGCCAAGGCAAAAGCTAAAAAGGCTGAAAAAGAAAAAGGTAAAAAAGGTAAATCAAAGGATAAAAAGAAGAAAAAATAATAATTTGAAAAGGGTTTAACTTGATTAAAGTTGAACCTTTTTTTTTAGCTTTTGTATGAACGTATCGTTTGTCATCCCGAGGAACGAGGGACGAGGGATCACAATATTGCGTGTACATCTCTAAACTTACCCCCCAATCGCAATCATACTACGATTATCAAAATGCAAGGCAGGATCATCCATTTCAGAAACGGTAACCATTCCCGCACGAACTTTTTTCTTATTTTTAATAGATTCTGAAATCAAATTGGTAATCGATTCGCCATTTCTAAAAGCTGTCAATAAATCAGTTTCAGAATTAGAGAAAAGGCAATTCTTGATTTTGCCATTTGCCGTCAGGCGGATGCGGTTACAGCCATCACAAAACGGATTAGTAATAGAACTTATGATTCCGAAATCGCCCTGAAAACCTTTTATTTTATAGGTTCTGGCTGTGAAGTTTTTCTCATCTTCTAATTTTTGAATTTCTTCAGATGGAAATACATTATTTACTTCTGATAAAATCTCATTTTGCGATACCATTTTGCTTCTGTCCCACTCGTTTCCCGCAAAAGGCATAAACTCAATGAAACGAACTGAAATCGGTAAAAACTGCGTTAACTGAACAAAATCAGTAATTTCATTCTCATTGAAGCCTTTCATCAAAACCACATTTACTTTTACATGAAAATCATTATTCAAAAGCAAATGCAGATTATCAATCACTTTCTCAAACTGATTTCTAAGTGTTATCGTGTGAAATTTGGATGAAACCAAAGTATCTAAACTCAAATTGATTTTTTTGATGTTAGCTTGTTTTAAAGCTTCAATATGGCGATCGATTAAAATACCGTTTGTAGTAATCGAAAGTGAAGTTTCCAAAGTTGATAATTTCGAAATAATCTCGGGGAAATCCTTTCTTAATAAAGGTTCTCCTCCTGTTAATCTAATTTTATCTACACCATTTTCTACGAAAGTCTGAGCCAAAGCAAAAATTTCATCCGCCGTCATTAAACTGGCTTTTGGAGACAATGCGATTCCATCAGCAGGCATGCAATACGTACAACGCAAATTGCATTTCTCCAGCAACGAAATACGCAAATAATTGTGTTTTCGCCCAAAATCATCCGTTAAAATGGTCTTAGAGGGTGTCATGATTTTTTCCTTTTAAAATATGAAAAACGTGCATTACATGAGGGAAAACAGCATCCATTGATTCTCTGGCTCCGTTTGTTGATCCCGGCAAAGCCAAAACCAAGCTTTTTCCTAATGTTCCTGCTACCGTTCTTGATAACATAGCATACGGCATTCTTTGTTGTCCGTAATTGCGAATCGCTTCTTCAATTCCCGGTATTCTGCTTTCTAATAAAGGCGATAATGCTTCCGGTGTTACATCTCTTGGAGATAAACCAGTTCCGCCGGTAAAAATCACCAATTGATGTTCTTTGGCGAAAGCCTTTGTTTTTTCCTGAATAATATCAATTTCATCCGGAATAATCTCGTAATGCGCTGTATCAACTCCGTAAGAATCCAGTTTTTCAACGATGATTTTTCCGGAGCGATCTTCTTTATCGCCTGCAAAAATGGAATCGGAACAAACAAAAACTGCCGCTTTTATTACGTTCGGAAATTTATTTTTAAAAGAAGATTTTCCGCCTTCTTTATTAATTAATTTGATGGTTGAAATTTCGATTTCCTTATCAATCGGTTTTAGCATATCGTACATCGTCAAGGCAACAATCGAAGCGCCGTGCATGGCCTCAACCTCAACTCCGGTTTTGTAAACCGTTTTTACATTGAAGATAATCTGAATGGTCAAACCTTCAATTTTATATTCCACCGAAGTAAATTCAATTGGAATCGGATGACAATCCGGGATTGATAAATGCGTGTTTTTAACCGCAAATAAACCGGCCGTTTTTGCCATTTCAAGCACATTTCCTTTAGGAACCAAGTTATTCACTACAGCATCAATTGTTTCCTGTTTACTTACTTTGACAATTGCTGTTGCTGTTGCAGTTCTTAACGTGCTTATTTTATGCGTAATATCAACCATTAGTATTTTGTTTCCAGGTGAATGTATCGTTTTCAAACATTTCTTTACCAAAAATCGGTACATCGGTTTTAATCCAGTTTACGATGGCTTCTGTCGCTTCATAAACTTGTTTTCTCCGTGTTGCCGAAACAAATACGAACAAACAAATCTCGCCTGCTTTTACCACGCCTAAACTGTGATAAATGTGCATACAAGTTAAGTCGAATTTGGCAAAAGCTTTTTCACGAATGGCATGTAAAGCTTCATTTGCCATATCGGCATAAGCGGAATAATCAATAGCCACAACGGTATTATCATGAATTACATCGGCTCGAACTTGCCCTAAAAAAATATTGTGCGCACCAATCGTATGTTTGGATTGATGTTTGGCAATCGACTCCGCTATAAATTCAGGAGAAATTGGTCCTTCTACAAATACACTTTTACTCATTGTTTTTTATTTTTTTGCCAAAGATTGCACTGATTAAATAGATTTTTTCTTGCCACGAATTACACAAATTTTCACTAATTTTTATTTTGATTGCGAGAATTAAAACTTTTAATTCGTGGAAATTGGTGTAATTCGTGGCAAGAAAATTATTGCAAAGAATTTAAAATCCTTTCAATCGCGTAATCTGTGGCTATACTTTTATTTTTTCTTCTTTAAATATCTGGCTTAAAGCCAAAGCTCCTCCGGTAATACTTTTTACATTTTTGAAATTCTTTTTCTGAAGCAATTCAGCTGCAATTTTACTTCTGATTCCAGATTGACAATAAATATAAATTGTTTGATTTGGATTTAATTTTTCGATTTGATTTTCCAATTTCATTAATGGAATCTGAATCCTATTTTTGAAATTTAATTTCGGTAGTTCTTCTTCATTTCGAACATCCAAAAACAAAACCTCATCATTATCTATTTCATTCAAAATTACCTCTGCAGCAATTTCTTCGACCTGATTTTCAATTACTTTATATTTATCTTCAAAAATCGTTTTATTCACTTCAAAAGCTGTATTCTTCTCAAAGTCATACTTTTGTTGTTCGTTATTTAAAATATTATAAACCAGTATTTTACCACTCAAAACCTCTCCTATTTCTAGAATTATCTTGATTACTTCATTTGCCTGTAGCATTCCTATAATTCCAACTGAAATTCCGATTACTCCGGCATCTTCACAATTTAAAGACTGGCTGCTTTCATCCGGATACAAACAGCGGTATGTTGGTCCGTTTTTGTAATTAAAAACCGAAACCTGTCCCTGAAATCTAAAAATAGATCCATAAACCATTGGTTTATTTGTTACTAAACAAGCGTCGTTTATTAGATATTTTATCGAAAGATTGTCTGTCGCATCAACAATAATATCATATTGTTCGAATAACGAAATCGCGTTTTTTCCTGAAAGCTTTTCTGCAATCGAATTAACTTTCACTAACGGATTTAATTCGGAAACCATTGCTTTGGCTTGCTCCACTTTGTAATTTCCAACAGCCGAAGTTTTATAAATAACCTGACGTTGTAAATTCGAAACTTCAATAACATCATCATCAACAATCCCAATTTCACCAACACCGGCCGCAGCCAAATAAGGCAAAACAGCAGCGCCCAAACCGCCCGCACCTATTATCAAAACTTTTGCCTTAGATAATTTGTACTGGCCATCCTCTCCTATTTCAGGGAGGATTATTTGTCGGCTATAACGTGTTGAATCTTTCATTAAATTAATTTTAGCCGCCTGCAAAGGGTGGCAACAGAGCGACAACATCGCTTGTCTGCAATTTATAATCGGTTGTTTTTGGTACTATTTTTTGATTAACAGCCACACTAAAACTAAGCGAATCGAATTGGTATTTTATTTCTAAATCCTGCAATAATTGTTGCAGTGAAACTTCAGAAAAAGCAACTTTTTCGAATTCACATTTGGTCTTTTCGGCCACAGCTCCAAAATATTTAATCTCAATCATTATTCTAAATTTAAATTCTGAAAGATAAACTCATCATCAAAATGCTCTTGGAAATAAGAAGTCAATTTTGAAGTATTTTTTACCACTTCTCCAATCACAATAATTGCCGGAGAAGAAATCTTTTTTTCTGATACCAATTTAGTAATTGAACTGATAGTTCCAACTACCTTTTGTTCTGTATTTTTTGTTCCGTTTTGAATGATGGCTATTGGCAAATCATCAGTTCGGTTTTCTTTATAAATCGAAATTATTTCTTCCAGTTTATGCATTCCCATCAAAATTACAACCGTTGCAGCCGACTTTGAAGCCAAATATACGTCTTTAGACAATTGGTGATTGGAAGTCGTTCCTGTAATTACCCAGAAACTTTCTGCAACCTGACGTTGTGTTAAGCTAATTCCAACCGAGGCCGGGACACCCAATGCTGATGAAATTCCGGGAACAATTGCTGTTTCCAGACCAAATTGCTCTACATAATCAATTTCTTCGCTTCCCCTTCCAAAAATAAAAGGATCTCCTCCTTTTAAACGAACTACATGACCATGGCGATTTGCCATCGAAATAATCAATTCATTAATCTGATCCTGTGTGTAAGCATGACAGCCCAAACGTTTACCCACAAAAACAATTTCTGCATTTGTAGCATATTGCAATAATTCTTCGTTTACTAATGCATCGTATAAAACAACGTCGGCACTTTCTAACGCTTTTATCGCTTTTAATGTAATCAATTCAACATCTCCAGGACCTGCGCCTACAATTGTTAATTTTGGTGTCTTTGAGTTTCGCATAACTTCTAACTTAAATTGATATTCAGGTCGTTTAATTCGTCAACCGAATTAATATTTGTTAAATGAAAGTTTTCACTTTCATCAATATTGAGGATTTGATGCGGAATTTTTGCCAGCAAATCCATCATTTTTAATTCATCGTTATCAATTGCGCTTTTGATAACGGGCAATACTTTTTTAGAATAAATCCCGATCAACGGATGTAATCTGCTTTCTGAAGCAAAAACCGTAATTTCAGCTTCATCATTATGTTTTGAAATTAGTTCTGACAATAACTCTGTTGATATTAACGGAATATCACAACTCAAAATCAAATTAAATTCGGTTTCAGAATTCGTCAGTGCCGTATATATTCCTCCCAACGGCCCTTTATCAGAAATGATATCGGGTATTTTTTGATAAGGCAAATAATCATATTCTTTGGTTGCTGTGATTAACTTTATCTGTTCTGTAACAGGCAAAATCGCCTGAATAATATGTTCAATAAATGGTTTCCCCTGAAACAGCACCAATCCTTTTTCAGACTGCATTCTGGAACTTTTTCCTCCACAAAGAATAAATACTGTTAGTGTTTCCATATTTTTTTTGTTTCAGGTTTACTTTGTTTCAGGTTTCAGGTTAAAATGAGAAAAAATTTTACCGCAAAGAGCGCTAAGTTTTTTTATTATTTATTGACTTTAAATAAGTTCGCAAAGCTTAAACTGCACAAAGCTTAGCGAACCTTGCTATTTCTATAAACTGCTTTGCAAAGCCTTGCGTACTTTGCGGTTACTTTTAATTTATTAATTATTACGGAAAAATCAATTTAATGCTGGCCATCAAAATCACCGTTCCCAAAACAATTTTTAATGTTTTATTAGAAAAATAACCACTGCCATAATAGCCACCCAAAACACCTCCTAAAACGGCAATCGGAACTAAATAAAAACTTTCTGTCGGAATTGTTTTCCCTCCTAAAAAGAAGCCCATAATTCCGGCGAATGAATTCACAAAAATGAACAAACTCGAAATCGCGGCCGATTCCTTAATCGACGCCCATCCTAAAAACAATAAAATCGGGCTTAAAATAATTCCGCCACCAATACCTAACATTCCTGATAATAATCCAATAATAAAACCAATTGTCAATGCAAGCGGGATATTAATCGTCACGGCTTCTTTTTCTTTAAAATTGAATATTCCGAACAATCTTAAAGCTGCAAAAACTAAAACAACTCCCAAAACAATCTTGTAAATCGTATTATCTAAAGTGATAAAACCTCCAATAAATGCTGCCGGAATCGAGGCTATTGCAAAAGGATAAAATAATTTAGGCTTGAAATAATTCATTTTATAATAAAATAAAAACGAAATACTCGAAACAAACAAATTCAATAATAAGGCCGATGGTTTCATAACTGAAATCGGAAAAGCAAAAATCGTCATCAAAGCCAAATAACCCGAAGCCCCACCATGCCCAACACTGGAATATAAAAATGCAATCACGATTAATGCGAAGCTAAAAAGGATAATATTTTCGGAACTAAGGAGATTCATTTTGTTTTTGTTTCAGGTTTTCTTTGTTTCATGCTATGTGTTTATTTTTACATACCGCACTATAAGCTTGAAATTCTTTATTCTTTATTCTTTATTCTTTATTCTTTATTCTTTATTCTTTATTCTTTATTCTTTATTCTAAAAATCTTCTAATCAATTGGCAACAAAGTTACAAGTGCACCTTTTTTAAGATTTTCTGTATCATTCGGCACAATCAGTAAACTGTTGGCAATCGCAAATGTATTAAGCATTGCAGAACTTTGGCTGTCTAAAACTGTTACATGAGTTTCATCATACAAAGCTTTTAAAAATAATGTTTTACCAGTTGAATTTGTAATTTCACTATTCAATTTTCGCATTAATTTTGGTAAATGAATTTCCGAAAAACCCATTCTGTTTTTAATCGCCGGATAAACGTAAACATAAAAATTAGTCAGTGAAGATGCCGGATTTCCAGGCAAAGCAAAAACGAGGCTTTCATTTTTACGTCCGAAAAACATTGGTTTTCCGGGCTTCTGATTGATTTTGTAAAAAAGCTCATCAACACCATTGGCCAATAAAGCGTCTTTTACAAAATCATAATCACCCACTGAAATTCCACCGGAAATTAATATTATATCATTTTTTTCAAGAATGCCTTTTAACGCTTTTTTAGTCGCTTTAAGATTATCTTTAACCTTATAACTTTTTATTTTCTTTATTCCGATCGTTTGCAGTGCCGCCTGAAGCATCACCGAATTACTTTCGTAAATCTTTCCTTTCGGTAATTTTTTACCCGGTTTTACCAATTCATTTCCAGTCACTAATATAGCTATTTTAGGCTTTTTATAAACTGATATTTCAGTAATTCCGAGACAAGCTAAAAAACCGATCGCCGCTGGTGTAATCAAAGTATTGGTTTCAAAAACAACCTCTTCTTTTTTTATCTGCTCCCCTTTTGCGCGGACATTTGTAAATTGTGTTGGCATTCTGGTAATTAAAATGGAATTTTCATTAGCCATCACATGTTCCTGCATTACAACAGTATCTGCATCATCCGGAACAAAAGCACCTGTGAAAATGCGGACTGCTTCGTTTCCCTTTAATTTTATATTTGCATGATCTCCTGCTTGTGAACTACTTACAACATCATACTGATGTTTTTCACCATGTATAAAAGCGTAACCATCCATAGCCGATTGGCGAAAGGGCGGCATATCAATTGGCGAATAAACACTTTCGGCCAAAACATAACCTAATGCTTTGCGTACCAGTATTTTTTGAGCCGGCATTTTAGTGCTATTTTCCGCAATAATCGATAAGGCTTGTTCAACTTGAATCATGGCTGCTATATTATTACAAGCAAAAAATACTTATTACAAATATAAGTATTATTACTTAGTTTAAATCGTTAATTATCTAAAATATTTAAAGATTATAAATTTATGCTTAATTCTTCAAATACGTTCAGAAAAAACAAAAAATAGCATTTTGATGCTGCTTAAATTTGGAATTCAGCAATGAGCTTGGATTGGATTTTTATCATTGTTTTTAAAAATTCAACGGAATCAAACGAACTGAATTCAAATTTCAGTTGAATTATTTCTTTTTAAAGTTCCCTTTCGGAAGATAATAAAGCCATGAAAAGCCTATCAAAAACAATATAGCCGATGCTATAAATGCAGGAAGTAAAATTTCTTTGTTGTTATCTAATGCATTGTTCAGTGAAGCATATAACAGCCAAATTTGAATACTCACATTTAAAATTAGTATAAAAATAAGGGTCGAAAGAATATTGTTCAATTTATTAGGATTGGCGCGATTCTGACTTCTTCTAAATGTACTCATGATCATTCATTTTTAAATTTATTCTAACTCTCTTTTTCTTGTATCAAAGCCTTAACGTAGACTTTGTTTTCTTTGAAAAAAACTTCTAATTGAGGTAAAGCTCTAGGCGGCGGGCCTGCAATTACATCGCCGGTCATGGCATCAAAAGAACCTTCATGGCAGGGACAATGAATAATTCCGGTTCCAGGTTTGTAAAATACAGAACAGGATAAATGCGTACATTTTTGTTCATAAGCCCTGAAATCTCCACTTTCTAAATGCACTAAAATATAAGGGACAGTACTGCCTTCAATTACGAAACCTCTGGTTCCGCCAACAGGGACTTCCTCTTTATTGCAAATAAAATGTTCACCTTGTACTTCTTCTTTTGGCAATAAATAAGCTTTTGCAGCTACAAATCCGCTGCCTATCATTAATCCTCCTGAAACAAAAGTCAGGAATTTTGCAAAATCACGTCGGCTTACCTGTGTTGATTGCTGCTTTTGTATTGGGAAATCTTTTTTCCAGTTTTTATTTAAATTATCTTCTTTAGACATGGATTTAGATTTAATATATTCTTAATTCATTACTGCCTTTAGGCATCATAATATTTACTTTGGTATTGACCGTTTCTTTTCCAAAAATGAAAGTGTTTACGGGAGAACTGTTTGGTCTCATTTCTTCAATTTCTGCCCTTGTTCCGTAAAATAAAGCACCGCTTGGACAAACTGTGGCGCACATTGGTTTTTTACCCACGCTGGTTCTGTCATAACACATGGTACATTTCATCATCAGATCGTATTCTTCCATTTTTTTAGGAACTCCAAAAGGGCATGCCATCACACAGTTGGAACATCCTATGCATCTTTCCGTACTGGCTGTATGCACCACTCCAAATTCATCCTGCGAAATAGCATCTGCCGGACAAACATTGGCACAAACCGGATCTTCGCAATGCATGCAAACCTGAACCGTTGTTTGAATCGTTGAAGAACGTTCGACATAATTTACACTGATCAAGGATTCCTGACCATTCGTTTCACATTCGGCGCAAGCCATTTCGCAAGCTTTGCAGCCAATACAGCGTTGCAGATCTACAAAAAACTCTTCATTTTTATTAAAATTAGTCAGATTCATAATTTTATTTTTTATAGATTAAACACTTGCATAAGCTTCAGATTCTTTAGATGACGGAGCAATTTTTCCTTGCGGATCTAATAAACACGCACAAACTTTAAATTCAGGTATTTTAGAAATAGGATCTAAAGTTCCCGGCGTCAATTGGTTTGCTGATTTGGCTCCCGGCCAATGATAGGGTATAAATACAGTATCCATTCGAATCGTTTCAACAATATTTGCCGGAAAAATTCCTTCTCCTCTTCGGGTGACAACTCTTACTAATTCTCGTTGTTTTATATTATATTTTGAAGCTAATTCCGGGTGAATTTCTAACATTGGTTCCGGAAATTGATCAACCAGTTTACCAATTCGGCGTGTTTGTGTTCCGCTTAAATATTGCGAAACTACACGTCCTGTGGTTAATATGATTGGATATTCATCATCTGTAACTTCACCTGGCAATTTATAAGGAGCGGGATTAAAATGTGCTTTTCCATCCGGAGTTTTAAACTTTTTGTCTTCCCATAATCTGGGAGTTCCCGGATGATCTTCAGATGGACAAGGCCAAAAAATGCCCATATTATCCTCCACTTTTTTATAAGTAATTCCAAAATAATCGGCTGTTCCTCCTTTAGAAGCCACTCTTAATTCATTAAAAATGGCTTCGCTGTTATCATAAGTAAATTTATCTTTCTCACCCAAACGTTCCGCTATTTCTAATAATATTGAAGTATCCGTTCTTGCATCTCCGGGAGGTGTTACCGCTTGTCGAATACGAATAACACGTCCTTCTGCCGAAGTTGTAGTTCCCTCTTCTTCTTCCTGTAAAGAACCGGCTAAAACAATATCTGCATGACGGGCCGTTTCATTCAGAAAGAAATCAATACATACATAGAATTCTAATTTTTCCAAAGCCGATCTGACATAATTATTATTGGGAAGGGAAACTAACGGATTAAAGCAAATTGATATTAATCCTTTGATTTCATCACGATGAATTGCTTCTATAATTTCATAAGCTGTTAATCCTTTTCCAGGCATGTCCTTTTCATCAATTCCCCAAACTTCAGCAATATATTTTCGGTGTTCCGGATTTTCAATATCTCTATTTCCCGGCAATTGATCACATTTATGACCGTGTTCCCTTCCTCCTTGTCCATTTCCCTGGCCTGTAATTGTTCCGTAACCACAATAAGGTCTGCCAATTCTTCCTGTTGCCAAAACCAAATTAATACACCCTAAAACATTATCAACTCCTTTTGAGTGATGTTCTATGCCTCGTGCATGCAGCAGGAAACTTGTTTTCGCTTTGCCCCATAATTCGGCTGCAGTCATAATTTTATCTTTATCAATTCCGGTAATTTCTTCTGCCCATTCTAAAGTATAATCTTTTACCGCATCGATTGTTTCCTGAAATCCAGATGTATAATTGTCTATAAAATCGTGATCCAGCATGTCGTGATCAACCAAATATTTTAGCATAGCGCCATATAAAGCCGAATCAGTTCCGGGTTTTACATCTAAATGAATATCTGCCGTTCTGGCTAGCGGAATCATTCTTGGATCGATCACAATTAATTTTGCTCCGCGATCTCTAGCTTTCCATATCCAGTGTGTTAGTGTTGGAAAAGTTTCACTAATGTTTGCTCCGGCAACTATTATTACTTCCGCGTATTCTAAATCAGAATAATTGTTGGAAGCCCTGTCTAAACCAAATGCTTTTTTATTTCCGGCACCGGCACTTACCATACAAAGTCTTCCGTTATAATCCAGATTTCTGGTTTTTAAAGCAACCCGCGCAAATTTTCCAACCAAATAACTTTTTTCATTAGTAAGCGATACGCCTGACAACATTGAAAAAGCATGTTTACCGTATTTATCCTGAATTCTTTTTATTTCAGAAACCGTTTTATCCATCGCTTCATCCCAGGTTGTTTTTTCAAACCCTTTTCCTTCTACTCTTTTTATAGGATGTAAAAGACGGTCCGGGTGATTATTTTGAAGATAACGCTGCACCCCTTTTGGACAAAGACGCCCTTCATTAAAAGGAAATTCCATCCACGGTTCAAATCCTACTACTTTATTATCTTTTACTGACAATTGAATCCCGCATTGCATCCCGCAGAAACAGCAATGTGTTTTTACAAGCTCATCAGGTTCATCTCTACCTTCGTAACCATCTTTTGGCGCATAATTTAGATGAGGACCAAAAGCCTCAATTATTTTTTCAATTGATACAGGTAATTTTGCCATTTTTGTTTTGTTTTTTTTGTTTCAAGTTTCAGGTTTCAGGTTGATTTAGTTTGTCTATAAAGTAAAGTTTACACAAAGTGAGAACTTGAAACTTGAAACAAAAGAAACCTGAAACTACATTTTTCTATCCAAATAAGTTTCCACCCTCTAATCTTGCTTTTAAATGTGCTTGTGCCAAACGGGATCTTTTTCCTTCGGGGCTTAAGTCAAGATGTGACGTTCCGTCTTCGTGCGTGAAGTCAAAACCTAATTGTTTGGTCACGATTTTTAAATCGTCTATATGAAGTTGTGTTGCAAATTCTTCTCCGGTGTGTGGACACACTGCCATTCCTCTTTTAACTCCTTCTTTTTTATAAATATGAGCTCCAATTTGGGCTGGACGCTGAATAATATGAAAGAACTTTCCAAACGGAATCCATATTAAAAACATAATTACGGTAACGGCGTGAATTACAGCAAGAAAGTCATACGCAAATCCTTTCATGAATTGATAGGAATAAGTAAGACATAATCCTGTAACTGAAATTGCAATTAATAGAATAAGAGGTAATAAATCGCCTTCAAAAGATTGTGTGGCTATTAAACCGGGATTTGTTAATCGTCTTCGGAGATAATATACAGATCCAATTATGACCAGCCATGAAGACCAGTTTAAAGCATGAAAAATCAGAAATGCGAGAAAAGATCCTATTTCAAAATCCATCATTTTAAAACCGAAAAAATGGGCTTCGTAAATGGAAATGGAATTTGGAGCTAATGTAAAATGAATCCAGCCAAATGTCAGCGGAATGGTTATGGCAAAAGCTGACATGCATCCTAATGCAATACAAAAATGGGCAAACCAACGGTATTTACTTCTTGGATAAATGAATTTTTGAACTACAATATTCCCCACAGATTCTTTTCCTAAAAACCATAAATGTGAAAGTATTTTTCCTGTGAATAAAAATTGAAGACTGCGTTTGAAGTACATCCAGGTTGGTGGTCTTTGAAGCCAAACCGAATATCTATATACAATTCCGAAGAAAGCAAATACAGTTCCGAATAAATAAGTGATTAATGCAGCATCAAAATTTTGCAGTTTTCTTGAACCGTAAAAAACAAAAACAATAGTTAATGCTGATACTGCAGTTGCTATAAGTAAGGCCTTGGTATTAAACGTTTTATTTTTCATCGTTAATTAAAATTTAATGATTACTTCTTAACTCGGCCTTTCACAATTCTTGCGATTATAGAACCACCAATTTACACCTGTAGCTAATATAGTGAAAATAACAACACCAATAAAGAATTGATTTACAGTGCCATTAGCAGAAATATTATTCCCAATAAGTTTTGAAAAGATAAATGGACCAAATGCTGCAATTGCGGCTGTCCACCCAATAACACCTGCCGCCTGACGTTGATTTTCAGCGAAAATAATGGGATATTGTCTAAAAGTACCAGCATTTCCAATTCCTGTAAAGAAGAACATTCCTAAAATTACGGCTACAAAGAGAGGAAATTGATCCATACTTGTCGGTGCTACTAATCCCTGAGTTACCAGAATAATAGCTCCAGCCAAAATTCCTAAACCGGTAATTGTAGTTAGTATGGCACCTCCAACTTTATCAGCAACAAAACCAAAAGCTATTCTGCTTGCAGAGCCAATAAGTGGTCCATAAAAAGCATATAATAAAGGATCTGGCGCATTTGGAAAATCTCCATATAAAAATTTAATCATTAATGGAAAGGCAGCTGATAAACCTGCAAAAGTTCCAAAAGTCATCAAATACGTTATCGTGCAATACCAGGTATGTTTATTGGAGAAAATATCCAATTGCTCTTTTATTGAAGCTTTCATCGGAATACTTCTTAAATAAAACCAGCTTACAATTGACAGCAATATTAAGAAAGGAACAAACCAAAAAGCAGCCGACTGCAAGTAAATTTCTTTGTTTTTAACAGCCATATTTTGAGGATTAATATTGTTTAGTATTTTCTCTGCCAATTTCGGGTTTGCGTTTGCAATCGCTTTTGCTTTCGCCTTTATAGGTAGTGAAATAAACAAATCAGCTTTATCATCTGAAGTAATGGAGGTTTTAACCGAGTCAATAATAGTTTTCTTTACGTTTGAAAGTATTTTAGTCTGTACTTCGGCATTAAGTAAGCCAAAAACTTCTTTTTGTTTTTCGATGGTTGAATTCTGAAGAACGCTAATTGTTTCTTTTTGATCAATGCTGGTAAATACTGAAGCTGTTCCGTAAATTCCAACGCTGATAATAAGTGGCGTAACAAACTGTGCTACTGAAACCCCGAAATTTCCAATTCCGGCTTGTATTCCTAACGCTGTTCCTTTTAGTCTTTTTGGAAAAAACAAACTGGTACTTGGCATATAAGAAGAGAAATCTCCACCTCCAAAACCAGTTGTAAAAGCTAAAACTGCAAATACCCAAAATGGTGTATTGACATTCATGACTGCAAAACCAATTCCAATTACAGGAATTAATTTGATTGCGGTTGCAAAAGAAACCACATGTCTTGTCCCGAAAATGGGTAATATAAAAGTGTGAATGATTCTTAAAAATCCAGCGGCCAATCCGGGAATTGCAGTTAACCAGAACAATTGATCTTTCGAAAAATTAAATCCTAAGCCTGGTAATTTTACGGCTATTACGCTCATCATAAACCAAGAGGCAAATGATAATATTAAAGTAATCGTTGTTATTGTTAAAGTTCTCCATGCAGTTTTACTTCCGGCAGTATTCCAAAACATTTCATCTTCAGGCTCCCATCTATCTAACCAAGTTTTCATATTATTGTTTTTTTTATTATTTATCTTCTATATCTCTGGTAAAATCTGGTGATTTAATTCGCATTGCCTTTATAATAGTTTGGTGCATCCAAAGCAAACAAAGAACTGAAACTGCAAAAATGAAGATCCAGGAACTGGTCCATAATCCGGTCGAATTAAGCAAATAACCAAAGATTATAGGACCTACAAATCCACCAAGTCCACCTATTAAACCAACCATTCCGCCAACAACTCCTACTTCATTTGGAAAATATTCCGGAATGTGTTTGTACACAGCGGCCTTTCCAATTCCCCACGAAATTCCTATCAGGATTACCAAAACCACATACACCCAAAGATTGGCGCTAAACTTAATTTGAGTAATTCCTTTCGCTAATAATTCTTTCTTTTTGACTTCCTGATTTTGTTTTACCACGATTTCCTGCCAGGAATTTTTTACCGGAAAAATTGAAGTTTCATTTTTGTTATCGATGTGTTTCTCTAAAACATTATGAACCTTTCCATTTACTGTTATTTCATTAGCAGAAACCTCGTTAACAATACCATTTGTAGAAGCCATAACACCTGGTCCTGTTGTAAACACTTCCATTTTTGGAAACATCAATAAAAAACTGATTACTATTGATGACCCCAAAACCCAGTACATTACTTTTCTGGCTCCGAATTTGTCTGACAAATAACCTCCAAAAGCTCTAATTACACCGGATGGCAAACTAAACATAGTCGCAAACATTCCCCCCATTACTAAAGAGGTGTGATAGACATTCATAAAATTGGGTAAAAGCCATTGTGAATAGGCTACGAAGAAACCGAAAACTAAAAAGTAGTACGCACCAAAACGCCAAACGCGGCTGTTTTTAAGTGGCGACAATAATTCTGTCATTGATTTTGAAGCTGCCTGATTGGTTTTATTTTTAGCACCAACAATAAACAGCAATCCTATAATTACTAAAGCAGTACCATAAATAACAGGCAATGTTTTCCAACCATTCATTGGATCTTTTTCTGAAAGATTATTTAATAAGGTAGGTGCAATAAAAGTGGTAATCGCCGCACCTGCATTTCCCATTCCGAAGATACCTAACGCCCTTCCCTGCCAACTTTTTGGATACCATACAGAGGTATAACCAATTCCGACAGCAAAGCTTGTTCCTACCAATCCGAAGAAAAAACTTAAAACGGCAAAACTCCAAAATGAATTTGCAAACGGAAGTAAAAAAAGAGGCACAGAACACAATAATAGTAAAACAGTAAAAACAATTTTACCGCCATATTTATCTGTTAGAATACCTATTGGAAGTCGGAATATTGAACCTGACAAAATAGGAATTCCTAACAACCAGCCTGTTTCTACAACTGTCCAGTTAAAAATACTTTTATCGACAAGATAAGTGACAAGAACACCATTTAATGTCCAGCAGGCAAAACATACTGTAAAAGCAAGTGTGTTTAAAAATAAAATTCGGTGAGATTGAGATAAACCGCTCATAAAAAGGCTTTTAAAATGTACTTAACCAATGAGACACTATGTTCTCATTTGAAGTAAAATTATAGCCTTGTATCCTTGCAGAAAATGACATATATCATATAAAGATATTTATATCCTTTATGTATAAAAATGAAGTAATAAAAAAGCTTGCCTCTTAAATTAAAGAAACAAGCTTTTATAAAATATTGATACTATAAAATCAGTTTAACTTTTTCTATCCATGTCTTTCGCATATTCAGGTGACTTCTCTTTCATTAAATTAACCACAACACGATGCATCCAGATAAGACAGACTAACGAAACTGCTAAAATAAATACCCAGGAACTTGTCCAAAAACCAGTAAAACTTAGTAAATATCCGAAAATAATAGGCCCGAAAAAACCTCCTAAACCGCCCAGCATACCAACCATTCCTCCAATTACTCCTACTTCATTTGGAAAATAATCCGGAATATGTTTGTATACCGCAGCGGCACCAATTCCCCAAGCGGCGCCAATTAAAATAACGAGTGCTAAATAAATCCACATATTGGCTTCAAAATGAATTTGAGTTATTCCCTCTGCCAATAAATCTTTCTTTTGAATTTGTTGATTTTGTTGTACAACTACTTCTTGCCATGATTTTTTTGAAGGCAAAATTTTGCTTTGTTTTGCCTCTTTATTCTCTTTTGTTATGGCATACGTTTTATCTCCAACCACAATCTGATCTTCTGAAACCTTTGTGACTGTTCCTGCCTTATCAGCCAAAAGACCGGATCCGGCAGTAGTAATTTCCATTTTCGGAAACATTAATAAGAAGCTTAAAACAACTGAAGAACTCAAAACCCAATACATTACTTTTCGGGCTCCAAAACGATCCGATAAAAAACCACCATAGGCTCTAATTACACCTGTTGGTAAACTAAAAAATGATGCAAACAGACCTCCTGTGACTAATGTAGTATGATATACATTCATAAAATTGGGTAATAACCATTGTGAGAAACTGACAAAAGAACCAAAAACAAGAAAATAATAAAGTCCAAACCGCCAGACACGAACGCTTTTTAAAGGCTGTAGTAATTGTTTGACTGTTTTTGATGTTGCTTCTACTTTTTTATTTGTTGTAAAAATAAAGAATACAATTCCTGTCGCTAATAAAGCAATTCCATAAATGACAGGCAGCCATTTCCATCCATTTTCCGGATCATTCTCTGTAAAATTATTGAGTAAGGTTGGTGCTAAAAATGTTGTCAAAGCTGCACCTGAACTTCCCATTCCGAAAATTCCTAATGCCCTTCCCTGCCATTCCTTTGGATACCAAATCGAAGTATATCCTACGCCAATGGCAAAACTGGTACCCACCATTCCGAAAAGAAAACTTAAAATGGCAAATGTCCAAAAGTTCGTTGCAAAAGGAAGTAAAAATAACGGAATTGAACTTAGAACTAATAAACATGAAAATACTGGTTTTCCTCCGTATTTATCAGTTAAAATTCCCATTGGCAATCGCATAATAGAACCGGTTAAAATCGGAATTCCCAATAACCATCCTATTTCGACGACACTCCATTCAAAAATACCACGATCATTTAAAAAGGTAACCAAAACCCCGTTGAGTGTCCAACAGGCGAAACAAACCATAAAACCTAGTGTATTGAAAAAAAGAATGCGATGAGATTGTGAAAGATTTGCCATAGAATAGTATTTAGGAAGATTTTTTCTAAAACGTAAATCGTTATATATCAAGCAAAAAATAAGTAATCTTTTGCTTATGAAAATTGAGCCTTATAAAATTAAGCAAAAATATATTACTAAATAACTAAATACCAAGTATTTAAATCTTATTGATTTTTGGAATTAGCTTTAAAAAATTATTTTTTTTTATTTTTTTTGAAATGTTTGAAATATTGAATTTTAGTTTGCTCAAAAAGACCTAAATATTTTTAAATAATTGCTTTTCAGACGTTTTTAGATCAGTTTCCTTAATTACACAAATAATCAAAACATAAAAAATAAGTATAAAATACTACATTTTAAAGTCTTGTACGAATAGGAATTTAACTTTTTTAATTTTTTAAAAAAGTTATTTAACCAACTAAAAATCAATTTATTACAAGCATAAAACTTCTGTATTTAGTTCTTTATTTCTTACTGTAAAAAAAAATATTAAGTTTTTTTTGGTTTTTATTAGATTAAAATTAACTTTGTCTATAGGATTAGTAGAGTTTAAAATCATATTTAAAACCAAAAAAACTATATTTTGAAAACAACCGAAAGCATATCGTATTTAAATCTTCAAAAAAAATATACTTATAACACGTTTTGTTATATGTGCTTCTGTTGCTAAATCTTAGCATTTTTTTTCGTTTAACGATTTTTTTATTCATTATTAAATCGGAACCAAAACGAAACTATATAAAATTCACCACCAAAATTCTTATTGAAAATTCCAAAAATCTATTTGATGCATTTATTTGTATTGAAATGATTCTTGAAACTATACCTATAAATCAAAAAAAATAATTAATAACTAAATACCTGAAAAATGAAAAAAATGCATCGCTGCTGTATATAAATAAAAAAAGCCATTTCTGCGGCAACAGAAATGGCGAGGCTTAAAGAATATTTATCGCTAAATCAAGAACACATTTAGAGTGCTGAAAAATCAGTGCCCAGGGCGTCTTGTTAATTACTTAAACCAGTACAAAGAAATGAAAAAAAATTTAAAAATATACTCAATACTATTTCTCCTGCTTCTGACGGCCGGAGTTACTGCTCAAAATACAACACCATTAATCCAATCCAAATTAGACGGAACTGTTGTAGATGATGTTACCAACCAGCCGATTATTGGAGCGTCTGTTATTATTAAAGGAACAACACACGGAGTTCAAACCGACGCAGAAGGAAAATTTTATTTTCAGACAGGTCAAAAATTACCATATACTTTAATCGTAAGTTACATTGGGTATAAAAAAGCGGAGATAATCGTTGACAAAAATCCTGTTACGATCCATTTAAAAGAAGAGCGTCAGGAATTAGATGAATTAGTAGTTGTAGGATACGGTTCTCAAAAGAGAAAAGACATTACAGGTTCTGTAGCTTCGGTTCCAAAAGCAAATTTATCCCAGGTTACCTCATCAGCAGATAACTTATTACGTGGTGCTATTCCGGGAATTGTAGTTACACAAAGTTCTGGTCGTCCGGGAGCCTCTTCAAGTGTACGTATCAGAGGAGGAAACTCGATTACTGCTGGTAACGAACCACTGTATGTAGTAGACGGAGTTTTAATTTACAATGATAATAATAATAGTACCGCCGGAGTGGCATATGCAGGAGCTACTGTTAATGTATTATCTACTATTAATCCAGGTGATATAGAGTCGATTGAAGTTCTAAAAGATGCCTCTGCAACTGCAATTTATGGGTCTCGTGGAGCAAATGGAGTGGTAATTATTACCACCAAAAAAGGAACAAAAGGTCAGGATAATATTTCATATCAAGGCTATTTCGGATTCCAGAATGTTTCAAAAAAACTACATGTAATGAATGCCAGTCAATGGGCAAGTTTACGTAATGACGTTCAGGCAAGTATTGGTCAGGCACCTTCATTTTCTGCAGCTCAAATAGAAGCTTTTAAAACTTCAGGAAGTTATGACTGGCAAGATGCCGTTTTTAGAACTGCGGCACCGGTTCAAAATCACCAATTGTCTTTTTCAGGCGGAGATGAACGTTCAAGATATGCCATTTCAGCAGGTTATTTTCAACAGGAAGGAATTGTAATCGCTTCAGATTTTAAAAGAATTTCCCTCCGTGTCAATTACGAAAGAAATTATTCTCAGAATTTTAAATTTGGTGTAAATGCTAACTATAGCAATTCGGTTGCAAATGGTGTTGGAACAAACGGCGGGTCTTCTGCCGGCAGACAGCCCAACCCGCTAGTTGTTGCTTTGTATCAACCTCCTGTGGTCCCTATTAAAAATGCCGATGGAAGTTATAATTTAACTAATAATCCTTATGCAACTGCAGTTAATGGAATTATTGCAAATCCGATTAATGATTTGGAAAACACAACCAACGAAACGAAAATCAACAGAATTTTGACCAACTTATTTGGTGAATATAAAATAACCAAAAAACTTACTGCAAAAGTTGCTGTTAGTGGAGATGTTCTTGATACCAAACAAAATTATTATGCGCCGTCAACTACAACTACCGGAGCCGGAACTAAAGGTTTAGCCTCAGTTGGAGATCGTTTAGTAAGTTCCGTATTGAATGAAAACACATTGAATTACAACACTAATTTTGGTGAAAATCATAAGTTCTCTGCTTTAGGAGGATACACTCTTCAATACACTAAAGGCGAAGTAGTAAATGCCGGTGCAAATACTTTTATAAACGATGCCAATACATACAATGCTATACAAGATGGTGTTCCGATAAAACCTTATAGTGATGCATTTGAAAGTGTATTAAAATCCTGGTTAGCGAGAGTAAACTACTCTTATAAAGGAAAATACAACTTCACGCTTTCAGGACGTGCAGATGGTTCTTCAAGATTTGGGTCAGAATCACTTTGGGGTTATTTCCCATCAGCAGGGTTTTCCTGGAATATTACGGATGAAGATTTTGCCAACAACATCAAAGGTGTGACGGAAGCCAAATTGAGAATAACAGCCGGAACAACAGGAAACCAGGAAATTGGAAATTATCTTTCTTTGGCACAAATGGGTTCCGTAAACTATTCATTCGGAAGTACAATTTATACAGGTTTAGCTCCTACCCGACTAGCAAATCCGGATTTGAAATGGGAAAAAACAAATCAGTATAACGTTGGTTTAGATTTATCATTATTAGACAGAAAAATCAATTTTGTTTTTGATGTTTATTACAAGAAAACAAACGATTTGTTAATCAACGTGCCAGTTTCGTTGACTTCAGGGTTTGCAACTGTTTTACAGAATATTGGTGGAGTTGAAAATAAAGGTATTGAGATTGGTTTGATTACAGAAAACATCAAAACAGAAAACTTTTCATGGAATTCTAACTTCGTTTTCTCTGCCAACAAAAACAAAGTTGTTTCGATAGGAAATGGAGTTGACCAATTTTTCCCAATTGTTCCAAATGGTTCATTATTACAACAACAACCTGTAACAGTAAAAGTAGGATTGCCTTTAGGAACTTTCTGGGGATACAAAACGAATGGAATTTTCCAGACTCAGGAAGAAGTTAACACACAACCAAAAATAAACAGTTTAGCCAATACAAAAATAGGTGACAGAAGATATGTCGATACGAATGGAGATGGTGTTATAACTGCCCTTGACAAAGGAAATCTTGGAACTTCTCAGCCAAAATTTGTTGGAAGTTTTAGCAATACAATTTCTTATAATGATTTTGATCTGAATTTCTCTTTCCAGGGTGCTTACGGCGGAAAAATCTTCAATGCGCTTAATCAGCAATTAGAAATTTCGACTCTTGGAACTAATGCTAACGTTACACTTGAAGATCGTTGGACACCAGCTAACCCAAGCAATGAAGTTCCGAGAGCAACAAGTTCTCCTCTTGGAATCGTTTCAGAACGCTACGTAGAAGATGCTTCTTTCTTAAGATTAAAGCTAATCACTTTAGGATATACATTACCTAAAAGCGTTTCTAAAAAATTGGGAACCAAGAGCGTAAAATTTTATGTATCTGCTGAAAATCTAATTACATGGACTAAATACACTGGCTATGATCCAGAAGTTAGTTCAT
Source organism: Flavobacterium sp. GQ95 (assembly GCF_059758655.1). Lineage (NCBI taxonomy): Bacteria > Pseudomonadati > Bacteroidota > Flavobacteriia > Flavobacteriales > Flavobacteriaceae > Flavobacterium > Flavobacterium sp. GQ95. Next base: position 230,830 of record NZ_JCAXEB010000004.1, read on the forward strand.
ACGAACAAAACAACTTATACCCGGGAATTGATTTTGGTTCTTATCCAAACTCTAAAACATTCATTTCCGGACTGAACGTAACTTTTTAAGTAAAAAAAATATAAAATGAAAAAGATTATTATAACATTCCTACTAAGTGCCGGACTATTTGTTTCGTGCGCAGATCTGGAGGTAACACCAACCTCTTTCGTAACCGAAGATAATTACTTTAAAACGCAAGATGATGCTATTGCAAGTGTAACTGCAGTTTACGCTTCTTTAAGTCTTGATCCGGGAGAACAAAGTTTATTCGGAAGAAACCTGTATTTCTTAACTGATATGGCTACAGACTATGCTGCAGCTGGAGTTTCGGCAACCAATCCACAGGTTAGAGCTTTGAGCAGTTTAACTCATGACGCGACTTCAGATCGTGTTCAGGTAGCGTGGCGCCAAATTTACGCGGGAATCAACAGAGCCAATGTTTCAATCGATAATATTCCAAAAGTTACCGGTACAGATGCTGTTAAAAACAGGTTGATTCTGGAAGCAAAATTCATCAGAGGGTTATTGTATTTTCAGGCAGTTCGTCTTTGGGGTGGGGTTCCAATTGTTTTACACGAACCAACTTCTATTCAGTTAGAAAGCTTAAAATCAAAAAGAGCTTCGGTTGAAGAAGTTTACACTCAAATTATTTCAGATTTAAAAGATGCTGAAGGTTTGCCATCAACTTATCCTGCAACTGACGCCGGACGTGCTACTTCTGGTGCTGCAAAAGCGATTTTAGCCAAAGTATATTTGACCAGAAAAGATTGGCCTAATGCGATTGCAAAATCCAGAGAAGTAATTAATGGCGGGTACGGATATGCGCTTTTTGAAAGTTTTGGAGATATTTTCGCGAAAGCAAAAAAGAATGGAAAAGAGCATATTTTCTCTGTTCAGTTCGAACCAAATCAGGCCGGAAACGGATCAAGCGGAAGCACTTTTCAAGCTACTTCATTCACAGGTTTTACAGCAACAGAACCTGCTGATATTATTTCGGATGTAGCTTTGTTTTACGATATTTTTGCTGCAGGAGATTTACGCAGAGATGTTACTTTTGCCAAACAATTGCCAAATCCTGCTACAGGAACATTATATACTTTTCCGAAACCAATTTTTAAAAAGTATCTTGATTTAACCAATTTAGCAACTCCTTCAAACGTGGCAATCAATTTCCCGCTTATTCGTTATGCCGATATTTTATTGTCTTTAGCGGAAGCTATTAACGAACAGGGAGCACCAACGCCGGAAGCTTATGAATTTATTAATCAGGTGAGAAGAAGAGCTTTTGGAAAACCAATTACTACACCTGATGCCACTGTAGATTTATCAGGATTAAATCAGGTAACTTTTAGAGCTGCTATTCAGGAAGAACGCAAAAAAGAATTTATGCAGGAAGGCCAAAGATGGTTCGACTTAGTACGTTGGGGAACTTTGGTAACTGAAATTAAAAAAGTAACGGCTAAAAACTCTGTTTCAGAAAGAAATAATTTATATCCGATTCCGCAAAGTGAGCGTAATATTGATCCTGTTGGATTACCACAAAACCCTGGTTATTAATAAAAGGTTTACATACGAGTAAATAAAATGATCAAAAAACTTCTCATACTTGTCCTATTGGTTGTGGTACAATTTCAGCTATTTGCACAGAAAAAGCAAACTAACATCATCGTCATTTTGGCGGATGATTTAGGTTTCTCAGATATTGGTGCTTTTGGTTCAGAAATTAAAACTCCAAACCTGGATAAACTCGCTAAAAACGGGCTTATTCTAAAGCAGTTTTACAATGCAGGCCGTTGCTGTCCTTCCCGGGCTTCGTTACTCACTGGTTTGTATTCACATCAGGCTGGTGTTGGGGACATGGTGCAGGATAAGGGATTTCCTGCCTATCAGGGATATTTAAACGAGCACTGCATTACGATTGGGCAAGCACTCAAACAGGCAGGATACCACACCATTGTTTCCGGAAAATGGCACGTTGGTTTAATACCATCAGCCTGGGCGGTTAATCGGGGGTTTGATGATTCTTTTACTTTACAAAACAATGGAAGCAGTTATTTCAACTCGGAACCTTTGTATAACGACGGTAGAAAGGTTACTTTTTTGAAAGGAAATAAAGAAATTATTCGCACGGATACTTCTACCTATCTAACTCAGGAGATTACCAATTTTGCTATTAATTCTTTGGAAAAACAGCGAAATCAGCAACAACCTTTTTTTCTGTATGTTGCTTATAATGCTCCGCACTGGCCCATTCAGGCATTGCCGGAAGATATTGCAAAATACAAAGGCAAATATCTGGAAGGCTGGGATAAATTGAGAGCAAAGCGTTTAAAAAAATTAAAAGAACAAGGAATCATTGATAAAAATTGGGACTTATCAAATCGTTTTGAAAAAGTACCGGATTGGGAAAAACTAAGTGCCGAAGAAAAAGATAAATGGGATACCCGGATGGCAATTTATGCAGCGATGATCTACCGGATGGATGCCGGAATTGGAGAAATCCTGCAGAAAGTAAAGTCTTTGGGAGAAGAAAATAATACCCTTGTTCTTTTTCTTTCTGATAATGGTGGAAGTGCCGATGATGTGAAAAATTGGAATTATGTTACACAAAAAAATGGAACAGCAGGTTCGGTTGCGTCGATTGATAGTTACGAAAGTCCATGGGGAAATGTGAGCAACACGCCTTTTCAATTATTCAAAAAGAACACCCACGAAGGCGGTATTGCTTCCCCTTTTATTGCTTATTATCCAAAGCATATTAAGGCAGGTATAGTAAGCAACAGGGTAAGTCATTTGATTGATATTTTTCCAACTTGTCTGGAGTATTCCGGTTCTCAATATCCCGATTTATTTCAGGGAAAAAAACTCATACCCTTAGAAGGTATTAGCTTAAAAAGGGAATTTGAAGGACAACAATCTTATGCACATGAAGCCTTGTTTTGGGAACATGAAGGTAGCAAAGCAATACGAAAAGAGCAGTGGAAAGCGGTAGCGGAAAACAATCAGCCCTGGGAATTATATAATCTAGCCACAGACAGAACAGAAACAAAAAATCTGGCAAAATCAGAACCAAAACTACTCCAAACCCTGATTGAATTACATCAGCAATGGTCAGTAAAAGTAGGTGTCGAAGATTGGAATAAAATAAAATAGCATAGTTAAAATACTGATTACAGAATTCTATTATTAATGGTAATAACGTAACAATAATGTAAAATGGAAAAGTTTAAAAATAACATTATAATCAAAAGTCCTCAAAAAGGGCTTTTGATTACTGCAATACTTCTTGCACAATTTGGTTTTGCACAAACTAAACCAGAAGAATTTAAAGGCGTAATTGGAAAAACCTTAGCCGACTCAAAAGAATACTGGCCGGAACCGGTTACGGCTCCTAAAGGTGCTCCAAATGTAGTTTGGATTGTTTTGGATGATGTTGGATATGGAGCTTCAAGCGCTTTTGGAGGTTTGATCGAAACTCCGGTTTTGGAGAGTTTGGCCAACAACGGATTGCGATATACCAATTTTCATACAACAGCAATTTGTGCTCCTACCCGATCGGCTTTATTAACTGGAAGCAACTCTCATAAAGTTCATGTTGGAGGGTTCTCGCATACGATAATGTCTGCAGGATTTCCAGGTTGGGACGGAAGATTACCTTCGAAAAATGGAACTGTTGCTGAGATTCTGCGTGATAAAGGATACAATACTTTTGGCGTGGGTAAATATGGAGTTACTCCTGATGAAGAAGCTACTGATGCCGGACCTTTCGATCATTGGCCAACAGGCAAAGGATTTGATCATTTTTTTGGTTTTTTAGGTTCAGCAACAGATCAGTATAAACCTGATTTAATTGAAGATCAAGTTCATATTACGCCTGACGGAAGACATCTTAGTGAGCAAATTACGGATAAAGCGATTAGCTACATTCAAAAACAGCAAAAAGCAGCTCCGGGAAAACCTTTCTTTTTGTACTATTCTCCGGCAGCCGTTCATGCACCTCATCAGGTTGCTGCAAAATGGAGCGATCCCTATAAAGGCAAATTTGATGATGGCTGGGATGCTTACCGAGAAAAAACAATTGCGAATCAAAAGAAATTAGGAGTTATTCCGGCTAATGCTGTTTTGCCAGAACGCAACCCACTTATTGCAGACTGGAAAAAATTAACTCCGGACCAAAAGAAAGTATATTCAAAATTCATGGAAGTATATGCGGGATACCTGACGTATACAGATTATGAAATTGGAAGAGTGGTCAATTATTTAAAAGAAAGTAATCAATTGGAAAATACGGTTGTGTTTGTTTTAATTGGCGATAACGGCGCAAGTAAAGAAGGAACATTGCAAGGCGCTGTCAACAGACAAACCTATGTAAATGGAGAAACAGACGAGACCGTATTTCAAAATAATTTAAAACGAATTGGCGAAATTGGAACACCTGAAACCTATGGAAATTATCCTTTAGGATGGGCGCAGGCAACCAATGTTCCTTTTAAAGACTGGAAACAAGATGCTAATTCTGAAGGTGGAACTCACAACCCGCTGATTGTTTATTATCCAAAGGGAATTAAAACCCCTGGAATCAGAACGCAATACAGTCATGTAATTGACATTTTGCCAACAACGCTTGATATTTTAGGAGTGAAAGCACCTGAATCTATCAGAGAAATTAAGCAAGATACTATTCAGGGATATTCGTTTTACAATTCTTTGAATGATGCGAAAGCAGTTTCGAATCACAAAATTCAGCATTACTACATTTTTGGAGCAAGAGCGATTTACAATGATGGATGGAAAGCCGCTGCAGCACATCATCCTAATTCAATTGAAGCTAAAGAAGCATTGAATGATCCAAAAAAAGCAGGTCTTTTAAATGCTGATTTTGGCAAGGATGTTTGGGAATTGTACAACATCAATGAAGATTTCAATGAAAGAAAAGATTTGGCCAAAAAATATCCAGAGAAACTAGCCGAACTTAAGAAACTATTTGACGAACAGGCTAAGAAAAACAACCTGTATCCCTTAATTGACTGGCAAGACGTTTACCAAAGAAAAATACACAAAACGCCTGCTACGGAGGGAAAATCTGCTCAGGAATTATTGACCAAAGCAAACAAGTAAAATTTTAGTTCAAAATCATACTAAATCCATAGAATAAACAAAATATTAAAAAAAGAAATAATGAAAAAATTTAAAATTAACTCAAAAATCAAAAGCTCACAAAGGGGACTTTTGATTACTGCAATTCTTATTGCGCAATTTGGTTTTGCACAAGAAAAACCAGAAGAATTTAAAGGAGTGATCGGAAAAACTTTAGCCGATTCTAAAGAATATTGGCTAGAACCGGTAAAAGCGCCAAAAGGTGCACCGAATGTGATTTGGATTCTATTAGATGATGTTGGATTTGGAGCTTCAACTGCTTTTGGAGGCTTAATTCAGACACCAACTTTCGATCAGTTAGCCAATAATGGTTTGCGTTACACCAACTTTCATACGACTGCTATTTGTGCTCCTACCCGTGCTGCGCTTTTGACTGGAAGAAATTCAGGAAGAGTTCACGTTAGTGGATTTTCTCATACTATTTTATCTGCAGGTTTCCCAGGTTGGGACGGAAGAATTCCTTCTGATAAAGGAACAATTGCTGAGATTTTGCGTGCGAATGGATACAACACTTTTGCCGTTGGTAAATACGGAGTTACTCCAGACGAAGAAGCTTCTGACGCAGGTCCGTTTGACAGATGGCCAACCGGAAAAGGTTTCGATCATTTTTACGGATTCTTAGGTTCTCAAACCGATCAGTACAATCCTGATTTAGTTGAAGACCAGGTTCACGTTACGCCTGACGGACGCCATTTGAATGAATTAATTACAGATAAAGCAATCAGTTATATTAAAACACAGCAAAAAGCCGCACCCGGAAAACCTTTCTTTTTATACTATGCGCCTGGAGCTGCCCACGCACCGCATCAGGTGGCTACAAAATGGAGCGATCCATACAAAGGAAAATTTGATAAAGGCTGGGATGCTTACCGCGAAGAAGTTATTGCGAACCAAAAGAAATTGGGTGTAATTCCCGCAAATGCAGTATTGCCAGAACGTAATCCATTAATTGCTGATTGGAAAAAACTAACTCCGGATCAAAAGAAAGTTTATGCTCGTTTCATGGAAGTTTACGCTGGATTCTTAACGTATACTGATTATGAAATAGGAAGAGTTGTCAATTATTTAAAAGAAACAAATCAATTGGACAATACTGTAATTTTCCTGGCAATTGGAGATAATGGAGCTAGTAAAGAAGGAACTACAGAAGGAACCATCAATCAAAGTTTATTTTCTCAGGGAACATCTGACGAAGAAAATTTGAAGAAAAACTTAGCTAATATTGATGAGATTGGAACTGCTAAAGGTCTAAATACAAACTTTCCTCTAGGATGGGCTCAGGCAACCAATGTACCTTTCAAAAACTGGAAACAAGATGCACAATCTGAAGGAGGAACTCATAATCCACTGATTGTTTATTATCCAAACGGAATTAAACAAAAAGGCGGCATCAGAAATCAATACAGCCACGTAACCGATTTGCTTCCAACAACTTTGGATATTGCCGGAATAAAAGCCCCGGAATATATCAAAAATGTAAAACAGGATATTATTCAGGGGTCTTCTTTTTATGCTTCTTTAGATAATGCTAAAGCAGAATCACTACACAAAGTTCAATACTACTACATTTTTGGAAACAGAGCAATTTACAAAGATGGATGGAAAGCCGGAGCAGCACATTTACCAGATTCATTTGCTGTGAAAAAAACTTTAGGAAAAAGTGACAAACCAGCAGAAAGTAATTTTGACGCAGATGTTTGGGAATTATACAACCTTAACGAGGATTTTAACGAGCGTAATAATTTGGCACAAAAATATCCTGAAAAATTGGCTGAGCTTAAAAAATTATTTGATGAACAAGCCAAAGAAAATAACGTTTATCCATTAATTGACTGGCAAGATGTGTACAACAGAAGAATACATAATTCTGGAGCAGATAAAGGTAAAACGCTTCAGGATTTAATTAAACAAGCGACTAAACCGGGAAGTGCCGGAAGTTCTAACTAATAATATCTTATCCTGCAAGATTCAAAAACTTGCAGGATAAAATTCGATTTGCAAAAATAAAAAGAAAGCAAAAATAAAATTTGGCCGACTTATATAACAAAATCTTACAAAATAATTAAATTAAATTCTACTAAATATATAGAATTAATAGTTTTATTTTTAAATTTACAACTTATTGATATACAACAGAAGTTTGAAAATTTCAAACAAGAAAAAGAGAATATAAGTAATAAAAAAAGGAAATCATGAGAAAAGCAGATTACGAAGTAATAGGGAAAAAAATCATCGTCGGGGCGATTGTTTTTTTGGTTCCGCTTGTCATTTTGGCGGGAGGTTTAGCATTAATTAATCAATTTTTAAAATAAGAAATTATGGCACTAGATCAAACAAAATTAAAAAGAGACTTAGGGATTAGTCTTTTTATTTATAGTTTGCCGGTATTGGCAATATTACTTTATTTTAAACTAAATAATGGACATGTATCAGAATCACATCTTACCTTACCAACTTATTTAGAATTTTTGCAGCCTGCATTTAAAAACATCAGAAGTTGGGGATTAATTGCCTTTTCGATTGTTTTGGGAATTGTTGAATTTGCTGCCGGTCTATATGATGATCACTGGACAGGACGTGAACGCAAAGTAGACATTATCTGTTTTTTGGCTCCAAAATTACTTTTACCTCCCGTAATTACATTTTTTAGCTTAACCGCTTTACCTTATTTACTTCCAAATTTGGCGAATACATTATCATGGGTTCCATTTTGGGGTGGTTTTTTCTTAATTGCAATTGCTGATGATTTAACGCAATATTGGTATCACAGACTTCATCATCAGGTTCCGTTTTTATGGCGTTTTCACAGAACCCATCACTCCGCTCCATATATGGGAATGGCCATGGCTTCGAGACAAAACTTTCTTTACACCGTATTTTTCTCTCAAATTTATTTGACTGCAACACTTACTTATTTAGGATTAGGAATTCCGGCTTTATTTGTTTTGGTTATTAAAAGTATCATCACTTTGGGTGCACACTCAAGTCTTGCCTGGGATAAGCCTTTTTACAAATACAGAGTACTTCATCCGATTGCCTGGGTTTTAGAACGTTTGATTTCGACTCCTGCAACGCATCACGCACACCATGCAGATACTAGCGGTGACGGTGTTGGACATTTTAAAGGCAACTTCGGAAACATGTTTTTCATTTGGGATGTGATCTTCGGAACGGGTTTAATCACACGTAAATTTCCTCAATCCTATGGAACCAAAACCTACAAAAGCGAAGAATGGTACGCTCAGTTTTTATGGCCAATATTCAAATCCAAAATTGAAGGAAGCCCTTTAGCAGATGGAGTTCTTGCACTGCCAACTTCACAAAAAGAGAATACAGTCCAAACAAATCAAAACGTTTACGAGCCAGTTCAGTCGTAAAAAAACAAATAAAATCCAGGCAGAGCTATTAAATCTCCAATTTGATAGCTCTGTTTTTAAAATTAAAAAATCATGGCAATAGTTCAGAAAGAAAAACTAACAAGAGATCTAAGTATAAGTCTTCTACTATACAGTTTGCCAGTATTGGCAATTTACCTTTATTTTAAATTAAGCAACGGCGTTGTAAGCGAATCGCATATTACATTGCCTTCTTTTTTAGAATTTGCAAAACCCGCATTCGAAAACATCAGAACCTGGGGATTTATAGTTTTTATGCTTATTCTGGGCGTTATCGAATTTGCAGCAGGTTTATACGATGATGAATGGACCGGCGAAGAACGTAAAATTGACATTATAAGTTTCCTTGCCCCAAAACTAATTTTACCACCAATCATTGCTTTTTTCAGCTTAACAATTTTACCCAATATAATTCCGAATCTGGAAAACTCACTTTCATGGGTGCCGTTTTGGGGAGGCTTTTTTTTAATTGCCGTAGCCGATGATTTGACACAATATTGGTACCATCGTTTGCACCATCAGGTTCCGTTTTTATGGCGTTTTCACAGAACACATCATTCTGCTCCTTATATGGGAGTAGCGATGTTAAACAGACAAAACTTAATTTATACCATTTTCTTTTCTCAAATTTATTTGACTGCTACTTTAACGTATTTAGGTTTAGGATTACCTGCCCTATTTGTTTTGGTTATCAAAAGCATCATCGTTTTGGGAGCGCACTCGAGTGTTGCCTGGGATAAACCTTTTTACAAATACAAAGTATTACATCCGATTGCCTGGGTTTTAGAACGATTGATTTCGACTCCGGCAACACATCACGCACATCACGCCGATACCAGCGGAGACGGCGTTGGGCATTTTAAAGGCAACTTCGGAAACATGTTTTTCATTTGGGATATCATTTTCGGAACCGGTTTAATTACCAGAAAATTCCCGAAATCTTACGGAATGAAATCCTATAAACAAGAAGAATGGTATGCACAGTTTTTATGGCCCATATTCAAATCTAAAAAAGAAGGAAGTGCTTTGGCCGATGGCGTTTTATCTGTACCATTGAGACCTAAACCAGAAAATGTTACTTCGAGTCCGGTTTACGAACAGGCTCAATCTTAAAAAAATACAACTGAGTTTTATATCAATTTAAATGAAGCAATGCAGTCAAAATTAAATATTGAAGGCATTGCTAATTTATTTCCTTTTAAAGAAATTCAAAATCTAAAAATTATGAAAATTAAAATATTTAAAAATAGCATAACAACCATAATCTTGTTTTTCACAATTATCGGTTTTTCACAAAATAAAAGTGCAAATACAGTTTCATTAGAAGTGTATTACAACAAAATCCAATCTGAAAAAAATCCACAAATAATCGATGCCAGGGGTCCTGAAGAATTTGCTTTAAACCATATCAATGGTGCTGTAAATTTTAATTTGGAATCAAAGGATTATGCCCAACAAATCGCAAAACTGGACAAAACAAGACCCGTTTTCACCTACTCTATTGGCGCTGGAAGAAGTGTTTGGCTGGCAGACGATTTATTAAAAAAAGGTTTCAAAGAAGCTTATAGTTTAGAAGGTGGAATCGCCAACTGGATCGGAAACGGAAAACCTTTTTATGCAAATTCAAAAAGCCAATTAACCTTAGCAGAATACAATAAATTGATTGCTGATAATAAAACGGTTTTAGTCGATATAGGGTCTAAATATTGTGGTGCCTGCAAAAAAGTAAAACCTGTTTTAGAAACTATTAAAGCGCAATATGGCGAGAATTTAAAAATCGTCGAAATTGAGTTAGAAACGAGCCCTCAGGTAATTGCTGATTTAAGAACAGTAAAGGTTTTTCCAACGTTGATCTTATACCAAAATGGAAAAATTGTTTTCAAAAAAGAGGGCTTAGGTGATTTGAAAAACGATGTTGATGTGGCTTTAGCTTCAAAATAAAAATAAAACTATGGCATTAACCAAAACCAAAAAAATCGTTTTCTCGATTATAACCGTATTATTAATCACCGCTGTGTTTTTATTATGGCCCATCAATACAGATGGAACATTGATAAAACCAAATGAAAAATTAGTTGAAGGAAAGGCAGCGTTTTTGGCTCAAAAAGATACTTCAAAAACAGCTGAAAAAAAACCGAATATCATTATATTATTGGCTGATGATCTAGGAAAATATGATATTTCGCTCTACGGCGGAAAATCGACACCAACACCTCAAATTGATTCGCTGGCTGCTTCCGGAGTAACTTTTACAGATGGATATGTTTCATCTTCTATTTGTTCACCTTCACGCGCCGGATTGCTTACAGGTCGCTATCAGGAACGGTTTGGGCACGAATTTCAGCCTGGAGATCGTTATCCAAAAAATAACTTAGAATATTACGCTTTTAAATATTTGATCAACACTAATAATTGGAGATTAAATGATAAAATCGAATATCCAAATGAAGCCTCTATAGCTACACAAGGTTTACCACAATCTGAAATTACGTTTGCCGATTTGGCAAAGAAAGAAGGGTACAGCACTGCTATTATAGGAAAATGGCATTTGGGACACAACAAAGGATTTTTTCCTTTAGACAGAGGTTTCGATTATCATTACGGTTTTTACCAGGCCTTTTCACTGTATACGCCAGAAGATGATAATCCCGATATTATAAACCATCATCATAAAGATTTTACCGATAAAACGATTTGGGGAAATGGCCGTGTAGGCATTGGGCAAATTCGCCGTGACACTACTATTATTCACGATAAGGCATACTTAACTGAAACTTTTGCTGATGAAGCCGAAGCTTTTATAGATAAAAATAAAGCGAAACCGTTTTTGCTGTATGTTCCTTTCAACGCACCGCATACGCCGTTTCAGGTTCGTAAAAAATACTACGACCGTTTTCCGAATGTAAAAGACGAAAACAAACGCGTTTATTTTGCGATGATTAGTGCTTTAGATGATGCCATTGGACGAATTGTGGCCAAAGTAAAAAAAGAAGGTTTGGAGGAAAACACCTTAATTATATTTGCTAGTGACAATGGCGGTGCCGATTATACTTTCGCGACTACAAATGCGCCATTAAAAGGTGGCAAATTTTCTCATTTTGAAGGCGGTGTCAACGTGCCGTTTGCATTGTCATGGAAGGGGAAAATTAAACCACATACTGTATATAAATCTCCGGTAAGTACGTTGGATATTTTCAGTACAATTGCAGCTGTTACACATTCAGGATTGCCAAAAGACAGAGTGTATGATGGTGTAGATTTAATTAGCATTGTAAATGAAAATAAAGTCGCGCACAAAACTTTATATTGGCGTTCAGGCGATGCAAAAGCCATTAGAAGCGGCGATTGGAAATTGATTATCAGTGGAAAAACGCATCAGGAATGGCTTTATAATTTGGCTTCAGATAAATCTGAAACAACGGATCTCGCTCAAAAAAATCCTGCAAAAGTTAAAGAACTCCATATTGCTTTGCAGAATTGGGAGAAAGGTTTGGTTAAGCCTTTATGGCCTAATTTGACGCATTATGAATTTGATTTTGGAGCGCAAAAATACTTTGTTGATTTGTAACCCCCCTACTCCTGCAAGGTTTCCAAAACCTTGTAGGTTTATTATTTAACACTTTTAAAATCTATCCATTAATACCTACAAGGTTTTGGAAACCTTGCAGGAAATAAACATACAATGTCAACTCAACCAAAACAATTTACTATTCACGAAGATTGGACCGTCGTAATTTTAGGCTTTATAATCATCGGAATTTCTCTTTTTATTTTTCTTCCTGAAGTTCCTGTTTTCAAATGGACAAACGGAACCGATTTGATTTCAGATGTTTTTAATTTCGGAAACCTGAAAATCCTCGGAATACAATTTTTGTATCTGATTTCTATTGGTGCTTTCGGTGCTTTTTTAATTGGAAAATCGGTTAAATATTTTTTACTGGTTTTTCCGGCAATTTATATTTTAACGGTTATTGCGCTGATTATTTCAGGAAATACAGAGGTAAAAGCACTCAATTTAGAAGCTGTAATTTTCAGTTTGATTATCGGTTTGGCTATTGGCAATTTTTTTAAACTTCCGGAGTGGTTTCGCTCTGCCCTTTCAACTGAGATCTTCGTGAAAATCGGATTGGTCTTATTGGGAACCAGTGTTATCTTTTCAGATATTTTAAAGGCAGGTTCATTAGGATTAATTCAGGCTTTGGTTGTTGTTTTGTCCGTTTGGTATTTTGCTTTTTGGCTTTGCCGAAAATTAAAAGTAGACGACGAATTGACCATGATGATTTCGAGTGCCGTTTCTATCTGTGGCGTTTCTGCGGCAATTGCAACTTCTGGCGCGATCAAAGGCGATTCAAAAAAACTGTCTTATGTTATTTCGATCGTTTTGGTAACGGCAATCCCGATGATGATTTTCATGCCGATAATTGCAAAATACTTCAATTTCCCGGAAGAAGTAACCGGAGCCTGGCTTGGAGGAAGTATTGATACTTCGGGAGCAGTAGTGGCTTCTGGAACTTTGGTTGGCGAAACGGCTTTAAAAATCAGTACAATTGTTAAGTTTTCTCAAAATGTATTGTTAGGATTAGCGGCTTTTGCAATCTCCGTTTATTGGACATACACGCATAATAATTCGGCGGAAGCCAAAGAATCAAAACCTACTTTAAGTGTTATCTGGGAGCGTTTTCCAAAATTCGTTATTGGATTTATTCTGGCTTCAATCGTATTTTCCTTTTTTCTTACTTCTGAAGTTCGAGACGGAGTAAAAGACAGTTTAAAAAATTTGCAGGGAATCTGGTTTGCATTAGCTTTTACTAGTATTGGTTTAGAAACTAATTTTAAAGATCTACTTCAAAATAATAGCAGAAAACCTTTGTACGCTTTTTTAATTGCACAATTTTTTAATGTAATTGTTACATTGATTATTGCTTATTTATTGTTTAGCAAATAATCAAAGTTTTTTAATACCAACACGTAATGCTCACGCAAAGTCGCAAAGTTTTCTTATCAATTGTATCAAATTTTTTTTCAACTAATAAGTTAAAACCATAAAAGTCTGCAAAAAATGTATTAAAACTACATTTTTTGCAGGCTTTTTAAATTTTATGCAAAACTATCTAAAATTAACATAAACATTTAACTGTCAATTAATTAAATTAGTAAATTAGAATACAAAAATTACCTGTTCTTCAATCTTATTTAAAAAAAGTTAAAGATTAATTTGGATATTATTATATTAAATTTAACTTTGTCTATAGAATTAGTAGAGTTTAAAACATAAAGAGCTACATTTTGAAAACAACAGCGAACAGAGCAAATTATTTTCTTCCTAAAAATTACACATATAACAGCTTTTGTTATATGTGCAGCTGTTGCTAATTCTCCATCAATTTTCGTTTATAATGTTTCTTCCGAATCAAATAGTAAAAAACGAAAACTTATCAGATTACATAAAATTCTTATTGAAATTTCATTATTTATTTGATGTTTTACATCAAATAGATGACTGATGGTATAATAAAAAGCTCCTTTCTGCGGCAACAAAAATGGCAAAGCTTAAAGAATATTTATCGCTTAAAACAAAAAACAACTCACAAAAAATAGTATTAAAATGAATCACAAAGTTAAAAGCATTCTATTTTCATTTCTTCTTTCAGGATTTTTAGGTTCTACTGAATTGAATGCTCAAAATGCAACATCAAAACCAAATATCATTTTGATTATGGTTGATGATATGGGCTATTCTGATTTAGGAAATTATGGTTCCGAAATTAAAACACCAAATCTGGATAAATTAGCCAGCGAAGGTTTACGCTTGCGCGAATTTTACAATAACTCGATTTGTGCGCCAACTCGCGCTTCCCTCTTAACAGGACAATACCAACACAAAGCCGGAGTAGGATTTTTTGATGTCAATTTAGGATTGCCTGCCTATCAGGGATATTTAAACAAAGAATCTCTGACTTTAGGTGAAGTTTTTCGATCAGGTGGTTACAGTACCATTTTATCCGGAAAATGGCATGTAGGTTCCGAAGATCAGGCGCAATGGCCCAATCAAAGAGGTTTTGACAAATTTTATGGCATCTTAAAAGGCGCATCAAATTATTTTGATACCAAAGGTTTGCCTTTCGGGAAAACTCCATATCCGGTAAAATTGATTCGTAATAACGAAGAACTGCACCCGAAAGATGACTCTTATTATTTTACAGATGAAATCGGAAGTAACGCAGTCACTTTCCTGGACGAACAAAACAAAGAAAACAAACCTTTCTTTTTGTATTTAGCTTTTACCGCACCGCACTGGCCGCTACAGGCTAAACCAGTAGACATTGCCAAATACAAAGGAAAATTTGATGAAGGCTGGGATATTTTAAGAGAAAAAAGAATAGAAAAACTAAAAGCAAACGGCATTTTACCGGCTGATCAAACGGTATCACCAAGAGATCCTGAAGTTCCCGAATGGAGCAAATTGACGTATGACGAAAAGCAATTCTGGAAAGCCAAAATGGAAGTTTACGCCGCAATGGTTGACAATATGGATCAGAATGTGGGGAAAGTCTTGGAGAAACTAAAAGCACTTAAAAAAGATAAAAACACGCTGATAATCTTTATTTCAGACAATGGTGCTCAGGGCGGATTCAATACTTACAATCCACTTGGAAGAAGTTTAGTTAGAAATGACGGACCTGTAGGAACTTCAGGATCGTTTGATTATCAGGAACAAAACTGGGCTTATTTATCGAACACTCCACTTCAGCAATATAAAAATAATATGCACGAAGGCGGTTTTAGTTCACCTTTTATTGCCTGGTTTCCATCAAAAATAAAAGCAGGCCGAATCGATAAAGGAACCGGACATATTATTGACCTCGCTCCTACTTTTTATGAATTGGCCGGAATTGAATATCCCAAAACATATAATGGTGTGACGACAAACCCTTTGGTTGGAAGCAGTTTGTTGCCTGTTTTATTTAATAATGTTTCGCAGGTAGATAGAGGCGCACCATTATTTTGGGAAAGAGCCGGAAACAGAGCCGTTCGTGATGGCAAATGGAAATTAGTTTCGACTTATCCTGCTTACGAATGGGAGCTTTACAACATTGAAACTGATCGTGGCGAAACAACCAATATCGCACAACAAAATCCGGGAATTGTAAACAAACTTTCTGCTTCTTATTTTGAATGGGCAGACCGAACAGGAGTTGTAGAATACAGCAAATTCAAATTAAAACCAGAAGTAATGCCAGGTGGCGCTTCTCTCAAAAAATAAAAGAAATTTTCAACAATAAAATAACCAATAATGAGTGCATTTTATCAAGAAATAGCGAAACAGCATCAGGAGCTTTTAATTCTTCCTGAAAAGAAATTAATCCATCAGTTTATTGATGAATTGTTTTCGATATTATTTTCAAATACATCAAAATCATTTGGTTCATTAATGACAATTGAAAACAAGTTTGTAGCATTAGAAAAACAATTTGATGATTTGGTTTTAGATTTTGCACCTAAAAACAAACAGAATAAAGAACAGACAAAAACCTTTTTTGAGGCGATTCCGAATTTACATAAAAAAGCACTGAACGACGCGCAGACAATTTTCGCCAAAGATCCGGCAGCAAAATCATTAGAAGAAGTTTTGTATTCGTATCCTGGATTTTTTGCCATTTCAATCTATCGTTTTTCGCATCAATTGTGGAAACAGGAATTAAAATTGCTGGCCAGAACAATTTCAGAATATGCACATATTAAAACAAGCATTGAAATTCATCCCGGAGCACAAATAGGGACCGATTTTGCCATCGATCACGGAACTGGAATTGTAATTGGTGAAACAGCAGTTATCGGAAATAATGTACAAATTTACCAAGGCGTTACGCTTGGTGCTTTGAGTGTAAAAAAAGAAGAAACTTTTTTAAAAAGACATCCAACCATTGAAGATAACGTAATTATATATGCCAACAGCACCATTCTTGGCGGCCAGACAACTGTAGGAAGAGATTCTATTATTGGAGGAAATGTTTGGCTAACGTATACGGTTCCGTCTAATTCCGTTGTCTATCATAAAAATGAGATCAAGATTAGGGACAACAATCCTTTTCCGGCACCCATTTTTTATTCTATTTAAAATATCAAAACAATGAAATATCAAAACATTCTAGGAACGATTGGAAACACGCCTCACATTAGATTAAACAAGCTTTTTAAATCGCATGAGGTTTGGATTAAGCTTGAAAAATCAAATCCCGGATCCAGTATCAAGGACCGAATTGCACTTGCCATGATTGAAGATGCTGAGCAAAAAGGGCTTATAAATGAAGAAACCATTATTATAGAACCCACTTCAGGAAATACCGGAATTGGACTTTCATTAGTTGCAGCTGTCAAAGGTTACAAAGTTATTGTGGTTATGCCAGAATCTATGAGTGTCGAACGCAGAAGAATTTTGAATGCCTACGGTGCCGAATTCGTTTTGACCCCAAGAGAAAAAGGAACTTCGGGAGCGGTTGAAAGAGCCAAAGAATTAGCAGCAACAATTAAAAATTCATTCTTGCCATCGCAGTTTACCAATAAAGCTAATGTAGAAATTCATGAAAAAACAACTGCTTTAGAAATTCTGGCCGATTTTCCGGATGGAATCGATTATCTGATAACGGGAGTAGGAACTGGTGGACATATTACAGGCGTCTCCAAAATTTTAAAACAGCATTTTCCAAATCTAAAAACCTTTGCCGTTGAACCAGCATTATCACCGGTTTTAAGCGGTGGATTACCGGCACCTCATCCTTTTCAGGGAATTGGTGCAGGATTCATTCCGGAAGTTTTTAATCGCGAATATGTCGATCAAATCATAACGGTTGATAAAAATGAGTCATACAACTTCACAAAAAGAATTGCAAAAGAAGAAGGCATATTCGCCGGAATTTCAACCGGAGCAGCACTTTCTGCAATTGCCAAAAAATTAAAAGATATTCCGGAAAATGCCGTGATTCTGACTTTTAATTATGATACCGGCGAAAGATATCTATCTGTAGATGAGCTATTTGATTAAAAAATTAAATTTTATCGATAACTTTAAGCTACCAAAAAGAATAAATTATTAATTAATAAAAAACAAAAACAAAATGGCAGAATCAAAACAACAACAGACCGCATTAGGCGATGTTGCAGCAAGACAATTAGCAATTGCAACACGTACAGTCCCACAAATCGGAACTATTTCACCACGTTGGTTAACGCATCTATTGCATTGGACACCTGTAGAATCTGGTGTGTTTCGCTTGAATAAAGTAAAAGACGGAAGTCATATTGAAGTCGATTGTTCTGCACGCGACGAAAGAGTTTTACCAAATACTTTTGTTGATTATATCGAAAATCCCAGAGAATATAATTTAGCTGCAGTACAAACTATTGTCGAAGTTCATACCCGTGTTTCAGACTTGTACAGTAAGCCCTATAATCAAATTTCAGAACAGCTTAGATTGGCTATCGAAACAATCAAAGAACGCCAGGAAAGCGAATTAATCAATAATAAAGATTACGGATTATTAAGCAATGTTGTTCCTTCGCAAATTATAAAAACCCGCACTGGCGCACCGACTCCGGACGATTTAGATGAATTATTGACAAAAGTCTGGAAAGAACCAGGATTCTTTTTATTGCATCCACTAGCAATTGCCGCTTTTGGGCGTGAATGCACACGTCGTGGTGTACCGCCTCCTACTACATCTTTATTCGGATCTCAATTTTTGACATGGAGAGGAATTCCACTTATTCCATCAGATAAATTACCAATCAAAAACGGGAAATCAAAAATCATTTTGTTGAGAACAGGAGAAAGCCGTCAAGGTGTTATTGGGTTAATTCAGCCTGGTTTGCAAGGAGAACAATCTCCTGGATTATCAGTTCGTTTTATGGGAATTAATGAAAAAGCAATTGCTTCATATCTAGTTTCACTTTATTGCTCTTTAGCTATTTTGGTTGATGATGCAATCGCCGTTTTA
Organism: Flavobacterium sp. GQ95; assembly: GCF_059758655.1. Classification (NCBI taxonomy): domain Bacteria; kingdom Pseudomonadati; phylum Bacteroidota; class Flavobacteriia; order Flavobacteriales; family Flavobacteriaceae; genus Flavobacterium; species Flavobacterium sp. GQ95. The sequence continues at coordinate 249,398 of NZ_JCAXEB010000004.1, forward strand.
GAAGATGTAGAAATAGAAAAGTATCATGAGTATAAATACTAACGAAAACGGACTGCCAAACATTGACGATCTGCAAAATTTAGCCAATGAGCTGTTCCAAACTTTACCCAATGAATTTCCTAAAGAAATTTCGTTGAGTCCTGATAAAGCAGAACATCCTCGTGCGACGAAGATTGCAGAAACACTTTTGCATGCTGGTGGAGCAAATATTATTGCACCGTTCTCAACGCAAAATCCGTCAAATGTGCAGCCTTTTCCAACTTCATTTAGTGGCTTTGGAGCTTCTCCTTCAATTGCTACTCAAAGTTCGAGCGCCTCGGCATTGTATCCGAATGCAGGTGCAGGTTTTGATCCTCAGTACGGTATTCCTTCATCGGGAGTTCCTGAAAATAATGCATTAAACATCAATAATCCACAAACAGGATTTAATGATATTAATTTGAAAAATGGAGGTTCATCACAAATTAATGAGGAATCTTTTTTTTCTTCATTGCTGTTGAACAATCAGTATCTGCCCTTTCAAACACAAAATTCCTCTTTTGAAGCAGAATTAAAATTAGCATTAGAAACGGTTGATACACAATTCAGAAAACGTGTTGATTTCCCGTCAAGCGGAAGTGAAAGTGCAAACTCATATTATTTTTTAAATCAGAATCCTTTTGCTTTCGATAAAAAAAACACAAATGCAATTGTTGGAAACACTTTTGGACTTAAAGAAATCGGTGGCGTAACAGGTACCAATTTTGATGCCTCCTTAATCAAAAAAGATTTTCCGATTCTAAGTGAAACTGTAAATGGTAAACCTTTAATTTGGTTTGATAATGCAGCTACGACTCAAAAACCACAAACTGTTATTGACCGTATCGCTTATTTTTATGAACACGAAAATTCAAATATTCATCGTGCTGCACATGAATTAGCAGCACGGGCTTCTGACGCTTATGAAGCAGCACGTGAAAAAGTAAAGACTTTTTTAAATGCGAGTTCAGTAAACGAAATTGTATTTGTTAGAGGCGCTACAGAAGGAATCAATCTTGTGGCTCAAAGCTGGGGCGATCATAATTTAGTTGCAGGAGATGAAATCATTGTGAGTAATCTGGAACATCATGCGAATATTGTTCCGTGGAAAAGATTAGCCGACAAAAAAGGTTTGAAATTAAGAGTAATTCCCGTTGACGATGACGGTCAGATTTTGCTTGATGAATATGCAAAACTGCTGAATTCAAAAACCCGTTTGGTTGCTTTTACACAGGTTTCAAACGCATTAGGAACTGTAACTCCGGCCAAAAAAATTGTCGAGATGGCACATTCAGCCGGAGCCAAAGTTTTAATCGATGGCGCGCAATCGGTTTCTCACATGAAAGTTGATGTCCAGGATTTGAATCCGGACTGGCTTGTTTTTTCTGGACACAAATTATTTGGCCCAACCGGAATTGGAGCTTTATACGGCAAAGAAGAATTACTGAACGAAATGCAGCCCTACCAATCTGGCGGCAATATGATTCAGGATGTGACTTTTGAGGAAATAAAATACCACAAAGCACCCAATCGTTTTGAAGCCGGAACAGGAAATATAGCCGATGCAATTGGTCTTGGAGCAGCAATTGATTATGTAACCAAAATTGGGATCGATACCATTGGTCAGTACGAACATTATTTATTGGAATATGCGACTCGATTGTTAAAGGAAATTCCGGGTGTACGATTAATAGGAACGGCTAAAGATAAAGCAAGCGTATTATCTTTCAATTTGCAAGGATATACTAATGATCAGGTTGGGCAAGCTTTAAACAAAGAAGGTGTTGCAGTAAGAACCGGACATCATTGTGCACAGCCTATTTTACGGCGAATGGGAGTCGAAACCACTGTTCGTCCTTCTTTGGCTTTTTACAATACAACTCAGGATATTGATACTTTTATAAAAACGCTATGGGAACTTAAAAAAGTTAGATTTTAGATAAAAAAATAATTACTTTTTTTGATATTTTAGTAATTATGACCAAAAGCGACTGTTTCTGAAAACAGTCGCTTTTTTATATTTAACCCGGAAAAAGAATTGATTTTATCGTTCAGTATTAATACAAAATATAAATATTACTTGTGTAAAATGTTAATTCATAAACACTTAAATCATATTAATCATTTATTGATTTAATATTAAATAATTTATTGGCAATATTTTTAAAAATATACCTTAATATACATTCTATTGTTACAAATAATACAAAAACAAGCAAAAATGTTATATTTAATGTTAATAATCGCATGTTGTTTAACATATATTTAAGACATTTGGGAAAACTAATCCAAAACATTTGAAAAATGAAAATTAAGGCAAAGCATTTTTTATGGCTCATATTGATACTATTCGTACAAATAGTGAGCGCACAGGAAGGATACATTTCTGGTAAGGTTACCGATAAAAAAGGAGTTCCGATTCCTGGAGTCAATATTATTCTAAAAGGTACAAGTGCAAGTACTCAAACTGATTTTGACGGAAACTTTAAAATAGCAGCCAAAAAAGGCGATATTCTAACGGTAAGTTACGTGAGTTTTGCTACTACAAATGTACCCGCCTCAAATGGTATGACAATTGAATTAGTCGAAACGCAAAATGAATTAGAGGCCGTACTTGTTGTGGGTTACGGTACACAATCAAAAAAGAATTTAACGGATAATATTGCCCGCGTTACTGCGAAAGATATTCAACAAATTCCTGTTTCAAATGTGCAAAATGCATTAGTTGGAAAATTGGCAGGGGTTCAAATTACACAAACAAACGGTAAAGTTGAAGGAGGAATGAACATTAGAGTTCGTGGTGCAGCCAGTATAAGTGCCGGAACACAGCCATTATATGTTTTAGACGGAATTCCGCTTATCAATGATAACGAATCCAGTAATGGAGCACCAACCAACCCTTTATTAACTTTAAGTCCAAACGAAATAGAATCTATTGATGTTTTAAAAGATGCGTCTTCCGCAGCTATTTACGGAGCGCGTGGAGCAAATGGGGTTGTCATAATTACAACCAAAAAAGGAAAAGAAGGAAAGGGAAATTTCTCAATCAACTTCTCACAAGGTGTTAGTGAGGCTACACATAAAAAGAAATGGCTTAACGCAAAACAGTACGTCGAATTGTTGCAGGAAGCAGGAAGAAATGTCGACGATTTAGAATCTGTTGAAGACGAATTGGAATATCTGTCTCAGGGAACAGACTGGAGAAACGGGGAAGTTAATACAGACTGGCAAGATATTGCGCTGCGAACTGGTTATACAACCGATGCGGATTTTTCTGTTTCTGGCGGAGATGATAAAACAAAGTACTTCTTTTCAGGAGCCTATAATAACACAACAGGAATTGTTGACAGTAATGATTTAGAAAGAATTACTGCGAGATCAAACGTATCTCACAAAGTTTCTGATCGATTTACTGCTGGAATGAATATTGGTTTTTCAAGATCTGTTATTAACAGGGTTCAGGATGATAACTCCTTCTCCACTCCATTGCAATCTGTAGCTCAGGCGCCAATTTCGCAAGCCAGATTAGAGGACGGAACTCCAAATCCAAATACAGAATATGTCAACTATTTATTAGCCAAAGACAATACTTCATGGAAAACGATCATGCGAAGAGTTACCGGAAAAGTTTTTGGAGAGTTAAAAATAGTAAATGGTTTGAAATTCAATTCTGATTTCTCTTACGATCTTTTAACACAAACAGAAGATTACTGGCAAGGTAAAGATGCACCGTTTATGGCTACTGACGGAGCTGTATACGCTAGTTCTGTAAATACCGAAAGTTATGTTTTTAGTAATTACTTTACTTATGATAAAACATTTGCCGAAAAGCATAATTTAAATGTTGTTGCAGGTATGGAATTCAACAAATACAACAGAAGATATCAGGATGTAAACAGTATTTATTTCCCAAATGATGATTTTCATACTATTGATGGTGGAGCCGAAGTAAATGAAGGACACGGTAGTGAAACTGATTATGCTTTTGTATCTCAATTTGGAAGATTAAATTACTCGTTCGCAGGTAAATATCTTTTCAAGGCAAGTGTCCGTCGTGATGGTTCATCTCGTTTTGGGAAAAATGAAAGATTTGGAGTTTTCCCTGCATTCTCTGCCGGCTGGGTAATGTCTCAGGAAAGTTTCCTAAAAGATAATACAGTTTTAACTTACTTAAAATTAAAAGGAAGCTGGGGTAAATTAGGAAATGCCGAAATTGGAAACTTTGCTTCCCGTCAATTATACAGGCCCAATCCTTATAACTTAAAATCAGGGCTTACTTTTGATCAGGCTGGAAATAATGATTTGACTTGGGAGAAATCAGCTCAGACTGATTTTGGTGTAGAAGTTGGTTTCTTAAACAAAATCACTTTTGAGGCTGATTACTATCAGAAAGATACAGACGGTTTACTTTTTGAAGTGCCTTTGCCTCTAAGTTCTGGCGCCGCTTTTGTGAATAAAAACATCGGAAAAATAAGAAGCAGTGGTTTTGAATTTACCTTAAATACAAAAAATATTGAAACACAAGATTTCAGATGGAATACCAGTTTCAATCTTACTACTAATGAGTCAAAAGTAAAATCACTTCCGAATAATAATACAGATATCATTTCTAATTATACTATTAACAGGACCGGAGAAAACATTTCTTCTTTTTATTTAGTTGAATATGCCGGAGTTGATCCTACTAGCGGAGATGCACTTTTTGTAAAAAACACAACAAATGCGGATGGAAGTATTGATAAAAGTACCACTAACGATTACAGTGAAGCGAAAAGAATTATTGCCGGAAATCCCTTTCCAACTTTAATGTCTGGTCTGACGAATACAATGACATATAAAGGCTTTGATTTTACATTTACCCTCCAGGGAGAATGGGGTGCGAGCATTTATAACTCAGCCGGTATATACCAATCAAGTGCTGCTGATGTTTTTGATAACCAAACACTGGATCAATTAAACCGCTGGCAAAAACCTGGTGATATTACAGATGTACCACAGGCAAGATATGGTGCAGGAAATGGATCACAGGAATCTACACGTTATCTTGATAAATCAGATTTTGTACGTTTAAGAAACCTGACTTTTGGGTATTCATTACCTAAAGAAACTATCAATAAAGCAGGAATGAGTAGCTTGAGAGTGTATGTTACAGCTGTTAACCTGCTTACTTTTACAGGTTATGAAGGTATGGATCCAGAAGCAAGAAGAGATGACTCAGGAATTGGAGAAGACTTTTACTCTGCACCGCCCGCAAAAACAATTGCAATGGGTGTAAATATTAATTTTTAAAAAGAACAAGATGAAAGCACATAAATTAATCTTATTTGTAATTTTCGCAGTCATTTTTGCAAGTTGTGAAAACGAATTAAACATAGAACCTAAACAAAGAGAAGATGCATCAGTTACTTTAAGTACTGAAAGTGGTGTTACAAATGTACTTACCGGTGCTTATGCCCTGGCTGCAAATGGTAATGCCTATGGAGGAAGAATTTTACTTTATGCTGACTTATTAGGTGTAACAGGCACATTAAGTACAACTGATTTAAGATGGAGAGGTTCCTTTGCCGAACTAAGACAAATGTATCTTAAATCGATGTTATCAAACAATGTTATTATTGAAGGATCGTATTCAAGATGTTATGCAATAATTAATGCAGCAAATACGGTTATCGAAAACATTGACAAAGTTAAAGATCCTGATAAAAAAGCCAGAATGATTGGTGAAGCCAACTTTTTAAAATCGCTGGCATATTTTGATTTGGTTCGGTTTTTTGCAAAACCATATGTAAACGGACAGGCAAACAGTCAATTGGGTGTTGTTATTAGACCAAATGCTATTTATGATTTTAATGCTGATCTTTCTAAAGAAAGAAGTACCGTTGACGAGGTTTACAAAGTAATTATTGACGGATTAAATCTGGCTTACACTAATCTTCCTGAAGAAAATAGCTTTTATGCTGATAAGTATGCCGCCAGAGCATTGTTAGCGCGAGTATACCTGCAACAAGGAAATTATGCGTTGGCAAGAGATGCTGCAAACGATGTGATCGAAAATAGCGGACATGAATTATCGCCAACCTATGCCGGAGCTTTTAACCATGAAACGGATAAAGAGGAAGATGTTTTTGCTATTCAAATTACAAAACAAACTGGTGTAAACGATGCCGTGACTTTTTATGCCTCTGAAGATAATGGAGGTCGCGGTGGTGATTTTACCATCAGAGATGCTTATTTAGCAAAATTCAGTGATCCTGATGACAGAGCAACATTCAATTATGTAAATGACGCCAACGGAAGACTTTTAACTTCAAAATTTACAGATCAGTTTGCCAATGTTGGAATTATTCGATTGGCCGAAATGTATTTGATAAGAGCAGAAGCCAATCTAAGAGCCGGAACAACATTAGGAAATACACCTCTTGACGATATTAATATTATTAGATCAAGAGCACATGCTGATGATTTAACGTCGGTAACTATTGATAATGTTTTATTGGAACGTGAATTAGAATTAGGAATGGAAGGATTTTTAATCCACGATATCCGCAGAACAAAACGTTCAATCGATATTAGTACTGATGGAGATGGTTCTGATGTATTACCTTTTGATGCTGATGAATTGGTTTTCCCAATTCCGTTAAGTGAAACAGATGCTAACAAAAAAATCACGCAAAATCCAGGGTACAGTAGTTAAGCTGAAACCTTTGCAAACTTAAAAAACCATCCCGACTAAAGCGGGATGGTTTTTTTATATGATTTTATAAATAAGTTTGAAAATTAATATAAAATCTATTTTATTTCTAGAGAAAGTAAAGTTTTACGATGCCATAGCAATTTCTGCAGGAACTGCAATTATTGATAAAGTTAACGGATCTGCATAGCCGGAGAAAAAAGTATCTAATATCTCCTGAAATACCGGATTAGCATTTTCGACCTGAGAAAAAAGAGTCATTGAAGAACATAGCTTTCGCGAATCCAATTCTCCCAAAATTACTTCAATTGATTTTCTTTTAAATGTCAGCAAAAGTTGTGAAATTTCAACTAAATGTTTTGCCAAAACCGGGTGATTAAGAAATGCTTCTGCCTCGTTAAGATCTGCAAGAGCATAATATTTAGAAATAGTACTTTTTCCTAATCCTTTTATTTGAGGAAAAATAAACCACATCCAGTGTGTTTCTTTTTTTCCTTTTTTAATTTCAGAAAAAGCAGTCAGATAAAGTTTATTCTGTGCATCTAAAAAACGTGTTAAATCAGTATTTGAATAAGCCATTTGTGAAATTGATTTAAGTTTATAATTCAGCTTTTGGTTGTCTCTTTATCTTTCGAAATGAAATAAAAACGATTATGATTAATTCCTTTTCTTTTAAAGATATCCAAAACTACTTATCATACTGATTTAAAAATTATATAATTATTCTATGTTGTTACATAATTTCATACTGTTATAAAAACGAAAAAGCTGCAAGAAGATCTTACAGCTTTTGTTTCTTATAATGCAAATAAATTTAGTCTCTAAAATCGTTCAATGATTTCTCAATAATTTCAAGACATTCCTGAATTTGAGTTTCTGTCATTACCAATGGCGGAGCTAATCTAATTTTATTTCCGTGTGTTGGTTTTGCCAATAATCCGTTGTCTCTGAATCTTAGACAAATTTCCCAAGCTAAATCAGAATCTTCGCCGCAATTAATTACGATGGCATTCAATAAGCCTTTTCCACGAACAAGTGTAATCAGATTATTTCTTTCAGCAATTTCGTTTAATCCTTTTCTTAAAATGATTCCCAAACGTTCTGCATTTTCAGCTAATTTCTCCTCTTTTATAACTTCTAAAGCTGCAATCGCAACAGCTGCTGCAACAGGATTTCCTCCAAAAGTAGATCCGTGTTGTCCCGGTTTAATCACATTCATGATTTCGTCGTTACACAAAACTGCCGAAACCGGATAAACACCACCAGAAATTGCTTTTCCTAAAATTAAAATATCAGGCTGTACATTTTCATGATGAACGGCTAACAATTTTCCGGTACGGGCGATTCCAGTCTGAACTTCATCAGCAATAAACAAAACATTATGTTTCTCACACAAAGCTTTTGCTTTCGCCAAATAACCTTCTGACGGAACATAAACTCCTGCTTCTCCCTGAATTGGTTCAACCAGGAATCCAGCAATATTTTTTGATGATGCTAAAACTTTTTCAAGAGCTTCGAGATTATCGTATTCAATTTTTATAAATCCATCTGTAAACGGACCGAAGTTTTTACGTGCCGTTTCATCGTTAGAAAATGAAATAATAGTCGTAGTTCTTCCGTGGAAATTATTTTCACACACAATAACCTGCGCCTGATTTTCCGGAATTCCTTTTACTTCATAAGCCCATTTTCTACAAACTTTCAATGCCGTTTCAACAGCTTCGGCACCTGTATTCATTGGTAGCACTTTATCAAAACCAAAATACTTCGTTACATATTCTTCGTAATTTCCTAATTTATCATTATAAAAAGCACGTGATGTTAAAGTCAGTTTTTGAGCCTGATCAACCATCGCCTGTACAATTTTCGGGTGACAATGCCCTTGATTTACCGCAGAGTACGCCGATAAAAAATCATAGTATTTTTTTCCGTCAACATCCCAAACGTATACACCTTCACCTCTTTCCAGCACAACCGGAAGCGGATGATAATTATGAGCGCCGTATTTATTTTCTTTTTCAATCAAAATTTCCGATTTTGACGAAAGGGTATTTTCAGTATGAATCATAATGTCTTATTTTTGAAAGACAAAAGTATCAAAAAATATGAAATTGAATGACAAAAATTAAATATTTGACTTTAATTTTTACTAAATAAGTCAAATTACACTTTTTTAAACTTTAAAAGTAAAATATGATTTCGCAGCATCACGATTTATTCCTTTTAATTAAAAAAAATAATTTACTTTTATGGATGTAAAATGCAGTTTTAAACTCAACACAAAAGAATGGAAACATTAGACGAATTTGATATCAATATAATTAAGGAATTGGAAAAAGATGGAAGAATGGCTTTTTCCGCAATTGCTGCTAATTTGAAAATATCAAACACGATGGTGCATCAACGTATCAACAGAATGATAGAACAAGGCGTAATTGGTGGCATAAAACCAATTATACAAGAAAAAAAGATTGGATACGACTGGGCTTCCTTTACCGGAATAACATTGAATAAAGATTCTGATTCTGACCGAATTATTCAAGCCTTAAAAGATATTCCTGAAATCACAGAATGTTATTATGTAACAGGTTCCTTCACACTTTATATCAAAATTATCGCAAAGAATCACGAACATATGCGAAGAATTCTTTACGAAAAAATCGATAGTATTCCCGGCATCGCCAAAACCGATTCGATCATTGAATTGGGTTGTGCTTTTAAACGAAACATCACTTTATAAGAAATGGTATTTAACCCCGGTCAATCCATGAAAAACAAGTTTCTTTTCAGATTTTCTTCGAATCAATTTGTCGCATTTCTGTTTCTTTTCGTTTTTAATTTTCTGCAGGCACAAACTCCAAAAGGAAAATTATTTATTATTGGCGGCGGAGATCGTTCTGATGCTTTAATGAAACAGGTTTTGGCTGTAGCCGAATTGTCTAAAAAAGATTATATCGTGGTTTTACCCATGTCGAGTGAAGAACCGGATAGTTCATTTATTTTTTTTAAAACCCAAATGGTGAAACTCACATCAAATCCAATTGTGATGTTGAATTTTAATGCAGCCACAGCTCAAAATAAAGTTCTTACCGATTCGGTTCAAAAAGCGAAACTGATTTTTATAAGTGGTGGCGATCAGAGCCGTTTTATGAATGTGGTACAAAATACACCAGTCAAAACGGCAATACAAAAGGCATATGAAAACGGAAGCACAATTTCGGGAACAAGCGCCGGAGCGGCTGTAATGTCTGAAAAAATGATTACCGGAAACCAGAAATTACAAAAAGAATATTCTGGTACTTTTGATAATATTCGCTATGATAATTTAGAAACAGCTGAAGGGTTGGGATTATTGAAAACGGCTATTATCGATCAGCATTTTTTAAAGAGAAACCGATACAATCGTCTGCTTTCTGCTTTGGTTGAATTCCCTGCTTTAACCGGAATCGGAATTGACGAAGCAACTGCAATTATTGTTCGAAACAATCAGATTGAAGTCGCTGGAGAAAGCGAAGTTATTGTAATTAAAAACCCAAAGGGAATTTTAAAATCTAAAAATAACAACCTGATTTCAATTGAAAAATTAGAAATGAGTATTTATACCGCCGGACAAAAATTTAATATCAAATAAGCATGTTTACCTCAAAAATAATAAAGTTAACTTTTCTATTCTGCTGCATCAGTTTTCAGATTTCGGCCCAAAAAATTAATTCAAAAGAAGTCAGCCGATTAGAAAAATTAGCACAGCAAACTACTATAATTCGAGACAATTGGGGCATTCCGCATATTTATGGAAAAACGGATGCTGATGCTGTTTTTGGTTTGCTTTATGCGCAATGCGAAGACGATTTCAAAAGAATCGAAATGAACTATATTGAAAAATTGGGACGTCTTTCAGAAATCAAAGGGCAAGCTGTTCTATATAATGATTTAGAAATCAAACTCTTAATCGATGTTAATGAAGCTAAAGCCGATTATAAAAAAGCACCATCATGGCTTAAAAAATTGTTGAATAGTTACGCAGATGCGATCAACTTTTATCTTTACAAACATCCTGAAGTCAAACCAGCACTTTTAACGCATTTTGAACCCTGGTTTCCATTGCTTTGGACAGATGGAAGTATTGGGGCTATTAGCACCGCAGATCTTTCTACAGCAGAATTAAAAGCTTTTTATTCCGGAAATAATGATAAAGTCGCTTACGTAGAAAGAGAAAAATACGTTCAGACCGGCTCCAACGGATTTGCTTTTGCGCCATCAAAAACAGCCGACGGAAATGCAATTTTATACATTAATCCTCACACAACATTTTACTTCAGACCCGAAGTTCAGGTTACAAGCGATGAAGGTTTGAACGTTTATGGGGCAGTAACATGGGGACAATTTTTTATTTATCAGGGATTCAATGAAAATTGCGGTTGGATGCATACCTCATCAAATGTTGATGTTGCGGATATGTATGCCGAGAAAATCACCAATAAAAATGGCAAATTATTTTATGAATTCGACAAAAAGCTTTTACCGGTTATCGGAAAAGAAATCACGATTAATTATATAGAAAACGGAAAATTAATTCCGAAAAAATTCAAAACCTATTCCACTAAGAATGGTCCAATTATGGCCAAACGTGACGGGAAATGGATAAGCTTAAAATCAAATAACAGATCGATGACCAGTTTGATTCAGAGTTGGGTTCGAACAAAATCTAAAAACTTTGACGATTACAAAAAAGCAATGGATTTAAAAGCCAACACTTCCAACAATACTGTTTATGCTGATAGTAAAGGAAATATTGCATATTGGCACGGCAATTTTATTCCAATCAGAGATAAAAACCTGAACTGGTCAAAAGTAATTGACGGTTCTGTTTCATCAACACAATGGAAAGGTTTACATGAAGTAGACGAAACCGTGCATTTATACAATCCCGTAAATGGCTGGCTTCAGAATTGTAATTCAACTCCTTATAGTGTTGCAGGAGAAAACAGTCCGAAAAAAGAAAATTATCTGTCGTACATGGCTCCGGACGGAGAAAATTTCAGAGGAATAAATGCCGTTCGAATTTTCAGCAAAGGCGATAAATATACTTTAGACAAAGTCATTGCGGACGGATATGATTCTAAATTATCGATTTTCGAAATTTTAATTCCGAGTCTGGTGAATGTCTTCGAAAAAGATATTAAGTCTACCTACCCTGATTATAGCGAATTATCAGAAGCAATCTCCATTTTGAAAAACTGGGATTATTATGCTAAAGAAAATTCGGTAGCAACCACATTAGCGGTTGAATGGGGATATAAATTAGACCCAATTATTCTAAAAGCTTATATTGATGAAGGTGAATTGGATCAGGTTGAAAACACTAAAAAATTCGCAAAAAATGCAGGAGCCGATCAATTAATTCCACAATTGCAAACGGTGCTAAAAGAATTAAAATCGAAATGGGGAACCTGGCAGGTTGCCTGGGGAGAAATTAATCGTTTTCAACGTTCAGGCAGCGCTATCGATTTAAAATACGACGATGCTAAACCGAGTTTACCAATAGGTTTTGGCCCGGGTTCCTGGGGAAGTTTGCCTTCTTTTAAAAGCAGCTATCAAAACGGTTCTAAAAAACGTTACGGTTATAACGGAAACAGTTTTATCTGTGCTGTTGAATTTGGTCCAAAAGTAAAAGCAAAATCATTATTGGCCGGAGGAAACAGCGGTGATGAAAACTCAAAACATTTTACCGATCAGGCCGAAATGTATCGTAAAGGAAAATTTAAAGACGTCTTGTTTTATAAAGAAGATGTTCAAAAAAATGCTGAAAAAACGTATCATCCGGGCGAATAATTTCAATCTTAAATCGTACATACTATAAACCTCGTAAGAAATAGCTTTCGAGGTTTTTTTGTAACATAATATTTCTGATATTTGTTTAAAATTGTAAAACGATGAAAAATTCAGCCCTAATTATTTTTGCTACTATACTGTTTTCTAACACTATAAACGCACAATTAAAACCAGTAAAATACGCTGACGGTGATCAGAAATTAAATGGTTTATCTATTAAACCTGCTAAAAAAAGCGGTAATAATCCAGGAATTTTACTTTTGCCGGCATGGCTCGGAATTGATAATGCCTCAAAAGGAATTGCAGAGAATTTATCAAAGCTAGGCTATACTGTTTTTATCGCTGATGTTTATGGAGAAGGAAACTATCCAAAAAATACTTCAGAAGCAGGAAAACAAGCCGGTTTCTATAAAACGAATTATGAGGCTTACCAAAAACGAATCAATCTTGCTTTACAGGAATTAATCAAATCCGGAGCAAATGCCGATAATATTGTCGTTATCGGATATTGTTTTGGAGGAACAGGCGTTCTGGAAGCTGCGCGCGGTCATTTGAACGTAAAAGGAGTTGCTTCGTTTCACGGAGGTTTAGGAAAAGATGCTGCACGACCTGCTACACCAATTACAGCAAAAGTTTTAATTTGTCACGGAGCAGATGATCCCTTTGTTTCTAAAGAAGAAGTTACTGCTTTTCAGCAGGAAATGCGCGATTCAAAAGCAGACTGGCAAATGATTTATTACGCAGATTCTGTTCACTCTTTCACCAATCCGGAAGCAGGAAGTGATAATTCTAAAGGAGCGGCTTATAATCCTGTTGCTGCCAAAAGATCATTTGAGCATTTAAAGCTTTTTCTTGATGAAGTACTGAAAAAATAATTGCCAGCGGATTAAACGGATTTGAACGGGTTATCACGGATTTTATAAAATTAAAATTTGTGTTAATCGGTTCATCCAATCCAAACCTATAACCAACAACCAAATCACAATCAATAAATTAACCAATGTCACACAGTCCTATTAGAAAAGACAAAACCTGTTTGAATTGCAGACACGTCGTTGAACAAAAATTTTGTCCAAATTGCGGACAGGAAAACACAGACAGCCGAAAGACCTTCCATCATTTATTTATTCATTTCTTTGAAGATTTAACGCATTATGAAAATGCATTTTGGAAAACGATCAAAAATCTCCTTTTTAAACCTGCCACTTTAACTAAAGAATATTTATCCGGGAAAAGATTATCCTATCTGGCACCCGTTCGTCTTTATATCTTTATCAGTTTTATTACTTTCTTATTGATTGCCATGTTTCCGAATAAGGTAAGCGAAAACTTAAGCAAAAGTGAAAAAGAAATCACTTCAAGCCTGGTAAAACAAGAGAAAGATGGTAAAGTCAACGATTTAAACGGGGATAAAAACTACGCTGAATCAAAAACGATGAAACAAGTCAATAAAAATTACTTTCACTTTAAAACAATGAAAGAAATTGACTCTATTCAAAAGTATGGAAAAGAGAGCGAAAAACTTTCTGACTTTTCATATTGGATTTACGAAAAAGCGGTGCATGTTACCGAACATAATACCAAAAAGCAAATTATCGAAAAATTTATCGAGTCTTTTATTCATAACATCCCAAAAATTCTGTTCATTATAATGCCTTTCTTTGCCTTCTTTTTATGGATTTTCCATAACAAAAAGAAATGGTACTATTTTGATCACGGTATTTTCACCTTACATTATTTCTCCTTTTTACTTTTAATATTTCTCCTTTTATTTATTACCACCAGAATAATTGGCTTATTTGGAGAAAACGGTCCACTTACTCTCATAGGTAATCTTATTAATTTCGTTGGGATTGTCTGGATGTGTTATTATTTTTATCCGGCACATCACCGTTTTTACGGCGAAAGCAGAATAGTTTCATTTGTTAAAAGTTTTATCTTATTTTTTATAAACTTCTTTTTTATCCTATTTTTACTTACTTTTTATGTGTTATATATATTTATCAACTTACACTAAACTTATCAATGAAAAAAATTGTAATTCTATTACTAATTGCTTCAGCATTTTCATGTAAAAATGCACAGTCTGTTGCTTCGAAAGACAACTCAGATCCAACCAAATACATGAATACCATTACAGCAAAAGACTTAAAAAAAATGCTTTATGTTGTTGCTTCTGACGAAATGGAAGGCCGAGAAACGGGTTCGAAAGGACAGAAAAAAGCAGGGCTTTATATGATTGAGCAATACAAAAAAAATAAAATTTCGTTCCCAAAAGGAGCAACAGATTATTACCAACACATTCCGGCAGCATTTTTGAATGCAAAACGTAATGAAAATTTACCCGATTCAGAAAATATATGGGCCTATATTGAAGGTTCTGAAAAACCTGATGAAGTTTTAGTAATTTCCGCGCATTACGATCACGTTGGAATTAAAAACGGAGAAATCTATAACGGAGCTGATGATGATGGTTCGGGAACTGTTGCCGTTATGGAAATTGCAAAAGCATTCGCAAAAGCAAAAAAAGACGGACACGGACCAAAACGTTCTATCTTATTTTTACATGTAACCGGTGAAGAACATGGCCTGCATGGATCGCGTTATTATTCTGAAAACCCATTGTTTCCAATTGCAAACACTATTAGTGACATCAACATCGATATGATCGGACGTCGTGATGTTGAACATGCTAAAACCAACAATTATGTTTATGTAATCGGTGCTGACAGACTCTCATCAGACCTACACAATGCTGTCGTAGCTCAAAACAACAAATACACAAAATTAGATTTAGATTTTAAATTTAACGATCCTAAAGATCCAAATCATTTCTACGAGCGTTCTGACCATTATAACTTTGCGAAATTTGGTATTCCTGCCGTTTTCTTCTTCAATGGAGTTCACGAAGATTATCATGAAAAAGGCGACGAACCAGAAAAAATCGAATACGATGCTTTAGCAAAAAGAGCACAATTAGCATTTGTCGTAGCCTGGGATTTGGCTAATAGAGAGAATAGACCGGTAGTGGATAAGAAATAAGTTACTGAGATCCTAAGTTGCTAAGGTTCTGAGAAACTTAGCTTCTACTTAAGAAAAACAAAAAAGGGATGAGTTTTAAAACTCATCCCTTTTTTTATATCATTTAGTTTAATCTCAAAAAAAACTTAGAAGCTTAGCAACTTAGTACTTTAGCATCTTTTTTAGTCATTCATAGAAATCAAAAACTCTTCATTATTTCTGGTTTTCTTGAAACGTTCGTTTACAAAATCCATAGATTCTACCGGGTTCATATCCGATAGATATTTACGCATAATCCACATTCTTTGTAGTGTTTTCTCGTCTAATAATAAATCATCACGACGTGTACTTGAAGATGTAAGATCGATTGCAGGGAAAATACGTTTGTTCGCAATTTTACGATCCAATTGAAGTTCCATGTTACCGGTTCCTTTAAATTCTTCGAAGATAACCTCATCCATTTTAGAACCAGTCTCAGTCAATGCTGTTGCGATGATACTTAATGATCCACCGTTTTCAACATTTCTGGCTGCTCCAAAGAAACGTTTTGGTTTTTGTAATGCATTAGCATCAACACCTCCACTTAATACTTTACCGGAAGCTGGTTGTACAGTATTGTAAGCTCTTGCCAAACGTGTAATTGAGTCTAGTAAGATTACGACATCATGTCCGCATTCTACTAAACGTTTTGCTTTTTCTAAAACAATATTTGCAATTTTCACGTGTTCTTGTGGTTCTCTGTCGAAAGTTGAAGCGATAACTTCTCCACGAACACTTCTTTGCATATCTGTAACTTCTTCAGGACGTTCATCAATTAAAAGAACGATTAAATAAACTTCAGGATGATTGGCTGCAATCGCGTTGGCAATGTCTTTTAGCAACATTGTTTTACCGGTTTTCGGTTGTGCGACTATCATACCACGTTGTCCTTTTCCTATTGGAGAAAATAAATCGATAATACGGGTTGAAACAGAACTTCCTTTCTCTGCTAATTTGAATTTTTCAGAAGGAAAAACCGGAGTCAGGTGTTCGAAAGAAACTCTGTCGCGAACTACCTGCGGATCGTGACCATTAATTTTTAGTACACGAACTAAAGGGAAAAATTTCTCGCCTTCTTTCGGAGGACGAACCACTCCTTTTACAGTATCTCCGGTTTTAAGACCGAATAACCTGATTTGTGACGTTGATAAATAAATATCATCCGGAGAGGCTAAGTAATTATAATCTGATGAACGTAAGAAACCGTATCCGTCAGGCATCATTTCAAGAACACCTTCACTTTCAATAATTCCATCAAATTCAAAGTCTGAATCTCTGAAATTATTCTTTTTATTTTTATGATTTGGATTTTGGTTTCCGTTATTCCCGTTTCCATTTTGATTTGGATTCTGGTTTGGGTTTTGGTTCGGATTTGGATTTTTAATCTGATTTGGATTAATCTTTTTTACCGGAGCAGTTCCTTCAATTTTTTCAGCTACCGGAGCCGGAGCTACAGTTTCAGCTTCAGTCTCAGTTATTTCTTCAGACGGAACTTCTTTTTCCTTTTGTAAAGCTACCTTTTTCTCGTAAGCTGATTTATTAAACTTTACGATTTTCGGACCCTTTTTCTCTACCGGTGCAGATTCTGCAACTTCCTGAACTTGTGGAACCGGTTGAATTTTCGTGTTGGGTTTTGAAATTTTAGGTGTAACCACTTTTTCAGGTGTTTCCTCTATTTTCTCTGCTGTATCCTCTACTTTATCAAATTCTAAAACAGGAGCATTTTTACTAATTGCTGCTTTTTTAACCGGAAGAATCCTTGCTCTTTTAGGTTTATCATCCACTATTTCTGCTTGGGGCGCAACATTGACAGGCGGCTTTTCAGTCGCTTCCTGATGTGCTAAAATCTGACTGATTAAAGTCTCTTTTTTAACGCCATTAAACTTTATAGTTTTAGCTAACTTAGCTATTTCTTGAAGCTCAGAAAGCTTCATTTCTTTTAATGCAGAAATATCAAACATGAATATTCTATGAATTTAATTATTTTAAAGGAAATACTGTAAAAAGAATAGGTAGATAATTGTTTTCAATTGACCGCAGTATGAAGTGCTTACGGTATTATGATGCAATAATACGAATAAAATTTAATCATACAATAGTATTTATAAAAAAGAAAATATATTTTTGTAAAACAATTTTAGACCATGATACAAAGAATTCAAACCGTATATTTACTTCTTACCTTTGTTATTACAGGGGTTTTAATGTTTTTTATTCCGCTTTGGACATTAAATACAGGAAAAGCATTCTATTTTATGCAAGACCAGGTTTATACTATACTTTTAGGTCTAAGTACAATGCTTACTGTTATCAGCATTATTTCATACAAAAAAAGACAAAATCAGTTTGTAATGGGCAGACTGAACATAATATTAAATTTAATTTTATTAGGATTATTTGTATATCGATCACTAAACTTATCTGGAGAGACAAGTAATATTGTTTCAGAGAAAGGTATTGGGATGTTTCTACCGATTGTTACTATCGTGTTATTAGTGTTAGCTAATAAAGCCATCAAGAAGGATGAAGATCTCGTAAAATCTGTTGACCGTTTGAGATAAACCTATAAACTTAATTTTTTTGTGCGAAGAGAACCCGAATTTATATTCGGGTTTTTTTGTGGCTTAAAATGATATACTGTGACTTTATTGAGGCAGTTTAACAAGATATCTTCTTTCTAATTTTGCTTTTTCATTTCCAAAAACAATGATAACAAACAAAATAAGAATACATCTTGCAGATGACCATCAGGTACTCATTGATGGTCTTACCAATTTATTACAGACAGTTCCCAATTTTGAAGTCGTTGGAAATTCTTTGAATGGCACTACAGTACACAACGATGTCATTGAAAATAATGCTGATATATTAGTTTTGGATATCAGCATGCCTCAAAAAGACGGAATCGAAGTTTTACAGGAGTTTAATAAAAATAAAAGTCCATGCAAAGTCATTATTTTATCCAGCTATGATGAATTAAAAATCATTAAAGAAGTAATGAAATTTGGCGCAAAAGGTTATCTAACCAAAAAATGTGCAGGCAAAAATATTATTGAAGCCATCGAGATTGTTTATCAGGGACAAGAATATTTTTCTGATGCCGTAAGAGAAAAAATTTTCAACACTTTCACACATAATAATCCCAAATTAAATAAAAATATTTACATCGAAAACCCCATTTTGAGTCCAAGGGAAATTGAGATTGTCACTTTAATTTCATTAGAATATACTGGAAAAGAAATAAGTGAAAAACTTTTTATCAGCACTAATACGGTCGAAACACATCGAAAAAACATCATGAGAAAATTGCAAACTAAAAACACCATTGGTCTGGTCAAATATGCGTTAAAAAACCATTTGATTAATCCATGAATCAGCCAGAAAAAATAAAATTAGTTTTAACAACTACTGATTATGCCTTTCATTAGAATTTTAGTTCTTTTTATTTTCTTCATTTCATCTAGTGAAAGTACTGTTTATAGTCCGCAAAAAGAACCTTCAAAAGAAGAAAGCAATATATCCATTAAAAAAACAAAAGAACTCAATGCCTCTCAACTTCATAAATACGAACAATTAAGAAATAAAAAAGTAGTCAGTTTATCTATTGTTCTTATTATAATCCTCTTTTTTTTATTCTATTTCTTTTATCAGAATACTAAATTAAAACAGAAAATTAAACGAAAAGACATCAAGCAAAAAATACTATTAGATGTTATAAATTCCGGAATCGACACGCAGGAATTAGAACGTAAAAAAATCGCTTCATTTTTACATGACAACATTAATTCCTTGTTGTCATCTGCGGGATTGCACTTAAATGTTTTCACCAATCAAAACAATATAGAATCTGGTGAAATTCAGAAAACCAAAGTTATTTTGGCCGATGTTCATGATCTTTTGCGTGATATGTCACACGAACTGGTTCCTAGTCTTTTGGTGCGTTTTGGTTTGATTTATGCCTTGGAAGATTTATGCGAAAGAAATT
This sequence comes from Flavobacterium sp. GQ95, assembly GCF_059758655.1. Taxonomy (NCBI): domain Bacteria; kingdom Pseudomonadati; phylum Bacteroidota; class Flavobacteriia; order Flavobacteriales; family Flavobacteriaceae; genus Flavobacterium; species Flavobacterium sp. GQ95. The sequence goes on from NZ_JCAXEB010000004.1 coordinate 268,984, forward strand.
CAAATTCAAGTATCACTTTTGAATTTGCAACTACAATTCCAACAGAAAAAAGATACATTGAAAAATTCGAAATGAAACTTTATTTTATCACATCAGAGCTTTGTAATAATATCATAAAACATAGCGGGGCAAAAAAAGCCGAAATAGGACTAAAAGAAAAAAACAATCATTTTATTCTAAGGATTCACGATGACGGAAAAGGGTTCAAAACAAAAAAAATAAAAGATGAAGGTTTTGGGCTTAACCGGATAAGAGCCCGAATTAAAAAATTTAAAGGAAGCTTTGATATTACTTCTAATCCTAATGAAGGAACCACAATAAAAATAAAGATCCCTTTACCTCATCAGCATTAAAAAAAGCTTATTTTTTCCCTATTTCAATAATTTCCAGGTCTTTTATTTTATCATCGTCAATTACAAATCGCAACATCGTACGCATTTGATGGAAACCACTTTTCCCGCACGCCCCGGGATTCATATGCAGTAAATTATTCTTTTTATCGAACATTACTTTTAAAATATGTGAATGTCCGCAGATAAATAACTTAGGAGGATTTAAAGTCATTTCTTCCCTAATCGCCGGATTGTATTTTCCCGGATAACCTCCAATATGTGTAATCCAAACCGAAACATTTTCACATAAAAATCGATTGTGTAACGGAAATTCCATTCGTGCTTCTCCCCCGTCAATATTACCGTACACACAACGCAAAGGTTTTAGCTTTTTTATGGTATCGGTAACATGCAAATCTCCAATATCTCCTGCATGCCAAACTTCATCGGCCAAAGCCACATATTTTAAAATAGTATCATCAATATGACTATGAGTATCAGAAAGGAGAAGGATTTTTGTCATTGTAAGAGGCTAAGATTCTAAGGTGCTAAGGTACTGAGATTTTTTTTAAAGTTACTAAGATTCTAAAGTGCTATCCCGAGGCTTCGGGACTAAGCTTTTTTATAAAAAAATCCGATTTGCATTGGCAAATCGGATTTTTTTATTCGATGTTAGTCCTTACAGGTTTTTAAAACCTGTAAGGACTGCTGTATGTTTTACATTTTACATCTAATATTCTAGATTATAAACAGCTATTAATTCTTAGAATTTTTACCATCCTTAGAATCTTTTGTATCCATCATTTCCATTAGCTTTAATCCTAACAGACCGCTAATTGAACCATCAGAACCACCGTTTCCAGAAATTAATACATCCGGAATTACTTTGATATTTCCTTTACCAATTTCCTCGGTAACTTTGTATCTGGTAAAGTTGTCACCTCCCATTGCGCTAACCTGCAATTGATACGATTCGGCTGTTGATTTACCAATTGCCATAATTTTCTCTGCTTCAGCCAAACCTGTTTTTGAGATTCTTTCTGCTTCGGCACTTGCGTTCAGTTTAGTTGCTTCTGCCTGTGCTCCGGCTCTTGCTTTGGTTGCTTCGGCTTCGGCATTAGCACGCATTTTTGTAGCCTCCGCTTCAGCGTTTACATTCAATTTTAAACTGGTTGCATCCCCTTCTGCTTTTTTAACCGTTGCATCTGCAGTTCTTTGTGCAATTTCAACACTTTGCGATGCACGAACTATTTCTTTTTGCATATCGGCAATCGCAGTTTCTTTCTCCATTCCCTGACGCTGTTCCTGCGCCATTCTTTGGGTTTGATACGTTTTCTGCTCTTCTTCAGCCAATTTTCTATCCGTTAAAGTTTTCATCAATGAATCTGGCGGAACGATATCTCCAATCAAAGTATCAACAGCATTTACGTTATATTCGTCAAGCACTAATTTAATATGATTTTTAGCTGATTCCTGACGTTCTTTTCTGGTACTTAAAAAAGAAATCACATCGCTGTCCTGAGCTGAGTTTCTGAAATAGTTACCAATTGTCGGTTCTAAAACCTGAGAAACCAGGTTATTCATGCTTCCAAAACGGGCAATTACTTTTGGCGCTTCAGCTGCGGGCACGTGAATAATCTGAGCAACATCTAAATTAAAAGGGAAACCATCTTTTGAACGAACCGTAATTGTAGACAAATTTTTATCCAAATCATGCGATTCACTTCTGGCATTAGCCCAGTTCAAAACTAAATTAGTTGTTGGAACCGGCTCTAGTTTCGTTGTGTATTTATTCAATGCATATTTTCCTGGCCCAAGTGGTTCCATCCAAACACCGCGTTGCCCTTTTGAAACAATATTTCCGTGTTTAAAAGTATCGCCTGTAACATCTTGTCCATCTTCTCCAATATAAGAAATCACAACTCCAACGTAGCCAATTGGTACATCCGTCATTGGATTTTGTTCAATTAAAATTCCCCATGTATTTATGTAATACGATCCGGCCAACATTACCTGAGGCTGCAATCCACGATTACCGCCAGAATCTAAAAACTTGTCAAAATCCTGAAAGTTATTATGGCCTTCAACAAACTTACCGGCAATTTGTCCTTGTGGAATTGGTTCTCCATCTAAAGCTGTTACAATACCAATCATGTTCTCATAAATCTTGATTTGGTCTGCAATAACAATTTCAAATAAAAATGTATTAATACGATACGAACCTGTCGTAATAAAAGCGGTCTGACGTCCTTTTTGTCCGCCATTGTTTAAGAAAAAAGTAGCATCCTGAAAGTTATCACTGTCTACTTTTCGGGCTAAGATTCGTCCGGTTGGAATTTCCTGTCCGTCTTTACTTAAAACCAATCCAATCTTTCCTTCCGGAATAACTGTAAACCCAGACATGTCGATTGAATATTGCCAGATCCACATTCCCCAGTACAAACCCGGGGCAAGCGTTTTTGCCTGATAACCGGCTTCTCCTTTTGTCGCAATAATACGACCATCCGGAAGCGACCTGTCGGCTCCAAACAAAACGAATTTTTTGGTCACAAGACCAATTTTATCCTCTGGAACCATTACCATTCCGAAGAAAACGCGTAAAATAAATTTGTAAAAAATAATGGAGAATAAGATTAAAATTATCCACCAGTAAGAAGTAATTTCATTCATAGTTTTTGATATTTAGATTACAAACATAGGAGAAATACTTTCTGTTAAAATGAAATATTTTGAAAATTAACGTTTGATAATTTTTAGCAAAAAAAGTTAAAATTTAATTGATTTTCTATCGTTGGAATTGTCAATTTCTGACACGATTTTTTGCTGTGTAAACTATGATTGGTATTTTGGGTTTTAACAGTTCTGTCGAGTTTCCGAGTTGCTAAGATTCTAAGCTGCTAAGTATTTTTGAATTCGTTAAATACGAAAATTAAAAAGTTTAGAAGTTTTAAAAAAGAAAATCTCAGAACCTTAGCATCTCAGAACCTTACAACTTCAAAAAAACCTTTGTACCTTTGCCTCTCTGAACCTTTGAACCTATACTTTGAGATATTTTATTCAATTTGCTTATAACGGAACACATTACCATGGCTGGCAATTTCAGCCGAATGCGGCTTCTGTTCAGGAAACTTTAAACAAAGCGCTTTCGGTATTATTAAATGCTCCTATAAATGTTATGGGCGCCGGAAGAACTGATACTGGAGTTCATGCACAGGAAATGTACGGGCATTTTGATTTTGAAACTGAAATTGATGTTCCGAATTTAGTACACAAACTAAACTCCTATCTCCCAAAAGATATCGCAATTTTTGATTTGATATTAGTTCATGATGATGCCCATTGCCGCTTTGATGCTACAAAACGAACATATGAATACCATATCAATACTGTTAAAAATCCGTTTTTGGAGGAATTGAGCTGGTATTTTAATCAAAAATTAGATGTAGCTTTGATGAATGAAGCTGCGAAAATTTTACTGAATCATACCGATTTTCAATGTTTTTCGAAAGTAAATACAGATGTCAATACATTTGATTGCACGATTTTTGAGGCTCATTGGAAACAAGAAAATAATAAACTGATTTTTACGATTTCAGCGAATCGTTTTTTACGAAATATGGTTCGTTCTATTGTTGGGACTTTGGTAAATATTGGATTGCACAAAATTTCATTAGACGATTTTGAAAACATTATTGCCAGTAAAAGCAGAGAAAAAGCGGGTTTTTCGGTTCCGGCACATGGTTTATATTTAACCGAAATTGATTACGATTATTTATAGCTTTAGGCTTTAAGCTATAGGCTATAGGCATTAAGCCTTTATTAAAAAGCCTAAAGCTTAATGCCTATAGCTTAAAGCAAAAAAACAAATGAAAGCAAAAGCATTCGATACTGGATTATTCAAACGAATTTTAACATATACAAAGCCTTATAAATGGCGCTATTACGGCGTTATTATTTTCGCAGTCTCACTGTCGATTTTTGCGGCCCTTCGTCCCTATTTATTAAAACAAACGGTCGACGGCTATATCAAAACACATGATAAACATGGTTTATTGATGTACATTATTTTGATGGGAGTGGTGCTTTTGATGGAGGTTTTCTCTCAATTCTATTTTGTCTATTGGGCCAACTGGCTAGGTCAGGATATTGTAAAAGACATTCGTACCAAACTTTTCAAACATATTTTAAGTTTCAGAATGAAATATTTTGATTTGGTTCCGGTTGGACAATTGGTTACAAGATCCGTTTCAGATATTGAATCAATTGCTCGTATTTTCAGTCAGGGATTATTTATGATTATAAGTGATTTGATGAAAATGCTGGTTGTTTTGATTTTTATGTTTTATATGAACTGGAAACTGACCTGGATCGTAATTGTCGCGATGCCAATCCTGGTTTATATTACCCGAATTTTTCAACGCAAAATGCAGGTTGCTTTTGAAGAAGTTCGTACACAGATTGCCAATATGAACTCTTTTGTGCAGGAACGCGTTACGGGAATGAAAATCGTACAGCTTTTTAACCGTGAAAAAATCGAAGCTGAAAATTTTAAAGACATCAATAATAAACACCGCGTTGCATGGATCAAAACGATTTTATACAACTCGATATTTTTCCCAATTGCCGATATTATTTCGTCCATCACTTTAGGATTAGTTGTAGTTTATGGCGGATTTAAAATCCTGAACGGCGATCATTTTACAACTTTTGGAGATTTGTTTTCTTATACGATGTTCATCGGGATGTTATTCAATCCACTTCGTCAGATTGCGGATAAATTCAACGAGATGCAATTAGGAATGATTGCTGCTAATCGTGTTTTTGATATTATTGATACGCAAGATCACATTCAGGATACCGGAACGCTTGAAGCGCCAATTTTTGACGGAAGTATCGAATTTAAGGACGTGCGTTTTAGTTATATTCCGGAAGAAGAAGTAATTAAAGGTATTGATTTATCTGTTTCTTCAGGGCAAACCATTGCCATAGTAGGTTCGACCGGAGCCGGAAAATCGACAATAATTAATTTGTTGAATCGCTTTTATGAAATCAATAGCGGCACTATTTTTATTGACGGACATAATATCGAAAACTATACTTTGGCTTCCTTAAGAAAACAAATTGCCGTGGTTTTGCAGGATGTGTTTTTATTTGCTGATACCATTTACAACAATATCACTTTACAAAATCCGGAAATTACCCACGAACAGGTTTTGAATGCTGCGAAAAAAATCGGCGTGCACGATTTCATTATGAGTTTGCCTGATAATTACGATTTTGATGTAAAAGAACGTGGTGTAATGCTGTCCTCAGGACAGCGTCAATTAATCGCCTTTTTACGTTCGTATGTGAGTAACCCAAGTATTTTGATTCTGGATGAAGCGACCTCATCTATTGATACCTATTCAGAAGAATTGATTCAGCGTGCTACAGAAACAATTACCAAAGGAAGAACTTCTATTATTATTGCGCATCGATTGGCAACAATTGTAAATGCAGATAAAATTGTTGTTATGGACAAAGGATTAATTGTAGAACAGGGTACACATCAGGAATTGTTAAATAAGGCAGAAGGTTATTACAAAAATTTATACGACTCACAGTTTTCGGTTGCGAACTAGATTTTGAAATGCTAAAAAAGTTCTTAAAAAAGTTAAATTAGCGTTATAGGAATCATAAATGTAATATTCTGTGGAAATTATGTAACTTTTTTAACTTTTGGTTTTTTTATCTTTGAGATAATAGAAATCAAATGTAAAAGAAAAATGCCACAAAACAGATTTTACCCAAACGAACAATTCAAAGAAATAGAAATAAATGCTTCATTACAATTACGTTACGCCATTTCAAACAGAGGCCGTTTAATAAGCTTTACTGACGAAATTGAAAACGGCCGCATCCTAAAAGGCGGTTTGAGTGATGGTTATCCTACCTTTAGATTCAAAGTCAAAAAAGACGACAAAATAGTCAACAAATACCTGTTTTTATACAAATTAGTTGCCCAATATTTTCTTCCGAAAGATTCTGAAGAACAGACTTATGTTTTGCATTTAGACTACAATAGAAGCAATGACGATGTAAGCAATTTACGCTGGGCAACAAAAGCCGAAATGATGGCGCACAGCCGCAAAAGCCCACGTGTGATTCAGGCAAAGAAAAATCTTATCGAACATAACCTAAAAGCAGACGGACGAAAATTAACTACGACTAAAGTCATGCTAATCAAGAAAATTCTGGCACGACCAGAACAAAAAACACGTTTGAAAATGATTGCCAAACAATTCGGCGTAAGCGAAATGCAAATCAGACGAATTGCCAGCGGAGAAAATTGGGGGCATGTGAAAGTATAATTATGAATTATAAGTTATGAATTGCTAAATGTGATATGCAACTGAAAAGTTAAGTATTACATTTAGCAATTTTTAATTTATCTAATTTCCTCATTCTCTAATTTTCTCATTCTAACCTTCCTGCATTTTTGTTAAAAAAAGCTACAAAACAAACTTCATTTTACTTTTTTCTATAACTTTTATCAGAATCTCTGTGAAAAGGTCAAAATCAGTATGGGTAAAAATAAATTTTAAAGTGTTTTTTAAAATAAATCCTTAAATTCGCAAACACAAATAACAAAAGAAAAATCGAAGAGTGAGTTTCGGAAATATAAACCTCATTTTCGGTTATAAATACTAAAAACCAAAAAAATGAAATACGACGTTATTGTTTTAGGAAGTGGTCCTGGCGGATATGTAACAGCGATTAGAGCTTCACAATTAGGCTTTAAAGTAGCTGTAGTTGAAAAAGAAAACCTTGGTGGTGTATGTTTAAACTGGGGATGTATCCCAACTAAAGCGTTACTAAAATCAGCTCAGGTTTTTGATTATTTAAAACACGCTTCAGATTACGGATTAAAAGTTTCTGAATTCGATAAAGATTTCCCTGCAGTTGTACAACGTAGCCGTGGTGTTGCTGAAGGAATGAGCAAAGGAGTTCAGTTCTTGATGAAAAAAAACAAAATTGACGTTATTGAAGGTTTTGGAAAATTAAAACCAGGTAAAAAACTTGACGTTACAGATAAAGATAATAAGGTAACTGAATATAGCGCTGATCACATTATCATCGCAACCGGAGCTCGCTCTCGTGAGTTACCAAACTTGCCACAAGACGGAGTAAAAGTTATTGGATACCGTCAGGCAATGACATTACCAACGCAGCCAAAATCTATGATTATTGTAGGTTCCGGAGCAATTGGAGTGGAATTCGCTCACTTTTACAACTCAATGGGAACAGACGTTACTATTGTAGAATTTATGCCAAACGTAGTTCCTGTAGAAGACGAAGATATCTCAAAACAGTTTGAGCGTTCTTTGAAAAAAGCCGGAATTAAGATTATGACTAACTCATCTGTTGAACGTATTGATACAACTGGTGCAGGAGTTAAAGCATTTGTTAAAACTGCAAAAGGAGAAGAAGTTCTTGAAGCTGACATTTTACTTTCTGCAGTTGGAATCAAAACTAATATTGAAAACATTGGTTTAGAAGAAGTTGGAATCGCTGTAGACAGAGATAAAATCTTAGTAAACGCTTACAACGCAACTAACATTCCTGGTTACTACGCAATTGGAGATGTTACTCCAGGACAGGCTCTAGCTCACGTAGCTTCTGCTGAAGGAATTAACTGTGTGGAGAAAATTAAAGGTTTGCACGTAGACCCAATCGATTACGGAAACGTTCCTGGTTGTACGTACGCAACTCCTGAAATTGCTTCTGTTGGTTTAACTGAAAAACAAGCTAAAGAAAAAGGATACGAATTAAAAATTGGTAAATTCCCATTCTCAGCTTCAGGAAAAGCGAAAGCTGCCGGAACTCCTGACGGATTCGTAAAAGTAATTTTCGATGCAAAATACGGAGAATGGTTAGGATGTCATATGATTGGTGCTGGTGTTACAGATATGATTGCTGAGGCAGTTGTAGCCCGTAAACTAGAAACTACAGGTCATGAAATCTTAAAATCTATTCACCCTCACCCAACAATGAGCGAGGCTGTTATGGAAGCTGTTGCTGATGCTTACGGCGAAGTAATTCACTTGTAATACAAAACCGTTTTACGGTTACATATAATTTTCAATTTAAAAATCCGATTTGTGAAAGCAAGTCGGATTTTTTGCAATTGATTTTTCAAAGACAAAAAAACAAACCTTTTTATTTTCATAACTTTACAATAAATAAAAGGTTATGAAAGAAGTATACATTGTTGAATTTCCATCAAATTTAGGTTTAAAAGAACCTCAGCCAGGAAAAGAGCCCGGGGTAAAAAAGTTACCGGACTGGTTATGGAAACACAATTTGCATAAATTCATTCCGCATAAAGATATTATTAGGATTGATCCTCCTAAATATTCCAATCTTAGAGATCATAAAACGCAAATTCTTAATGCAAATTCCTTAGTTGAATATGCCAGAGAGCAAGCTTATTTAATAAATAATTTATTGACTCAAAATAAATTCCCTTTTATACTTGGCGGCGATTGCAGCATACTTTTAGGGTCAGCAATTGCTTTAAAACAGAAAGGAAATTATGGGTTATTTTATCTCGATGGGCATACCGATTTTATGAATATTTCCTTGTCTGAAACCGGTGGCGTTGGCGGAATGGCAGCTTCTATTGTTACAGGAAACGGGCATGAAAAATTAAGCGATATTCTCAATTTATCTCCTTATATCAAAGAAGAAAATCTGTGGTGCGTAGGCAATCGCGAATATGATGAGGAATATGAAAATGAGATTCGGAATTCTAATGCCACTTATTTAAGTCTGGATATGTTGAGAAAAAAAGGAATTGAAAATTGTGTCAATTCTTTTCTTTCAGAAATTGCAGCAAAGAATCTGGATGGATTTTGGATTCATATCGATGTAGACGTCTTAAACGATTCAATTATGCCGTGTGTAGACAGTCGAACACCTGATGGCTTAACTTACACTGAATTTAATGAACTTACCTCCTATTTGTTTCAAAGTGAAAAACTAAGCGGTCTGGAGATAACCATTTTAGATCCCGATTTAGACCCAACCGGACAATACACAAAAGAATTCGTAGCCAATATTTCAGCCACTTTCAACTCATTTAAAAAATAAATTAAATTGATACTATAAAAACTTCTGATGGCTAATTTGTGTGTAAAAGCAAAATAATTTTGCGCGGTTCTATAATAGAGCATTGAATAACTTATAATTTAAAAAAATAACGAATGAAAACAAAAATTGCAATATTTGCTTTTATAATTTTTTCTGTAATTAGCTGCAAGAAACACACTCAGGTTAAAGAAGAGAAAGAATTAACTTCTCTGGAACAATTAACAATGGGTAATGAAAGATTTCTAAACGGAAGATCAGCTCATCCACGCCAAAGCAAGAAAACAGTTTTAGCCAATCAGGACGGACAAAAACCTTTTGCAGTTGTGATTACGTGCTCAGACAGCCGTGTTTCTCCTGAAATTGTATTTGATCAGGGAATTGGGGACCTGTTCGTAATTCGAAATGCCGGAAATTTAATTTCTGATATCGACATGGGAAGTATCGAATATGCTGTCGAGCATTTAGATACCAAGTTGATTATTGTTTTAGGGCACACAGAATGTGGTGCTATAAAAGCATATATTAATGATAAAGATGGTTCTTATAAAAAACATTTCAATCATATAGATAATATCGTTGAAACGATTTCACAAGAAAAAGAAGAAATTGATGCGGATAAAACAACTCCAAAAGCAACTAACTATTTGGGAGCCATTAACGCCAATATCGAACATTCAATAAAATTAATTCAGGACAATCCTATCGTAAAAGAGCATCAGGTAAAAATTATTGCTATGCGATATGACGTACATACCGGAAAAGTAGTTCAGTTGTAATTTAAGTTTAATAAAATATCAGAATCCGATTTGTGAAAGCAGGTCGGATTTTTTATTTGGGCGTGCCACCACCCCGATAAGAGGGCAAATTTTCTTTGCACATATACGCCCTCTTATCGGGGTGGTGTCGGGCTTTCGCTGCTACTGCGGTAGCTTACCTCTATCCCTCACGCAGTCCGGTTTTTATAAGAACATTTCTTTCTTAATTTTTGTAATAAAAAAAGAGTATTTTAGATTTAGAATTCTACTATCAATCAACAAACTATATTGATTATGAATGCAGCCGTACAAGATTATAACAATTTGCAAAGCGATTCAGATAAAGAAATCTGTAATCAGCTTGCCGCAATAATAAATGAAAATTTACCCGATGCAGAAAATAAAATCTGGCACGCACATCCGGTTTGGTTTTTAGATGGAAATCCGATTGTTGGTTATAGTAAACTAAAAAACAATGTTCGATTACTCTTTTGGAGCGGACAATCATTTGAGGAAGAAAAACTGTCCAATGAAGGTTCTTTTAAAGCAGCTGAATTTCGTTATACTTCATCTGAACAAATCAATAAAGAAGATGTAGAACGTTGGCTCAAAAAAGCAAGAGCAATACAATGGGATTATAAAAACATTGTCAAACGCAAAGGCGTTTTAGAGCGATTGAAATAATGAAATAACCTCAATTTAATAATAGTCAAAAATTTAACCTCAACCAAAAACAAAACCGCAAAAAAATGATTTTAACTGAATTACCAGTCGATCTTAAAAAACTAATTGAAAATGAAAAAATCGAATTTTCTATAAAAGCAAAACGAAATCTTCCCCTTGGTAAATCAGTGGGGCGTTTGATTTTCAGTATAGCTTATTGTGCTTTTGTCAGCATTTTTGTTGTCGCTTTCTTCAGACCTTTATTTAAAGATGAAGAAGTACATTTTACTTCTAATGATGTTCCGGTAACAGCGAGTTGGGATGATTTAGGCGAATTGTTAGTACCCGGCATGATTATAGGCCTATTTGTAATCGTTGGTGTGGGACTTATCATTTCCTCTGTCTATTCCTTATTTCAAAAAGGAGGCTATTTTATTGGAACAGAAACCAGAATGATTCAATATCGCAATGGAAAATCAACCATCACAGATTGGGAACAGTTTTCCGGGAATGTAAAAATAAATGCTAAAAATAATTTTGGCGATTTAGAATATGAATTAAGAATGGGAAAAATGCAAAGTCGAAAAAACGAATCAGATAAATTTGTACCGGATATTCTTTACATTTCAGCAATTGAAAATGTATACGAGATTGAAAAATATGCAAGGCCAGAATCAAGGAAAACGACCCGACTCCAGCGGTTTTATCAGTTTAAAAGCTTATCAAAGTGACTTAAAAAAAAACTATCTAAAATAAAATATTTAATTTTAAGAAATTATCACACTTTTACGCAACCATTTAACAAAATTTACATCTATTAACTAAACTGATATAAATTTTAACCCATGAAAAAATATTTCTTATTGTTTGTTTTAATAATTTTAAGTTCCTGCAATAGCAATGATGATGAGAATAGCACTAAAAAAGCCGATGCTCAGGCTGAAAAAGATCTTCAGGGACGATGGAATTGGGTTAGTACTACCAGCGGAGTTGACGGTACAATTAAAACTGCTGCATCAACAAACATAACGATTGTAATTGAATTTTCAGGTTCTAATTTTAAAAAGTATACCAATGGAGTTTTAACTATGGATACCACCTTTAAAGTTGTTACACAGCAATTAAATGGAGACGGACCTTTACAAACGATTGTGACAGGTGGCTACATGCCAATAAATAATGTATCCGGAATTGTGAGCGACACGAGTCACGAGGGCTTTAAAATTGTCAATAACAAACTATTTATGAATCATTTTTGTAATAAATGTAGTAATTCAGAATATGTTAGGGCTCAAGAAGTATTTTAAATCAATCAACATGAAAAAATTTACTTTTTTATTTTTTACCGTTTTACTATTATTTTCCTGTAATAGTGCAGAAGACAGCATTAAAAATGCTGATGCCAATGCTTCAAAGGAAAAAAACCTGGAAGGAAGATGGTTATGGGTTTCTTCAACTGGAGGTTTTGCAGGAATTACTCAGACAGCTTCAGATCAAAAAAAAGAGATCGAATTTTCAGGTTCTACACTTAAAACTTATATTGACGGAAAATTATCCCGCGAACAGCAATTTTTTATAAAAACTAAAAAATCAATTTTTGGGGGTGATAAGGAAATGATTGTAATAGACAAAGGCCTTTCAATTACTCAGGAGTTTTTCGTTGATCGATCTTTTGAAATTAAAGGTAAAAACCTGATTTTAAGCGAGGAATGTTACGACTGTTTTATATCAAAATACGAACGGGTAAAATAAATTATTATGAAAAAAATTATTACCTATATTTTTATTCTTTTTGCTTTCACAAACTGTACAGACGATGATGACAAAGCAAACCCGGTTGTAGGAACATGGAAATTAGTAAAAACAGGAAATTATGGACTTAGTTATGACGATGGTCAAATTAAAGAATTTTTCACTGATTATTCAGATAAAAACATCACTTACACATTTTATCCTAACTCTAATTTAATCATAAACACAGATGGAAAAACAGAAACCCACAAATATGAGTATAAACTAGATTATTTGTCCGAAGGCCCTAGTCCTGAAGAAAGAAAAGAATTTCTCGTTTTTATAGACGGTTCAAAATGGACCTATTTTAGTGCTAACCATGAAGAAATGGTTTTAGGAAAATCTTATGTTGATGCTGGTGATTTGTATTTTGTAAGACAATAAATTTCTGTTCTCATTTTCCTGGGTTCTTATGAAAATAAAACGTAATCGCTAGCCCCGATGGGAAGCGGTATCCTTTTTTTTGGCTGCCATCAGCCAAAAAAAAGATATAGCGGACAGCGGGACTGAAGTTTCTTTTGAAAATGAAACCTTCTGCTCCTGAATAAAAAAATGCTCTTCAAATTTCATATCTGAAGAGCATTTTTATTAATTGACTAAAAATAGTGAATTGCTGAATAACAGGATTCCGTTTTCCCAAAAACCTCGAAACAGCGGATTATCCATCATATAAATTACAGAGCCGTCGCCTCTTTTATCTACCGCAAAACTTACCGTTTCGTTAAGTTTTTTGCTGATCGTATTTCCGACAAAACCATAGCTGATATATCCTTTTGGAATATACGCAACATTAATGGCGCTTTTTAAAAGCGAGTATGATCTTTCGTTGGTTTTAAGGCTGAAATAGGTGTTTCCTAAACCGAAAGCCATTGGGTAGGTTTTGTCTAATTTATTCTCGATAATGGCGCCCGGAATTGTGCCCGAAATCTCTCGTCGCTCTGATCCTTCGAAGTCTAAAAAGCGCTTTTTAAGTTCGATTTCTTTTTCTTCTTTCTCTGATTTCTCTTTGTCTTCTTTACTTGCAAACATACTCAAAGCATATCCTTCCCGATCCTGAAATAAGGAAATCGCACTGCTCATAGCTATTACTTTTCCACCATTTTTAATCCATTGATCGATTTGTTTTTTCTGATCGTCTGAAAAATCATAAGAACCATCACAAAGAATTAAAGTATTGTAATTGTACAATTTAACCCGGTTAAAATTTGCCGTTTCGACGATACTTACCGGATAACTGATGGTTTCGTCCAGATAATGCCAGGTTGCGCCAAACTCGGTTGAAACGATTCCTTTTCCGGATAACATTAGAATTTTTGGAGCTTTTAACAAGATGAAATTCTCTCCTCCAATATCTTTAGAATTCGTTGAAAATCCGGTTGTGATAAAACTATAATCGGTTTTGATTTTAATGATATCTGAAACTGTTTTTTCAAAATCGGCTATTTTTGGATTATCGGCACGGCTGATAATTAAGCCGCCCGGTTCGATTGTAATGGTTCCAAAAACGGCTTTTTTCATAGCCGAACGCACTTTAATTCCGCCTTGATGCAAGAGTGAAACTACCTGTGCTGAAGTTCTGTTATTCCACGGCACGTAAAACGCATACACGCTGGCTGGAACTGTTTTCGCGACTGTTTCAATTTTAGCTTTTGTTTTAACCGAAAGATTATTCTTAACCGCATAACCTTCAATCCCATACGCCAAAGGCAAAGCCCAGGCTGTTATATCATACGACAAACTATCGTTTAATTTTTGATTTGGCTCAAACAAAACCTGCGCCAGAACTGATCTCGGCTGATCTGCTTTTATTATTAAATCGTTCGGTTCGATTTTAAAACTTTCGGTTTTCTTATTTTGATAATGAAACCCTGATGCGTTGCCAGCAGCATCGGCATAACTGAATTCGATGTCGTTTTTCTTCAGTAATTCTGCCAATTGGTCCAGTTTTGGGTTATTTTTTAAAACATAGGTATTGTAAACGCCTTTCGCTTTTATGCGGGCATTGCTATGAAAATCTCTGAAGCCTTTTAAGAGAATATCTTTTTGCGAAGCGGCACTTTCGACAACCGTCAACACTGCAGTTGCGTGATGCGTTAATCGGTCTTTGATGGTAACATTTGCTCCGTTTTCCATCGTTACTTCACGCCCCGCTCCTATTCCGCCCTGCTCTAATGTTAGACCAACTGCTCCATTGTACGTTGGATAAGTATCTCCATAACTCGGATAAAACAAATCGAAACGCTCTCTGGTATTGTACATCCAGTTTTGCTTGTCGAATTTTTGCGAAATATTTTTACCTAAAACATTATAAAAATCCTTTTGATATTGTTCAATAAATTCATGCAAGGGTTCTGCTGCCGGCGGAAAAAAGTATGGCGAGTTATAACTCATTTCATGTACATCTGTATGCACTTGCGGCATCCATTGATTGTACAATTTAATGCGTTGTTGTGATTCGATTTGTGTTTGCCATGCCCAATCCCTATTCAAATCGAAGAGATAGTGATTGTAACGTCCGCCCGGCCATTCTTCCATATGCTCTCTGTCATATAAACCCGGATGATTTTTTTTGCCTGTAATTTCTCTAAGCCAGTTTCCGTAACGCGAGTAACCGTCAGGATTAATGCATGGATCTAAAATTACAATTGTATTTTTCAGCCATTGTTTGGTCGCTTCGTTTGATGGATTCAAAAGTTCGTAGGCAACTGTCAAGGCACTTTCGGTTCCGGCAAATTCATTTCCGTGAACATTGAAACTAAGCCAGACAATAATTTTATCATCGCCTGTCGTGGTTTTATTTGTTGATAAGCCAATTGAAGCTAAATTATTGTTTCTGATTTGCTCCAGATTCGCGAGATTTTCAGGAGTCGAAATAAAATAGACATTCAGATCGCGCTGTTCGTTTGTTGCACCGTATTTCTGTTTTTTGATAAACTGAGATTGTTCTGTCAGATATTTAAAATAATCTTCTACCTGATTATAGTAGCTGATTTGTTTTCCGTAATTCGGAATAAATTCTGATGGTGTTTTTAATTGTGCAAAAACAGAAAAAGAAGTGATTAACAGCAATACTGCAACGCTAAATATTTTCCTCATAAGTGAATAGAATTTGTAGATGGCTAAAAATAAGAATTAACTTTATACCAATTTAAAAATCGCAATAAATATTATTGTTTTAGATAAAACATTGCATTATTTATTCAGAATTTGAATTTTGCCATTGTAATCTTTAATCTGGTTTTAATTTGTATTTTCGTTTAGCAAAAAAAATCTATTATGGACCATTCTTTAAAAGAAATACTTTGGAGGCAATTTGGCGGAAGCATTGATATGTTGAAAAATGCGATTGAATTTTGTCCCGAATCACTTTGGGATACGGAACAGCAATTTGGATATAATGCTTTTCATTGTACTTTTTTTCTGGATTATTATTTGACGCTTGATCCCAGAGGTTTTGTACCTCCGCAGCCTTTTTCACTTTCTGAATTTGAAGACAGAATGCCTGAGAGAGTTTATACAAAAAACGAAGTATTGACTTATTTAGAATTTTGCAGAGAAAAATGCCGTAGTCTGATTGCTACAATGACTGAAGATATTTATAGAAGTAATTGGAAAAATGAATCGGGAACAATGCTCTATAATGTCGTTGAAATTTTACTTTATAACATGAGACATGTACAACATCACGTGGCCCAATTGAATTTATTATTGCGCCAAAATATTGATGATGCTCCAAAATGGGTTCGTGAAGTAAAAGACAATCTTTATTAAATATCGATTATGAATATCTTAATTGTTTACAGTCATCCGAGTGAAAAGTCTTATACTTTTCAGGTTCTTGAACATTTGAAATCTGAAATTTCAAAACAAAACTGGAATCTTGAAATTTCGGATTTATATGTGATGAACTTTCAGAGCGATATGTCTGAGGAAGAATATGAAAGAGAAGGATTTGCCAAAACAGAACTTCCAATTTCTCAGGACGTTTTAGCGGAACATGCCAAAATTGAAAAAGCCGATTGTATTATTTTTTTATATCCGGTTTGGTGGAGCGATTGTCCGGCAAAATTAAAAGGCTGGTTTGACAGGGTTTATTCCGTTGGATATGCTTACGGACAAAATGAAACTTCTCAAAAGATGAAAACCATTCCATTCGGACTTGTAATTTGTACGGCCGGGCATCCTAATACGTTCTTGGAAGAAATAAATATGGCACAAAGTATGGAAACCATTATGCTCGAAGACCGCTTAGGAAAAAGATTCACTCATAAAAAAATGCTGATTCTGGGTGGAACTTTACAATTGGAAAAAGTGATGGAATATCATATGAAACAAATTGAAGAGACTGTTCAAAAAATAAAAGGTTATTTTGTCTAACTCAAAAACAAAAATGAAATTAGAGACCCATATTAAAAACAATACCAAAATTGCCGAAATAGTTGCCGAAGAGATTCTAATTAATTCCATTGAAGATGGTGCGCAGTTATTGGTTGATGTGTATTATCAGGATTTTGACCGAATTATTCTTTATGAGAAAAACATAACGCCTCTTTTCTTTGATTTAAAAAACGGAATTGCCGGCGAGATACTTCAGAAATTTTCCAATTTCAGGGTACGTGTGGCTATAGTTGGCGATTTTGAAAAATATGAACGTAAAAGCGTTAAGGATTTTATTTTTGAAAGTAATAAAAACCGACAGATTAATTTTGTGAGTAATTTAGAGGAAGGTTTGGGAAAGCTTTCTAATTAAAATTTAACCGCAAAGAGTGTGCGAAGAATTACGCAAAGTTCGCAAAGATTGATTTAATTAAACTTAAAGTAAATGACAATAGCAGAAATTATCGATATTCAAATGTTAGCTTTTAATAATAAAAATATTAATAGCATGATGACTTTATATACAGATGACACCAAAATCTATAATTTTTCAGATCATTCATTAGTAATTAACGGTAAAAAAGAGTGCCAGGAAATGTTTGTTAGGCTATTTGCGCAATCTCCTGATTTAAATGCTGAATTCATCAAAACTATTTTTTTTGAAAACAAAGCCATCGTACATGAATATGTTTATGGTAGAAATGGAATTAATGAGAAAAAAGAACAGGTGGTTATTTTTGAAATACAAGACGAGAAAATAAGCAGAATGGATATTATGAGGGAGTAAAATCAGGTCTAAAAACAAAACGTCTAATCTAGCCCCGATGGGAACGGCATCTCCTGATTTAGAAAAACAAGGCTTTTTAGCCGTAGTTTTTGTTAATCGGGAATATAGTGGACAGCGGGACTGAACGTTCTTTTGAAAATGATTTTTCTGCTCCTGAATAAATAAATTCCAAAATTTAAATTCCAAATTCCAATTGTTATAAGCAATTCCTAAAATCTAAAATCTGAATTCTAAAATCTAAAATTCCAACTTGTCTGATTCGCCCCTTACAATTGTCTCACAAACACCCTAACATATTGATTTTTAGAATGTAAATTTGTATATCTAACTTTCAAAAAACGATATAAAATGAGTGCGCAAGATTTTACCACGACCCTTATAGTTGATCAATCTCCCGAAGAAGTTTTTAATGCCGCTACCAACGTTCGCGGATGGTGGTCTGAACAAATTGATGGCAATACAGCCAAATTAGATGATGAATTTGACTATCACTATGAAGATGTACATCGCTGCAAAGTCAAATTGATTGAAGTGATTCCCAATGAGAAAATTGTTTGGCTGGTGGAGAAAAACTATTTTAAATTCACCGAAGATGAAACGGAATGGACGGGTACAAAACCAACTTTTGAAATTTCAGAAAAAGACGGAAAAACAGCACTTCGCTTTACACATGTTGGCTTGGTTCCGAATTATGAATGTTTTGATATTTGTCGCGATTCGTGGACCAATTACATCCAGAATAGCTTAAAAAAATTAATTACAACCGGTAAAGGTCAGCCCAACGGCAAAGACAAACCGCAAACGGAAAACGAAAGAAAACTGAGCGCGAAGTAATTCGGGGAAAATAATTTCGGCTAAGAGAATCGGAGATTTGGCTACAGTTACTGCTTTGATGTTACGCAACTTTGTAACATCAAAAAGTAACATTATGAAAATTATAATTACAGGTTCTTTAGGGAACATTAGCAAGCCACTAGCGCAGGAGTTAGTGCAAAAAGGACATGACATTACGGTTATCACCAGCGATGCGGGAAAACAAACTGCGATCGAATCTTTGGGAGCAAAGGCAGCCATTGGATCTGTTGAAGATCTTGCTTTTTTAACGCAAACTTTTACTGGTGCAGATGCCGTTTATTGTATGATTCCGCGTGCGAATTATTTCGATCCGAATCTTGATTTGGATGCTTTTACACGTAAAATTGGAGATTGTTATGCCCAAGCGATCGAAAAATCGGGCGTGAAACGTGTGGTTTTTTTAAGCAGCGTTGGCGCACATTTAGAACAAAATTCAGGAATTATTCAGCGTTATAATGAAATTGAAGCGGTTTTGAATAAACTTCAAAATGTGGCAATTACTTTTATGCGCCCAACTTCTTTCTTTTACAATTTACTGGCTTACATTCCGATGATAAAAAATGCGGGCGTTATTGCAACTAATTATGGTGCGGACAAAATGATTCCGTGGGTTTCTCCACTTGATATTGCAGCCGCTATTGCGGAAGAACTTACAACTCCGCTTGACGGAAGAAAAATTCGTTACGTGGGCAGTGAAGAACTTACCGGCAATGAAACGGCTCGTATTTTGGGAGAAGCTATTGGAAAACCTGATTTGAAATGGGTTTTAGTTAGCGATGATGAAACGCTGAACGGTTTAGTAAATGTCGGAATGCAACCAAAAATTGCGGAAGGTCTGGTCGAAATGTATGCAGGACTTTATAATGGTTTGTTGGCTGAAGATTATTACCGTAACAGACCAGAAGTAATGGGCAAAACAAAACTTGCAGCGTATGCTAAAGAATTTGCTACAATATATAATCAAAATTAAGTAACTTGTACTATGGCAAATCAGCAACCGCATCGAATAAAAAGTATAAGCGAATTTCTTGAGTTTAGGGGTTTGCCCAAACCGGAGCATCCGCTTGTAACGGTTTACAATTTTGAAGATCTTAAATATCTAAATGAAGAAGAACCGAAAAGTCTGATGCTTGATTTTTATTCGATTGCGCTTAAAAGAAATGCTAATGCCAAAATGCGTTACGGCCAGCAGGAATATGATTTTAAAGAAGGTGTTTTATTGTTTATATCACCTGGACAGGTTTTTTCTATTGAAGGCAATGCCGAATTACAACATACAGGATGGTCATTATTGATCCATCCTGATTTTTTATGGAATACACCGCTTGCGCAGAAAATCAAACAATACGAATATTTTGGCTATGCAGTTCATGAAGCCTTACATCTTTCTGATAAAGAAGAAAAGATGATTATTACTATCATGAAAAATATTCAGCAGGAATATCAATCGAATATTGACAAATTCAGTCAGGATGTAATTATTGCCCAAATTGAATTGCTTCTTACCTATGCGGAACGCTTTTATAACCGCCAGTTTATTACCCGAAAAATTAGCAATCATCAGATTTTGGCTCGTTTAGAAAATTTGCTTGAAGGCTTTTTCAACGAAGATTCGTTGTCCAAAAAAGGATTGCCAACCGTTCTTACTATTGCCGAACACCTCAACGTTTCGCCCAATTATTTAAGTGGATTATTAAAACTTCACACCGGTCAGACTACACAACAACACATTCACAATAAATTAATTGAAAAAGCGAAGGAGAAACTTTCGACAACCAATTTATCGATTAGCGAAATTGCTTTTGAACTGGGTTTTGAACATCAGCAATCGTTCAGTAAGTTATTCAAAACCAAGACCAATGTTTCGCCATTGGAATTTAGGCAGTCTTTTAATTGAAAATAGAATAATACGTTGGGTTCATTTTACTATTGATAAATTTCATAAATTAGTGCAACTAAAAACCAAAGTTATGAACCCTGTTTTAAGAAATACTTTGGCCGTAATTGCCGGCCTTTTTGTTGGAAGCATTGTAAATATGAGTATAATTTTAATGAGTGGTTCTATTATTCCACCCCCGGACGGAGCCGATAATACAACGATGGAGGGTTTGCAAAAAACGATGCATTTGTTCGAACCAAAGCATTTTCTTTTTCCGTTTTTGGCACATGCAATCGGGACATTCACTGGAGCGATCACAACTGCTTTACTGGCATTCAATCACAAAACAAAACTAGGTTTAGTAATTGGAGCTTTCTTTTTGTTAGGCGGTATTGTAAGTGTTTGCTCTCTGCCTTCGCCTATGTGGTTTACGGTAGTAGATTTAGCTTTTGCTTATATTCCAATGGCCTATTTGGCAATTAAGTTAGTCAAAAGAAGAACTTAGAAAATGTAATTCAAAAAAAGCATCGAAATGAGCGAGAAATCAACTTCCGTAAAACCTGTAAAAATGTGTTACGAACATATTGGCGGAAAACTCGGCCAATTGCTTGTAGAAAATTTTGCTGACAAGGGTTGGATTGCTAAAAATAAAACAGCCGATAAACATTTTTATATTACTGATTTAGGAGAAAAAGAGTTCGGAAAATTAGGCGTTGATCTTTTTCAGATCAAATCAGAAGAGCTCTAAAAAAACTTCCAACTTCAGGCTTTATTTACTTGAAAACCTACTTCTAAATTTCATAACTTAGTTTGTTTTTTAATTTTAGAATCATGACTAAGAAATATATAGCCCAGGAATTTTTAAAACTCGCTGCAAATGGGCATTCACACGAAGCTTTCCGGCTTTATATAGGCGAGAATTTCAAACACCATAATGCTTATTTTAAAGGCGACGCCAATACTTTGATGATAGCCATGGAAGAATCTTCCAGAAAAAATCCGAATAAGACTTTCAAAATTCACCATGCTTTAAGAGACGGCGATTTGGTTGCGGTACACTCCTGTGTTAAACAAAATTCGACCGACTTAGGCGCGGCTGTCGTGCATATTTTTAGATTTGAAGCTGATAAAATAGTAGAACTTTGGGATTTGGGGCAACCGATTCCAAAAGAAACGATTAATGAAAACGGAGTTTTTTAAAAAAGTATTCAGTCGCAGTTTTCAGCATTGCAAACTGTCAACGAGAGTGAGACTGAAAACTGCGACTGTGACTGCGACTGTGACCGAAAAACCTGAAACTAAATAAACTAAAAACAAAACTTTCTTAATGAACACTATTTTCCGATTCTCTTCTCTGCTTTCTATCGTTTTTCTATTTTCTAATTGTAATTCTTTTGCTCAAAAAAAAGACAATTATGCTACACAAATTGACAGCTTAGTAAAAGTTGCCGACCCTAAATTTAACGGTGTAATTCTGATTACTCAGAACGGAAAAACTTTATACAATAAAGCTTATGGCTTTGAAAATTTTGAAACTAAAAAGCCTTTAAAATTAGACAGCGAGTTTGAAATTATGTCGAACAGCAAACAAATTGCTGCCGTTTTAATTTTATTGGAGGCAGAAAAAGGAAAAATTAATTTGAATGCTCCTATTAAAAAATATCTTCCTGAACTTACCCGCACGTGGGCAGATTCAGTTACGGTTCATCAACTTTTAAATCACACACACGGAATTGTAGACACCGATAAACCTCTGGAATTTAAGCCTGGGACTAATTTTCATTACGGAAATATGAGCTACAGTCTTCTTGGTCAAATTGTTGAGCATACTACAAATAAAAGTTACAGCGAAGTAGTTAATGCACTTTTCAAAAAACTTAAGATGAAGAATACTTTTGCTTACAACCAGGACAAAATTCAAAATTTAACCACTGGATACATAAATAGTAAAAATACCTTCGAATCTGTCAAAAAATCACTAATAACACCTCAAAATTTGGGTGCTGACGGGATTATTTCTACCGTACACGATTTAGCAATCTGGAACAATAATCTTCATAAAGGCAAAATTCTAAAACCGGAATCCTATCAAGCACTCATTAAACCATCTGCATCTTCACAGCATAATTTCTTCGGAAAAGAAAAAGAAGGTTACGGTTACAGCATTCGAATTATTGAAAAAGATACAGTAAAATATCTCGGTCATACGGGTTTAGGTGATGGATTTTCTTCTGTAAATTTGTATTTTCCCGAAAGTGACATGAGTTTGATTGTCATTGAAAATCAAATGAATGAAGATTCAAATTTGTTTTATGCTTCTGAATTTAAAATCAAAAACATTTTACTTAAAAGCGATTTACTTCATCCAAAAAAAATAAATCATGGCAAAAAATAAAACTACCGAAACAGAAACCAGTGTTATAGATTTTATAAACACTTTTGTAGATGACGAAGCAAAAAGAAATGAAGCTTTTGAACTGATCAAAATAATGCAGGAAGAAACTGGTTTTGAACCTAAAATGTGGGGACCGAGCATTATTGGTTTTGGAAGCTATCATTATAAATATGCCAGCGGTCATGAAGGTGATGCGCCTCTTGCAGGATTCTCACCACGAAAAGCGGCTATTTCACTTTATGTGTATCTGTCTGAAGAAAATAGAGAAGAATTGCTTTCGAAATTCGGAAAACATAGAACGGCTAAAAGCTGTATTTATGTCAAAAAACTTAGCGATATTGATGTAGAAATCCTCAAAGAGATGGTTTCAGCTTCAGTTGAATATTTACTAAAATTATATCCTCAGAAATAATCTTTACAAAACTTAATGAATAAAATATTTTTAGAGAATAGTTCTCAGCAAGAAAATGATGCTTTTATATTAGAATTTATATTCTTTTTAATTTTCATAACACTTATTTTGTTTTGCATTTATAATCATAAAAACGTTCGTAAATATTTCTTGGAAAACTTCCCTATAAATGAATTTCAAAGTCTTCGCTTATATTTGGGTTTGACAATCTTAACTATAATTGGCTTAATCTTATCTTTCAATTTTATATTAAAAATATTTTCATTCTTATAATCTCACAAATTAATCATGATTCTTACCCTACTAATCCTTTTACTAGTCGTTATCTTTTATTTTTTATTCCATCCAAGATTTGGAAAGCAACCTTCTGGAGAAAGACTGGCTTTAATACAAAAGTCTCCTCAATATAAAAATGGAAAATTCGAAAATGAAAATTTCACTCCGGAACTTGCCGAAGGTTATGGTTATTATGATGTTTTAAATCAATTTTTATTTAAGAAAGTGGATCGGAAAATTCCAACTGACCTTATTCCTTCCGTAAAAACCAATTTAAAAGAACTTCCTTTAAATCAGGATGTTTTGGTTTGGTTTGGCCATTCATCTTATTTTATTCAATTGGAAGGCAAACGGTTTTTAATTGATCCGGTTTTCAGCGGGAACGCCTCTCCTATTTACGGAACTACAAAAGCCTTTAAAGGAACTGATATATATACCTATGATGATATTCCTAATATTGATTATTTGCTCATAACGCATGATCATTATGATCATTTAGATTATAAAACCATTATGGAACTGAAACCAAAAATTAAAAAAGTAATCACGGCACTTGGCGTTGGTTCGCATTTTGAATTTTGGGGCTTTTCAGCAGAAAATATTATCGAAAAAGACTGGCATGAAAAAATAGAATTAGATCAGAATTTAACGCTTTATACTGCTCCGTCAAGACATTTTTCAGGCAGAAGTATCAAGCGCTGCAACACACTCTGGACTTCTTTTATTTTAGAAACCAAAGATTTCAAAATATATTTGGGCGGAGATAGCGGCTATGATTCTCACTATGCAGCAATTGGCGATAAATTTGGCCCTTTTGATATCGCGTTGATCGATAATGGCCAATATAATCCGGCATGGAAATACATACATAACTTGCCTGAAGATGTAATAAAAGCGATGAAAGATTTAAAAGCAAAAAGAGTATTTCCGGTTCATAATTCAAAATTTCCTTTGTCTCTTCATTCGTGGGATGAACCTTTGATTAAAATAACCGAATTGAATACTTTATCTGAAAATCCGATTCCGCTAATTACACCGAAAATTGGAGAATTGGTAGAATTAAAAAATAAAAAACAAGAATTCCAACAATGGTGGAAAGGAGTTAAATAAATTTTAGATTGCAGATTTCAACCTGAAACTTGAAACAAAAACATGAATAGTTCCAATTATATTATTAGAAATGCCTTTCCTTCAGAATTTACAGCAATTGGAAAATTGCTCATCAGCGTTTATTCCCAATTAGATGGTTTTCCTAAAGAAGATGAACAACCCAATTATTACAAAATGCTGGCAAATATTGGCGATTTTACCAATCATCCGGAAACGGAACTTTTGGTAGCGATTGACAACAATAATACTATCCTTGGCGCAGTCGTTTATTTTAATGATATGCAATATTATGGTTCGGGCGGAATTGCAACTCAGGAAAAAAATGCAGCCGGATTTCGATTATTAGGCGTAGACCACAACGAATGTGGAAAAGGAATTGGTAAACTTTTGACGCAGGAATGTATTCGAAAAGCAACCAAAAACAACCTCAATCAAGTTATCATTCACTCGACATTAGCAATGCAAACGGCCTGGAAAATGTATGAAAATCTCGGTTTTCAACGATCCGAAGATTTAGATTTTATGCAGGGAGAATTAGCCGTCTTTGGCTTCAGATTAAAGATTACTAGCTAAAATTAATTTCCAAAAAACAATACTTTGAAACTAAAAACCACTTTTTTAACGCTTGCCTTTCTTGTAACTTCAGCTATTTTTTCCCAAAATACTTATGTCATCCTGGGAAGTTATAATAAAGACAAAGAAGCAGAATCCATTCAGGTGTATCAATTAGATACTTTAAACGGGAAACTGACCAAAGTTACTTCTGCAAAAAATGTCATAAATCCGTCCTATCTGACCGTTTCGCCAAATGGAAAATATGTGTATGCGTGTACAGAAACCAAAACACCAAATGACGGAAATGTCAGCAGTTTTGAATTTAATCCTCAAAACAAAACCTTAACTTTTCTGAACAAACAAAGAAGCGGTGGCGAAAATCCCGTGTATGTTTCCGTTCATAAAAGCGGAAAATGGCTTGTAAATGCAAATTATACTGAAGGAAGTGTTTCAGTTCATCCTTTATTAGAAAATGGAAAAATTGATTCACTTGCGCAAAATTTCCAATATACTGACGGAAGTGTTCATAAAGAACGACAAACAAGATCGCACGTTCATTCGGCTATCTTTTCTCCTCAAAATGATTATATTTTTTTACCTGATTTAGGGGCAGATAAAATACGTTGTTACCGTTTTGATGAAACGATGAAACAACCTTTGGTAGAAACGAAAAATCCGTTTACCAAAACAGATTTACAAGCCGGACCAAGGCATTTCACTTTTCATCCGAATCAAAAATTTGGTTATTGTATTGAAGAAATGGCCGGTGCCATTAGTGTTTATCAATACGACAATGGAACATTAAAAAAGATTCAGCGTATCAATACCCATTCTGATAAAATTACAGAAGGTTTTGAAAGCTCAGACATTCATATTTCGCCTGACGGAAAGTTTTTATACGCCACAAATCGAGGCAAAGAAAATAATATTGCCATTTTTTCGATTGATGAAAACGGACTCTTGAAAAACATTGGATATCAATCGACGTTAGGAAAGCATCCGAGAATTTTCGCTCTTGATGAAAGCGGGAAATTTCTTGTTGCCAGCAATGTTATATCCGGAAATGTAGTTGTTTTTAAAAGAAACGAAAAAACGGGAATGCTTAAAAAAGTGGGGAAAGAAATTAAAATGGCGAATGTTTCTTGTGTGCAGATTAAAAGGATATAAAATAGTTGCCTACGGATTGTACGGGTTTAAACAGATTTAAGCGGATTTCTATTTCTCATTTTATGTCATCCTGACGAAGGAAGGACCACACTAGTGGCTCGACAAAGATTGGCGATTTAGATTGCGGAGCTTCATGTGTGATCCTTCCTTCGTCAGGATGACAAACTACGACATTAATCCATGGCAAAAAATAAAAACAGTAAAAAATGAAAAATACAGAATTCAATTTACAACCAGAAATTTTAGAAGATGATATTACCAAATTAGTTCCGCTAAAGGAAACCGATTTTGATGCTCTTTTTCAAATAGCATCAGATCCTTTACTTTGGGAGCAGCATCCTATAAAAGACCGTTATAAAAAAGAAGTTTTTCAGCCTTTTTTTGATGCTGCTCTGAATTCTAAAAGCGGTTTTGTAATTGTAGATGCAGCAACCAATGAAATTATTGGCACTACCCGTTATTACGATTACAAACCTGAAAATTCAAGTATTGCTATTGGATATACCTTTTTAGACCGAAAATATTGGGGCGGACTTCATAATAAATCAAACAAAAAGCTATTGATTGATTACGCTTTTCAGCATGTGAATTCTATATTTTTTCATATTGGAGCTGAAAATTTCCGTTCTCAAAAAGCAGTTTTAAAATTGGGTGCGACAAAAGTAAACGAGATGAATTTTCCGCCTACTGCGGATGGTATTCTGCACTTTGAATATGAATTGGTAAAGAGTTATGAATTATGAATTATGAATTATTAGTTATTGAAATATCATTAGCTTAAAAATTACTAAACAAAACCACTATCTGTAATTAACTAACTATCAATACTTTTACTCTACATTCTCTATTCACTCATAACTCATAATTCATAATTCATAACTTATAACTCATGAAAAGAATAACCGTTTTTTGCGGATCAAGTTTTGGAACTGAAGCAATTTACAAAGAGCAAGCAACCTTACTTGGCCAAACATTTGCTAAAGAAAATATAGAACTCGTTTATGGCGGCGCAAACGTAGGTTTAATGGGCGCTCTGGCTGACGGCGTTTTAAACAACGGCGGAAAAGTAATTGGTGTCTTACCAAATTTTCTACGGTCAAAAGAAATTGCTCATTTAGGTTTAACCGAATTAATTTTGGTTGAAAGTATGCACGAAAGAAAAACCAAAATGAACGATTTATGTGATGGGGTTATCGCGCTTCCAGGTGGTTTTGGAACACTCGAAGAACTTTTTGAGATGTTAACCTGGGCACAATTGGGACTTCATAAAAAACCTATTGCCATTTTAAATATCAATGGTTTTTATGATTCTTTAATTGAATTAACCAAAACCATGGTTGAAAAAGGTTTATTGAAAGAAGCAAATCAGAAAATGCTACTGGTTAGTGATAATATTGATGATTTATTGAATCAAATGAAAAATTATACACCGCCTACGGTTGGGAAATGGATTGATAAGGAGAAGATTTAAATTATGAATTGTGAATTATGAATTATGAGTTAAGTGTAATGCGTAATGCTTTCAAAATTAAATAATTAGGATTATATTTACATATTCGCTTATAAACAATTCACAATTAAAAAATATGAAAACAGAAAATAACAAATTCGCAAAAGCCGAAATGCTTATTAGAAAACCTGTTTCAGAAGTTTTTCAGGCATTTATTGATCCGGAAATCACAAGCAAATTTTGGTTCACAAAAGGCTCAGGCAAATTAGAACAAGATAAAAAAACAGAATGGACCTGGGAAATGTACGGCTTCTCACTCTCTGTAACTACGCATGTTTTACACGAAAATAAAAAAATTGTAGTTGAATGGGGAAATCCCGAAGAAAGCACTTTAGTGGAGTGGGTTTTTACACCATTAGACGAAAATGAAACATTTGTAAGCATAACGAATTCCGGTTTTAAAGGAGATTCAGATAAAATAATCGATCAGGTTCGTAATTCGACTGAAGGTTTTACTTTGGTTCTAGCAGGAGCAAAAGCGTATTTAGAGCATAAACTTCAATTGAATTTGGTTCTGGATCGTTTTCCGAAAGGCCTCGCGTAAGAAAGTTTCAAGTTTTTTTGTTTCAAGTTTTTTGCTACAACTCCAAAACTTGAAACTTGAAACCTGACCCGAGGCTGAAAGCCGAATTAGCGAAGCAAACAAAAAAACTAATCACCATGGAAACAAAAAAACCAGCAAATATTGACGAATACATTGGCGCTTTTCCAAATGATGTTCAGGAAATTCTGGAGAAAGTTAGGATGACGATTCAGAAAGCAGCTCCTGATGCTATAGAGAAGATCAGTTATTCGATGCCGGCTTTTGAGCAAAACGGAATTGTAGTATACTTTGCTGCTTTTAAAAATCATATTGGTTTATATGCCTTGCCAAGTGGCCATGAAGCTTTTCAGGAAGAACTTTCACAATATAAATCCGGAAAAGGTTCGGTTCAATTTCCTTTTAATAAACCGATGCCTTATGATTTGATCACCAAAATCGTAAAATTCAGAGTCAAAGAAAATCTGGAAAAAGCGAAAAAGAAATAAGTTTAAATGAATTTACAAGAACATTACAATCAACTTTATCAAAAATCCTCTAAAGCTATTTCAGAAGGAAATTATACCATTGAGAGCCAAATCAATGATGTATCAGATTCAAGATTCGGAATAACTTTGTTGATCCGCCCAAGCAATGAAATAAAAGCTAAAATTCAGTTGTTTTTAGAAGAATTAAAAGAAGTTGATTCTACACAATATTATTATCCTGACTCAGACATTCATATTACGGTACTCTCTGTTATTTCATGTTATGAAGGTTTTACTTTAGATAAAATCAGAATTGAAGAATATATCGAAATCGTTCAAAAAAGTTTAATCGATGTAGATAAAATTAATATCGATCTTAAAGGCGTTACAGCTTCGACTTCTGCTATCATGATTCAGGGTTTTCCAACTGATGAATCTTTAAGGTATTTAAGAGATAAATTACGTGAGAATTTCAAAAAATCAGATTTAGAACAAAGTATCGACAGCCGTTATGCCATTGCAACTGCACATTCAACGGTTATGAGATTTCAGGGAAAACTAGAAAATCCAAAGGAATTACTAGAAGTTGCTGAAAAATTTCGGGATTTTGATTTTGGAGAATTTAAAGTTGATAAACTACAATTAGTTTATAACGATTGGTATCAACGGAAAAGCAATACAATTAATTTGGCAGATTTGTATTTATAAAAAGTTTTTTGCCATGAATTTCACGAATTCTCACGAATGAAAACAGCAAAATTTTAAGCTAAACTTAATTTAAACTCAATATAATTCGTGAAATTTAGTGAAATTACTTCGTCTGTTCCCTTCGGTCGGGTCGTGGCAAATATTTTTTACTTAAACTTTCCAAAATGCCATAAAACACCGGAAGGATCGTGCAGAAAACATTCACTTCCCCAATCTAAATGGCGCGTTGGTGTTAACTTCACTCCATATTTTTCTGTTAGATTTAAAGCTAAAAGTTCGTTGTAATAACGATCAACATCATCAACTTCTAAGAAAATCATGGTGTTTTCGATCCATTCTTTGGCATAATAATCCTGAAGGTAAAAAGCAATTTCTCCTGTTTTGAAAACAGAAAACTTTAGATCTAAAACTGTCTCTTCAAATCCTAAATCACGGTAGAAACTTCTGGAGATTTCGAAATCTTTGGCTCCAATAAATGGTCGAATGGATTTGGCATTGTGTTGCATTTTATTTCGAATTTAAAATTAAGAAGTCTTTTCTAAATTTAAGAAAACCAATCAATTCCGTTATCTAAACGAACAAGAAAATCAGTAAAAGAAGTCCCGATTTCGATATTATATTTAGTATTCATACCAATAAAAGGGGAAAGAATTATTTTTACATTCTCATTTTGGTCAAATTTAATTCCAATAAATTCTCCGCTTCCATTTGATCCAATTCCAATTGTCTGATTTAATTCTTCTATTATATTATAACTTTTGTTCGTTTTAATAATTTCTTCTAAACTCCAAAGGTTTATAAATTCAACACCTATAAATTGATCAATTCCATGATAGTTTTCAAGGTAAAAAACATAGTCTTTGGGAAGTTTTAACTTTGAATATGATTCAATTTCTGCTATTTCATCAGAAGTATTTATATCTCTTTTTGGAAAACTATATTTTGTAATTATTCTTTCTAAATGTTCAGTCATATTTGCCTTTTATAGAACTATTTTAAAAATATTTATCTACCCTTTATTAAAAATATTACCTAAACCACGACCAATCTGTTCAATTGCTTCAAGACCTTTTGTTAATGGCGTTGCGGTAAAATCTTCATAAGCATCCATAGAAGTTACTTTATTATCATCTTGTGGATATACCAAAATCAGGTTGTTATCGCTGAATGATTTTTCGAATTTTTGAGGTAATTTATCAAAGATCGATTGGTAGGATACAGAGCCTTTTCTGGATAAATTAAATACAATCAAATCGGTTGGTTTTATTTCGTCTGAAATCGCTTCAAAATCATCCCAGTCCAAAATACTTTTAAAACCTAATTTGGCGTTCAGCTTTAAATTATTAGTAATTTGTTGAATGGTTTGATGCGTTTTATATTCGGCGTAAATTACAATCGGCACACTTAATTCTTGCGACAGTCGGCAAATTTTTTGAAGCAATAGCTGAAATCCGGCTCCTCTTTCAGAAAAAGGCGGACAAATAAAAACTAGTCTTTTTTCTTCTATAAATGTCTTTTCGAAACGACAGATAAACAAACTTTTATCTACGTTATTAATAATTGAATCTACATTTTCACCAAAAATTTTATCCAGAAAACCTGTTTTTCTTGGCCATCCCACAATCACAATATCCGACATGATTTCTTTTGAAGTTCTGGCAATTCCACTGGCAGGATTATGGTCAATTCTGGCAATAGTATTGATTTTTACTTCTGAGGCTGAGCCCTGAATTACAAATTTATCAACTGCTTTTCGGTATCTTAAAATATTTTTTTCGGCCTGATCGTTATTCGGAACAATCGTCAATAAAGTAATCGGGTTTGACGATTTTTTATCTTTAATCAAAAGTGCAAAATCTAATAAACTTGATGTCGCAGAAGTTTTTGCTAACGGAATCAAAATATGCTCGTCTAAAATCTGATCTTTGTGTGCATCTTCATGAGAAATCTCTTCTTCGCAAATTGCAATTTTTTTTGCTGCTTTTTCGGTAGCAAAAGAAGCTACAATACAGGTAATTAATATTAAAATAATAGTCCCGTTTAAGATATTTTCATCCAGGATTTCGGCTTTATATCCCACTAAAATTACGGCCAAAGTCGCTGCGGCATGCGCACTGCTTAATCCAAAAATTAGTTGTCTTTCGGTCTTAGTATATTTAAAAACGATTTGCGTAAAAAACGCTGCAATCCATTTTCCAAAAATAGCCACTACACTCAATGTCCCGGCGACAATTAAAGCTGTCGGACCGCTTAAAATTACGCTGATATCAACCAGCATTCCCACAGAAATAAGGAAAAACGGAATGAATAATGAATTTCCAATAAACTCAATTCGGTTCATTAATGCCGATGATTGCGGAATCAGGGGATTTAATGCCAAACCAGCAACGAAAGCGCCAATAATAGGCTCTACTCCTGCTACCTCAGCTAAAAATGCCGCAAAGAAAACGACAGAAAGAACAAAAATATAATGGGCGTGTTTCTCACTTTCCAGTTTCTTAAAAAACCATTTTGCAACTCTTGGAATTACTAAAAACATGATCGCAGAGAAAATTGCTAATGAAATGGTTAATTTTATCCAGAAAGCCTGATTCAGATTTCCCTGGCTACTTCCCATAATTACCGCCAAAATGATTAACACTGCAGTATCTGTCAAAATAGTTCCACCAACTGTAATAGCAACAGCCTGATTTTTTGCGATTCCCAGTTTACTAACAATCGGATAGGCTACTAAAGTGTGTGTCGCAAACATACTAGCCGTTAAAAAACTGGCATTAAAATCATAATTCAAAAGATAAAAACAAACCGGGAAACCAATCGTTAATGGAAAAATGAATGTAAAAAACCCGAATAATAAGCTCTTATTTCTGTTGGCCTTAAACTCATTCATGTCGAGTTCCAAACCGGCAATAAACATGATGTAAAGAAGCCCGATTGTAGAAAACAAATCTACCGCTGAATTCTTGGCCAAAATATTAAGTCCGTGAGGTCCAATAATTACTCCTGAAATAATCAAACCAATGATTCCTGGAATATTAATTTTTTTCAGTAAAATTGGCGATAATAAAATGATGAAAAGTATTAATGAAAAAATCAATACCGGATTGTTAAGTGGCAGTTCGAACTCTTGTAATAAATTCCTGAAAAATTCTATCATAATGTGGTTTTAGCTCCTGTGTGGTATATCAATTGTTCTAAAAAGACATTTTTAGCATTCAGACAAAATACCCAAAGTTTGCAGTTTATTTCGATTATTAAAAAACTAAAAAGATCAGTTTCTTTTAGTAATAGCTATTTACAAAAATACCTAAAAAAATCCCGAACTTTTTATGAAAGCCCTATATTAACTAATTAAATTTACTTCTTTGCCAAATTATTAATATTTAATATATATTTTAACAAAACCGCAAGATTTCTGATTGAAATTAAAACATCATTGCATTATTCAATTATCTTTGTCTTAATAAAAATTGAACAATGGAAGAATGTATCTCTGTTTTTGATATGCTTAAAATTGGCGTTGGTCCTTCAAGCTCACATACTTTGGGGCCTTGGCGCGCTGCTGAACGTTTTTTAGAAGAGTTAAAAAACGAATCTATTTTAGAACAAGTTACCAGAGTTAAAGTTGATTTATATGGTTCACTTTCACTTACAGGAAAAGGTCACGCTACTGATTTGGCCGTAATGTTAGGTTTGAGCGGACAAGATCCTGAATATATTCCGGTAGACAATATTGCGGGAATTATCAAAACAATCGAAACCAAAAATGAAATCATTTTAGGTAATCAGCTTGCGATTCCGTTTTACTTTCTTCAGGATATTGTTTTCAATAAAGAATTTCTTCCTTTCCATGCCAATGGCCTAAAATTCACTGCATACAAAGCAGATAATTCAGAATATGAATCTACTTTTTATTCTATTGGAGGTGGTTTTGTAGTTAAGGAAGAACGTACCAATGCCAAAATAAAAGAAGAGATTAAGTGTGCTTTTCCGTTTCCCATTCAAAATGCGGTTGAGCTTTTAAATTATACCATTTCAGAAAACAAATTGATTTCAGAGATTGTTTATGAAAACGAAAAATCGATGCGTCCTGAAGAACAAATTCATTCGGAGCTAATGCGTATCTGGAACACGATGTTAGAGTGTATGTATATTGGCTGCCATACTGGAGGAATTCTTCCCGGAGGATTAAATGTTCGCAGAAGAGCTTTTGACATGCATCAGAATTTGATTGGTTTATCAAATTATTCTGATCCTCAATCATGGTTGGAAGAAATCAGAAAAACGGAGGTTAAATTCCGCCAAATCTTAAAATGGGTTAGCTGTTTTGCACTTGCCGTGAATGAAGTAAATGCATCTTTAGGCCGTGTTGTTACTGCGCCAACTAATGGAAGCGCTGGTGTAATTCCTGCAGTATTGATGTATTATTTGGTTATTGAAAACCATAATGCCGGCGAAAAAGAAATCAAACAATTTTTGATGGTTGCAGGAGAAATTGGAAGTATCTTCAAAAAAGGATCTACGATTTCAGCAGCAATGGGTGGTTGTCAGGCCGAAATAGGCGTTTCGTCATCAATGGCTGCAGCGGCACTTTGCGAATTAATGGGCGGAACTCCTGCCCAGGTTTTAATGGCGGCAGAAATTGCCATGGAACATCACCTTGGTTTGACTTGCGATCCAATTGGTGGTCTGGTTCAGATTCCGTGTATCGAAAGAAATACTATGGGTGCCATAAAGGCAATAAATGCAGCCGAATTGGCATTAGAAACTGATTCTAAAAATGCAAAAGTTCCTTTAGACAAAGTGATTAATACCATGTGGCAAACCGCAAAAGATATGAATTCCAAATACAAAGAAACTTCTGAAGGCGGATTGGCAATTGCGGTTAATATGGCCGATTGTTAGAATATATTACTTAATTTTGCAGTCAAAAAATTTTCGTTTTAAAAGTACATTCTGCTTTTAAAACTATTCAAAAAAACTAAAACTTACTTATATAATGTCAGTTGCTAAAAAAGATTATAAAAGAATCACTACCAAATCATTAATCGAAATGAAAAGCAATGGAGAAAAAATCTCCATGTTAACAGCTTACGATTTCACAATGGCAAAAATTGTTGACACAGCTGGAATCGATGTGATTTTAGTGGGAGATTCCGCATCAAACGTTATGGCCGGGCACGAAACGACATTACCAATTACATTAGATCAAATGATTTACCATGCTTCATCTGTAGTTCGTGCAATTGAAAGAGCTTTGGTTGTAGTTGATTTACCTTTTGGAAGTTACCAGTCTGATCCAAAAGAAGCTTTACGTTCTGCAATCAGAATCATGAAAGAAAGCGGCGGACATGCTGTGAAATTAGAAGGCGGAAAAGAAATTAAAGAATCAATCAAAAAAATATTAAACGCAGGAATTCCGGTAATGGGGCACTTGGGTTTAACACCACAATCCATTTATAAATTCGGAACTTACAGCGTTCGCGCCAAAGAGGAAGAAGAAGCTGAAAAATTGATTGAAGATGCAAAAATGCTTGAAAAAGTAGGTTGTTTTGCTGTAGTTTTAGAAAAAATCCCTGCTGATTTAGCTGAAAAAGTAGCTAAAAGCATTTCGATTCCGGTTATCGGAATTGGTGCAGGAGGTGGCGTTGACGGACAGGTTTTAGTAATTCATGACATGTTAGGAATGAACAATGAATTCAGCCCGCGTTTCTTACGTCGTTACTTAAACCTATATCAGGAAATGACATCTGCAATTGGTAAATATGTTGCTGATGTGAAATCGAGTGATTTTCCGAATTCTAGTGAACAGTACTAAAGTGGATTGTTAGATGTTGGATTTTTAGATTTTTCGAAAAGATTTTGAATTCAATATGATGAAAATGAAATTATAAATTATTTAGAGTGCATAGATTTAAAGACTTAGAAATTTGGAAATCAAGTAGGAAATTTTGTTTCGAAATTTATAATATTACTTCAAATTTTCCAGAATCTGAAAAATTTGGATTAACAAATCAACTTCGTCGCGCTTCTGTTTCAGTTCCTTCCAACATAGCTGAAGGTTGTTCAAGAAGTAGTTACAAAGATTTTTCAAGATTTCTTGAAATTGCAATAGGCTCTATTTTCGAAATTGAAACTCAATTATTAATCTCTTTTGATTTAGGTTATATTAATCAAATAAAGCTAGATGACTTATGTTTTAATCTCGATAGAATTGTAAAAATGACATCAAAATTCAAATCAACTTTAGTCAAATAATCTAAAAATCCAATAATCTAAAAATCGATTTTGAAAGTAATCTCCGATAAAAATAATCTCCAAATTCTACACGAAGACAATCATATTATTGTCATCAACAAACGTGTAGGTGATATTGTACAAGGCGATAAAACGGGTGACAAACCTTTATCTGATGTTGTAAAAGAATACATTAAAGACAAATACAATAAACCTGGCGATGTATTTCTGGGAGTGATTCATCGTTTAGATCGACCTACAACCGGAATTGTTGTTTTTGCCAGAACAAGTAAAGCTTTAACACGAATGAACGAAATGTTCAGTAATCGTGAAACGCAAAAAACCTATTGGGCAGTTGTGAAGAATAAGCCTCAGGAAACAACTGCCAAATTGGTTCATTTTTTAAAAAGAAATGAAAAAAATAATACGTCGAAAGCACATTTAAAAGAAGTTCCGGATAGTAAAATTGCTAGTTTAGATTATACTGTTTTTAAAGAACTTCAGAATTATGTGGCGTTAGAAATTAATCTTCATACGGGTCGTCATCATCAAATTCGTGCACAATTGTCTGCCATTGGTTCTCCGATTAAAGGAGATTTAAAATATGGCTTTGACCGAAGCAATCCTGACGGAGGCATTCATCTTCACGCGAGAAAATTGGTTTTTGTTCATCCGGTTTCTAAAGAAAATATTACGATAATCGCACCAACTCCTGATGAAACCATTTGGAATGCTATTTGATTTTATGATTTAATTGTTAATTTTTTAAATTTTATCAATTAACTTGCATAGAGAAAAAACAAGTTGATTAGAAAATGGACTATAAAAACGACATCGGATACAGAAAAGAAACGCTTAAAAAGTTATTGTATAACATACAAAAAAGTGAAGATTTAATTGTAAAAGCTTTATACGATGATTTTAAAAAGCCAGAATTCGAAGCTGTTTTAACAGAAACAAATTATGTTATTTCTGATCTGAAGGATACTATCAAAAACATTCATAAATGGGCCAGACGCAAACGTGTTTTTCCCTCTATTCTTAACTTCCCTTCTACCGATTATATTTATAAAGAACCTTACGGAAATGTTTTGGTAATTGCCCCCTGGAATTATCCTTTTCAATTAGCTTTATGTCCACTTATTGCAGCAGTTGCAGCAGGAAACAGAGTGGTTTTAAAACCATCTGAACTTACACCAAATACATCAGCAATTATTTCAAAAATTATTGAAAAGACTTTTCACATCAATCACGTTGAAGTCTTTGAAGGCGGTGTAGAAATCTCTAATAAATTACTGGCTCAGCGTTGGGATTATATTTTCTTTACCGGAAGCGTTGCTGTCGGTAAAATTGTGGCCAAGGCAGCAGCCGAGAATCTAACTCCGGTAACATTAGAATTAGGCGGAAAAAACCCATGTGTTATTGACGAAACAGCTAATTTAAAATTGGCAGCAAAACGAATTGTCTGGGGGAAATTCATCAATGCCGGACAAACTTGTATCGCCCCTGATTATATTCTTATCCAAAAAAACATGAAAGTCAATTTTATTAGTTTTTTGATCGAAGAAATAATAAAGGCCTACGGTAAAAAATTGGAGAAATCTCCTGATTTTGCCCGTATCATCAATACTAAAAACTTTCTTCGACTGGACAGCATGATCGAACGCGAAAAAGTGATTTTTGGAGGAGAAACAGATGCCAACAAACTATTCATTTCACCAACATTAATCGAAGAACCGGCTCTTGATAGTCCTGTAATGAAAGAAGAAATTTTTGGCCCGATTTTACCAATTCTTACTTATGAAACCGAAACAGACATTCAGAACGTTATAAGCAAATACGAAAAACCTCTTGCTTTTTATATTTTTAGCGAAAATCAATCTTTTGCTAAAAAACTGATTAAAAACTACTCTTTTGGAGGCGGTTGCATTAACGATACTGTTGTTCATTTTTCAAATAAAAGATTACCTTTTGGAGGTGTCGGCCATAGCGGAATTGGTGCTTATCACGGTCAATTAAGTTTTGATATTTTTTCTCATCATAAAGCGATCGTAAAAAAAGGAAACTGGTTAGACCTGCCTATGCGATATGCTCCCTATAAAGATAAACTAGCGTCTATCAAACGATTATTAGACTGGATGTAAACGAGCAGAAATCAACTTATGTATATTTTGTAGATTTTCATACGCAATTGATTAAATATATTATATTTACGTTTTAGTATTTAACCTAAAATATACAAAGTATTAAGCAATTCTACCAGTAAAATGAAATCTACATCTGATCAAATCGAAGACATTAAAAATCATGGCTATTCCTTAGATTTTTCAACTGTTTTTAACCATGCATTCGAAAACTATAAAAAAATAGCACTTTATTCAGGGCTTATCATTTTAGTATTTTCATTCATATTTTTATTCGCGTTTTTTAGTGTACTTGTTGCCTATTATGGTGTGGAAAGTATGAGTAAAGATTTTTTTGAAAATCTTGAAAATCAAAAATTATCTTATATAGAACAATTAATTTCTACACTGGGAATTTCACTTTTAAGCGGCGTTTTGGCTCCTTTTGGTGCCGGATTTCTAAAAATGGCAGATTGTGCTGATAAAGATCAGGAATTCAATGTTTCTACTATTTTTACTTATTATAAAGCGCCTTATTTTGCTCAGATATTCACAGCCACTTTCGTTATTGCAGTCATAGGAACTGCCATTTCAAATGTCCTGGAAAGTATTGGATTAGGACTTCTGGGAGGTGTCATTTCAATATCTATCAACTTTTTTACTTATTTAGTTATTCCGTTAATTGTTTTCGGAGATTTAAAAGCCTTAGATGCAATTAAATCAAGTATCATTGTTGTAAGCAAAAATCCATTATTAATTTTTGCTTTTTTCATTGTTGGCCTTATTGGAGCAATAGTAGGTGTATTTGCATGCTGTGTACCGATCTTGTTCACACTTGCTTTTAATACATCGATGAATTACGCCACTTATTATGGAATTTTTAATATGGATGAAGAAGATCCAATTGACACAATAGGTCAATCGGATTTAGAATAAAAAACGAAAATTCTAAATATATAAAGAGCCTAACCTTCTCTTTCTGGAAAATTCAAAACGCTATTTACTAAACCAAACATACACAAATACTATGGTAGCAAACTATAGTTTTTATAATTCACTGCTTTCAGGAATTACCCATTTTGGTAGTACCCTGAAAGCAGTTATTACAAATTGGTATGTCTTTAGTCCGGATATTATTTTTTATAACAATCCTAAACTTATCGTTTTAGGTTTATCTCTTTTTGGATTTTTAAGTATTTTGGTTTATCAGTTTTTCAAAATCAAGGCTAAAATTGGTAATTTCATTGAGAAAAAAAGAGACAATGATACTGTCAATAAGGAATATGAACTTTATCTTTTGTTTTTTGGAATTGCTATAATTTTAATTGAAATTATCAATGAAATTTTTAGAATCAGACCTGTCAGTCTATTAATTTCACATGTCTCCATTGGTTGCATAGTTTTGCTAATCTATTTTTTTACAGGCAAAGTTAAGTTTCTAAGAGACCGGATTCAGCAAAATTTCATTATAGCTTTTTTTATTTACATGATTTATATTGGGAGAAATATTATTCTTCTGCCCAGTGATGTTGTACCTATTATCACTTTTTTAATCTCATTTTTCTTTTCGTATAACATATTAAAACCCATAAAAGTATATTGGTTTTTTATTGTATTACTCTTTACTTTTTTAACAATAACTATAGTTTTTCAATTAATTCCAATCAAATCATCCATTTTACTAGTTAATTTTTCTATTCTAATTTTTATTATCAATCAGGTCAAATATGCCGTTTTATTAAATAACCGCGATAATTTCAGGTTCACTAATGAAATTGTGCATAAAGGAAATTCCCTGACAATTGCTACAAATGAAAAAGGGGAATTACTTTTTTGCAGTGAAACCATCACTTCAATTTTAGGCTATCAGCCTGAAGATGTTAAGGGAATGGCGTTTTGGAGACTTACTGAAGATCCGGAATTCAACAAAGAAAATTATCAGAAAAACTACATTGATAATAAGCTATACATCAGGAAATTAAAAAATAAAAGCGGAGAGTTTAAGTATATTCAATGGAAGGATAAAAAATTCTCAGAAGATTTAATTATCAGTATTGGCCAGGATGTTACGGAACAAATACTTGTTCAGGATCAATATAAAAATCTTATTCAGACCGCTACAGATATTATTTTTGAAATAAGTGCCGATGGCTATTTTACGTTTATAAATGAATTCGGATTTTCGATTTTAGGTTATGCTGAAAACGAGGTGATTCTACAGCATTATTCTAATTTCATTCACGAAGATTATATTAGAAATGCGGTAGATTTTTATGAAAATCTGGATAAAAACGGAAACAGTTACCCCACAATTGAAATCCCGGTTATAAAGAAAGACGGAAGCGAAATATGGATCTCACAAAAAGTAATCGTACGTAAAAATGATCTGAACGAAATTATTGGTTTTGCCGGTATCGCCAGAGATATTACGGAGATGAAAAATATTGAAAACGAGAAAAAAAGACGTCTCGAAAAAATTGAAGCTTATAATAATTCGACCAAAAAATTATCAACAACAGATTTTCGTGAATACCATAATCTGCAAACTGTAATTGATTCTATTATAAAAGAAGCTGCAACAGTTTCAAAAGCAAACAGGGTAAGTTTCTGGAAGTTTACAGACGATGTAATTATTTGTAAAAATTTATTCAGTAGTGATGATCAGAATTTAAATGATAAAAATATTCTGGATAAGGAATCGTATCCTATTTATTTTGAAACCTTAAAAAACAAGGCGATCATAAATGCGCCTGATGTTTTTGATAAATTAGAAACTTCTGAATTTCAGGAAATTTACTTCACAAAAAACAAAATAAAATCAATGCTCGATGTGCCTATTTTTTCAAATGGACAATTAGCCGGTGTTGTTTGTTTTGAAAGTACCGGAGAAAAAAGAGATTGGGACAACGAAGACATCAACTATGCGAGAACTATTTCTGATGTAATTTCGTTAGCAATTTCTTCTCAGATGCGACTTAAAGCAGAAAAAAAACTGGAACATAAAAGTGAACTGCTTTCTGCATTGGCACTTTGTACAGAAAAGTTTCTATTAAGTAAAAGTTTGCAAAAAATGTTTCAGGAAACCTATGACATTATAGGAAAAGCTTCAAAAGTAGATCATATTTTTTATTATGAAAAAGATCTGGAAACCAATACTATTAGTCAACAATACAAATGGTCAAGAGAAGGAATTGAGCATCAGATAACCACACTACAAGTTTTTTCTGAAGAAAATTTAAAGGAAATTATTTCTCATTCTCAAAATAGAAAAGTTTTAAACACACGAACCAGCGATCTCGAAGATACGTTTTTCAAAAAACTGTTAGTAAACAATAATATTAAATCGATATTAATTTTACCACTGTTTACAAACAATACTTTCTCAGGTTTTATTGGATTTGATGATTGTACCAAAGAAAGAAAATGGACAGACGATGAGATTTATATTTTTCAGACACTGGCCAACAACATTTCCTCGGCTTTAGACCGAAACAGAAATATAGCTAAAATTAAGGAAAGTGAAGATGCCATAAAAGCCAAAGAACTGGCAGAAGCAGCTAATAAATCTAAATCTGATTTTCTGGCCAATATGTCGCACGAAATAAGGACGCCTTTAAATGGTATTATCGGATTTACGCATTTATTGATGAAAACTAATCTTGAAGAAATTCAGGAAAAGTACATGACAACCATCAATCAATCGGCTCATTCCTTACTTGAAATTATCAATGATATTCTTGATTTTTCTAAGATTGAAGCTGGAAAACTGGAACTTTTTATTGATTTATATGATGTTCAAAAAATTCTGGGACAAATATTTGATTTAATTATTTACGAATCCAATCAAAAAAATCTTGAACTTGAATTAAACTTAGATCCATCGGTACCAAAATACATCTGGACAGATATTGTTCGTCTCAAACAAATTTTGATCAACCTTTTATCCAATGCAATTAAGTTTACAAATGAAGGTTCAATCAAACTTAATGTGACCGTTCTGGACAAAAAATCAGATGAGAATTATATCATCCGATTTTCTGTAACTGATACCGGAATTGGAATATTAGAGAAAAATCAGAAAAAAATATTCAAGGCTTTCTCACAGGAAGACAGTTCAACAACAAGAAAGTTTGGAGGAACAGGTTTAGGATTGACTATTTCGAATCAATTATTGGCTTTAATGGAAAGTCGTTTACAGCTTAAGAGTAAAATAAA
The DNA here is from genome assembly GCF_059758655.1 of Flavobacterium sp. GQ95. Lineage (NCBI taxonomy): Bacteria > Pseudomonadati > Bacteroidota > Flavobacteriia > Flavobacteriales > Flavobacteriaceae > Flavobacterium > Flavobacterium sp. GQ95. The sequence goes on from NZ_JCAXEB010000004.1 coordinate 311,271, forward strand.
CGAAGGCAGCAATTTTTATTTTGACCTGAATTTGAAAACAAGCCATAAAAGCATCAATGAAAAATTCAAGCAAATTTCAAACAACAGAAATCCGGAATATGCTTTAAGTTACAATTCAAATCAGAAAAAAATAAGCATTTTGATTGTTGAAGATAACAAAGTAAATATGCTTCTTTTAAAAACAATTGTAAAGAACTTAAACATGAATTCTATTATTTTCGAATGCGAAAACGGATATGAAGCCGTCAAACAAATTGAAAATATAAATCCGGATCTCGTTTTTATGGACATTCAGATGCCAATCATGAATGGTTATGAAGCGACAAAAGCAATCAGAATTACTGAAATTGGCCAGCACATACCAATAATCGCTGTCACTGCCGGAGCTGAAAAAGAAGAAAGAAATAAATGTTTATCAGCCGGAATGAATGATTATATCTCAAAACCTATCATAAGAGGTACTGTTGAAGAAGCCATGCGAAAATGGTTGAAATAATTTAAAAACTAAATTGTTTCTGTTAACGTGTAATTCCTAAAAAATATATAAATTCGTATGAAAGAAAACTTAAAAAAGCTTAAATAGAAAGATATGAAATGGTTAGGCAGAAGACAAAGTGATAATGTTGAAGACCGAAGAGGTGTTTCTGGAGGAAAAGTAGCCCTTGGAGGCGGAGTTATTGGTATAATCATTTTGCTTTTAAATGTTTTTGGTGGTGAAACTGGCCAGACCGTAGGATCTGCATTAGAACAATTGCAAGGTGGCCAGCAACAAACTGAAGCCGCTGCCCCATTAAGCAAGGAAGATAAAGAAATGGGAGACTTTGTTAGAGTAATCCTGGCCGATAATGAAGACATCTGGAGCAAAATATTTGAAGAACATGGCATGACCTATAAAAATCCGAAATTGGTACTTTTTAGAGGTTCTGTACAAACGGCTTGTGGTGGTGCATCCTCAGCATCAGGGCCATTCTATTGTCCGGGTGATCAAAAGGTATATATGGATTTAGGCTTCTTTGAAGAGCTAAAAACTAAGTTTGGAGCCAAGGGTGGCGACTTTGCCATTGCGTACGTTATAGCGCATGAAATTGGCCATCACGTACAGACATTACTTGGAACCTCAGCAAAAATGAGAGAAGCTCAGGAAGGAAAAAGTGAAGCAGAAGCGAATAAGCTTTCTGTTGCGTTAGAATTGCAAGCTGACTTTTATGCCGGAGTATGGACGCATTACAATAAAGAAAATTTAGATACCGATGATATTGACGAAGCCTTAAGCGCTGCAAATGCTGTTGGTGATGATGCAATTCAAAGTAAAATGAGTAATCAGGTCGTTCCTGATTCTTTTACACACGGAACATCAGAACAGCGAATGTACTGGTTTAAAAAAGGTTTCAACACTGGTGATATCAAGCAAGGAACTACATTTGAAGAAATTCGATAATTCACAAACCAAATATAATAACCAAATGTAAGCATGACTTAACCGTCATGCTTTTTTTGTTTTTTTCACTATATAAGCGATATAAGTTCATTTAAAAACTACCTTGAACTTATAAAAAGACTTTTAAGTTTTCATATGTGTTGTTTGAGTTTCTCCTTCGAAATGAAATAACAAGTTCAAAACCATCGAAGCGGAATATATTTCACAATATGTGTCCTAAGGTTGAAACCGTGGGCTATAATTGAATATAACAGAATTTGATTGTAATGAATGTAGAATATTTACTTTTCAGACTAAATATTATATGTACTTAAATTTTAGCGCTCCACAAGTTTTCTCATTGATCCCAAAAAACTTATATGATTTATATGGTGAAAAAATTATGCCCACAAAAAAAGCCTTGAATTTCTTCAAGGCTTTAAATTTCTGGGTGGCTGACCGGGTTCGAACCGGCGACCCGCGGCACCACAAACCGCTACTCTAACCAGCTGAGCTACAACCACCATTTTGCTTAGCGGTTGCAAATATACAACTAATGTTTACTTCCGCAAATAAAAAATTGAAAAAATATTGATCTTTTTAAATCAAATCATCTAAGCTATTGACAGCCAAACATCTTTCAACAGTAAAACCTTCAGCAAAATCCTTCCCAACAAGCCTCCCTAAGTCCTTGGCACGGTAATTTAAGCTTTCAAAAAAGTTTTTACTTGTAATTGGTGTGGCAGGTTCTTTCGAATTTGGATCATAAAATTGTGTTTTATAAGCTGCAATCGATTCTACCTTTTTGTCCTCAAAGCCCGTAATGTCTACAACAAAATCAGGTTCAATGTTTTTCCACTGAATATAATGATAAACCACTTTCGGTCTCCAGGCTTCTTGTTTTTCACCATCAATTGAAGTTTCAATTTTCATCAATCCGGACAAAAAGCAAGCATCAGAAACCAGTTTACTTCCTTTACCGTGGTCAATATGACGGTCATCAATGGCGTTACACAATACAATCTCCGGTTTATATTTTCGGATCATTTTAATAACCTCTAACTGATGTTTTTCATCGTTTACAAAAAATCCGTCGCGTAAACCTAAATTTTCACGAACCAAAACGCCTAATATTTTCGCCGCAGCTTTCGCTTCCTCATCTCTGGTTTCAGCTGTTCCGCGTGTACCTAATTCTCCTCGGGTTAAATCTACGATCCCTACTTTTTTACCCAGAGATACTTCTTTTAAAATTGTTCCGGCACAACCCAATTCTACATCGTCAGGGTGTGCACCAAATGCTAATATATCTAATTTCATTATTCTTTAATTTGTTTTTTTTTGCTTCGCCAATTCGGCTTTCAGCCTCGGGTCAGGTTTCAAGTTCAGTCACAGTCACAGTTTTCAGTCACAGTACAAACTGAAAACTGTGACTGTGACTGAAAACCTTTTCCTAACAACTACTATTCTTTTTTATATTCAAAACTCTTTTCATTGTCATCGATTTATTGACGCTTTCCTCCCATTCTTTTTCCGGAATACTTTCTTTGGTAATGCCGCAACCCATGTACAAAATAGCCTTATTGTCCTTGATTTGCATGCTACGTAAATTTACGAATAAATCAGAGCTATGGGCATTGCGTGCAAAACTGCTATTCAATTCACCTAAAAAGCCAGTGTAAAAATCTCTGTCGTAGTTTTCATTTTCGATTATGAATGCTTTTGCTTTTTTCTTTGGTAAACCGCAAACAGCTGGCGTCGGATGAAGTGTATCAATTACTTCTTTCAAGGTTGAATTATCATTTAAAATTCCCGAAATATCTGTTTTAATATGCCAGATTGATCCTGCCTTTATGCTGTAAGGTTCCGTAACCACAACTGAAGAAGCTACTTCACGCAATCTTTTTACAATAAAATCGGTTACGTATTGCTGTTCGTCTTTTTCTTTTTGTTGCCAGGAAATCTCTGTTTCTAAAGTTGCTTTCTGCGTTCCTGCCAAAGCTGTTGTTTCAAAAATATTTCCATTTGCTTTCAATAATTGTTCTGGTGTTGCTCCCATCCAAAGTCCAATTTCCGGATGAAAGAAACAGTATGAAAAAGTCGACGGATAAAGATGAATCAAACGCTTAAAAGTAATAACAAAATCGAAATCTGTCAAATCAACTTTCTCACTTCTGGATAAAACCACTTTTTTAAACTCCTCTTTTTTAATGGCTTCAATTCCTTTGAAAACCAAATCCTCATATTGACTTTTAGCTTCCGGGTCAACGCCTAAATCATCAACTTCGTTGAAACTAAAACCAACAAATGTCTGTTCGGCACTAATAATTCTGGATTCTTCTTCCGGAATTATATACAGCTGTTTTTCATCAAAAGAAGCAAAAACAAAACCTTTCTCACTGTAATCTGAAACAGTATATAAAGTGTCATTTTGCTGCAAAAGGGCAAAAATACTTGAAGAATTGGGTTTGGAATAGATTACAAAAGGCAATTTTTGCTCTTGGTGTTTTCTTATAGTGGAGAAAAAGTCATTCATATTTTTATTCGGTTTTCTTTTTATCTAAAACCATATTAGTCAGTTTACAAAGCGAAATCAGGTTTCCGGCCTCATCCGTAATTTTAATTTCCCACAAATGAATACTTCTCCCTTTATGAATGATGCGCGCCGTTCCGAAAACCCAGCCTTCGCGAATACTTTTCAAATGATTGGCAGAAATTTCGATTCCGCGTACTTCCTGTTCTTTCGTATCGATAAAAAAGAATGATGCCGCACTTCCTACACTTTCGGCCAAAGCCACTGAAGCGCCGCCGTGCAGTAATCCCATTGGTTGATGAACACTTGGATTTACAGGCATTTTTGCAGTTAAAAAATCTTCTCCTGCATCTATATATTCAATTTTCAGCGTTTCCATCAAAGTGTTTTTAGAAAACTGATTGCAACGCTCTAATATTTGCTCTTTGGTATAATTCATTTAGAATAGGCTTTAAAATCGTAAAATTAAAGAAAAGATGAGATACAAATTAGAAAATCCAATTCTAATATTAAAAATCATTTATGAACCTGTCAGTTTTTTGTTATTTTTACAAAAAAAGAATTCAAATGCGTCACTATTTTGCACTCTTCATTCTCGGTCTAATTCTGGCTTTCAGTTCATGCCGAACTGATTTCGACACTGTTGCAAGCACAGGAGATTTAAAGTTCTCAAAAGATACCGTTTATTTGGATACTGTTTTTAAAAATATTGGCTCGAGCACTTATCAACTGAAAGTATACAATAAAAGTAAAAATGATATTTCGATTCCAGTTATTCAACTCAAAAAAGGATTGAATTCTAAATATCGTATGACCGTTGACGGAATGGCCGGTAACAACGGAAAAATTTTCAATAATGTTACCCTTTTAGCCAAAGACAGTTTGTACATTTTTGTAGAAACGACTGCAGATATTACAGATGCTAATCCAGCAGATTTTTTATATACCGATGAAATTCAGTTTGACAGCGGCGCAAATTTGCAGCAAGTCGCTTTGGTGACGTTGATTCAGGATGCTGTTTTTTTATATCCAAAGCAAAATCCGGATGGAACCAAGGAAAAAATCAAAATAGACGGTAAAGATGTTGATGGTTTTTATTTGGATGAGAATGATGCTGTAAACGGAAATGAATTACTTTTTACCAATCAAAAACCTTATGTAATCTACGGATATGCAGGAGTTCCTGAAAACAAAACGGTAACTTTTCAAGCCGGAACACGTGTCTACTTTCACGCAAACTCGGGGCTTTTCGTAGACAAAAAAGCTTCATTAAAAATAAACGGAGCTACATCAACAACCGAAAAACTGGAAAAAGAAGTCATTTTTGAAGGAGATCGATTAGAATCACTTTATGATGCAATTCCGGGACAATGGAATTCGGTTATTCTGGCTGATGGAAGTTCAAATCATTCAATAAATCATTTGACACTTAAAAATGCTGTAATTGGTTTGTCTTTCAAAAATCAGGATGCCACGACTGTTTCTATTAAAAACACACAGATTTACAATTGCGTCGAATATGGAATTCTCGCTCAAAACGCCCGAATTGCAGGAGATAATATTGTAATTAATTATGCAGGTCTGGCAAGTTTGTCCTGTGTTTATGGCGGAAATTACAGCTTCACACATTGTACTTTTAACAACAACTGGCAAAACAGTTCGCATTTTGCAGTAAACATAAGCAATACTTTGGCCGGTGCAACTCCCGAAACAAATCCGTTGACACAGGCAACTTTTAATAACTGTATCATTTATGGTTCCAATACCAACGAATTCAATTTGAATAAAAATGCCAATGCCGCTTTTGTCTATCAATTGAATAATTGTTTATTGAAATACAACAGTTCAACCACAAACCCGGATTATCAATTTAAAACGGATGCTGTGCATTACAATCAGATCATTCTGAATGAAAATCCGAAGTTTTATAACGTTTCTCAGAATAAATTCAACATTGATAATACTTCTGCCGCTTTCGCGAAAGGAAATCAGGCGTATTTAATTCCGTTGGATATTTTAGGAATTACAAGAACAACTCCGCCAGATTTGGGCGCTTATCAGACTGCTATTTTCCCGAAATAAGGAGAATTTGCCACGAAGGCGCTAAGACACGAAATTTTTTGTTTCACGCAGATTTGCACAGATTTAGGCAGAATTACACAGATTTTTTTTATAATCACTTTAATTTTCTAATCTGTGGCTATAAAAAACTTCGTGTCTTTGCGTCTTTGCGGCAAGAAATTCACCCGTAAGAAAATATATCTAAAAATAAACATTCCTTAACTCAGCGTATTCTTAAAAATAGTAAATTTGATCCAATCAACAATTAAGATTCTTAAAATCAATTTGTTATCAAACCAAATCAAAACTATTTTTTATGAAAAAAATCTACTCTTTTTTCTTATTACTCGTTATTACAGCAAGTTTTGCCCAAATCCCGAGTGGGTATTACAATACTGCAACCGGAACAGGTTATACCTTAAAAACACAATTGTACAACATTATTAAAGGGCATACTGATAATGGATATGCCGGTTTGTACACAACTTATCAAACTTCTGACGTTGATAATTTTTACGAAAATGACGGAACTGTTTTAGACATGTATTCTGAAAACCCTTCCGGAACAGATCCTTACAATTACAGCACAGGAACTACACAACGATGCGGAAATTATTCTGTAGAAGGCGATTGTTATAACAGAGAACATATTATTCCGCAATCTGTTTTTAATGAGCAATCTCCAATGGTTGCCGATGCTCATTTTATTACACCAACAGATGGAAAAGTAAACGGAATTCGTTCCAACTATCCTCATGGTACTGTTAGTTCAGTAACTTATACTTCTCAAAACGGAAGCAAATTAGGATCAAGTGCTGTATCCGGATATTCAGGAACCGTTTTTGAACCTGTAAACGCTTTTAAAGGAGACATTGCCAGAATGTATTTTTATTTTGCCACCCGTTATGAAAATACGGTTTCCGGCTATTCATATGCCATGTTTGATGGTTCAGGCAACAAAGTATTTACAACAGCTTTTTTAAATGTTCTTTTAGCATGGAATGCGCAAGATCCTGTAAGTGCAAGAGAAATTGCCAGAAACAATGCCATTTATGCACGTCAAAATAACAGAAATCCATATATCGATCATCCGGAATATGTGAATCAAATTTGGGGCGGAACTCCTCCTTCCGGAGATACTCAGGCACCAACTACTCCAACGAGTTTAGCTTCTACATCAAAAACGGCGACTTCAATTACTGTTGCCTGGACAGGTTCAACGGATAATATTGGTGTTACAGGCTATGATGTTTATGCAAACAGTGTTTTAAAAACAACTGTTTCAGGAGTAACAGCAACGATCACTGGTTTAACGGCTTCAACAAGTTATTCAATCTATGTAAAAGCAAAAGATGCTGCCGGAAATGCTTCTGCTTCAAGCAACACAATTGCAGTTACAACCAACAGCAGCGGAACCGGAACAGCAACCGATTTGCTTTTCTCTGAATACATTGAAGGTTCAGGAAACAACAAGGCGTTGGAAATTGCCAATAACACAGGTAGTTCAGTAAGTTTATCTGCTTACACGATTAAAAAACAAACGAATGGTGCAGGTTCCTGGAGTACTGGTTTAGCTTTAAGCGGAACGCTAACAACAGGAAGTAAATTTGTAATTGTAAACAGTTCTATCTCTTCAGCTTGTTTTTCTACAAGTGTAGCCAATATTTCGACAACAGCAACCGAATTGACTTTCAACGGAAATGATGCTGTAGGTTTATTCAAAAATGGCGTTTTGATTGATATTATCGGTACATTCTCTGGTGGAACAGCCAACTTTGCGATTGATGTTACTTTACGAAGAAAATCAACTGTGACTTCTCCATCAACAACATTTAATTTAAGTTCGCAATGGGATTCTTATACGACAGATACTTGTAATAATCTGGCAAGCAAAATGGCGCAGCCTGTTGAAGAAGAAATTACTGCTCTGGATTCAGATGAAATCGTACTTTATCCAAATCCTTCAGACGGGAATTTCTATGTTGGTTTTTCGACTTTAGATCAACCTTATTCTATTGAAATTATCTCCTTTGCCGGACAAAAAGTTTTCGAAAAAGAAAACATCACAGATCCTGCCATTTCAGTAAGTCATCTTGCTAAAGGAATTTATCTGGTAAAAATTATAAAAGACTCAAAAACGACTATTAAAAACATAATAATCAAATAAGGTTTCACCATATAAGTGATATAAGAAATTGAAGTATATTTTGCTCGCGAAGCCATTGTGACCTCGCGAGCATTTTTTTTGCCACAGATTAAAGGATTAAAATGATTCTTTCTCATTTTATATTATTTCTAAGGAAATTCCATCGACGATACAATAATAACAGTGCAAATCTTTGTCGAGCTTCTCGCGGGGATTTCTCCTTCGTCGAAATGACAAACAGTGTGATTAATCATTACTTTAATTAAAACTTTGCGCCTCTGCGACTTTGCGAGATTAAAAAAATCAAGTTTAGTGGGTATTTACTTTTACATACTTCTAAAATGAACTTATATCACTTATATGGTTTAAAAAGCGTCTGACTTTTTTTTCAAAAGAGTTTGTTTTCAAATTTGCGCTTACTATTTATTTACACTAAATTTGCATCTTCAATACAACAAACTACACATCACAATGATCCATTTCTTTGAAAACCAAAGCAAAACTGTTTTCGCGGTACAAACGCAAAACGAAATTTCGGCTCAAGACATTTCAAAATTAAACTGGCTTTTTGCCAACTCTAATAAGATCGAAAAATCCGCCTTGTCGGATTTTTTTGTTGGTCCCCGCGCCACTATGATCACACCCTGGAGTACAAATGCTGTAGAAATTACCCAGAATATGGGTATTCCGGGCATCATCAGAATTGAAGAATTTCATCCTGCAACGGCTGACTTTACTGATTTTGATCCGATGCTTTTTCAAAAATTCAATCAATTAGATCAGGAAATTTTCACTATCAACGTTCAGCCGGAACCAATTCTGGAAATCGATGATATTGCAACTTACAATAAAGTAGAAGGTTTGGCTTTAAGCCAGGAAGAAGTAGATTACTTAGATAATCTTGCTGTAAAATTAGGAAGAAAGTTAACAGATTCTGAGATTTTTGCTTTCTCACAAGCGAATTCAGAGCACTGTCGTCACAAAATCTTCAACGGAACTTTTGTTATTGACGGTGAAGAAAAAGAAACTTCTCTTTTCAAATTAATCAAAAAAACATCACAGGAAAATCCTAACGATATAGTATCTGCTTACAAAGACAACGTTGCTTTTGTAAAAGGACCAAAAGTGCAGCAGTTTGCACCAAAAACAGCTGACAAACCTGATTATTACGAGATAAAAGAATTTGATTCGGTTTTATCTTTAAAAGCAGAAACACACAATTTCCCAACAACAGTTGAGCCTTTCAACGGAGCTGCAACAGGTTCTGGAGGAGAAATTCGTGACCGTTTAGCAGGTGGACAAGGTTCTTTGCCATTAGCAGGAACTGCTGTTTACATGACATCTTATTCTCGTTTGAAATCCTTCGACTCCGCTCAGGATGACAGGACTTGGGAAAACGCAATGGAAGAAAGAAAATGGCTGTACCAAACGCCAATGGATATTTTAATCAAAGCTTCAAACGGAGCTTCTGATTTCGGAAATAAATTTGGGCAACCGCTTATTACAGGTTCCGTTTTAACTTTCGAACATTCAGAAAACGACCGCAAAATTGGTTACGATAAAGTAATTATGCAAGCGGGTGGAATTGGTTACGGAAAATTAGATCAGGCAATAAAAAAGAAACCACAAGAAGGCGATAAAATCGTAATCTTAGGTGGAGAAAATTATAGAATCGGAATGGGTGGTGCTGCGGTTTCATCTGCAGATACCGGAGCTTTCGGTTCAGGAATCGAATTAAATGCGATTCAGCGTTCAAACCCTGAAATGCAAAAACGTGCTGCTAATGCGATTCGTGGTTTAGTAGAAAGCGATCATAATCCAATTGTTTCTATTCACGATCACGGAGCTGGAGGGCACTTAAACTGTCTTTCTGAATTGGTGGAAGAAACGGGAGGTTTAATCGATTTGGATAAATTACCGGTTGGAGATCCAACACTTTCTGCAAAAGAAATTATTGGTAACGAATCTCAGGAAAGAATGGGATTGGTTATTGGTCAAAAAGATATTGATACTTTACAGAGAATTGCCGACAGAGAGCGTTCACCAATGTATCAGGTTGGAGATGTAACGGGAGATCACCGTTTTACTTTCGAATCAAAATCAAATGGTTCAAAACCGATGGATTATGCTTTAGAAGATTTCTTCGGAAGCTCTCCAAAAACGGTTATGACCGATAAAACTATCGATAGAAAATATGCTGCTGTTTCATATGACAAAGCAAATTTCGAAAGTTATTTAAAAGACGTTTTACGTTTAGAAGCTGTTGCCTCAAAAGACTGGTTAACAAACAAGGTTGACCGTTGCGTTGGTGGAAAAGTAGCAAAACAACAATGTGCAGGACCTTTGCAATTGCCTTTGAATAATGTTGGCGTTATGGCTCTGGATTATTTAGGAAAAGAAGGAATCGCAACTTCTATTGGCCACGCTCCCATTGCTGCTTTGATTGATCCGGTTGCAGGAAGCAGAAATGCTATCGCCGAATCGTTATCAAACATTGTTTGGGCGCCAATTAAAGATGGTTTAAAAGGAATTTCATTATCTGCCAACTGGATGTGGGCTTGTAAAAACGAAGGTGAAGACGCTCGTTTGTACGCTGCTGTTGAAGGTTGTTCAGAATTTGCAATTGAATTGGGAATCAATATTCCGACAGGAAAAGATTCACTTTCGATGAAACAAAAATATCCAAACGACGAAGTAATTGCACCGGGAACGGTTATTATTTCTGCCGGAGGAAATTGTACAGATATTAGAAAAGTAGTGGAGCCTGTTTTACAGAAAAACGGAGATTCTATTTACTATATCAATTTGTCTCAGGATGATTTCAAACTAGGAGGTTCCTCTTTTGCGCAAATCAGAAATACAATTGGAAACGAAACTTCTACAATTAAAGATGCTTCTTTCTTCAAAAATGCTTTTAATACGGTTCAGGAACTAATCGGCGAAAATCTAATTTTAGCCGGACATGATATTGGAAGCGGTGGTTTAATCACAACTTTATTAGAGTTGTGTTTTGCTGATGTGAATTTGGGAGCTAAAATTGATTTTAGTGCTTTCGCAGAAAAAGATCTATTGAAAATTCTTTTTGCAGAAAACATCGGAATCGTTTTCCAGGCTAGATTTGATGAAGGAGTTGAAGATATATTGAATAAAAACAATATTGAGTTCTTCAAAATTGGTTCGGTTCAGGAAAATGCAACTTTAGAATTTGGAGAATATAAATTGGATATTCCTACTTACAGAGACGTTTGGTTTGAAACTTCTTATTTATTAGACCAAAAACAATCTAAAAACGGAACTGCAAAAGCACGTTTTGAAAATTATAAAAATCAGGCTTTAAACTATACTTTCCCAGCGCATTTCACTGGTAAAGCACCTGTAATTGATGCTTCAAAACCAAGACCAAAAGCGGCTATTATTCGTGAAAAAGGAAGTAATTCTGAGCGTGAAATGGCAAATGCAATGTATTTGGCAGGTTTCGATGTAAAAGACGTTCACATGACGGATTTAATTTCTGGTCGTGAAACGCTTGAAGATATTCAGTTTATTGGAGCAGTTGGAGGGTTCTCTAATTCTGATGTTTTAGGTTCTGCTAAAGGTTGGGCCGGAGCCTTCCTATACAACGAAAAAGCAAAAACGGCATTGGATAATTTCTTTAAAAGAGAAGATACTTTATCTGTCGGAATCTGTAACGGTTGTCAATTGTTTATGGAATTGGAAGTAATTAATCCGGAACATGAAGTACACGGAAAAATGCTTCATAACGATAGTAACAAACACGAAAGTATTTTTACTTCGGTAAAAGTTCAGGAAAATAATTCGGTTATGTTATCGACTTTGGCTGGTACTACTTTGGGAGTTTGGGTTTCTCACGGAGAAGGTAAATTCAATTTACCAATGGGTGAAGAAAACTACAACATTGTTTCTAAATACGCTTACGAAGGATATCCTGCAAACCCAAATGGTTCTCATTACGATGTAGCGATGATGTGTGATAAAACAGGAAGACATTTGGTTACAATGCCTCATATTGAGCGTTCAACTTTCCAATGGAACTGGGCACATTATCCAAAAGACAGAAATGACGAGTTTACACCTTGGCATGAAGCTTTTATCAACGCCAGAAAATGGATTGAGAAAAACTAAAAATTATATTTTTATAAAAAACGCTCGAATTTCGGGCGTTTTTTATACCACAAATTTCACAAATTTCACAAATTTCCACAAATCAATTCGTGATAGTTCTTGAATTGCTTCGCCTGTTCGCTTTCGCTCAGATCGTGACGAAAAAATTACGTGTGTTTCTAATAAATCAAAAAAAATGCCTCAGCACTATCCCTATTAGCTGAGGCATTTTTTTTTTAGCGTTTTACTGAAGTGGCAATTCCAGTTACAAAATTAGAAGCACCAAAGGCAAACAATCCGGAAGCGATGGCATTCTGACCTGCAAAAAACTGATTTTCTGCAATTGCATTACTAAAGTAATGTCCACCTGCTACTCCTGCAACTAGTCCTAAACCGATAATACCTATATGCCACCAAGGTTCCGGATCTGGCGGTGGTGGTATTTTTTTCAATAAGTATCTTAACCATCCGGGATACCCTGTACCACACCATCCCATGATCAAAAAGAAAGCTGTTTCCATAATTTCAATTTTAAAATAATGCCTACTCTTTTGCTTTTCGGCTCACGCATTTAATTTGAAATAAAATTATGGCAAGCTGAAGTTAAATTAACAAGGTAAATGACTGTTTTTCAAAGGGGAAAAACACGGTATTTTTTAGTTAAAATAATACATATTTTTAATTAAAATTTGAACTATATTCGTAAAAAATATTTGCCACTAAATCTTTTTTAACACCAAAAACACTTTAAACCTACATAGAATGAAATCGCTACATTTAGTACTAATCACATTATTTTTTACTGTTTCACAATCTTATTCCCAAGTCGAGGTAAATAAAATTTCTCACAATGGCCGTGATCGCTATATCACTACTACCATTGGCTATCCAGTTCCCGGAGTTTATATCCCAATGAATCAAAAAGAACCAAGCACTGTATTAAATCCAGACGGAACCGGAGTTATTCAGGCTGAGGATTTATCCAAAAGTAAAATGAACTGGGGAATTGAATGTACGGAAGAAGGAGTTCCAATTTTTAGAGAAGGCTTCAATAGTGCTTCGTACACCTTTTGGTACAGACCAAATGACAGCGATATTTGGGTTAACTCTCAATTTTCTATTCATTTTGCCAAGAAAAAAATGTTTTTGATGGGAGAAAGAGTGAAAGAATATGTAGATTATAATGTGCAATAATCTGAAAAACCGCAGACCTTAAATTAAATAATTTTTAGTTTTTTAGAAAATTAGCTACTAAAAAGAAAACGTTTTCGTTGATTTTCAATAGTCCCTATAAATTTTCCCATAAAATTTCACAAAATTAAAAATTATACCTATTTTTTATTTAATTTGCAGTAAAATTCAATATATTAAACATGGTTTCAATCACACGCCTTTTTGATTTTCCCTATTATCAACAAGAAACTTATAACCTTCCGGTTGCTTTGGCAACGAAAAAAAACGGAGTTTGGGAAAAAACATCTAGCCAGGAATATATTGCAAAAGCCAATGCTGTTTCGAGAGCATTGTTGCGCATGGGCATTCAGAAAGATGACAAAATTGCCTTAATTACCTCAAATAACCGTACCGAATGGAATATTATGGATATTGGTATTCTGCAGACTGGTGCTCAGAACGTTCCAATTTATCCAACTATTTCTGAAGAAGATTACGAATATATATTGAACCACAGTGGTAGTATGTACTGTTTTGTATCTGATGATGAAGTACTTCAAAAAGTAAGACTAATTCAGGCGAATGTACCGACTTTAAAAGAAGTATATTCTTTTAATGAAATTCCGGGCTGTAAACACTGGAGCGAATTATTGACTCTTGGTGCAGACGAAAGCAACCAAAGTGAAGTTGAAGCCAGAAAAGACAGCATTCAAACTGACGATTTAGCGACTATTATTTATACTTCAGGGACTACAGGAAGACCTAAAGGTGTTATGCTTTCGCACAAAAACATTGTTTCGAATGTTTTGGACAGCGCGCCAAGAATTCCGTTTGATCCGGGAAAAAGCACTGCCTTGAGCTTCTTGCCTATCTGCCATATTTTTGAAAGAATGATTTTGTACATCTATCAATATTATGGTGTTTCGGTTTATTTTGGAGAATCAATTGATAAAATCAGTGATAACTTAAAAGAAGTTCGTCCGACTGTAATTACAGCGGTACCAAGACTTTTAGAGAAAGTTTACGATAAAATTTACGCAAAAGGATCTGAATTAACGGGTATCAAGAAAAAACTATTTTTCTGGGCTATTGATTTAGGTTTAAAATATGAACCATACGGAGCCAATGGTTTCTGGTATGAATTCCAGTTAAAAATTGCCCGAAAATTGATTTTCAGCAAATGGAAAGAAGGTTTGGGAGGAAATTTAGATTTGATGGTTTCCGGAAGTGCCGCTTTACAACCCCGTTTAACAAGAGTTTTTGCTGCTGCAGAAATTCCGGTTATGGAAGGTTACGGTTTATCTGAAACATCGCCGGTAATTGCCGTAAACGATGAGAGAAACAAAGGATTTAAAATTGGAACGGTTGGAAAAGTAATTCGCAATGTTGAAGTGAAAATTGCTGCTGACGGAGAAATTCTTTGCAAAGGACCTAACGTAATGTTAGGCTACTTTAAAGATCCTGAAAAAACGGCTGAAGCGTTACAAGACGGTTATTTCCATACTGGAGATATTGGTGAAATTGACAGCGAAGGTTTCTTAAAAATTACAGATCGTAAGAAAGAAATGTTCAAAACCTCAGGGGGAAAATATATTGCACCTCAGCTGATCGAAAATGCTATGAAACAATCTCGTTTTATCGAGCAGATTATGGTAATTGGAGATGGTGAAAAAATGCCGGCTGCTTTTATCCAACCTAACTTTGATTTTGTAAAGGAATGGGCAAAGCTGCATAAAATAACTTTAGGAAGCACAAATGCGGAAATAAGTGCTAATCCGGACGTAATTAAACGTATTGACGAAGAAGTGGAAGGAATAAATGAGAAATTTGGACACTGGGAAAAAATCAAACGTTTTGAGTTAACTCCTGATGTTTGGTCTATCGACGGCGGACAGCTTACTCCTACGCTGAAATTAAAACGTAAGATCATTAAAGAAATTTACAAAGATCTTTACGCTAAAATCTATGGTCACGAATAACATTCCAAAATAATTAACCAAGTGAAAAGGCTGTCTCCCAAGGACAGCCTTTTTTAATTGTGCAAACACCAATATAGAATTTTGGCAATATTCTTTGCATCGTCAATTCCGCGGTGATGTGTTCCTTCAAGTGGAATATCCAATAAATGCAAAGCGCCATTCATTCCGGTTGGTTTTACTAAACCAAATTTTTCTCCAAACCAGACTTTTACATTAATATGTTCGTCGGCCATTGGATACTGAATTCCGAATGATTTACACTGTTTTCTAAGCATATTGAGATCGTACTGACCGTAACTTGCCCAGGTATATAAATCCGGATTATATTGGTCAACTAATTTTTCAATTGCTTCCTCAAAACGCAATCCGTTTTTATCCAGTAAATCCTGCGTAATAGTGGTCAGTTCCGTACAAAACGGACTTACACCCGATCGTTGTGGTTTAATCAAAATACCCTGATTTTGGGTTATCTTACCCGTTTCTGCATCCAGAACCGCCAATCCGATTTCGATGATTTCATTTTCCTGCCCCTGTGGGACCGCACCTTGCCAACATGTGGCTTCTAAATCGATAATAATAATTTTATCTGTTGTTTTCATTTTTTTACTTTTTTAATAATTTATAATTCTGTCTCTAAAAAAGAGCCATTACTTCCCGAAAGTTTTTCTTGATTGATGAATAGCGCTTCTTCCATTTAGAATTATCGTTATCGCTTTTAATTTCTTTAGCTCCTTCAAGTTTGTACATTTCGTGAAACTTTTTAAAAGGACGCGGTTCAAAATCAACCAAAATTGCAGCCATATTGATCGCATCAATATTTGCCGGATCTGTTTCGCCTTTAAAGAAGGTTTCGATAGGTCTGAACTTATCTTTTTTCTCCTTAAACTTATTCTTCTTGGTATGATCAAAATCCATAGAAAATAAATTTCTAAAGACGTTCAAGTCATCCTGAGTTGGATTTTTCTCGAAAATTAGCCAGCACAAATCACGTAGTTTTCCACGAGAAGGATTGCACAAGTAATCGAAGTACATTCCATTTTTTTTGGTTTCGTATTGAATTTTAATCGCTTTTTTGTATTCTTTTAATATTGTACTCATTGTATATTTTTTTATTTATTATTTATTTTTTTGTACTACGACCCAGAAATCAACTTTGCGGCTTTGCGACTTTGCGCGAAAATTGCTCACCAGCATCATTATACTTTATTAATCTCACGCAAAGGCGCTAAGTCGCAAAGTTTATATTGTTTGTACCTTAGTGCCTTCGTGGCAAATGACACAAAACTTATGGGCATAAAAAAAGCACCCGATAAAAGGTGCTTCATAACAAATACGATAATACAAATTATCCTATATCTATGGTGATGCACCGATATGTTAATCCACTCCAGACCCGAATTGGCATCTAAAGATTTGGCTTTACTGATGTTAGTTTTAAAATTCATATTGTATGTATTATATATTAAAATCATTGTGTTGTGTAAATCGTTTGTTCTGATTTGTTAGGCAAATATAAAGTCGAAAAATTCAATTATCCAAATATATTTTAAGATTATTTTTCTGAATATCAATTAGTTACACTAAAAATTAAAGCAGAGAAATTCCTGTCCGCATGTTGGTGCAGAACTCGTTTTTATCAATTCACTGTTTCTCAATCAGATTACTTTCCAAGTTATAATTCGCTATTTTGTTTACTCATAAAACATTTGGTCAATTTATTTTTTTTACTCGTTTTAGTTATATGTTATTTTTCTTATCTTTTTGTCATACTGAGCGGAGTCGAAGTACTTTCTTACTGATGAAACCGATTCCGAAGTTCCAAACACAAACCTGCCTTAAAACAAAAAAAGCGTCCCAATGAGGACGCTTTTATCTATTTATTTTTGAGTTTGAAACTACAATACATTTCTAATTCATTAAATACATATGACATCCTGAGTCGTTAACCGAAGAAAATCCGGCTAAACGATCGCTAACTTTTATGGCTGACAGGTTCATATGAATGTTTTTTACTTTTAATTCTAAGACAAATATAAATCATTTTTCGATTTAATATAACTTTTCTTCCTGTAAATGTTAAAAATAACACAAAAAAATCATTGTCCATTTCAACAAATTTTTATTTTGAAAGCTACTTTTGATTATTTTTATCTCGCCTTAAATGAAATTATGAAAGAATATATCGACAGTATTGTTTGGTCTGAAGTGTGGGAATTTTCGAAACAATTTATTTTACCCAATATGGGTTGGTTTCTATTCTGGACGGTTTTATTTATTATTCTCGGCCTTGTTTTAGGAATCGTTTTCAATGTCTTTTTGTACAGAAAAAACATTTTTACCCGTGACCGTAAATACTACAATTGGATTGCCAAACTCTGGATTCCGTACTTTATGGTTGTTTTCGTTTATTTCTTTGCTATGATTGGTCTTTTGTATGGAGGAAAATCTGTTTTGCGATCAGAAAACAAAAACATAACCGCCAATATTTATTCTAAAACAATCGGGACAACATTTTCATCTGAAAAAGAGAAAAAAGATTTTCTGCATTCGCTTCAGCTGCTGTCCAATTCTTCAGAAGATGTGAGTAAATCTTTGACCCAGGCATTGGCGCTTTATATCAAACAAAACAACAGTGGTTTACAAACTGTAGATAACTTCAAGAATTCGTCGACATCCTATTTGCTTCAAAAATACGAGTCGGAAGTGTATAGCGCCTGCGTGTATGGCTTTATGAAAGTCGTTGACGACAAAGCCGACATGAAAAACGTTAAAGATATTGATTACGCTAAATTCAAAACGCTTTTACAAAAACTGGATCAAATTGAACCTCAACGAATCGAACGCTCCATACAATCTGAAATGGGACGTAAATTACAAGCCGGATTGGATCTTATTTTTAAGGAAATCCTGAAACATGAATTGCTTTTTTTCTTTTTGTTTCTGATTATTCCTTTTGTGGAGTATTTTATTTATTTGAGGTTTGTGAAGAGGAAGGATGATGATTTTGGTGGGTTGAGGCCTGTTGAGAATGTGATTGCTTCTTAATATCGATCAAAGCTGCCAATTAACTTGTAATCCTCTTGATAAAGTTGTGGAGCTTTATGAACGTTTGGTTTTGGCTGAAAGAGAAAAGGTTGAGTATTTAGAGAAATTGTTAAAAGGGAAATGATATTCTTGAAAAGAGAATTTCTTATATATAAAATGCGCAATGAGAATTGCGCATTTTTTTTTGTTTTCATTTATTTCAAGAGAGAATACTAAAAATATACATGATTATATTCTCCTAATCTTTGTTATTTTTTCTTTATTTAAAGTGAAGCTTTTTATATATTTAGCTTTCTTAAGGTTTTCTATTAATTTTAAATTATCCTCATTATACTTGATCGGAGGTTTATTTTTTCCGACTGTTATAATATTTACAAAAGGTTGATCAAGTATACTTAATACTTCTTCGATAAAAGTAGTTTCTTTGGAAAATAAATCAAAATATAAATTACAAAGCTTGACCCTTGTTTCTATAGAGCTAATGTTTTTTAATAAATTTTTCAAGTAAGAATATGATGATATTGTAACTAGCACTTTATCTTTTAAAATTTCACCGACTAGATTTCCAAGATTATTTTTTTCATTGATAAAATCTTCTTTTATTTTTATAATTAATTGAATCTTATCTTTTAGACTTAAATCGGAATTTAGTAATAATTCATATTCACTTTCTTTTAATTCATAATCAATTTTATCTTTATCTCTTTGTTTAATATATTCTTCAAAATTTTTTTTAATAAGTAGAACTTGTTGCCTTGAAGAATCCGTTCTAAGTAATTCGAAATTTTCCTTTGTAAGAGCAATAATTCCCTTTTCAATTAGCATCTTTATTTTTTCCTCTTCAATTTTTCCAATTTCCAAATTATCATAGCTGTCTTCAATATTTTCTATTAAAAATGAATATGCATTATTAGAAATTTCATTTGTTAAAATTAAATCCGTAATAAATTTATGTTTTGCTTCTTTTGCAAATTCTAAACTTTTAATATCTTCTTTCGATAATTCGATATATGCATTTTCATTATTTAAAAATAGAATTAAAGATTCATCAAAATTATGTATTTCATAATATTTAAACACATTAATCCACGAAGGTTTTATTTTATTGAAAGCAAATAAGATGCTCCAACTTTTCGTATCTCTGATTTCATCTAATTTATTAAAGATTATATCTTGATTTAAAATAATATCATAAGGATCTATTTTATCTAATTTTGGATTATTTAATAAACTAATTAGGCTTCTTTCACTTTCATATTTATTAGTTTCAAGTTTTAAAAATACGTTTTTAATATAATTAACTATTTCTATGTCTACATATTTAATTAAATCATCACATTCAGAATCCTGAATCGTGGTATAATTTGCATTTCGTAGATTTCCAATAGAATTATTTTTTGACAAAGTGTTTTCAATGACAACTTGTTCAATCATCTCTTTATTTAATTGATATAAATTATTCTTGTAAATAAAATCAAATAACAATTTATTATTTTGAGCATCCAACGGAATATGAAATTTAACACCTAGCTTTAAAATAACATTCTCAACATTTTTATTTTCAAAATTAATTAAGTTTAAAAAATCTCCTTTTTGTGAAATATAATTAGAAAGCTTATTATTATGATTTTGCTTTTCTAATATATCAGAACTGACATTTACAAGCATATTTTTAAGAACAAAATCTTTATCACTAATTGTTAAATTACTTTCTTCAACGTAACTCCAAAAGTCCCCATATTTTTCACATATAACTTTTAGAAATTTTTCAATATGTTTTCCTGTTTTTATATAACATTCAATAAATTCTATTGTTCTTTCATTTTCATCCTTAAATTGCGTAAATATTTCTTTATAACTCCTAATTTCATTTTCCAATAAGTAATCAATTAATTCAATATTTAAGATTTCATTTTTATGAAAATCATTTCCTAAATGTCTGATCAAATTTTCAATTTTGTCAAGTTTGAAGTCTACTTGTAGGGAACTGTTATTTCTTATACTCAAAATGAAATTTTTATCATTTCTAGTAATATCACCTTCTTTGAAAATTGAAATATAATCAAAGTAATCCTCCGCAATAAAGCCATTACTTATGAAATAAATTAAAACTTTTGATTCTTTTATTTCAACATTGAGCTCTTGGTCAGAATTTTTATTTGTAGTTAAAATTTCTTGAAGAGTATAATCTTTAATTTTGTTTATTTCATCCTTTGATATCTGAATTAAGTCTTTTAATCTTTCAATTTCTTGATTTTCCTTTTCAAATATTAATTCAACTCTTTGATGATAATTATAGTTTTTGTCTACTTTATCTTCAATTTTATCGAAACTTATACTCAAGTCAGTTAATTTATTTTCCAAAGCCCATCGCGATGTATTAAGAGTTTTTTCCGAAGTTGTAATTGATTCTATATTTATTAAATCATTAAAAGTATTTTGTTCTAGTAAAGATTCTATTTGATTTAAAAAATATACATTATCATTTATAGTAAAACTTATTGTTTCTTTTGGCAATTGTTTTAAAAGTTCAAAAACATATAGTCTACGCAGATCTTTAATATTATCAATTTTTGTTTTGTGATTTACTAATTCTTTTAGTCTTGTTATTTCATTATTACTTTCAATATTTTTTAGTTCTTCAATTTCAGTATATTTTTGTTTAATTAATTTTAAATCTTTATTGAAAACTTCATAAATCATTCCTTCATTTTTATGGAGGATTGCAAAATCTTTTGGAAACAAATTTTTGTAAATGATAAAGGATAACAACTTTTTTGGTACTAATTGAATCTCAGTTTCGTTCGTTAGTTTATCAAAATAAATCTTATATTCATTTACCATATTTTTTAACAATCGCATATCATCTATATAAAGCGATATATCATAAAGCAAATTCTTATCTATTTTTTGATCTTTCAATTTTTCTACTAAATAGTCAAAAGAATTAGAAGAATTTATTATTGGTATAATTGGTAAAATAAAATCAAAGAACTTTGTTCTATCTCCATTCTTAAACATTTCATCTTTTAAAGCATAAATAAAAACGATATGCCGATTAACTTGTTTTGAAATGTTTAATAATAAGTTTATCTCACGAAGTTTAGTAAATATTTCTGGTTCATTAAATCGATCTAAATCCTCAATTATTACTACGTTATAATTAGTTCTTTCAAAGAAATATATTATTTCATCTAAATTTTTATTTAAAATAGAATTATCAGAAATTTCCCTATTTAATTCTACTTCACCTTTGAAATTTATTTTATTGAATTTAAAATCACTGATAGTTTTAACGAAACTTTTAATAATATAGAAAGCTCCAGAAAGTAAAAACAGAATTGAAAGAATCTCGCAAATTTTAAAATTAAGTTCACAATTAGCACTTTCAAAAAAGTAAAACTTCACACACTTTAATCCTGTAATTAAATCATTATGAAATAGAAAAATATAGCTTAATACTGTGGTCAAAGAAAATATAGAGTTAATAAATATAGAGTGCTTTTTTACATTTTTTATTTTTTGAAACCTTGAATTTGGTATAGTTCTACTTTTTTCAACATAAAGCATTTGTTGTAGAATACTTAATTCAATTTTTTTATTCATTTCATCAAATTTTCCACTTTCTTGTTTTGCTACTGGTGGCACTAGATTTAATGGTGGCTTGTCAGTATCTTCAAATAAATCATCAAAAGTTGCTAATGAAATATTTAAATATTCAAACTCTGGATGCTTTTCTTTAAAAGTTTTTAGAATGCTACTTTTTCCCGAACCATACGAACCAGTTAAAGCAATGTTTTTGACATTTTTATTTTTCAGGGCCCAAAATAATGAGTCTATATAAATATTTCCATCTTTTACGATAACTGGGGATAAATCTTCAAATGAATGGGGATTATTATTAAAAGGATAATCTAGTTTACATAAAAAATTATTTTTAGCCTGTAAAACTTTATTAAACAAATTTTTAAAAACAACAAAATAAATAACTTTTTTATATACTTCTAATTTATTTTTAGGTTTGGTAATTCCATTTTTAGAATTTCCTTCTTTATTTTTTATTTTATCTTTCATATAAATTTCTTCTTAATACTTATTAACAAGTATTTTTTCTTTCATGTTGGTTTTCAAATATAATTAAACAAAAAGCCTTTAAACCCCGTAAAAGTACCTGATTTAAAGGCTACAAATAAAGTCTGTTACAGACTTTATTTCTTACTATCAAACCAAAAAATCCGAACACAATCGTTGTTTAAATCGATCAATAGGTTTCAAATCGACATTGGTATCTCCGTTGAGAATATCAAAAGGATCGTCTAAACCGCTAATTAATAAATACAAATAGCAAAACAAAAACGTAATGGCAGACGTTACCAGATAATCGGCTGAGGGGCTTTTGAATTTGGTAATCAGTAATAGCGACATGACGATGAACAATATACTTTGCAGCAAGGTATAAGCCGGCTTGATAAAGTTGTTTCTCGAAATTGAATAGGCACGGGTAAGCTGTTTTCGCATTGCATTCGTATTTTCCTGTATGCCTTTTATAGCTTCTTTGTCGACACCTCTTTCGGCAAAATAATAGGCAATCTCATTTGATTTTCGAATTAAGGGAAAAATAACCGTTGAATCTTTTCCGTGGGAATAAATCCATGCAATAATACCATCGGTAATGGCGATCATTTGCTCGCGTAAAAAAGTGCTGTCTAATTCCTCCTTGCACAAATCAGACGTCCCTGTTCTTGGCGCCTTGAAAGCCAGATAAATCCAGTCTTTGATTGCTTCCAGATTCGAAGCCACTTCACCCGGGATTTTTTCACTTTCTTTAAAATCGGTCATGGTTGCGGCCAATAATAATCCGAATACAAAAAAAGCTCCGGTAAAAATAATCGTGATATCGGACAGTTCTATCAAATCGTGAAAATCCTGTCCGTAAAGGGAAAGTTTTTTGAACACAAAATTTTTAATTAACAATATGGCCAGTGCGGCAATAAGTGATTTTAAGATTATGGTTCGCTGCTGTATAAATTTCATTCAGTTTTTTTTCGGCAAATTAAAGTAATTTAATCTCGCAAAGGCGCAGAGTCGCAAAGTTTTCTTTTTTGCTATGTGTTTTAAGTTTTTTAAACACTGTGTTAGACGCACTGCTGTGCGTCTCTACACTGAAAACTGAGACTGAGACTGAGAACTAAATACCCCGTCATCTTCTTAATTTAATGCTTGTCATAAAATGAGGATAACCTTTGTCCTTTTGAACCTCTACACTGAAAACTGCGACTGCGACTGAATACTAAATTCAATCCTCCCTACTCCCGTCATCCGCCATTCTGACCATTTTTGGGGTAAACTTTGCTACGACATCCACTAAATCCTGTTGTGCTTCCATGACTTGATTGATATCTTTATAGGCCATTGGTGCTTCGTCTAAACCTGCACCAATAAGTGTTACGCCGTGATCTTTTAAGATGGATTGCATTTCGGTTTTAGTAATATTTTTAATTGCCTGAGTTCTGCTCATTTGTCTTCCTGCTCCATGTGAAGCAGAATTGATCGCGTTCTCCTCTCCTTTTCCGCGCACCAAAAATCCCGGCGCGGTCATACTTCCCGGAATGATTCCCATTACGCCTTTTCCGGCCGGAGTTGCTCCTTTTCTATGTACGATTACTTCTTCTCCATTCCAGGTTTCTTTCCAGGCAAAATTATGGTGGTTTTCGACTTTGGCTAAAATCGTTGCTCCCAAAGCTTTCTCCATTTTGTTATGGATAATTTCATGACAAGCCGAAGCGTAATCTCCCGCCAAATTCATGGCCATCCAGTATTCCTGACCCAATTGTGAATTCATATCCAGATACGCTAAGTTTCTTGCCACTTCCGGAAGTTTACAAACCTCTTTGGCGATTTTAGTATAATGTCCGGCAATGGTTGCGCCCATTCCACGGGAACCGGAATGCGTTAACAAAGCAACGTATTTCCCTTTTGGAATATTTAAAACGGCATCATCTTTGGCAAATTCCATGATTCCGAATTCCACAAAGTGATTTCCTCCACCAGAGGATCCCAATTGCGACCAGGCTTTATCTTTTAAGTTCTTCACAAACGGATTCATGTTGAAAGTGTCATTTTCTAAAATCGAGTGATCTGCTTTGTATTGTCCCTGAAAACCATGACCAGCGCCAAACTTAGAATGTGCCACTAATTCTTTTTTGAATTTAGCTTCGTTTTCAAAGTAAAAAGCTTCCGGAATATCGTAAACCGACAAAGCCATTCTGCAACCAATATCAACTCCAACACCATACGGAATAATGGCATTTTTAGTGGCTAAAACTCCGCCAATAGGCAATCCGTATCCCTGATGCGCGTCTGGCATTAAAGCGCCGGCAACCGTAACCGGCAATTTCATGGCCACTTCCATTTGTTTTCTGGCGCCGTCTTCGATATGTTGTAATCCGTAAGCCGAATAGGCGTTTGGATTTTGATTTAAAGTGATAAAATCCTCCGGTTTTTCATTTGCTTTTTCGATTAAGGCCGTAGCGAGTTTGCTAAAAATAGCATCGTCGATATAATTTTCTGGTGTTTCCAAAACGCTTTTGAAATTGGTTATCATTTCATCACGTTTTAATCCATGTCTTTTGCTGTTTATTTTTAATGCGATTCCGATTATCTTTCCTTCCGGGAATCCTAATTCCATTAATTCAAATCCGTTGATTTGTGTTTTCATTGTTTCTATTTTTTGATAGTTTTTTATTTAATAATTAAAAGAGGTAATGTTTAGGAATGGTTTAATTTTCTTTGGAACGAAGGAACCATTTCCTGACGACACTCTTTTTTAAGAGCAATATTCTATAAGCGACTTTTAGGATTCGAACCTAATATTATCATGCCGCGAAGTAGCGCTTTATAGACGGCATCTTATAAATTTGAAAAAGTGATAATTGGCCAGAGTATTTTGAATCCTTTACGAAGTAGCTCTGACACACGACATTTTTCAGTTTTAAAAAGAAGTAAAAAGCAATAAGAGAAACGGGGCTTGTCTTGCCAGAGTCGAACTGGATAGCCTTGCTGATTCTACAACTTCGCTATTCCTCCCCAAATTTGAGACGAAGTAACTCTTATTTACGACATTCTTTTTTTATTTTAA
This sequence comes from Flavobacterium sp. GQ95, assembly GCF_059758655.1. Lineage (NCBI taxonomy): Bacteria > Pseudomonadati > Bacteroidota > Flavobacteriia > Flavobacteriales > Flavobacteriaceae > Flavobacterium > Flavobacterium sp. GQ95. The sequence goes on from NZ_JCAXEB010000004.1 coordinate 336,882, forward strand.
AACAAGACAATATTCAAAAAGATATTTTCTGCTCTACCAGCTGAGCTACAATTCTAATTGTGATAATAGAATTGATGGGAATCGAACCCACGACACGAAGGAGCTCTTTTTTACGGTACTTGTTTTTTACTTTTAATTTTCAATGAACTTTTCTATTGCAAAGATTAAAATACTACTGCGCAATTATTTTGCGCAGTAAATATTCTTTTTTACAATTCTATTCTGTGAATGTAATTCAAAGCGCTGTTTTTATCGTCTAAAGCATTCAATACATCAAACACTTTATCAGACCAGCCTGCTATCAAATAAACATCGTTTTTCTCGATATTTATTGGTGTTTGACCGTAACCAGCCAAATCAAACAAATACAATTTTGCATCTGGAGCGATCTTTTTGTATCGGTTCCAGGAATTGGCAAAACTATCTTTGGTTTGGTTACTATTCCACATTTGAACATCGGTAAACAACATTACTTTATCAACGATTTCATTTCGTTTTATCAAATCTTCCAAAACCAAATAACCATTTGTTGCGTAACCTACTTCACCTTCTCGCTTGTAGTATTCGTTTACGTTAGACAATATGGCTCGCTTTGGCATATTGATTATTTTCCATCGATCACCAAACATACCGCTTACTACATTCTTGCAACGGCTTTGCATCAACATACCCAACATCAAACCAATATCATAAAGCATGACTTTACTTTTTGGAGAGATATTTTTTTGCATCGAACCCGAAACGTCGCAAGCAATTACAACTGATGTATTGACATCAAAACCTTTAATGTTTTGCGCACTTACCATAACGGCATCTTCCAAAGCATCCAAAAGCATTGTAGTATATTTATAATTCAAGGCTTTCAACTCGCGATAAGCAGCCAAAAATCGGAATGGCAATTGTTTTGAATTCAAAACGGCTTTTTCATTTGAAAGATAGTCACTCACTTTTGCGATATGAAAACCCGAAACATTCGCTTCTAATATGTTTCGCAAATTACGCAACAAAGCCATATAGCCTATTTTGTTACTATCGATCAATTCTTCCCATTTTTGGGTGAATGCTTTTTGCTTTTCCGCTTCGTTAAAAAACTTCACCTGACCCAATTGCGACAATTCGGTTTCCCATGTATAAGGTGTTTCTAAAGTGTTATTCGCTATCTTATTGAACAATATTTGCTGCGCTTCGTCTTTTGCTTTTGGATGAACCAAAAACAAAGCATCTTTCAACTTTACAACACCATCACGGTTGTATTTTGCAAATTGATATTCATCAAATTGATTGAAAGAATTTGCCAAACCTTTTTGGACTTGCTTAGATAAACGATTCAATTTTTTGATATCATTTCGGTCATTCGCCATTTGGTAATAGGCCAATAATTCTGTTATTTCATCAGCACGTTGTATAACCTTCGTAATCATTTTACTGATTAAGGAATCGCCTGAATATATTTTGGCCAATTCTACAATTAAAACCAAAGGCACTGAACGCATGTGCATTTCATTTCGTGCATACACCGCCAACTTCGCTACAAAAACCGGATCGCATTTTTTGATAAGATTTTTAATTCTTTCTAAACGAGTCGTGTCTTTTTCATAAAATGAAGCATTTAAACTTGTTGTTACAACTGCTGCATACAATTCGTAATCTGATGTTAATGAAAAAGCCGGTGCATTTTCGTAATTAACTATATTGTTTTTCTCTTTTGCTAAAAAATTGAATTTCATAATTTCTGGTTTTTAAAATTGAACAATCAATGTTGTTTCGTTTTGACATTACAAAGATTTCAATAGTACTACGCAGTTATTTTGCGTAGTAATAAAAGAATTCTATATTTGAGTAAAAAAAGAATATGAATCTAAAGGAAAAATACATCCAATTGCTTGCAAATATTGGTTTTGGAGAAAATGAGATTCAGCAAAACTGGCTTGATTTAGAAAAGGCCTATTCCAAAAAATCAAGGCATTATCATAATCTGACGCATATTCAAGATATGATTGTCTGTTATGAAACCTATTTTGATCAGCTTCAATTTCCGAATGAAGTTTTGTATTCGATCTTTTATCACGATTACGTTTATGTAAGCAGCAAAAAAGACAACGAATTAAAAAGTGCGGAATATGCGGTTAAGATTCTTCCGAAGGAAACTAATTTGAATTCGGATTTGGTTTTTGATATGATTTGCGCGACGCAATTACATCAGCATAATGAAATTGAAGATATTAACTGGCTGATCGATTTTGATTTGAAAATCCTCGCCAGAGATTGGGACGATTATAAAATCTATTTTGAACAGATTAGAAAAGAATACCGCATTTACCCTGATTTTCTTTATAAGCCTGGAAGAGCGAAAGCGTTGAAGCATTTTCTGGAAAACGAATTTATTTTTCAAACCAATGAATTCAGGAGATTGTATGAAGAGAAGGCACGGGTTAATATTGAAAAAGAGATAAGCATTTTAGAAAACAAAAAATAATCTCGCAAAGTCGCGAAGTCGCAAAGTTTTTATTTAAGTATTAATTAAACGCACTGTTTGTCATCCTGAGGAACGAAGGATCACATCCAATATTCCTCAAAGAGAATTTCCAATCTTTGTAGAGTTTCTTGTGTGATCCTTCGTTCCTCAGGATGACAAAAATGAGTAAAAATCTTTTTAATCCTTATAATCTGTGGCTTAAAAAATAAAAACTTTGCGACTTTGCGACTTTGCGAGCAAAAACACACACAGTATGTCACAAAACAAAAATGCCTTAATACGCTACAAAACAATCGACAAATGTCTGCAGAATAAATACCGGCAATGGACTCTGGAAGATTTGATCGAATGCTGTTCTGAAGCTTTGTTTGAATATGAAGGCCGGGAAAACCCTATTAGCAAACGAACGATTCAGATGGATATTCAGCTGATGCGGAGTGAAAAGCTAGGTTATAACGCGCCGATTGTCGTTTATGATAAAAAGTATTATAAATACGAAGACGACGAATTTTCGATCACCGATATTCCGCTGACGGAAACGGATATGAATGTCTTAACCGAAACAGTTTCGATGTTGAAACAATTTAAGGATTTCTCACTGTTTAGCGATGTATCGGATATTTTACAGCGTTTGGAAGATAAAATCTATGCAGAGAAGTCGCATACGAAACCCGTTATTTATCTGGACAAAAACGAGAATTTGAAAGGACTTCATTTTCTGGACGAGATCTATCAGGCGATTATTAAGAAGGTTGCTATTGTGATTACGTATAAATCTTTTAAATCAAAGGAAGAAACCAAATTCCATTTCCATCCTTTTATATTGAAGGAATTTAATAACCGTTGGTTTTTGGTGGGAAAGAAAAAAAGCGCACAACCGATTACTAATTTGGCTTTGGACCGAATTATCGCAATCGACTACGATTTTAACCTTCCTTATATAGAAGAAGATTTTGATGCCGATTTGTTTTACAAAAATGTAATTGGCGTTACGGTTAATCATGGTTTACAGCCACGAAGAATTGAGCTTTGGATTGATGCCGTAAATGCGCCTTATGTTTTAACCAAACCTTTGCACTCTTCACAGCGTTTAATCAAAGAAAATGAAGACGGAAGTATCATTGTGCATTTATTTATTCTGCCCAATTATGAGATGGAACGTATTTTATTGGGTTTTGGCGACGGAATCGAAATTCTTCGTCCAAAAAACCTACGAAACCGAATGCAAAAAATACTGCAAAAGGCACTTTCCCGATACGAATTGGATAATAATTCTGCATTATAAACATCAATTTTTACATTATATGGAATTTAACCTCGTTTTAAAGTCATAAAACAATTTTTACCGCAATAAATTTGTTAAAATCTAAAAAAAGAATAGTATATTTCAAATTAAAAATAACCATAAAACACTGAAAACCAGAACAAAAAATTTATTAACCAAAAATTTATCTTAAAATAATATGCATGCATAGTATTTTTTGATTATATTTGAAATCGATATAGTTACCTATGAAAGACAAAACAATAGATTATATTTTGAGAGCGACATGGCAGGCTGTTTCAAGAATGTATAACGAAGAAGCTGCAAAGTACGATGCCACAATGGCCACCGGGTTTGCTCTTTTGAGTATCGACAAGGAAGAAGGAACGCCTTCGACTGCCTTAGGGCCAAGAATGGGAATGGAAGCCACGAGCCTGACCAGAACATTAAAATCAATGGAAGACAAAGGTTTGATTGTTCGCAAAAAAAACCCATCTGACGGACGCGGAGTTTTGATCTACCTGACCGAATTTGGAAAAGAAAAAAGAGATTTATCTAAGAATACAGTTCTGAAATTTAATGAAACGGTTAGAAAACATGTCTCAGACGAAAAACTGAAACATTTTATCGAAGTTTCTGAAATTATCAACGAATTGATTCAGGACAAAAACATATTTACCCAAACAGAAAACAAAGAAAAGGAATAGGCAGCATTCGTAAATGGAGACGGCTTATTTTAATTCAAAATAAAAAACAAAATATTAACTATGAAACGCACAATTAAAAAAGTTGCTGTAATTGGATCCGGAATTATGGGTTCAGGAATAGCTTGTCATTTTGCCAACATTGGTGTTGAAGTTTTACTGCTTGACATCGTACCACGCGAGTTGACAGAAGCTGAAGCTAAAAAAGGATTAACGCTTGAAAGTAAAGTTGTTCGCAACCGTGTGGTAAACGAGCACCTGGCGAATTCATTAAAATCGAAACCGTCTCCTATTTACAGTCAAAAATTTGCTAGCAGAATCACAACTGGAAATACGACTGATGATATGGCAAAAATTGCCAATGTTGACTGGATTATTGAAGTTGTTGTAGAGCGTTTGGATATCAAAAAATTGGTTTTTGAACAAATCGAGAAATTCCGTACACCGGGAACTTTGGTTACATCAAACACTTCCGGCATTCCGATTCATTTTATGAGCGAAGGAAGAAGCGAAGATTTTCAAAAACACTTCTGCGGAACCCACTTTTTTAACCCTGCGCGTTACTTAAAATTATTTGAAATTATTCCTGGTCCAAAAACTTCTACTGAAGTATTGGATTTCTTAAACGAATACGGATCTAAATTCTTAGGAAAAACTTCGGTTGTGGCTAAAGATACTCCGGCGTTTATTGGAAACAGAATTGGTATTTACGGTATTCAGAGTTTGTTCCATTTGGTTAAAGAAATGGGATTAACAATTGAAGAAGTGGATAAATTGACTGGTCCGGTAATTGGTCGTCCAAAATCGGCTACTTTCCGTACGGTTGACGTTGTTGGTTTGGATACTTTGGTACACGTTGCCAACGGTATTTATGAAAACTGCCCGAACGACGAGCAACACGAATTGTTTAAACTTCCTGATTTCGTTAACAAAATGATGGAAAATAAATGGTTAGGAAGCAAAACCGGACAAGGTTTTTATAAAAAAGTAGATAAAGATATTCTTTCTTTAGACTTAGATACATTAGAATACCGCGCTGCTAAAAAAGCAAATTTTGCTACGCTTGAACTGACAAAAACTATTGATAAACCAATCAACCGTTTTAAAGTTTTGGTAAAAGGAAAAGACAAAGCAGGTGAATTCTACCGTAAGAGTTTCTCTGGAATGTTTGCTTATGTGTCAAACAGAATTCCTGAAATCTCAGACGAATTATACAAAATTGATGATGCGATGAAAGCTGGTTTTGGATGGGAAAATGGTCCATTCGAAATTTGGGATGCGATTGGTGTTGCCAACGGAATCGAAATCATGAAAGCAGAAGGTTTAGAGCCAGCTGCCTGGGTTACTGAAATGTTAGCTTCCGGAAGCGACAGTTTTTATACTGTAAAAGAAGGTGCTTCTTATTTCTACAATATCCCAACAAAATCTCAAGTAAAAGTTCCTGGACAAGACTCCTTTATTATTCTGAACAACATCCGCGAAAGCAAAAAAGTTTGGAGCAACAGTGGTGCAATCATTCAGGATTTAGGAGACGGAATTTTGAACTTAGAATTCCAATCTAAAATGAATACTATTGGTGGCGATGTACTTCAGGCTATCAATAAAGCAATCGACTTATCTGAAAAAGAATATCAAGGTTTGGTTATTGGTAACCAGGCAGCGAATTTCTCTGTTGGAGCTAATATCGGAATGATTTTCATGATGGCTGTTGAGCAGGAATATGACGAATTGAACATGGCAATCAAAATGTTCCAGGACACAATGATGCGCGTTCGTTACTCTTCTATTCCAGTTGTAGTTGCCCCTCACGGAATGACTTTTGGTGGTGGATGCGAAATGAGCTTACACGCTGATAAAGTGGTTGCTGCTGCAGAAACGTATATGGGATTAGTTGAATTTGGTGTTGGTGTACTTCCTGGTGGTGGTGGATCTAAAGAAATGGCTTTGAGAGCTTCAGATTTATTCCGCAAAAATGATGTAGAATTGAACGTTCTTCAAGAGTATTTCTTAACGATCGCTATGGCAAAAGTTTCAACTTCTGGTTACGAAGCTTTTGATACCGGACTTCTTCAACATGGTAAAGATGTTATCGTAGTAAACAAAGATCGTCAGATTGCTGAAGCTAAGAAACATGCATTGTTAATGGCAGAAGCTGGTTATACACAACCTATCAGAAGAACTGATGTTAAGGTTTTAGGAAAACAAGCATTGGGAATGTTCTTAGTAGGAACAGATCAAATGGAAGCTGGAAAATACATTTCTGAGCACGATAAAAAAATCGCAAACAAACTGGCTTATGTAATGGCTGGTGGTGATTTATCTGAAGCTACTTTAGTATCTGAACAATATTTATTAGATATCGAACGTGAAGCTTTCCTGAGTTTATGTACAGAAAGAAAGACTTTAGAGAGAATTCAGTATATGTTAACTAAAGGAAAACCACTTCGTAATTAGAAAATAGAGCAAAGATGCAAGAAGCAAGACTTCAAAACTAGTTTTGTCTTTTCTCTTGCCTCTTGCCTCTTTCTTCTAATAAATCTTAAAAAACAAAAACAAATGAAAACAGCATATATAGTTAAAGCATATAGAACCGCAGTTGGAAAAGCACCAAAAGGGGTTTTTAGATTTAAAAGACCTGACGAATTAGCAGCAGAAACTATTCAGTTTATGATGGATGAACTGCCTGATTTCGACAAAAAACGTATCGATGACGTTATGGTAGGAAATGCCATGCCGGAAGCAGAACAAGGACTTAACGTTGGACGTTTGATCTCTTTAATGGGATTAAAAGTTGAAGATGTTCCTGGTGTGACGGTTAACCGTTATTGCGCATCCGGATTAGAAACTATCGGAATGGCAACTGCAAAAATCCAATCAGGAATGGCAGATTGTATCATTGCTGGTGGAGCTGAAAGTATGAGTTTTATTCCGATGGGAGGTTACAAACCAACTCCGGATTATAAAGTTGCCGCTGCAGGTCACGAAGATTACTACTGGGGAATGGGTTTAACTGCTGAAGCGGTTGCGAACCAATACAAAATCTCAAGAGAAGACCAGGATGAGTTTGCTTACAACTCTCATATGAAAGCTTTGAAAGCGCAAGCTGAAGGGAAATTCGACAAACAAATCGTTCCGATTACTGTTGAACAGACTTTCATCAATGAAAATGGAAAAAAAGAAACTAAATCATACGTTGTAAAACAAGACGAAGGTCCAAGAGCCGGAACGTCTGTTGCAGCATTAGCAGGTTTAAAACCCGTTTTTGCTGCCGACGGAAGCGTTACAGCAGGTAACTCATCACAAATGAGTGACGGTGCTGCTTTTGTTTTAATCATGAGTGAGGACATGGTTAAAGAATTAAACCTTGAGCCAATTGCCAGATTAGTAAATTTTGCTTCATCTGGCGTTGAGCCAAGAATTATGGGTATCGGTCCTGTAAAAGCTATTCCGAAAGCATTAAAACAAGCTGGTTTAGAATTAAAAGATATTGACCTGGTTGAATTAAACGAGGCTTTTGCTTCTCAGTCTCTGGCTGTAATTCGCGAGCTAGGTTTAAACCCTGATATCGTAAACGTAAACGGTGGAGCTATCGCTTTAGGTCACCCTCTGGGATGTACTGGTGCTAAGCTTTCTGTTCAGTTATTCGACGAGATGAAACGCAGAGGTAGTAAGTACGGAATTGTTTCTATGTGTGTGGGGACTGGACAGGGGTCTGCGGGGATTTACGAGGTACTATAGATAAAGTTATTCGTTCAGTTTGTCATTGCGAGGAACGAAGCAACCTCACTAACAATTACGCAAAGTTTTATTTTGCAAATGTGGTTGCTTCGTTCCTCGCAATGACAAGATTGAGGAATAAAATCATAAATAAAAATACATACAAAAAACAAAAGCAATGGCAGATACAATCGAAAAAAACGTAACCCGTGGTGGTCAGTTTTTAGTTAAAGAAACAAAGTGCGAAGATATCTTTACACCAGAAGATTTCTCAGAAGAGCAGTTAATGATGCGTGACTCTGTAAAAGAGTTTGTAGACAAAGAAATTTGGCCTAACAAAAATCGTTTTGAGAAAAAAGATTACGCTTTTACGGAAGAAAGCATGCGTAAAGCTGGTGAACTAGGACTTCTTGGAGTTGCGGTTCCTGAGGAATATGGTGGATTAGGAATGGGATTCGTATCTACAATGTTGGTTTGCGATTACATTTCTGGTGCTACAGGATCTTTCTCAACTGCTTTTGGTGCGCATACCGGAATTGGAACTATGCCAATCACCCTTTATGGAACTGAAGAGCAAAAGAAAAAATACGTACCTAAATTGGCTACCGGAGAATGGTTTGGAGCTTATTGCTTAACGGAGCCAGGCGCAGGATCTGATGCTAACTCAGGAAAAACAAAAGCTGTTTTATCTGAAGATGGAACGCATTATAAAATTACAGGACAAAAAATGTGGATTTCGAATGCAGGTTTCTGCAGCGTTTTCATCGTTTTTGCCCGTATTGGAGACGATAAAAATATTACAGGTTTCATCGTAGAAAATACTGCTGATAACGGAATTTCTATGAATGAAGAAGAGCATAAATTAGGAATCCGTGCTTCTTCTACTCGTCAGGTTTTCTTCAACGAAACGAAAGTTCCGGTTGAAAACATGTTGTCTGAAAGAGGAAACGGTTTCAAAATTGCCATGAACGCTTTGAATGTTGGCCGTATTAAATTGGCTGCTGCTTGTTTAGATGCACAACGTAGAGTTACTTCAGGCGCTGTAAAATATGCTAACGAAAGAATTCAGTTTAACACTGCAATTTCATCTTTTGGAGCTATCCGTTCTAAACTGGCTGAAATGGCAACTAATGCATACGCTGGAGAAAGTGCTTCTTACCGTGCTGCAAAAGATATCGAAGACAGAATTGCTGCTCGTGAAGCGGAAGGAACTTCGCACCAGGAAGCTGAATTAAAAGGTGTAGAAGAATATGCTATCGAATGTTCTATTTTGAAAGTAGCGGTTTCTGAAGATGTTCAGAATTGCGCTGATGAAGGAATTCAGATTTTTGGTGGAATGGGATTCTCTGAAGACACTCCAATGGAAAGTGCATGGAGAGATGCCCGTATCGCTCGTATATATGAAGGAACAAACGAAATCAACAGAATGCTTTCTGTAGGTATGTTGATCAAAAAAGCAATGAAAGGTCACGTTGATTTATTAGGACCTGCTATGAAAGTTTCTGAAGAATTAATGGGAATTCCGTCTTTTGATACTCCAGATTTCTCTGAATTATTTGCTGAAGAAAAAGGAATCATCGCTAACCTGAAAAAAGTATTCTTAATGGTTGCTGGTAGCGCTGTTCAAAAATACGGACCGGATTTAGATGCTCACCAACAATTATTGATGGCTGCTTCTGATATCTTAATTGAGATTTACATGGCTGAAAGTACTATTTTAAGAACGGAGAAATTAGCCAAAAATCAAGGTGAAGCGAAAGTACAAGAGCAAATTGCTATGGCAAAATTATACTTGTATAAAGCAGTTGATATCGTGAACTCAAGAGGAAAAGAAGGAATTATTTCTTTTGCTGAAGGTGACGAACAACGTATGATGTTAATGGGATTAAAACGTTTTACAAAATACACAAACAATCCAAATGTTGTGGCATTAAGAGAAACGATTACTTCTAAATTAGTTGCAGAAAACGAATACTGCTTCTAATACAAAAATAGTTTTTAGCTTTTAATTTGTTTAAACCCGCACAAGTCCGAAACTGTGCGGGTTTATTTTTTTCTTTTTTTCACCATATAAGTGATATAAGTTCATTTAAAAGTAGAGACGGACGATAGCACATATAATACAGTGCATGTAAAAATAGTTTTTGTCAATTACAGATTAAAAATCTTTGAAAACCATATTAATAAGACGCAATATTTTTGCAGAAATTTGCAAATTTTTGTTAAAATTAACTTTGTAACTGAGACAAAATAGTTAGATATCAAATACATTGCCTTATATTTAACGTTCAAAAAACTCAAAAAACATAATAATGAAACAAATTAACCTGATTGCCTTCTTTTTATTGTGCTTATTTACTACAAATATCTTCGCGCAAAAAAGCAAAAAAATGGACATCATCGCTTACTACACCGGCGATGACAAATTGATTAACGAATACGAAGTCAACAAACTGGATCAAATTATTTTTAGTTTTTGCCACTTAAAAAACGGTAAATTAAGCGTTGATTCTCCTAAAGATTCTATAACAATTAAACACCTGGTTTCTTTGAAAGCTAAGAATCCACAACTTAAAATTGTTTTATCTCTTGGTGGCTGGGGTGGTTGTGAGCCTTGCTCTGCTGCATTCTCAACTCCGGAAGGAAGGTTAACTTTTGCTAAATCAGTAAAGGAAGTAAGTGCTTATTTTAAAGTAGATGGTTTAGATTTAGATTGGGAATATCCGGCTATTGAAGGACTTCCGGGACATTTGTATCAGGCTGCTGATAAGCCAAATTTTACCGAGCTAATCAAAATTTTACGATCTACTTTAGGAAAAAAATATGAATTGAGTTTTGCTGCTGGTGGTTTTCAAAAATATCTGGACGAATCTATCGATTGGAAAGCCGTTGCGCCACTTGTAAATCGCATTAATATTATGAGTTATGATTTGGTTAACGGATATTCTAAAGTTACTGGACACCACACCCCATTGTACGGCACAAAACCAAATGAAGAATCAACAGACAGAGCCGTAACCTACTTACTAAACCAAGGAGTTCCTGCTGAAAAATTAGTTATTGGTGGTGCTTTTTATACCAGAACATGGAAAAATGTTGAAAATGTAAACAATGGTTTATATCAGGCTGGTGAACATATTGAAGGTGTAAATTTCAAAAATTTTGCTTCTACTTACACTGAGGCAAACGGGTGGAAATATTTTTATGATGAAAAAGCTCAAGCACCTTATTGGTACAACGCAGGAACAAAAACATTTGCAACATCTGATGATATTAGATCTGTCAAAGCAAAAACAGAATATGTGAAATCTAAAAAATTAGGTGGCATTATGTTTTGGGAACTTACTCTGGATAGTCCGAAAAATGGAATGGTAAATGCTATTTATGAAGTTAAAATGGCAAAATAAATAGTCTTAAAAATAAGAAAAGCGGCAGTTATAGATTTCTACAACTGCCGCTTTTTTTATACTAAAAAGTAAATTACATCTGAACTTTTGTTTTATCCAATTCTCCAATAAAAGGAATTGCATCCTGAATTTCGTTACGAATAACAGTCTGTAAATAAACCTCTAACTGAATAAATTTTGCTGCATTTATTGCTCCGATTGCCTTTTTGGCCTGACCATACGTTTTAGAATATAACTTCTCATAATCCTGATTATTTTTCAAAGTTCCTTTGGCTAGTTCGTCTGCTTTTTCTTCTGTAAGAGTCGCATAATTCTCTGCATAATTATTAATTAGCTGCAACTTTGTTTGACCTAGCGCTTTGCGTTCGCTTTCGTAATTGTCATACACTTTTGTAAAAGCAGCATTCTGCGTATCAGACAAATTCATATACTGTTTTACAAGGTCACTTTTAGATTTTCCATAAATACTCTGCACTAATTCTACATCTTCTTTATACGAAGATTGCGCATACGATGAAAACGAGGCGATTGCCATAACAAGAATAAGACTTAATTTTTTCATAGTTTTTTGGTTTTAGATTAATTTCAAACATTTATTTACTATCAAATATACTGATTTTAAACACATTACATTATTTTCATTTCTAAAAGAAAGAGTATTGATAAGCAACTGTTATTGCATAATAATTCAATCCGTTATTCGTATAGGCTCCAACATGATATTGAAATCTAATCGATTGTCCTTTTGCAATTGGTGTTGAAAATGTTGCTCCTACCCTCCAGTTATCTATTCCACTGGCATCTGAAACTCCGTCTGTTATTGTTTTTCCTCCAAAAAACCAATTTGTATTGAAACCAAGCCACATACTATTTTTGAAATAATAACTCGCGTGTGCCTGCAAACTATAAGTTGGTTTTTGCTCTAATTTTTTTCCTAAAAAATCATTGTTATCGGTATAGAACCAAATACCGCCATAGACTTCGGCATAAAAATGAGAAAATCGTTGTGAAACACCAATTTCAGGTTTAAATCCCCAACGGTTTGTACCTATATTCACTTGTTTATCCTCATAATATTTTCCTGTGGGAATAGATGTTACCAAACTCACCCCTAAAATGGTCTTTTGCTCGTACTTTCTAAACTCAGCTTTATCAAGAGCCGGAGAACCTAATAAATTAACGCCAAATCGGACTTTCATGTCAGCAAAACCTGTTCTCGAGCCTGTAATATTTTCACCGTTTACATTCGCCGATCCATCCATAAAAGTAAATGGCAATGCGACCTGCACACGCGCCAGTTTATCTGCCAGGCCAAAGGTTCTTACATAAGTTGCAGCCAGATTATGACTTTGAATGGTAAAATCAGAAATTGGCAAGGATGGTTCTGTCAGGACATTTCCATCCATGTACGCGTATCCAATAGCAGCTACATTTAAATTTTCCGGAACATTAGCATAAACCCTGGGTTCTAGATCCTGGCTAAAAGCTGAAAATTTTAACATGAAAAACAACATTATAAAATGATGCTTATTAATCAAAACATAAAAAGTATTTTTTGGCATAAAGTAGAATTCGGGATATAATTATTAAAATCAAAACGCTCTTCTATTTTTTATCTGCATCCGCTTTTGGAGCTTCAATTTCTCCATCATATGAAATCGATGCTCTGTTATTACTATTAACAGAAAGCGTTGCTCCTCCATCAAAGAAAATATTGAAATAAAGCGTATAAACATCATCCTTACCTTTGACAGTTGTTTTGACATTAACCGATTTTTTCTTTTTTTCAATTTGTATGTTTTCAGGAACACCTTCAAATTTAATTCCGCCATCTCCTCCGTAGGCCACATTAAAAGCGCGGCCAAAAAAAGGCAAATCGCAAGTTGTCTTCTCTGCATTAAATTTTAAAAAATAAGTATTGTAATCTAAATTCAACATTCGGCCGCCTTGTGGACTAGCTTTCTGTGCTTCAAAAACAAAATTTTTAGAATCAATTAAGGCTTCAATTTCTTTTTGTTTTTGTAATTCTCTGTCTGCTTTTAATTCTTTCTTCGTTTTTTCCTGAGCTAAAACCGGAAAACTTAAAAAGCACAATAACACTAGTAAAAACAATAGTTTACGTTTCATAAAATAAATATTTAATAGAGTTAATAAAGTAGAATTTACTTTTTTGTAAATCGCATCATAGCAATGTCACCAGAAATAAGATTCAGGGTTTTGCCATCATCAGTTACATCATAGGATGTCACTTTTTGTAAAGTGCTCATAAATACCTGCTCTCCCTGTCCGTCCTGACACATCATTTTGGTCATCGCCATAGGTTGGGTAAAATCAATTTTATTACCGTCGAGAACCAATTTTCCGTTAAAAGAATTACAGCTACTGTTCCCTGAAATATGATTTTCTTTCAGGTCAAAATTTATAGTTGGTTTTTTATTCGGATACAAACCATCAAAAGCTATTCTTGGTCCCGAAATATAATTTAATTCCCAATTTCCTTCTAGTTTAGAAACTGAATCTGTTTTTTTGCATTTACACGAAATTAAGATAGTGCTTAAAAAAACAAGGATAAAAATATTCTTCATCATAATGTTAAGTATTAAATATTAATGAATTAGAAAATAAGATTTGGGAATTTTTTGGTTAAAAACCTTTACGAATTTAAGCAATATTTTTGGCTTCAACCACAAACTGCTATTAAAATACGACGAATAGTTTTAGATTTTTTTAACTTAAGACGTTAAGTTATATCGTATTTTTTATGTTAAATTTACTTAATCTTTAATTTAAAAGCCTCACATATGAAAAAAATAATTGTTTCTTTCGCTATAATTACTGCCTTAATAATTGGTTGTAAGACAAATACAAAATCGAATGATGCCAAAACTTTAACTGTAAATTTAGAACCTAAAAGCAATAGTACCGTAAGCGGAACAGCTACTTTTACTGAGAAAAATGGAAAAGTAACTTTTGTTGCAAAAGTGGCCGGATTACAACCAGGAGTGCACGCGATTCACATTCATGAAAAATCAGATTGTACTGCTGCCGACGGAAGCTCAGCTGGCGGGCACTGGAATCCTACCTTTAAAAAACACGGAAAATGGGGGGTTGGGGAATACCACAAAGGTGATATTGGTAACTTTACTGCTGATGCAAAAGGTAACGGAACCATTACATTAACGACAGACGAATGGTGTGTAGGTTGTGGTGATGAAACCAAAGATGTTTTAGGAAAAGGTTTAATCGTACATCAGGGAACAGATGATTTTACGACACAACCAACCGGAAATGCCGGTGGCAGGGTTGCCTGTGCAGGAATCATCAAATAAAATACAATAACCACTATTTTTCACAAAATCTAGTGGTTATTTCATTTTAAAAGTAATTCTAAAACAAGAAAAAGATATAGCTTTGTAGCCTCAAACAAAAGTTAATGATTAACCCATCAGCACCAGGTTGGATAGATAAGTTTTTTAGCGAACAAAAGTTTTCAGAAGCTATTCCTTTTGAAACTAATGAATCGTTTTACGATAAAGTCAGAGAAACCGGATTCATTTATGGGCATATCATTTCTATTGATTCTCGAATTCCAATTCCGATAAAAGGCTGGTTTAAAACCGAAATTTCAAAAATTGCTTTATTAAACACTTTATATGGTGTCTTTTGTTTAGAGAAAAGAAATTCTGAACCTAATAATTTTACTACCGAAGTTTTAAAATTTTATAAAGAAATGAATCCGGAAGGATTTAGTTTGTTTAAAATTTTACTTCCAAAAGATACACCTTCCCTTTCGTTAGAAAGTATAATCGATCAGAGAGTACAAACTAACGACAGTATTATCAGTAAAAACTTTTCGCATCTTGTGACCAACGCTTTGTTGTTTATTGATGTACTAGCTTTTAGACAATATTTAGAACACGGTGCAATTCCGGAGAAATATTTAAAGCGAATTGAAGAAACGGTTCTTGGTATTGTTGGTTTGGCCTTAAAAACCAAAACGGTAAAATCACAGCATGATGATTTATTGATTAAGCTTTTTGAAGCTTCAATTCGATATTCAAAATTTTCAAAAGTTACGGTTGATACTTTGGAAACTTTACAACTTGAATATTTCACCAATAAACTGGAGCATTATTACCTCATCGATATGGCCGGAATGGCTTTATGGAGTGATGGTGTTGTAGAAAATGAAGAAGCTTACTTTTTATATTCGTTAGGATCAATGATGAGGGTTTCGGATGATTTTGTGACGCATAGTATCGACACTACCAATTTGTTTATAACGACACATAAAAAGAAAATCCCGTATTTCAATTATTCAAATCCGGTAAAACACTTTTACGACCAAATGACACACACCGTCGTAAAATTGATTATTAGAAACAAAAACAGACTGGTTAAGGAAATAGTTCAGAGTAAGGAATTAATGGTTCTTTTGGCTTATTCTACTACCAGAGATCTGGATGCCAAGGAAAAGAAAAAAGTAAAAAAACAGCTTTTGGACATCTGTAAAACGATTCCGTCGCTTACTATCTTTTTACTTCCCGGCGGAAGTTTATTGTTGCCGATTTTAATAAAGTTTATTCCAACAATGTTACCCTCTGCTTTTAACGAAAATCTAGATGAAAACGAATAAAAAAAATCGCCTCTAAAAGAGGCGATTTTTGTTTTTATAGATTGCTTAGCTGGTAAACGTCATCCAATTCTTCATTTGAACTGATATTTACATTCAAATCGGTTATAAAACCAGAATTTAAACCGTAAACCCATCCGTGAAGCATTAAGTCCTGACCATTTTTCCAGGCTCCCTGCACGATAGATGTTTTTGCTAAGTTGTAAACTTGCTCTTTAGCATTGATTTCAACAAAAGCATTAAAACGTTCTGTTTCATCTTCAATTGAATTTAAATATTTGTCATGTAAACGGTATTCATCTTTGATATGACGAATCCAGTTGTCGATAATTCCAACAGACATATTTCCCATTGCAGCTTTTACACCACCACAACCATAATGTCCGCAAACAATAACGTGTTTCACTTTTAAAACATTTACTGCATAATCCAGTACACTTAACATATTCATGTCTGAGTGAACGACCATATTGGCAATATTACGGTGTACAAAAACTTCACCCGGCTTAGCACCAATAATTTCATTTGCAGGAACACGGCTGTCAGAACATCCAATCCATAATAATGGCGGTGTTTGTCCTTTTGCTAAATCTGCGAAATAATTCGGGTCTAATGCTAATGATTTTTCAACCCACTGTTTGTTGTTTTCTATTAATTGCTTATAAAACTCTTTCATTATTTTTTTAATTTTTGAATGGCATTTCTATGCGATTAAACGTATCAAAAGAACTTATGTAAAGTTACCTAAATTTTGATACTTCAAACAATTTAGAAATACCTTAATTTATTTAATTTGTTTTAAATTTATTTTTTTACTGTTTCTTTTTTAACCAATGCTCTCTTTGCAACATCATAATAATGTTCGATCGAAACGTGATTGTCTTTATCAGGAGTATTTTCTAACTGGTAAGCTTTTTTAAAGCCTTTTAGTTTTACTTTGATATTTTCATCAATGGCACGCGTTTCTTTAAACTCACGAATTAAATCCAAAACATCGTGCGCTATATATTCCGTATCGTGTGCGTTGATAATCACTTTTGAGTTTTCAGGGATTTCATTCAAAGTCAATTTGATAGCTGCTTTGTTTAAGAATGAAACTTCCTGCGCTAAATCGATATGAATAACATCTCCATCTTCGTATTCTTCTTTTTTAAAGCTGTAAGCTCTTTTCAGGTTTCCTCTCAATACAAAAATAATACTGATAATAATTCCTAATGCTACACCTTTCAATAAATCTGTTGCTACAACAAATACTAAAGTGGCAATAAAAGGTACGAACTGATATTTTCCTTTTTCCCAGAAATGGAAGAAAGTTGCCGGTTTTGCTAATTTATATCCAACTAATATCAAAACAGTAGCTAAAGTAGCCAACGGAATTTTATTTAATAACGCCGGGATACTCAAAACACTTACCAATAAAAGTACACCGTGAATAATAGCAGACATTTTAGATTTCGCTCCTGCATTATTATTCGCAGATGATCTAACCACAACAGATGTCATTGGTAATCCACCTAAAAGTGAACTTACAATGTTACCAATTCCCTGAGCTCTTAGCTCCACATTTGTATTGGTATAACGTTTTTGAACATCCATTCTGTCCGCAGCTTCAATACACAATAAAGTTTCAATAGATGCTACAATCGCAATGGTAACTCCAACTACCCAAACCTGCGGATTTGTTACAGCAGTAAAATTTGGCAAAATAAGAATTGATTTAAATTCGTCAAAAGATTTTGGAACTGGCAAAGAAACCAAGTGCTCTTTTGCAATTGCCAATGAGCTTCCACTTGAAATAAAGATTTCATTTAAGGCGATACCTGCAATAACGGCTATAAGCGCTCCAGGAACTAATTTTAATTTCTTTAAAAAAGAAACCTTGTCCCAGGCGATTAGAATTACTAATGAAACTAACGAAATAACGACAGCTCCTAAATGGATATGATTAATTACATCGAATAAAAAAGAGAACGAATTGCTTCCATCATTCTGAATAAAAGCCTGATCACCTTCAAAATCAGCATCATAACCAAAAGCGTGTGGCAATTGTTTCAGAATGATAATAATTCCGATACCCGCTAACATTCCTTCAATTACATTGGTTGGAAAATAATTTGAAATACTTCCGGCTTTTAAAAATCCTAATCCTAATTGAATTAATCCAGCAATAAAAACAGACATTAAAAACACATCGAAGGCACCAAAATCAGTGATAGCGGTTAACACAATAGCTGTTAAACCAGCTGCCGGACCAGATACACTAATATGCGACTGGCTCAAACAACCCACCACAATACCACCAATAACACCTGCGATAATTCCAGAAAATAAAGGCGCTCCAGAAGCCATTGCAATACCTAAACACAACGGAAGAGCCACCAAAAAAACCACTAAACCTGAAGCAAAATCAGATTTAAGGTTGGCAAAAAGATTAATTTTTTTTGACATAATACAATACTAAAAATTGATACATTAAAGATCTACTGCATTTACTATAAATACAGGTAGTTTAAAATAATCGGAAGTATTATACCAAGTTGGGGGGTGGGGCAAATATGCTCGGCGAAATATTGTCTAGTTTTACAATATTTTCAGACACGATGGTCTTTTTTTCAATATACACAGGCATAATAACTTCATGTTGAAGTATTGCCGGATAAACAGCAGCCTTAAGTTCTTTGTGTGAGTGCTCCTCTTCAGAGAAACTGAAGAACATAGACGTATCATTACTTTTCTTCATCAACGTCACAATAGTTGGAGTTGCTAAGAAGGCAATAAATATGAATAATAATATGCGAGCGACTAATTTCATTGTCGCAAAAATAGTGTTAAAGAAATAAAATCAAAGCCTGAAGCAAAAAATTTTATAGAAATTTAACATTCATGAAAAAAGCAGCACCGTCCATAGAGACAATGCTGCTTTTTAATCTATTTACAAACAATGAATTACAGCTCTTCTTCAAGCCATGCATTCATCATCCAGATCGTTTTTTCCTGTTCTGCAATGAAGTCACTCATCATCGAATTTGTACCTTCATCATTGATTTCAGCTGATTGTTTTAAGATTTCTCTTTCAATTTTAAGCAAATCAGACAAAGAAGTAACTATCAGGTGAACTGCTTTTTCATCGTTTGAGATATTTTTTCCAACTGTTAATTTGTTGTTTTTAATGTAATCTTCGAAAGTATGTAAAGGAGTTCCTCCAATTGTTAAAACTCTTTCAGCTATCATATCAATTTTTAACTGAGAATCAGTGTATAATTCTTCAAATTTTACATGTAAATCAAAGAAACGTTTCCCTCTAATATTCCAATGTATTCCTCTTAAATTTTGGTAGTAAACCTGAAAATTGGATAATAAGACATTCAATTCTTTTACTAATAATTCTGACTCTTTTACAGGTAATCCTAAAATATTCGTTTTCATGTTTTTATTATTTTACAGTAAGTTACTACAAATTTAAAGGAACTTCTTAAAAAATGTTATAAAAAAAAATTATATTTTCTTATTTTTGCATCACAAAATACTATCAAAATGACTATTACTCAATTACAATATGTGTTAGCTGTTGCCGAACACAAAAACTTTACTCTTGCCGCTGAAAAATGCTTTGTGACGCAACCCACTTTAAGCATGCAGATTCAGAAAATTGAAGAGGAACTTAATATCTTAATTTTCGACAGGAGCAAAAAGCCCATTCAACTTACAGATATTGGCCAGAAAATTGTAAATCAGGCTAAAAACATTGTAAACGAAGCAGATCGAATCAAAGACATCGTAGAGCAACAAAAGGGTTTTATTGGCGGAGAATTTCGTTTGGGAATTATCCCGACGATTATGCCTACGCTTTTACCTATGTTCCTCAATAATTTTATTAAAAAATATCCGAAAGTAAAACTCTTAATCGAAGAGCTGAATACAGATGAAATTATCGTAAAACTTAAAAATGGTCATTTGGATGCTGCAATTGCTGCTACTCCACTTGAAGATGAAAAAATAAAAGAGATCGTTTTGTATTTTGAGCCTTTTGTGGCTTATATACCAGAACATCATGCCAATTTTCAGAAAGAAGAAATTGAGGTTTCTGATTTAAACATTAATGAAATTTTGTTGTTGCAGGACGGCCATTGTTTTAGAGATGGTATTCTGAATTTATGCAAAAACGGAACTGATATCGAACAAAACAATTTTCAGATTCAAAGTGGAAGCTTTGAAACGCTGATAAAATTGGCCGACGAAGGCTTGGGTACAACGTTACTACCGTACTTGCACACCATGGATTTAAAAGATTCCGATAAGCTGAAACTTCGTAATTTTAAGGAACCAAAACCTGCTCGTGAGGTAAGTTTAATTTACCCGAAGAGCGAATTAAAAATGCAAATCATTGACGCACTTCGATCAACAATTGCCGGAGTTGTAAAAGGAGCAATCGTTTTTCAGAATGTTCAAATCATCAGTCCGCTACAAAAGAAATAAAAATAAAAAAGGAGCCAAATTGGCTCCTTTTTTTTATACTTTAATCAGTAGTAGACTTTGTTTTAATTCTGGTTTTTCAATAATAAAATTCAACAACCATTCTTGCAATTGTTCCATCTCATACGGTAACAGTGTTTTGATAGCTTTTTCCAGCTCTTTGCAGAAAAGTATCGGATCGAAACTAACTCTCTCAAGTATTGATTTCGTGTAATCAAACATCATTTTTGACATAATAAAATAAGATTTTGGGGGGTTATCTATATTTTTAAACTCGCAACAAATGTAAACAAATATCATTCATACACACTCATTTTAACTATTTTTTTTAAAAACTTTAGCAACGAAACCGTTTTCTTAATACATATAACCCAATATAGAACTATTATAAATAACTAATTTAAACCTTTTTAAAGGCTCTAAACATCTCACGTTTTCCCGGAGGACCAGCCAATTTTTCGACCGTAAACCCTACTTCAATCATGCTTCTTTTAACAACTCCTCGGGCGGCATAAGTTACTAAAACGCCGTTTGGTTTTAAACTATTGTACATTTTCTGAAAAATCTCGGTGCTCCACAACTCAGGTTGCACCCGATATCCGAAGGCATCAAAGTAAATCAAATCAAAAGTTTCAAGATCGTTTATTTCATCAAAAAATTGTTTCCTTTTGGTTAACGAGAACTGATCGCAAATTTCTACTTTATTATCCCATTCACATTTATGCATTTTTTCAAAAATGTTATGAAATTTCAATGCTCCTAGTTCTTCAACATAATTCATAGCTAAAACTTCTTCAGCATTTACAGGATATGCTTCTACTCCAACATAATCAATCTGCTGCTTTTTTTCTATTGATTCTAAAAAAGTGATAAAAGCATTTAAACCGGTTCCAAAACCAATTTCAAGAATACTAACCGGATTATTTTCAAATAAGGAAAGTCCGTTTTTTATAAATACGTGTTTTGCTTCCTGAATAGCACCATGTTTAGAATGATAACATTCATCCCACTCTTTCAAATGAATTGTTGTTGAACCATCTAGCGTTTTAATTATTTCTCTTTCCACTTTTTCGATATTATCAATGCAATTATATTGTTTTTCAGTGCATTTTGTTAGTCAAATTTAGTCAAAACAAATGCGTAAAGCCTTAAAAATCGATACTTTTTTCATAAATTCTTTATAAAAGTCAGTGATTTTTTTAGGTTTATTATAAGATAAATAAATCTCAGTTAAACGCCGTAATTAATGCGGTTTTAGTAAGTAATTTATATATTTTTACTTAATTTTGCATTCAATAAAACCTATTTTACACCAAATCATTACTTTAGAATTCTTTCTGTTGCAATGAAAATTAGATAAAACATATATTATTATGAGTACAACTCAAACAAACAAAATTGAAATCAGAAAAGCTACTTCGTCAAAAATAAGCGCGGTAGACTTTGAAAACTTAAGCTTTGGTGCTGTTTTCACAGACCATTTATTCGAATGTGATTTTAAAAATGGGGAATGGCAAACTCCTGTCATTAAGCCTTATGCTCCTATTTTGATGGACCCTTCTTCAAAAGTCTTTCATTATGGGCAAGCTATTTTTGAAGGAATGAAAGCTTATAAAGATGTCAATAATGATGTTTGGTTGTTTAGACCTGATGAAAATCACAAGCGTTTCAATAATTCTGCAATTCGTATGGCAATGCCGGAAGTTCCGGAATCTATTTTTATGGATGGTTTGAATGGATTATTAAAAATAGACCAGGAATGGATTCAAAGAGGAAACGGAAGCAGTATGTATATCCGTCCGTTTATGATTGCAACTGGTGCCGGAGTTGTTGCAAATCCTTCTGACGAATATAAATTCATGATTTTACTTTCTCCTGCAAAATCATATTATGCTGGTGAAGTAAAAGTAATCATTGCTGAACATTACAGTAGGGCGGCAAATGGTGGAATCGGTGCTGCAAAAGCGGCAGGAAATTACGCTGCACAGTTTTACCCAACAAACCTGGCAAACAAAGATGGCTTTCAACAAGTAATCTGGACAGATGATGCAACGCATACTAAACTGGAAGAAGCCGGAACAATGAACGTATTCTTTAGAATTAACGATACGTTATTGACTGCCCCAACAAGTGAAAGAATTTTAGATGGTATTACCAGAAAAAGTTTGATTGCAATGGCAGAAAAAGAAGGACTTAATGTAGACGTTCGTCCTGTTATTGTTTCAGAATTAGTTGAAGCAGCTAAAAACGGATCATTAAAAGAAATTTTCGGAGCCGGAACTGCAGCTGTTGTAAGTGTAATTAAAGGATTCTCTTATCAGGATATTTATTATGAAATGGCTCCTATTGAAAACTCTTATGCTTCTCTTTTAAAAGAAAAACTAACAAGTCTTCAAAACAAACTTTCTGAAGATACTTTTGGATGGACAGTTAAAGTTCAATAATCAAAAGACATTTATAAAAATAAACCCGATAAATTTTAAGTTTATCGGGTTTTGCGTTTTTTATATACTACATATAAAATTTAACACATAGAAACATAGATTCAGTGTGCTAATTTAGGATGTAAAAAGAAACATGTTTCTCACACATAGCTATGTGTTTTGATAAAAGTGAAACGTCTTTTTACCGTATTTAAAACTATGTTTCTATGTGTTTAAATATTTACAAAGAATTTAATTTTTATAAAAGTTTAGAAAAATCCGGTTTAAAATAATTTGGGCCTTTCATAACCTTTCCGTCTTCACGATAAATAGGTTGCCCGTCTTGACCTAATTTGCTCATATTGCTACGCTGAATTTCATCAAAAACGGCTTCAATTTTGTCCTGCAAACCATGTTCGATAATGGTTCCGCATAAAATATACATCATATCTCCAAGAGCATCAGCAATTTCGACCAAATCATTATTCTGAACTGCATCAAGATATTCTTCGTTTTCTTCTTTCATTAAATTATAACGAAGAAATTTTTTGGTTTCGCCCACATCGGCAATTGGTGTTTCGCTATGTCCTATTTTAAAAGCAGTATGAAATTCCTTAACTGCATCTATTTGTTTTTTCATATGTAGATAAATTTGTTTTTTAATGAAATGAAAAGCCAAATTAGCAACTATTCATATACAATTCTCTAAATTTGTCAAAAATAATTTCAACTATGTTTAGTCAGGGACAATTAATATTCGCAGTTTGTTTTTTCATCGCCTTTGTAATCGTAATGATATTTGCTTATCGAAAAGATCTGGCACTGCACAAAATTTTTTATAAGGGAAATTACAAAGTCTTAATCGTTTTTCTGCTTTTTATTGCCATCTTATTTGTCATCAAATTCTTTTTTAAAAGGTAATTCCGTAATTTATTTCTATATTTAAAAATATAAAATAAATGCCGAAGTTTTACAATTAAACTTCATCAGAATCGTTTTGCCTGAAGTTGATTTTAACCTGAAGAATAATTTAAAAAGTATACTTTTATTTTTTTTCTGCTATAGTGCGACTAGTAATAAAATTTATAACTTTACGACACCAAACAACCTACACCAATGAAGATTTTAAAATATTTATTTCTTTTATCGTTATTAAGCTTAGTTGCGCTAACCGTTTTTGTTGCCACACAAAAAGGGATTTTTTCTGTAGAAAGAAGCAAAGTCATAAACTCACCGCGAATTACTGTTTATAACTACGTAAACGATTTTAGAAATTATGAAGATTTTGAATCCTGGTCGGTAGAAGATCCTACTATGAGAATGACTTTTCCGAACAAAACAGTAGGAAATGGCGCTTCATTTTATTGGGAAGGTAGCGATGGAAAAGGAAATGCCATAACTCTTAAAACAAAAGAAGGAGAAAGCATTCAGCAAAAAATCAATTTTGATGGTACTCAGGCTGATGTCAACTGGACATTTAAAGATACTTTGGCAGGTAAAACCAAAGTAACATGGAAAGCTAAAGGAACAATGAGTTTTTTGTTTAAAATTTATACCGCTTTAAATGGAGGTTCAGATAATATCATTGGAACCATTTCTGAAAAAAGTCTCGCTAACATTGATAAAAATCTGGATTACGAAACCAAAACTTATGCGATAAAAGTAAATGGTGTTGTTAAGAAAATCGAGACTCCTTACATTAAACAAACTTTTACAAGCGAAATTCAGAAAGTAAATAAAAATGCCCGAATTGTAATTCCAAAACTAATAGAATTCAGCGAGACAAATGGTTTATCTACCAATGGAAAACCGTTTATTATTTACCATACTTATGATACTGTTAGTGGATTGGCTAAAATCTCTATCTGTTTACCAATCAATAAAGAAATCTCAACAAGCGCAGGAAGCGATATTACAGCAGGAAAACTAAATGGGTTTGAAGCTGTAAAAACAACGTTAAAAGGAGATTACACGCATACAAACGAAGCAATTGCTAAAACAACAGCTTTTATTAACAATGAAAAAATTACACCGGATTTAAGCTGGTCGCATCTTGAAATATGGACCATTAGCAAATTGGACGTAAAAAGTCCGTCAAAACTAATGACGGAAATTTATTTTCCAACGAAACCTAAAGTAATTCCGGTTCTAAAAGTTCCTGTTTATCAGCCTCAGACAGAAACACAAACTGCAAAACCTGCAACTCCTGCTCCAGCTACACCAAAAACAGCTGAAGAAGAAGATTCGGAATTCTAAAAAAAACTAAAAGACGATTAAACCTTTTGTTTAAAATTCATTCTAACTGATATAAGGTTAAAATTCCTAACTTTATATGTGGTAACAAGATAAAGTTTAAAGCTTGACAAACGAGAAGGAATTTATAGCACAATTATTAGATCCTAAAACGCAAAATATTGCGTTTCAAAAACTCTTGTCTGATTATCAAAAACCGTTGTATAATCATATTCGAAACATTGTTTTGAATCATGATGATACAGACGATGTTTTGCAGAATACTTTTGTGAAAGTTTTTCAGTATTTAAAAAGCTTTAAAGGAGAAAGTAAACTCTTTTCCTGGATGTACCGCATTGCTACCAATGAAGCATTAACATTCCTGAACCAAAAAGCAAAGCTAAACGGAATAACATCTGAAGCATTGCAAAACAAAACCATAGACAATTTAAAAGCTGATGTTTATTTTGATGGAGACGAAATTCAGATTAAACTCCAGAAAGCGATTGTCACATTGCCGGAAAAACAACAATTAGTCTTTAAAATGAAATATTTTGAAGAATTAAAGTACGAAGAAATTGCAGAAATTTTAGGAACCTCAGTCGGTGCATTGAAAGCTTCTTATCATCATGCAGTTAAAAAAATTGAATTATATGTTACGTCAAATTAAACCTTTTGTAACTAAACCTATCTTATAGACATTATGAAAGCATTTAAATTAGAAAACGAACCGAAAATAAAAACCGGGTTTAAAGCTCCGGATCATTATTTTGATGATTTATCGGCAAAAGTTTTACACCAAATAAACGAAAAAGAAGTAAAAGTAATTCCGCTTTATAAGCGTAAAAAAGTACTTTCACTGGTGGCTGCTGCTGCAATTGTAATAGCTCTTATGATCCCTGTAGTAAACAATTACAATGCAACATCAAAAAATCTTGATGAAGCTACTTTAGAAAATTATTTGTCCTATCAATCCAATTTAAATCAATATGATTTAATAAAGGAGCTTGATACAAAAGATATTGACAAACTTGGAAAAAGCGTAGTTCTTGAACAGGAAACACTAGAAGATATTTTGTCTTCGAACCCTAATATTGAAAATTTAATTTCAGAATAAAATAAAAATTTAAAAAGATGAAATTCAAAAATATACTACCGTTATTTATGTTCTTAGTCACTTTTTCATTTTATGCCCAAAATGATAAAAAAGTAGATGAAAAACGTGAAAAAATCAAGGCCTACAAAGTATCCTTTTTAACTACAGAACTTGAGCTTACTTCTACCGAAGCAGAGAAATTCTGGCCTATTTATAACGCTTTTGATGACAAACAATATGAGTTGCGTCATGATAAAATGAAGACTTATATGAATAAGCTGGATGATGACAAGATCAATTCAATTTCAGAAAAAGAAGCAGCTACCCTTTTATGTCAAATAGAAAGTACAGATAAGGAACTTTATCTTTTACGAGAAAAATACATGTCAAATCTTAAGAAGATACTTTCGCATAAAAAGATATTAAAGCTTAAAAAATCTGAAGACGATTTTAACCGAAAATTGCTAAAACAATATAAAGAAAAAACCGGCAAATAAAGAAACAACAGCGATAAGCCCCCTATATAATAAATGCTTACTTTATTATTTAGGGGGCTTATTATTTTTAAACTATTTTATTTTAAACTATTTAAAGCGAAGTCTGACAACTTTATTATGACCTGCAGCAATTGCAGTATTTCTATTGATAAAACGAATTGTAAACAACTTTGAATCAGTAGATAATTGTGTCCAGTTTTCACCACCGTTTTGAGAATATTGTATTCCTTCAGAGCCTACACAAATAATTTCTTTACCATTTCCTCCCGGAACGTATTGCACACATGATGCGTAACCGAATCCCATATCCTGACCTATTAACAACCAACTTTTCCCTCCATCTGTAGTAAAGGCTTTATTTCCTGATTTTTTGTTTGGAAGCTCATAATCACCGCCAGCAATAAATCCGTGCTTAGAATCGTAAAAATCAGCTGTAAAAATACCTGTCATTGGTTTTCCCTGAACAATAGGAGTATCAATTACTTTCCATGTTTTAGCTTTATCCGGAGAATAAAAAACACGGGCTTTTTTCCCTCCTGAAACCAACCAGGTTTCATCTCCATTTATTACAATATTTGTATTACTGGCTGCAAAAGCTGCTTCACCCTGAGAATTCGTTGGTAATTTATCTGATAATAATTTTGTCCAGGTCTCTCCTCCATCACGTGTTACGATCACTGAAAAAGTATCTTCAGTTGGATCTCCAATGGCGATTCCTTCCTTATCGTTCCAAAACTGCATACTGTCGTAAAAAACTTTTGGATGAACTTCTTTATAAACCAACTTCATTTTGTGGTCTTTTTTAGAAACCGAATAAAGTAATGCGGGATTTCCTACACTTAATAAGAAGATATCTTTTGAAGTTTGAGCAATACTTCTGAACTCTAATTTTAAAGTATCACGATAAATATGTTCTTCAAATTTTTCTTTTTTATCTAAATCATAATACCCAAAGCGAGAATTATCTCCTCCATACCAAACCTTATTTTTATCAATAACAATGGCTCTAATACTAATCTTATCCTGAAATAATGTATCTATTTGCATAGATGTGAAACCACCATAAACTATCCTTTTATTGCTATCACTCAATGTTTTAAAGGACATAAATAAAATAAAAGCGCAACAAAATAATAATACTTTTTTCATATAGGTTAAGATTTAGTAATTGCTAAAATACAATTATTTATAACATCTGAAATAAGTTTTGTTTTTTTTTCTGGCACAGTAATTGGATATCTCAGAATATTAATCTTTAATATGATTTGCCATGAAAGCCAAAGTACTTTTTTTAGTGTTCTTAGCAATAGGTTTTAGCTCTTGTTCTGCACAAAGCCAAACCACAGTATATGCAAAAAATTCAGATATCAGCGATAATTTAGATTTAAGAGCTGTTGCTTCCATTTTTGGAGAATCAGCTAATCTGCAGGATTTCGAAAGACGTTTAAATGATCCAAAATATCAAATATCAAATCTTGATTTAAATGGGGATGATCAGGTTGATTATCTTCGTGTAATCGAATCTGTAGAAGCCAGAACTCACGTTGTAATTATTCAGGCGGTTCTTGATCGTGACGTTTATCAGGATATTGCTACGATCGATGTAGAGCGCGATAATTCTAATCAGGTAAGCGTTCAGGTTGTTGGAAATAGTTATTTATATGGTGCAAACTATATTTATGAGCCTGTTTACAGC
Source organism: Flavobacterium sp. GQ95 (assembly GCF_059758655.1). Classification (NCBI taxonomy): domain Bacteria; kingdom Pseudomonadati; phylum Bacteroidota; class Flavobacteriia; order Flavobacteriales; family Flavobacteriaceae; genus Flavobacterium; species Flavobacterium sp. GQ95. The sequence continues at coordinate 365,500 of NZ_JCAXEB010000004.1, forward strand.
GTAGCTCCGGTAATTTATACCTCATTCTGGATAACAAACTACAGACCTTATATTTCTACCTGGAACTGGGGTTATTATCCAACCTATTATTATGCATGGAGACCTTATCCTATTTACAGATACAGAAATAACATCAACGTATGTATCAATGTAAACAATCGTTACAATTATGTAAATACCAGAAGAAGCTACAGAGCTCCTGTTTTATACGAATCAAGACGTACTTACGGATATGAAAAAATGCGTCCAAATAACAGTTTTGCGCAAAGACATTCAAACGTTAACAATAGATACGAATTAGATCAAAGACGTGTTGCAAGCAGAGAAACAAACAGAAATTCAAACGTTAATAACAGCAATAGATCTAATACAAATAGAGTTTCTGATAACAATACCAGAAATATAAGCAGAGATAATAATCAAAACAGAACAACGTCTGATAGAAATTACAACTCAAATCCTGTTTCGTCAAACAGAGACAATCAGAACAGAGTAAGCACACCTTCAAGAGTTGAAAATACTCCAAGGACTGCTGAACCAAGACGTGATTATTCTGAAAACAATAACTCAAGAGGAAACTCAGAAAACAGAATGAATACTAACAGAGCGGCTTCATCTCCAAGAGCAGAAGCTCCGAGAAGCTACTCTGAAAATAGAGCCACTACTGCAAGACCACAAACTACTCAAAGTCCTCAAAGATCTGAAGCGCCAAGAGTAAGCCAGGAGTCAAGAGGAGGAGGTCAACCACAAAGAGAGAACAACTCCGGAGGTTCAAGAGGCGGTGGTAGAAGAATGTAATTAAAAACAGTTTTCTATAATAAAACTAAAAGCACAATTGTTTAATTGTGCTTTTTTTTATTTTTACTATTAATTGACGCTAATTTATTTTAAAACAGTAAATTTGCAACCGTCTTTTATAAAAATATACATGAGCGCAGCGCATAAAAACTTACACAGTAAGTTGTCTATTGGGGGTTTATTGATCACATTAGGAATTATTTATGGAGATATTGGTACATCTCCATTGTATGTAATGAAAGCTATACTTGGTGAATATGCCATTAATGCGGATATTGTTTTAGGTGGAATCTCATGTGTCTTTTGGACCCTGACTTTACAAACTACTATAAAATATGTTCTTATTACATTAAGTGCTGATAATCATGGTGAAGGAGGTATTTTTGCTTTGTATGCCTTAGTTAAAAAAACCAAAATCCAGTGGCTCATTGTGCCTGCCATTATTGGAGGGAGCGCGCTACTTGCTGATGGAATTATAACTCCTCCCATTTCGATTTCCTCTGCAGTAGAAGGGATCAGGGCATTCTATCCTACTATGGAAACGGAAACAATAGTGTATATTGTTATCGGAATCTTATTTATCTTATTTACCATTCAACAATTTGGAACAAAGCTGGTTGGGAAGTTTTTTGCCCCGATGATGTTAATCTGGTTTGCAATGTTAGGAACATTGGGAACTATTCAAATACTAAATCATCCAGAGGTTATAAAAGCTGTTAATCCTTATTACGCTTATCACCTATTATCTATACATCCTGATGGTTTCTTCGTTTTAGGTTTTGTATTTTTATGTACTACCGGAGCTGAAGCACTTTATTCAGACATGGGCCACTGTGGAAGAAAAAACATTAGAATTAGCTGGATTTTCGTAAAAACAACTTTGGTTTTAAATTACTTTGGTCAGGCCGCATATTTAATTCACCATGAAGGAAGTACATTACAACAATTAGGTGGAGAAAATGGAAATCCGTTTTATCTTATTATGCCGCATTGGTTTTTGCCTTTCGGAATTGTAGTAGCAACTTTAGCAGCTGTAATTGCATCTCAGGCCCTTATTAGTGGTTCTTTTACTTTGATAAATGAGGCTATGCGTCTGAATTTCTGGCCGAAAGTAAAAATTAAATATCCTACTGAAGTAAAAGGACAATTGTATATTCCATCAATTAACTGGTTGTTGTTTTTTGGTTGTGTGGGTATCGTATTACACTTTCAAAAATCAGGAAATATGGAGCATGCTTATGGTCTTGCCATTATTTTATGTATGATCATGACGACTATTCTATTGAATTATTATTTAATCATGAAACGTGTGAAACTATACTTTATGGTTCCGCTGATCACGATTTATTTAATAATTGAATTCAGTTTCCTTTTTGCCAATATTACCAAATTTGCCGAAGGTGGTTATGTTACTTTAATCATTGCGATCATGCTGATTTCGATCATGACGATTTGGTATTTGGCTAAGAAAATTAATAAAAGTTACACTAAAATCATCAAGATCGATGATTATAAGAAAGTTTTAATGGAGTTGAGCGAAGATCTTTCAATCCCTAAATACGCAACGCATTTAGTATACATGACAAATGCAAATCGTGTTGATGAATTGGAGGAAAAAGTAATTTATTCGATTCTACAAAAACGTCCAAAAAGAGCTGATATTTACTGGTTTGTTCACGTAAACATTTTGACAGAACCTTATAAAACACAATATAAAGTTACCGAAATCGCAAAAGACGATATTTACAGAATCGATTTTAATTTAGGATTTAGAGAACCTACCAAAATCAATTTAATGTTCAGAGAAGTAATTCGCGATATGGTAAAACGTGGCGAAGTGGATATTACCAGCCGTTACGAATCATTGAACAAAAACAATATTATTGGTGACTTTAAATTTGTATTGTCTGAGAAGTTTTTATCAAATGACAATGATTTAAGATGGCATGAAAACATTATCATGAACTCTTATTTCTTCATCAAAAAATTAAGTTTATCTGAAGAAAGAGCTTTTGGTTTAGATAGTAGTTCTGTCAAAATTGAGAAATTCCCAATGGTGCTTCACGCTCCGGAAAACATCGGATTGACCCGAATTATAAAATAAATCATTATAAAATAACTTAGAAAAACACTCTTTTAAACTTTATCAGAGTGTTTTTTTTCTTTAGTGAAAGTCGAAAAATAACAATCAAAATTAAAAATTTAACTTTCAATCAATTAATAGTACCTTTGCAACTCAAATAATTAAAATGAGATTACACAGAAATTTAGTTTATACTACCATCGATTCTTTAAATGCGATCTTCAATGAAGGAGAATATGCAGACAAAGTGGTAGCAAGAGCATTAAAAAAAGACAAACGTTGGGGAAGTTCTGACAGGAAGTTTGTTGCTGAAACAATATACGAAATTGTTCGTTGGAAAAGATTATACGCTGAAATTGCCGAAGTTAAAGAACCTTTTGACAGAGACAATTTATGGAGAATGTTTGCTGTTTGGGCAGTTTTAAGAGGATATCCTATTCCGGATTGGAGACAATTGGAAGGAACTCCTGAAAGAAAAATAAAAGGTCGTTTTGACGAACTTTCAAAAATTAGAGCTTTAAAAGAATCTATTCCGGACTGGATGGATGAATTAGGCGTAAAAGAATTGGGAGAAAAAGTTTGGTCTACCGAAATTGCAGCTCAAAATCAACCTGCAAAAGTTATTTTAAGAACCAACACACTTAAAGGAACTAAAGAAAGTTTAAGAAACACTTTGATGGATTTAAATATTGAAACAGAATATTTAAAAGATCAGCCGGAAGCTTTGGTTCTAAAAGAAAGAGCAAACGTATTTTTAACGGATGCTTTTAAACAAGGACTTTTTGAAGTTCAGGACGCTAATTCACAATTGGTCGCTGGTTTTCTTGATGTAAAACCAGGAATGCGTGTGGTGGATACTTGTGCCGGAGCCGGAGGAAAAACATTACATATCGCCTCTTTAATGGAAAACAAAGGGCAATTGATTGCAATGGACTTGTACGAAAGCAAATTGAAACAATTGAAATTAAGAGCTAAAAGAAATGGAGCTTTTAATATCGAATATCGTATTATTGACACTACAAAAGTGATCAAAAAATTACACGAAAAAGCAGACAGAGTTTTAATTGATGCACCATGTAGCGGTTTAGGAGTTTTGAAAAGAAACCCTGATGCGAAATGGAAATTACAACCTGAGTTTATCGATAATATCCGTAAAGTGCAGTCTGAGGTTTTAGAGAGTTATTCTAAAATAGTAAAACCAGGCGGGAAGTTAGTTTACGCAACTTGTTCTGTATTACCATCAGAGAATCAGCAACAAGTGGAGAAATTCTTAAAAACTGAAATCGGAAAACAATTTACATTCATAAAAGATCGTAAAATTTTGGCTTCTGAGTCTGGTTTTGACGGATTTTATATGGCATTGTTAGAACGTAAAGCTTAAAAATAAATTCCAAAATTTAAAAAATCCCAAATCCCAACTTATAAAAATTGGAATTTGGGATTTTTTAATTGTAATTTATATTATTTTTTAAGATTGCAGACTTGGCTTTCTTAACAACTTACCGTTTTCATTTTCCTTGAATTTTAGCACAAAAACTATTTCTTTTGGTTTTTCGAATTTATCTAAGACATCAAAAAAATCAGAAGCGAAATCTTGTTTCTCCCCTTCAATAACCAAGACCAGCTTTTCTCCTAAAACAGGATCTGGTAATCCTGTTACAAAAAATCTGGAATCTAATTTTTCAATCAGCTTTGCTTCTATCTGCTCGGGAATCAGCTTTACTCCTCCACTATTAATCACATTGTCAATTCTTCCTAAAAAAATAAACTGATTTTCTCTTATTACCTCAACTAAATCGTTTGTAACAATTGGTTCTTCAGAAATAGCCGGAACTGTAATAACCAGACACCCCCGATCATCCTGAGTGATTTTTACATTTGGTAAAACGGTAAAGACATTTTCGCCCAGTTTCTTTGCTGCAATATGGGTAATGGTTTCCGTCATGCCATAGGTTTCGTAGATCTCCGTTTTCAAAGGCAAAAGTTTCGCTTCAAGCGTTGTATCCATTTTTGCTCCGCCAATAATTAACTTTTTTACATTTCCTAAAGCTTCAATCGAATTTTGAACCTGTAGCGGTACCATAGCAACAAAATCATATTGAGTTTCATTTAAGGCAAGCGGATCTGTACTTGGCGTTACAATATCTAAATCTAATCCTAAAATTAAGCTTCGAACCAACATCATTTTACCTGCTATAAATTTTACAGGTAAACAAAGTAAAGCTTTATTGTGAGGCTCTAACCCAAAGAAATCTCCTGTAGCTAATGCCGATTGAATCATGGCTTGTTTTTCTAATTTCACCACTTTAGGAAGTCCTGTTGTTCCTGAAGTTCTCATTTCGATATACTCTTTATTATCAAACCAATCCAACAAAAATTCACCTATCGCCTGTTCATTAGCATCTCCTTCTTTTATATAATCATAAGCCACACGACACAGATCAATTGCGTTTAAATGGAATCCATTTATTCTAAAATGGTTGTGGACGTTTTTGTGTGTTAATTCTAACATAAATATTTAATTTGGTGACTCTAAGGTAACTATTTTCCCTGTTAATTTCTCTTTCCAATTGCTCCAATTGTATTTTTTACTAAAAATGAAGAGTAAAATCGGATACACCACAAAAATAGGAAGGATAACATCCAGCCCGGCGGAAGGCTCTGACATATCTTTAAAAATAGAATAAGTCTGAAAAACGGACCAATCTGAAGTTACCAATATTGCACCAACTAAATTGTTGGCGGCATGAAATCCTAAGGCTAGTTCTATCCCTTCATCCATTAGCGTGATAACCCCCAAAAACAAGCCGGTTCCTATATAATAAATCATAATGACGTAGCCCATCTTTGCCACTTCAGGATTAAAAACATGCATCGATCCAAAAATTAGAGAAGTCATGAGAAGCGGAAACCATTTGTTTTTTGCTAAATTGGCAAATCCCTGCATCAAATATCCTCTAAAAACATATTCTTCAGTACTAGTTTGAATGGGAATCATTATTACTCCAACTAACACTAAAATTAGAAAGGGAATTAATTTAAAATTCCACACGAAATTTTCCGGAGACCTCAGATAAACAGCCCAAAAACTTAACACTGAAAAAATAGACCATGCTACAAATGAAAATAAAATACGGCTCCAATCAACTTTTCCTCTTGATGTTGTTACTGATAAAAGTGTTTGATTATGCAAATATTTTACAACATAGTATACTCCGGCAAAAGCAAAGACAAAAGAAATCATAACCAGAAATAATGTCAGGTTTTGATCAAAAATTCTCATAACCTCTGCATTGTCTGTTGGAAGACCTTTTTTGTTTTTAAAACTAGAATACAAAACAGCAACAGAAAAAGGAATTTGCCCGATAAATGATGCGATAATAATTAAAACTGACCCAATAAGATATAGCCAGAATTTATTCTGAGGTTTAATTCCTTGTTCTAAAAACATACTTTAAATTTTAAAAATGAGAATTCGATTTAATAAGTAAACCTTATTTTTGGTGTCGCTAAAATACCCAATTTTGCATTAACTATCTTACAACATCCTAAATATAACAAAATGATACAAATTTATCACAATCCACGTTGTGGAAAATCAAGAACTTGCCTCGCTTTTTTAGATCAGGCCAATCAGGAATATGAAATTATTCCCTATTTAACAGACACTCCAACATTTGAAGACTTAAAAGTTTTACTTGAAAAATTAAACCTGGAACCAATTCAATTGATTAGAATTAAAGAGAAAATCTGGCTTGAAAACTATAAAGGAAAAACAATGACCAATGATGAGATCATTCAGGCAATGGTTGACAATCCAATTTTGATTGAACGCCCGATTGTCATAAAAGATGGAAAGGCTATTATTGGCAGAGATTTAGACGCCGTTGCTTCCTTTTTAGATTGAATACAAAGTGTCGAATTAACATTTTTTTGTGATTTTACTCTTTAAACCAAAAGCTACATTTGCCGTCTAAGAGTAAATGAAACCAAAAATAACAAATGAAAAAAATCAAATTTGCTGTATTACTTGTTCTTTTTTTTACAAGTTTTTACAACTATGCACAGCAGGCGCCTCCTGGCAAAAACAAGGTAAAAGTTACCGGAAAAGTATTTGAAAAAGTTAGCAAACAACCACTTGAGTATGCTACAATTTCGATCATGGCTCCTAATGACACCAAAGTTATTGCAGGCGGAATCACCAACCCAAAAGGTGAATTTGAAGTAGCTGTTGCTCCAGGAACTTATGATATTAAAGTTGAATTTATTTCATTTAAAGCAACTGAAATCAAAGGAAAAACCATTTCCGGAGACACTAGTTTAGGAGTTGTAAATTTATCAGAAGATGCAGCACAATTGAATGAAGTTGTGGTTCGTGCCGAAAAATCTACAGTGGAAATAAAACTGGATAAAAAAGTATACAATGTTGGTCAGGATATGATGGTAAAAGGTGGAACTGTTAGTGACGTTTTAGACAACGTTCCTTCTGTTTCTGTTGATACTGAAGGAAATGTAAGTTTAAGAGGAAGTGATAATATCAGAATTTTAATTGACGGAAGACCTTCAAACGCCATAAATGTTGCTGAGGCTTTACGTCAGCTTCCGGCAGATGCCATTGATAAAGTTGAAGTTATTACCAATCCATCAGCAAGATACGATGCTGAAGGTGGTTCAGGATTAATCAATATTATTCTTAAAAAAGGTAAAAATCAAGGTTTCAACGGAACTTTTATTGCCTCGACAGGAATTCCTGAAACTTATGGTTTAAGTGCGAATTTGAACTATAAAACCGAGAAATTAAATTATTTTACGACTGCAGGTTACAACTACAGAACAAATGAAGGTGGTGGAAAAACAAATTCTACTTATTTAAATCCAGACGGTACGATCAAAAACTATTTAGATGAAGATCGTGATACAAAAAGAACCAGGGATGGATTTAATGGCAGAGCCGGTATAGAATGGGCAATCAATAAAACTACTTTTTGGACAAATGCCATCAACTATCAAAAAAATTCAGGTGAAGATACAGATATCATTAATTATCAGAATTTTGATGCTGATCGTAATTTCACAGGTACAACTTATCGTTTAAATAATGGTGATACAAGAAGCGAAAATGTAGAGTTTACTTCAAATTTAATTAAAAACTTTAATAATAAAGGACACAAACTGACTGCTGATTTCTCTATTTCAAGAAACACAGATGACAGTAACAGCCTTATCACTGGATCTGACAACTTTAATAATACATTAAACGATCAGGTTCAGAAACAAGTTCAGTTACAAGCTGATTATGTTTTGCCTTTAGGTAAAGGAAGTCAATTTGAAGCTGGATATAAAGGAAGTTTTGGAGATTTAAATAATGAATATTACGTTCTTGATGAAAATGGCGCAACAATTCCAAATTTATCAAACAACCTGGAATACAAAGAAAACATTAATGCACTTTATACTTCATATGGATTTAAAGTAAACAAATTCTCTTATTTATTTGGTTTACGTTGGGAGGACACCAATATTCAGGTTAACTTGTTAGATACTAACGATTTCAATACAAAAAAATACAACAACCTATTTCCAAGTGCTTTTGTTAGCTATGAAATCTCAGATCAAAGTAATTTCACTGCCAGTTATAGCAAACGTTTATCAAGACCAAGAGGACGTTTCATGAACCCAGCAGTAAATTACTCAAGTAACATTAATATCTTTCAGGGAAATCCGGATTTAGATCCTTCATTAACTGACAAATATGATATCGGGTATATTAAACGTTGGGATAAAGTAACTTTCAATACATCGGCATATTTTGAAGATACTAAAGATGTTTTCAGCTTTGTTAGATCTCCTACAGGTGACGATGTAAATGGAATTCCGGTTATCTTAAGCCGACCAATTAACTTAGGAAAAGAACAAAAATTTGGTTTCGAATTTACTTTGAATTATACTCCTTTCAAATGGTGGAGATTAAACAGTAACTTCAATCTATATAATGTAAAAACAACCGGAGAAAACAGTTATACCGATACAAATGGTGATCTTATAGTACAAAATCTTGATAACCAAGCCAATTCATGGTTTGCAAGAATTAGTTCTAAAATTACATTACCATACAAAATCGACTGGCAATTAACCGGAATGTATAACGGCGAGCAAAAAACAGCACAAGGTAAAAACCTGGGCATGTTTGGCATGAATACTGCTTTAAGTAAAGATGTTTTAAAAGACAAAGGAACAATTGCTTTTAACATCAGTGATGTTTTCAACTCAAGAATAATGAGATCATACACTTATCTTGACTATCAAACATCCTATAGCGAAATGCAATTCCGTAAACGTCAATTCAATTTATCGTTTACGTATCGTTTCAATAAACCTAAAAGTGAAAGAGATAAGAATGCTCAGCCTAAAAATGAAGACGGTGGCGGAGAATTCCCTGGATAATATAGGTTAAATTCCAAAAATAAATTCCAAATTCCAATTTTAAAAACTTTTATAAGTCTTACTATTGAAATTTGGAATTTTTTTATTGGATTTTTTTTACAAAAAAAAAGGACTCGTAAAAACGGGTCCTTTCTTTATGAAGTCAATTTAAAATTAAATTGATTGTTCTTCTTGTCTCTTTTTTGCTCTTTTCTCTTTGAACATTTCCCAGCTTGCTCCCGTAACCCAATAAGATACGAAACCAACTAAGAAAAACATCAACCAAAACCCTATAGTTAGTATGGTCAAGAAAAGTAAAAAGCCTAAGTACTGTGAAAATTCAAACATGTTTTCCGGAATTTTTGAATGTAAGGACAAATGTAAGTTTTATATTTTTCCTTAGCAATAAAATCCAAATCAATTTTTATAAAAACACAATTATCCGTATATTTAAACTCATTTTAAATAAGAGATTTTTGACATGGGAAACCTGATTTTTATTGAACAATCTCAAATAGAAGAAGATGAGTATTTTTAGGAGCTGTTTCCTGCTGTCCTTCCAATCTTTTGCGCCGAACCCCGGCACAAAAGGATTTTCCCTCCCATCAGGGCTAGAGCACTCGTTTTCAAAAGAATTTCACTTTTAGTCAAAATAACAATAAACAACAAATATATACATATAATGAAATACAGAATAGAAAAAGATACCATGGGCGAAGTACAAGTCCCGGCTGATAAATATTGGGGCGCACAAACCGAACGTTCCCGAAATAATTTCAAAATTGGACCGTCTGGTTCCATGCCACCAGAAATCATCGAAGGTTTTGCTTACTTAAAAAAAGCAGCTGCTTATGCCAATTATGATCTCGGCGTTTTACCTATAGAAAAAAGAGATGCTATTGCAGCAGTCTGCGATGAAATTTTAGAAGGAAAATTAGACGATCAATTTCCACTTGTTATCTGGCAGACCGGTTCAGGCACGCAAAGTAACATGAACGTAAATGAAGTAATTGCAAATCGCGCTCAGGTCCTTAAGGGTTTTGAAATTGGCGAAGGCGAACAATTTATAAAAGCCAATGATGATGTCAATAAATCACAATCATCAAACGATACTTTCCCAACCGGAATGCATATTGCGGCATACAAAATGATCGTTGAAACCACAATTCCCGGGGTCGAAAAATTGCAAGCTACTCTATCCGCGAAAGCGAAAGAATTCAAAGATGTTGTGAAAATTGGCCGTACGCATCTTATGGATGCCACACCATTGACTCTTGGTCAGGAAATTTCAGGTTACGCCGCTCAATTGTCTTTTGGTTTAAAAGCATTAAAAAATACTTTGTCCCATTTATCAGAAATCGCCTTGGGCGGAACCGCTGTTGGAACGGGGTTAAATACCCCAAAAGGTTACGATGTAAAAGTTGCCGAATATATTGCCGAATTCACCAATCATCCTTTTATAACGGCAGAAAATAAATTTGAAGCTTTGGCAGCACATGATGCTATAGTTGAAACACACGGTGCTCTCAAACAATTAGCAGTGTCTTTAAACAAAATTGCAAATGACATTAGAATGCTGGCTTCAGGCCCGCGATCCGGAATTGGTGAAATTCATATTCCCGAAAATGAGCCGGGATCTTCTATCATGCCAGGAAAAGTAAATCCAACACAATGTGAAGCCTTAACAATGGTTTGCGCTCAGGTTATCGGAAATGATATGGCAATTGCCATTGGCGGAATGCAGGGACATTATGAATTAAATGTTTTTAAACCAGTTATGGCGGCAAATTTCCTTCAATCAGCAAGATTATTAGGTGATGCCTGTGTTTCATTCGACGAACATTGCGCTCAGGGAATTGAACCAAATTATAAACGAATTAAAGAATTAGTAGATAATTCTCTGATGTTAGTTACCGCTTTAAATACAAAAATTGGATATTATAAAGCTGCAGAAATCGCCCAAACTGCACATAAAAACGGAACAACCTTAAAAGACGAAGCTGTTCGTTTGGGGTATGTAACTCCAGAAGATTTTGATGACTGGGTGAAGCCGGAGGAAATGGTCTGAAAAAGTTATGAGTTATGAATTATAAGTTATGAGTTAAAAGCAAAATGGTAGAAGATTATAAAATCTTCTACCATTTTTTATTATTTATAAAACTATAGATTATTAATGTCAAAACTCATAATTCATAATTATTTCCCGTCTACATAATCTTGTAAATAAGCAAATCTCGGAGTTAATTTTCCCTTTTCTGTAATTTTGGCTCTTTGCAGGATTCCGTCTTTATCTCCATTAAAAAATGCCGGAATCACATGTTCCATAAATTGTTCTCCAAAACCCTCACTTGCATCTTTCGGGATTTCGCATGGTAAATTATCAACTGCCATTACTACAATCGCTGCCGGATGAAAAACGTCGACTTCTTTATTTTCTAACGGGAAATAACCGTAAATAGGTTCTTCAATTGTCGAAGAACGTAATGTGCAGGCAATTGGACCGTTAACATCACACGAAATATCAGCAACGACTCTTAATTTGCAGTCACTTGCATTCAACATTTCCTGTGTTAAAATCATTGGCGCTGCATTGTCATAAAAGTGACCTGCATAATAAATATCAGAAACTTTAGTGAATTTTTCAAAATCAGAAACATAAGCTTCAGGATGCGAGGTAAAATCATTAAAATCTAAAACCTGTCCGTCAATTCGTTTATTATATTCCAAAACATCCAGTTGCACATAAACCGACTGCGTATAATTTTTAGTCAAATAATTATCGACTGTAACTTCTTTTACTTTAATGGCGTCTAAAATTTCTTTTGCACCACTACCTACTTTTCCGGTTCCTGTAACAACAAATTTCAATGGTGGTAAAGTAATTCGTTTTAAGTGCGCGATTAAGGCTTCTTTCCCTGCTAACGTTTCAGCTTTTGGTAATTTAAACAATTCGAATTTTATTCCGAAGGCACGAATTCCATTATAAACACCAACCATTCCAGCATATTTTCCGAAGCCAATTAAACGACGGTTTTCGGCATCAACAATAGTTTCATGATCGTATAAATCGATATTTTTTTCTAAAATTGCCTTTAATAGTTTTCTATTGTAAGGCTGTTTTTTTATAGTATGCGAAAAAAAGAAATAGGCCTTGTCTGGAATCAAATTTTCAACAGGAACTTCTTTTACACCAAATAAAACGTCGCAATCCGAAACATCTTCTGTAACGTTTATACCCATACTCTTATATTGCACATCTGAAAAAATCCGAATATCAGAACTTTCAACTTCAACAGTGGCTTCATGATAAAGCTGTTTTAATTTAGCAAGTTCACTTGGTGAGAATACTACACGTCTGTCTGGTGGGGATTTTCTTTCTTTTATAATTCCAAATTTCATTTATGCGAGATTAAGATAGATATTAATATAACTTTTTTAATTCAATTTGTTTCAAATATAACAAAATTAGTTAAAATTTTGTTGTTATTTTCTTATTTCAAACATTTTTATAACGCTACTAGCTGATGCACAATTGACTAACAAAAAAAGAAGTTAAAACAATGTTAAAATAAGTTTTTTTAAGGAGTCAAAAAACAAAAACATAAATATTGAATTCTATATATTTGTTTTTAAAGAATGATGAAAATGAGTCTCCTAAAAAAAACAAATATACCACAAATACTTTTTCTAATCTTAGTTTTAAGCTCATGCGGAAAAGATAAAAAAACAATTGTTGACACCACTCCAACAGTTGAAGATACAATGCCAAAGATGAAGCCATTAGGTCCAGAGAAGAGACTTAGCCAGGCTTATATCAATTCAGTAAAAGGAAGAATAAATCATTTTTACGTTAAAAACTGGCCAAACAATAGCATGAACGGAAGCTTTCTGGTTGCCAGAAATGGTCAGATTATCTTTGAAAGATATAATGGATATGCCAATAAAAACGAAGGCACAAAAATAACAGCTGATACTCCGGTACAAATTGCGTCTGTCAGCAAAGTTTTAACTGCTACAGCCGTTCTAAAATTAGCCAATGCAGGTAAAATTGATCTTGATCAAAAAGTAAATACAATCTTAAAAACATTTCCATACGAAGATTGTACCATTCGTATGCTCTTAAGTCATCGTAGCGGTATGCGTAACTATGCTTATTTTACAGATCATGACAAATCTGTATGGGATAGACATAATCAGCTTACCAATGCAGCTATTTTAGACATTTTGGCAACGAAAGATGTTGGATTGGAATCAAAAACCGGAACACGTTTTGGTTATTGCAATACCAATTATGCAATGCTGGCGCTTATCATCGAAAAAGTTACCGGATTGACTTATAAGGAAGCAATGTCTCAAATTATTTTTAAGCCTTTAGGCATGAGACATACTTATGTTTTTGACGATGACAAGGACAGAAAAAAGATTGTCCCGTCATACAAAGGGAATGGCGCAGAAATTGGTTTTGATTATCTCGATAATGTTTACGGAGATAAAAATATCTTTTCGACTGTTAGAGATCTTTTAAAATTTGACAGAGCAAGAAATTCACCTGACTTTTTGAAACCTGCTTTATTAAAAGAAGTCTTCACAGGTTACAGTAATGAAAGAAAGGGAACAAAAAATTATGGTTTAGGAATTCGAATGATCAATTGGGAAACCGGACAAAATTTCTATTTCCATAACGGCTGGTGGCATGGTAATACCTCATCTTACATTACTTTAAAGAAAGAAAATGTTACCATTCTTGCCTTATCCAATAAAATGACCCGAAACACTTATGCGGTTCGCAAACTGGCACCCATTTTTGGAGATTATCCTTTTAATTTCAAGGACGAAGAATAATATAATTTTAAGTCAAATTTATTATTTATCTAACAACAAATAGTATAAATTTGCAAACTCAATTTTGGGGTCGACTGGTTTTGACAGCAAGTCGAATTGGAAAGTAAGCACGTCGAGCATTGAGACCTTGCTCGTAAATATAAGATCTTACAATTTTACACGGCGAAAATAACTACGCTTTAGCTGCATAATCTGAATTATAGTAAGATTAGCCACGTCCCTATCAGATAGGGAAGCTGGATTCTCCTTGAAAGCCTTGGTTTGTGGCGTTCAGTATAGGGGAACCGTAAAAATAAACCTAGATTTCCATGAGCTTCGGGTGGATTTCGAAATTAAGAAGATAAGTGTTGAGTGGTTGTTCCTGACCTAGCTTAACATCGAAAATCCAATCAGGAAATAAACGCGTAGAAAGCTCTTTAGTTGCTTGTTTGGACCCGGGTTCGATTCCCGGCGACTCCACAAAAAAGCCTGTAAACTTGTTGTTTACAGGCTTTTTATTTTTTAGTTGACAATTTAGTTGATGTTTTTAATTGTTAATAAATATCTATTATAAAGCAGAAGCTACCCTATTACAACTCAAAATTACCGCTTTTAATCTCCAAAATTATTTTTTTATACTTTACTGACTTCTAACCATTCCAATATCGTATTTTCTACTCTTTAATCAAACCACAACATGTATATACTAAGATCAACAAAAGCATTTTAAGGCTTTTTAAAGTATTAAAAACAGAAGAGATGATCAGTAGATCGTCTCATTTACTATTCGAAAATTATAAATTCATATTCTCTTCCAGTTAGTTACATTACTTTTTGTAAAAACACCTAATCTGAAACAGTACCTAAATTATTGTTAGCTAAAAAAATATGGCTGATTTTTGAACCTATTCTTAAAAAGAGAAGATAATTAAACCAATTTGATTTCCCGAGACGAGTTACTAATGAACTGGACTCTGTGTACAAGGACAATTACTGATACCTCTAAGGAAGTCAAATCCGATTGTGACTAAATGAGTCCCTGAATTATAAGCTCCTATTTGACTTAATGATATTAAATATGAATAACCAAAATAAAAGTTAGACTTTTTGAATCCGACCATCGGCCCTATCATTGAGGGACGAAACATTTGATCGTTTAGAAAACGGTACGAAATTCCCATCCAATAATAATCATCATAATTATTATACTGACGGTATTTAAAATTTAAATCTGTACTGGCACGCCTATCATACGCAAATCTCTGATAATAGAGCGAAGGTTCATATTCAATCCGGTTTCTTTGGTTTCCTTTAAAAACATATCCCACAAGCACTTGATAATTACGCAGTACCAAAGGTTCTTGTCCATATAAATCATCCACATTCTTATTTAGAATATTATCTAGATTTAAACTTAGATAAAACTCTTTATTTCGATATAAAACACCAACACCAAAATTGTTATTAGTAATAGATCTATTATTGGTTACAGCCGGATCTAATTCTATAGGAATTTCTGCTCCAGTTCCGGAATTAAAATCGTTAATATTAATTTTAAAGTTATTTAAATTATAAGAAACACCAAATGATAAGTACTCTTTAGAATAATAATCCAGGATCAAATGATGAGCAAACGATAATTTAGCTCCGGTTTGTCTGGTATTTCCATTACTATCATTAAAAAATGAAATACCAACCCCTGAACGATCTAAAATTCTAAAATCAGCATATAAAGACTGATTATCTGGTGCATCTTTTATTCCTACCCATTGTGTTAATCCATTTGCTCTAATTCGCAAGTTATCACCAATTCCGGCAAAAGTTGGAGATATAACAAATGGATTATCTGCTAAATATTGGGTAAAGACCGGCAAGTTCAATTCCTGACTATAACAACCAGTAATAACCAATAACAGAAACGATAATATAATTGTTTTCATTGTAGTGTATATAGACCCAATATCTTTTTTCTAGATTATCTGTAAAGTGTAAAATGCCCTATAAAATCTCTGTCGTCTTGAAGGTCATTTAGTTTTAAAATGTACCAATAATCTCCTGATACCAATTCTTTTCCTTGATATTTTCCATCCCATTTTTGTCCCAGTCTGTATCCTGCAATCATTCGACCGTATCGATCAAAAATGGTATAGGTTAAATCTTTATAAATATTGGTATTATCAGGTCCCCATTCATCATTAATACCGTCTCCGTTTGGAGTAAAATAGTTAGAGATACTGATATCTACATATGTAAAATATTTAGAAGCAGTGGCGGTGCATCCATACTTATCGATAACGGTAATAGTATATGTCCCTGATTTATAAATATTGAATTTATTAGTTGTATTATAAGATGTATCATTGATTTTATATTGATATTCACCTTCACCACCGATAGCCATACATACAATTTCATTTAACTCCCCATCGGATAAAGCTAAGGTTAGAGGCTGTATGTCTTTTATCATAAAAGGAGTGGTAGACTGAATACACCCATTTGTATGTCTGACTTTTACCGTATGAACACCTGCGCTAATGTTTCTAAAAATATTCTTAGCTTGATAGGAACTACCGTCTAAAGAATAATCAAAATCATAGTAATCCGTATTACTTGAATCAATTTTAATTGTAACAGTGTTTGTTACTCCATTATTTCCACATTCATAACTTAGCTCAGCAATTGGATTAATGATAACTGCATTTGGTAAAGTAACTTCAATCTCGGCACTACAACCTTGAGCGTCTATAATGTAAATCATATGTAATCCAGCTGAAAGATTTTCAAACACACTCACTGATCCCATAATTTCTTCGTACTTAGCGTCCTCATTATCAATACTTACATTATATGGTGTAGTACCTCCTGTAATTTCGATCGCGAATGAACCATCTTTATTTCCCATACAAGTCTCGGAAAGTACACTTCCTGCAACAAGAGAAAGATTTAGTTTTGGAGTAACAAATAAGTTTAATATTTGATTTGCTGAACACCCATCATTAACTTTTGTAATTTTATGAGAAACAGAATATTCAATGCCATTTGCAGGCCAAATATACTTTTCTCCAGAACAAATTGTCATATTCGTTATAACATCTGATGGTTTAGGAACCATGGTTAAGTTCAATATCTGGTCTGCTGTACAGCCGTTATTAACGATTTTTAGCCCCGCTTGAGAACTATTATATTCTATACCATTTGCCGACCATCTATATTTTTCTCCAGAGCAGATTGTCATATTCGTTATAACATCTGAAGGTTTAGGAGTTACGGTAAGGTTCAGTATCTGGTCTGCTGTACAGCCGTTATTAACGATTTTTAGCCCCGCTTGGGAAGTATTATATTCTATACCATTTGCCGACCATCTATATTTCTCTCCAGAACAGATTGTCACATTGGTTATAACATCTGAAGGCTTAGGAGTTACGGTAAGGCTTAATATCTGGTCTGCTGTACAGCCATTATTAACGATTTTTAGCCCCGCTTGAGAACTATTATATTCTATACCATTTGCCGACCATCTATATTTCTCTCCAGAGCAGATTGTCATATTGGTTATAACATCTGAAGGTTTAGGAGTTACGGTAAGGTTCAGTATCTGGTCTGCTGTACAGCCGTCATTAACGATTTTTAGCCCCGCTTGGGAAGTATTATATTCTATACTATTTGCCGACCATCTATATTTCTCCCCAGAGCAGATTGTCATATTGGTTATAACATCTGATGGTTTAGGAGTTACGGTAAGGTTCAATATCTGGTCTGCTGTACAACCGTCATTAACGATTTTTAGCCCCGCTTGAGAAGCATTATATTCTATACCATTTGCAGGCCAAATATACTTTTCTCCAGAACAAATTGTCATATTGGTTATAACATCTGAAGGTTTAGGAGTTACGGTAAGGTCCAGTATCTGGTCTGCTGTACAGCCGTCATTAACGATTTTTAGCCCCGCTTGGGAAGTATTAAATTCTATACCATTTGCCGACCATCTATATTTCTCCCCAGAGCAGATTGTCATATTGGTTATAACATCTGATGGTTTAGGAGTTACGGTAAGGTTCAATATCTGGTCTGCTGTACAACCGTCGTTACTAAATCTCAAACCAGTCTGAGAAACAGAATATTCTATACCGTTTTCTGACCACCTGTATTTCTCTCCAGAACATATTGTCACATTGGTTATAACATCCGTAGGTTTAGGGATTACCGTCAGGTTCAATATCTGGTCTGCTGTACAGCCGTCATTAAAGATTTTTATCCCCGTCTGAGAAGTAGAATATTCTGTATTGTTTGCAAGCCACATATATTTCTCCCCAGAGCAGATTGTAGTAGTAGTTATGACATCTGAAGGTTTAGAAGTTACGGTAAGGTTCAATATCTGGTCTGCTGTACAACCGTCATTAACGATTTTTAGCCCCGCTTGAGAAGCATTATATTCTATACCATTTGCAGGCCAAATATACTTTTCTCCAGAACAAATTGTCATATTGGTTATAACATCTGAAGGTTTAGGAGTTACGGTAAGGTTCAGTATCTGGTCTGCTGTACAGCCGTCATTAATGATTTTTAGCCCCGCTTGGGAAGTATTATATTCTATACCATTTGCCGACCATCTATATTTCTCCCCAGAGCAGATTGTCATATTGGTTATAACATCTGATGGTTTAGGAGTTACGGTAAGGTTCAATATCTGGTCTGCTGTACAACCGTCGTTACTAAATCTCAAACCAGTCTGAGAAACAGAATATTCTATACCGTTTTCTGACCACCTGTATTTCTCTCCAGAACATATTGTCACATTGGTTATAACATCCGTAGGTTTAGGGATTACCGTCAGGTTCAATATCTGGTCTGCCGTACAGCCGTCATTAAAGATTTTTATCCCCGCCTGAGAAGTAGAATATTCTGTATTGTTTGCGAGCCACATATATTTCTCCCCAGAGCAGATTGTAGTAGCAGTCATGACATCGGCGGGTTTACGCCTTACTATCAGGTTCAATATCTCATTTGCTGTACATCCGTCATTAACAAATTCTAGTCCAGTCTGAGAAGCAGAATATTCTATGCCATTTGCAGGCCATATATATTTCTCCCCATAACAGATTGTTTCATTGGTAACATGAGCAATAGGCCTCATGACAATAGGTGTATATGTTATTCTAGAAACATTAGATGTCTTACCATATGTATCATTAAAAGTATATTCTATGAAAAATGAGTCTTCTACAGAGTTATTCAGTGGAACAAATGCAACCTTACCATTAATGGAATCATAAGTAAATATTCCTTTATTTTCTACACTTTTGGATGTTTGAATTCCTGGTAGAGATGGATCTAAATCAATAGATAATCTATTGATTGTACCATACATATTTACATCTCCAACATCGTTAGCGGTGATATCAACGCTTACAGTTCGACCTGCACATCCTGTTAAGGAATCAGGATTAGATATAGGGTTATTAAGTGTTGATGAATCGACAGAAATGGCTAAATTTCTTATTTCATGAAAAGTAGCAGAGCTACCTGTCGCCGAAGTTATTGCAAATTTCAAGTTTGGAGGAGCAGGGGTTGTATATTCAAAATTGCTGATTACTTGAGTTTTAACATTTCCATGAGTAATAAATACATCAATAAAAAAACCTCCATTTGAGCGTGGTCTTAATACAATTTCAACTTTTCTAAATCTAATATTAGTTTCGTCTGTTGCATTTCGAGCATTAATAGCAAGTGGAAAAGGAGGTGATAAATCAGTAGTTTTAATGCTCGTTAAATAAGGATAGCCTATATTTCCATCCCCTGCTCCTCTTAATGCTATACTTGGTTCGGGTTCAGAATCGATCTCAGTTACCCCCCCCTCTCTTCCTTCGTCATTGGTCGAAAAATTAGGACTAAGTCCTATTCCTAAATATCCTTTTGAAAAACCTTTTAAACCACTCCCCTGTGCATATCCTAAACTACCTCCATATGCCCCGACAGTTATCGGAGAGGCTGTTGCGTCAAACAAAACAAAAGCGATACCATGGCCCGCAGTTCCGGAATAATATTCAAAAGATACTTTCATACCATATGCTGCTGGAAAGCTATAGTTATCGGACCACACAACCCCTTTTTGATATTGTTCAGCTGCTGTCAATCGTAAATAGCCTGAGCCATCAACATCGGTAAAACCATCTTTCAACCCTGCACCACCAGTTAAAAAAGCCGATGGTTCACCGCCGAATCTTATCGCAGGAGCAGTAGAATTTTTAAAACTTTCGAAAAAAGGAAATTGTGCCCTAATTTGAAAGGTAACAAAAAATAAAAAAGTAAAAAAAAATAATTTTATGCAATTAACTTTTTTAGAAATGATATTTGGCACTTTTTTAATATATAATTTTAATAATAACTTCATAGTGCATGTAAATGGCATAATACCTTTAAAAAGTATTGGTTCAGTTTTATGTCTTTAATTACCTCTAATAACTAAATAAAATAAATCTTAAAATTTATTTAGACGCAAATAAACGCCTTAAAATGACAGGTTGTAAAAATCAGACCCACACACATATACATGTGTAATACATTTTTTTTTAATTCATTAGCAACTAACTACTTAAACATCAACCATCAAGATTGTGAGTGGAAATTTATCTTTCATTTTTATGAAGTGAAGAAGGTTTTTCTCCCTGTCTTTATGTTAAAGAAAAACTTTCTTTAAGAAATCTTGTCAAATTTTCTTAAAGTTTTATAATTTGAGGTATTTATCCAAGAGCTCTCAGCTATTTTAAGTGTTTTTTCCTATGTCTTTTATGTTGTTTTCGGCTTGTTGAAAGAAATACTATTGAACATCTTATAGATTCTGAGTTTACCTGCCCTTAGAAAATGGCACAATATGGTATAAAACGTTACATTAAAATCAGTAAAAAAA
This sequence comes from Flavobacterium sp. GQ95, assembly GCF_059758655.1. Lineage (NCBI taxonomy): Bacteria > Pseudomonadati > Bacteroidota > Flavobacteriia > Flavobacteriales > Flavobacteriaceae > Flavobacterium > Flavobacterium sp. GQ95. The sequence continues at coordinate 386,532 of NZ_JCAXEB010000004.1, forward strand.
TCAAGTTTATTTTACATCCATCCCTATTTTAACATGTGTGGATACTTGTGTAGACCTTTTTAGTAAGTCCCGTGGTTTATTGTTTAATTTTATTACATCAATATTTAGAGTAAGTGAATTTTGAAGTGGAAATATTCAAATTCTTTACGTTTTTTTGAACTTAAGATACCCGAAAGGGCATCTTTTTAGTAATATAAATTAAACTTCACAATAGCACGTTGAACATAATAACCCGCTATAACTAAAACTTTCATTTTTATTAATAGGCATATTAGCAATTTATTCAAACTAAGCATTCTAAACCCAATTTATGATGGACTAATTGACATTTGTTTTGATTCGATATAAGATTTTAACAGCTTTTTCTCCAGTACAAATTACCTTGAAAAAGCAAATGCAGATAAAGGTAATTTCATCACATTAAATACTGTTGTCGCACTAGTAAGTCATGAAACGGGAGTTATAGACTAATTTAAAACTGGTATATTAATTAAAAGCTTTTTAAAAGTTGCAAAGTCCAAAGGAAAACAGACCTTTGGACTTTTAGTTTTAGAAAATATCGTATAAATTTTAAATTCCACAGGTTTTGGTAGATCCATTAAAAGATAGCTAATTTGTCATATAGATGTAAAAAAACGCCCAAAATGGGCGTCTTAACCAAAATAATAAAAATTTGAAATCTCTCGTAATGAATAAATCCAAGACGGTGTGCAAACGTATATTTCAAAAGCCAGAGCAAAAATAGGCCAAGAATAATTAGTTTAAAAATAGAACACTACGCAAATCTACACGTGTAAGTGGGTTGTTTTTAACTTGCGCTGTGTGAAAAGCTTATGCTGATATTTGAATATAATATGTGATTAAAAAGAGGATTTTATTTTTAAGCTAATTTTAAAGGTATATGTCCTAATTAAGCCCTATTTTCGGATTTACAAAATCGTCCCAAATACAAAACCAACTTCCATTAATCTAATTAACCAAATCCGTTGTACTAGCTGTTTGGCGCAGATTATTATACTAGGAAAAGACAAATGCGACAAATTCAAAATGATAGGATAAGAAAAGCTTGGGAGTATATGTATGTTAATAATGATAAAGAAACTAAAAAAACTTATGAAAAAGGCATATGTAAACTCAGTTGAAAGTAAATGACGGATGAAAACGTGTAACTTACACACTTTTTAGGATAGTGTCAAATATCATATAGGTCTATTTGAACCCTATACTTATTATCTGTCATTTTATCAGAATTTATTTTTTTTAAATCTGTAGGTACTGCTCCAATTTGTTGAAATAATGCTAATAAATCAAGTTGTCCATATTCTTCTGTAATCTGATTATTAACAAGACGATAAAAATTAGTAGCTTGTACTTTAATGCAATCTCCAGTTGGAGGAACTCCAAAAAAAGTTCCATGTACCAGTCATAAAAAGATATTCTTACTTAGAATGTATAAGTATATCCAACATAAGGGAAATTTTTAAACATCTTTGCTTGGTCTAGATAAAAGACGCCATTACTCAAAGAGGTGTTAATGAGAAACGGCGCTGATCTTCCTATCAAATTAGTAACACCGAAATGTAATTTAGCACAGTTACCAGAGCGAAATATTTTGCTTTTTACAAAGCCAATATCCATATTATAATTATCGGGCAACCGGTAATTATAAGGTATTTGAAGATCATTACTTTCATTTGTGGCTAGTGGATAGCTATCTTTTTTATCATTATAAATAAAAGAATCCGGTGCGGAGATCAGCATACCTGAACTATAATTAAAAATCCCCGAAATTTCCCATTTCGAACTAATATTCCAGGTAATTGCGCCACTTATTTTATTTGTTATATCGTTTGGAGAGCGAAATGGATTACCATTATTTACTGCCCTGAATTGCATCATTGATCGACCAAGAGTATAGGAAATCTGTATATCCACTTTTTTAAGACGTTTGGAAAATTCGAGTTCAAAACCTTTAGAATTGCTATTTCCAATTAAAACAGGTTCCATTTCACTATCATTTAAGCTATTATAGCTGGGTTCGTACATCAAAACATTGTAAAGATTTTTTTTGAATAATTGTAGTTTGACATTTCCCAAGTTACCTAAAGTTGTTTCGTATCCTAATTCATAAATAATTGCTTTTTCTGGCGGCATCTGATCCGTGCTTGGCATGCGAAAATCCGAGGGAAGAGCGTATACATTTGAAACAATCTGATGATAAAACTGCTCCATTGCAGAATACGATAAAAAAAAACTATTGAAAATATTTGGTTGATAAACAAGACTGGTTCGGGGCTGAAAAGAATGGTAGGTTTTATTTTGAGTTATAAATACTCCATAGTGCAAACCTGCTTTGATACTAAATTTATTCGAAAGTTTTATATCGTTATCAACATAAGCTTTCAGATGTGCAACCTTTGTTAATTTGTCATTATCTATATTTTTATCAGAAAAACGCGTCAAATTACCTCCTAAACCTGCCGTGGTACTTAGCAATTGTGACCAATAATAACTCAAATTATTTTCAACACCAAGATCTGTAATACTAAAACTTCTTGTTCCTTCATTATATTCATTCGCAAACTGGTTATTATAGTTACTTAACAAAAGAAAGGAATTATGGAAGAGCTTAGGGCTGTGTACTTTATTCCAACGCAGAGAAAGGGTTCTGTTATTCCATGTTAATTGTGGTGATGTGTCAAAGATCTTCACATTTATTAGATCACCGCCTGTATATGCGCCAAGGTAGATCCTACTTGACGAATCAACAATATAATTAACCTTAAAATATGCGTCATAGAGCCGATATTTTAAATCTACATTTGGATCAGCCAATCTAAACAAACCATCAATCCAGCTTCGTCTTGCGCTGACCATAAAGGATACTTTGTCTTTTATGATAGGGCCTTCAATCATGGCAGTACCGGTTAATGTGCCAATATTCATCACTCCATGGTATTCTCGCATGTCTCCGTCTTTTGTTTTGATATCAATAACTGAAGATAGTCTGCCTTCGTAACGAGCAGGAAAGCCGCCCTTAAAAAAATTTATCTGCGTAATGGCCGCCGTGTCGAAAATTGATAATAATCCAGTAAAATGATTATAGTTATAAATGGGTACCTGATCTAATAAAACCAGATTCTGGTCACTTGTTCCTCCTCTTACATTTAAACGGGAGCCATTCACGCCTGCTTTGAGTGTTAGGAGTTTAAGCGGATCTGATTGCCCCATTAAAAATGGAAGAGAGTTAATCGATCGTGTGCTTAATACATTATAATTCTTATTGAAAGTATTTTTAGAGACTTTAACTTCTACTGGAGCAAGTAATAATCCCATTTTAAGGTTAAAATTTTTTTTAATTGTATTGTTTACCAATAACGTATCTATTTGAGAAGCATAGCCTGTATAACTTACCTGTATAATGTGTGCTTTTTTAGGCAATTCAACGGTATAGTACCCGTAATCATTGCAATAAACAGCAATATCTGAATTTAAAACCCGTATCATTGCACTCGGAAGAGCCTCTTTACTTTCACCTGCATATACAAAACCGCTCAAGGTAAATTGATGAGTAGCTTTTGGAACATTATAAATAATAATCTTGTTATTTGTTTCAAGAAACGTTACCGGTTCTTGGATAAAAAGCAAATCTAAAAGTGTTCTTAACTTATAGACCCCTTTTTTGATTATTATCATTTTTTCAAGATTTAGTTTGTTATTACTTAATGATAAATTTACACCTTGGGATATAATAGTAGATAGGAAGGCGCCAATACTATCATGTTCTATTTCAACCTTGATGTTTTTTTCCATCAGATCTATTTTTTGTGCCCGCGCAGATCCATTGTAAAAAACAAGTATAATAAAAGACATAATTGCTACCCAGTTTTTCATAACATTTTATCAATAACAAGATATTTCTTTTACATAAATGACATTATTTTTTTGAATATAATTTAATCCAAATAATAAATGGAATTCTTCCAGTACTTCTCTCATTGATTCTTTCTTAAAATTGGTAGTTATTCTGCATGATTTGGGTATATTGCCAATCACATGTATTTTAATATGATAGCATTTTTCAAGGTCTTCAAATACTTTTTGAAGTGGTGTGTTCTTAAAAGAAAGTTGCTTTGTTTTCCACGAAAGTAAATTTTTATCATCATATTTTTTTTTAATTAATTTGTTGTCACTGAAGTAAACGGCTTGTTTTTTTTCCAAAAAAACAACAGATTTTTTGGTAGAGGATCTAACGGATACTTTTCCTTTAAGTACGGCCACCAATTTTTCCTTTCCGGTAGTTCGGACAACAAAAGACGTTCCTAAAACATTTACCGACAAGCTACCTGTATTGACAGTAAAGGGTCGGCCTGCATCATGTTTTACTTCAAAGAGTGCTTCCCCATTTAACCTGACGATACGTCTTCCCCAAAAAAAATTTTTATACACAATACTTGAGTGTTCGTTGAGTGTAACTAAAGAACCATCACTTAGTTTGATATTTTTTACCTGTGCATTAGCCGTTTTAATAATTATTTCTGTATTATCATAAAAAAAGACCAAAGTTGCTGCTAATATCAATATTGCAACTGAAGATACGTATGCATATCTTTTGTATAACTGAAATATAGTGGGCTTTACAGGCAATAAATTTGGTACGATGTTTCTCCAGGCCATATCAACAGCAAATAATTGAGGTCGGTCTAATTGTTGGCTTTCTGCAAAAAAAACTTTCAGAGAAATATACTCCTCCTTATTATTTTTTACCCAGGTCAGCACAATAGACTCTTCATCAGGTGTCGTTTCGCCAGAAAAATGTCTAGCCAATAATGCATTGATATTTTGATTATCCATTTTTATCACTTTTAAATAAAAAACAAATTCCTTCAGATCTCTTATAATATTGTAATTAAATCACCAACTAAAACAATTAAAACAGGATGATGTTTAATAAATTTACGTATATGTTTTATAGCCTTACCCATCTGATTTTCAACTGTTTTTATCGATATCTCTAACTTTTTGGCAATTTGCTTATAACTTAAGTTTTCAATCCGGCTGAGTTTAAAAATTTCAAGACACTTTGGCGGAATTCCCTTAAATGCATTTTCAATAAGCCCATCAATATCATTTGATGGCTCGATCTCATAAATTTCATCAGTAATATCAATACTTATTTTGTCAATATCAAGCATATAGATTCTTTTTCTGAAAAAAGATATGCACTTATTCTTAACGGCAACGTAAATATAGTATTTCAGACCATTATCTGTAAGAAGATCTTTTTTGGTTTCCCATATTTTTATCATGATTTCCTGCACTATATCTTCACTCTGGTCCCTATCATGAAGATACTTAAATGCATAATTGCAAAGGGGCTCGTAAAGCTCATAAAATAACTGTTTAAAGTGTTTTTGATCTTCATCCATTATAACACGTTATAAAATAAATATTGAAATACAAACTAAAAAAAATAATCAAAAAAAGCTGGACCAATTCATATTTGAATATAAGAACAAATGACTGAATAATATTACTTAAATGAATTATTCAGCCATTTAAAAAAGATTCTAAGACCTCCTGAGAGTCTTTAGTTTTATCAATTGCTTTGGCTCTAAAACATATAGTTTAGTCCAATACTGCCCAATCCCATAGATCCGTATCCTACTTCTGCAAATGCACCAAATTTGTTACCTACTCGTATGCCTATAGGATTGACCTGGAAAGCAAAACCTACATTGATATCTTGATAGTGAGCCTTATTTTCTAATGTTTGTGAATAGCTATGCATAATAACACCTGCGGAAGCTCTACCATAAAAATCTAGCCAAGGCGTTTTTACATAGGAAAACGTTACCGTTGGCATTGCAATAAAATAGTGGCTAGTCTTTTTTCCGATAATTTTTTTATTCTTGTCCATAAAATCAGTTTGTTCTTGTTGATATCCAATATCACCACCTAGCCTTATTCGTTCAGCTATTTGATATTTATAACCCAATCCAATATTTCCAAAAGATTTTGATTCTGAACTGTTTTTTTGCCCTAGAATAGCAGACGATAATGCAGATGAAAAACCATCTACAATGGATATTGGTATGCCATCACTATAGTTTACATGTATTTCGTGCTTATAGGTTTCTTGTGCTTTTACAGTAATTTTACTGAATGTTATTAGAATTGCACATAAAATGATTGTTTTTTTCATCTTTGTAATTAATTTTTAGTTATTAAATATTTAAAGTTTGCTGTGTCTTCTGCACTGCCATATACTTAAATACGCTAAAAATTGAAATACCCCTATAAACTTTTTTTAAATCTTATATTTTCTTTCAACTAATCTAGCTAATACAATTATTTTAATTCAGCCAACTTCTAAATAAAAAACTTTCTTAGAATTAATTTTCAATCAAAATAATTTCAAAATAAAAAGTAGCATAATTAAAATTTAGTGATGCTACTTTTTACTTATGCAATATTACCAGTATTTCTTTGGTATCAACAAGAATGGAATATGATTTTCAGGTAGATGTCCTGACGATATGCTACCAGGAATACTATTTAGATGTCCGTGTGGGTAAAACATGTTATGAGCTTTGTAATTTATTTCAAATTCAACATTTCCACTGGAATTATAAAAATGTTCTGATATTGGTTTGCCGTTTGGAGCTTTATTCATATACTGAATTTGGTGTCACTGTTCCAGTATTTGGCTTAATAGTTCCATAATCTTTTTTATTAAACCCTTCAATTTTACGAATATCTACATACCCATTATCAACATTAATATTATTCGATAAATTACCTTCGGTTGTCGGGGCTGTTGTCGTTTGGCAGAGTTCGCAATTTTAAGATCTGTTTTGGCCTCAATTTTCGCCCTCCTTTGGATTCTACCAGCCCAGCAGTGCTGTTTAATATTACAGCCTGTACAGAGATTCTGGGAGTGTTTCCTGACCTGAAAGTCTTACCGTTTATATTTTGCTGAGATTCCGTTTGTTATTCCTCTTTGTTAATGATGCAATAGCAATTCCAGCAATAAACTCTTTTCCCGATATTATAGGATCGACAAAGGCAGCATTATTTGCCATATTTAAAAACATGGAAGAATATATCGTACCCACGCCGGTCCCGAATGCTCCGGCAGCAAAACCTCCTGCTCCTGCGGCCAGTCCAAAAACAGCTTCACATGTAACTGTTGCATTTGATCAAAAACAGGCATGCTAAAAATTTGAGACTTTATGTTCTGGTCGGCTTTCGAATCAAAACGTTTAGTTAAAACGCAATTTCAATTGAAAACTTCTAATAAATTTTGCACTTCGCTCCGAGAACCCAAAAACTTTATTAGCAATGCTGTTTTATTTAAACGACTTATAGATTTCCCAATTTTCATCGTTTTTGTTATATCTTGTTAATTCGTATTTCGGATATTTAGCTTTTAATTTTTCTAGTCTTAAATTAATTCTTCCACATTTTGTGAGTATAAAACAAATTCTCTAAATCATTTAATTCTGGTTCGTTTTCAATATTTGGTAATCCATTTTGATCAGGAAATAGTAGTTTAAATGCGATTCCACAGCTCAGAGAATAGTTTTTATTTCCTGATATTTTTTCTTATCCTTTATTTTTTCTTATTAACATTGGATTCCCATCATTTTTTCCACTTAAGACACTCCAATTTTCAGGAATTATTGTAATTATTTCGTGAGAATTATTTCCCGTTTTTTTTACGAAATATGCTATTAAATATTTCCATTACTGTATTTTTTTATTGTCCTCTTTTAGATCTTGTTTGATATACTTATTTTCCATATATACCAGCTATTTGAAATTTTTATAGGTTCTCATCGGGACTAGTATATTGGTGAACCGATTTGGAGCACTCATGTTTTTCGGTTTATCTGTATATCCTACAGGATATTTACACTAAATTAAAGTTTTCAAAAAAATTTAAAACTTGTGGATTTTTTGTGGAACTTGTGGATATTTTTTTTAGAGTTCCACAAAAAAGAAATAGTTCCACTAATTTCTATATCAGAATTAATTGCAACTAATTAATTTAAAGTAGCATATATATAAATCTTTTCTGTTTTATGCTTTTGTAACGTAACACTGTTTAATTTTTGAAAATTATGATTATTATTTTAATTCTGGCAAAAACAAGTCAAATGAGTTTGATCAAAATGTCGTAACGTTTATATACCATTTCAATTTTTTAATTAGCAGCTAACTCTAGCAAAAATGACACGCATTGTTTTATAATTTCATATTTCCTTATTTAAAAATGGAAAGTGTGAAATTTTATAGACACAGGTGTGCTTTTTTCTAAAAAAATAGAATACTAGACCAGTTCCTAAATATTTTTGAAAAAACGGGCCAGCTTAATTAAAAAGCCAAAATTTTATACCTTTTTAACTTACCCATTTTTTGAATAGTGTCGTTGCTTTACACATCGCAGTCATACGAGTAACATACTGTTCAGAAGCAAAAGAACCACTTAATATCTTTTGACATGATATTTATTGGAATAATTTAAACTTCCATAACTTCCATTTATGTATTCGATATGAACAAGAAACTTTAAGAACGCCTAAACCATAGGTAACACTTCTTTTGAAATTAATACTGCTTGCCTCGGGAAAATATTTGGTAGGACAAGTCACCTCACCAATTCTAAAATTAGCATATGTTATCTGTCCTAAAAGTTCATTGTCAAAAACAAAATCATTAGAATTAGTCTGAAAAGAAATTTTTTCTAAAACTTCTCTACTATAAGCCCGATATCCTGAATGGTATTCACTCAACTTTTGATTCATCAAGATATTTTGAAATAAAGTAAGAAAACGATTCGCGATATATTTATACAATGGCATTCCACCAGCCAGAGCCCCTTTTCCTAAAATTCGAGAGCCCATCATTACATCAAATAGTCCATTAGCAATTGGAAAAACCATCGCTTCAATTAATAACGGAGTGTATTGATAATCAGGATGAAGCATTACAATAATATCTGACCTTTGCTCTAAAGCAATGGTATAGCAGGTTTTTTGGTTACCACCATAACCTTTATTAGTATCATGTTTAATGACAATTTCTATACCTATCTTTTTGGCAATTGCAGCCGTATCATCAGACGAAAAGTCATCTACTAAAATTATCTGATCAACTATAGCGTGTGGTATCTCTCTATAAGTTCGCTCCAATGTTTGCGAGGCATTATAAGCAGGCATTACAATTATAATTTTTTTACCATTAATCATAGTTATTTATTTTAGATGCAAATATTCTAATGAAACACCACAACTTCTATAGGCAATATTCAGTTCTTCTTTTGCCAAAGCGTCATTCGGACTTAAAGCTACTCTTTGCTCTAAATTATAAATATCTTCAGCTGCTTTTTTACCATTTTTAGCTTCTTCTAATGCCGGATTTATACTTAAAGCTCTCCCGAAAGCATCAGCAGCTAATCTAAATTGTCCAGTCATATAATATGACCCTCCAAGATTTTGAAAAATAGTCGCTCCATTAGGATTCATTTTAGATGCGATCTCTAAAGATTCAACGGCTTTTTTAAATTGTTTTTTAGATCCGAAGAGAATTCCATCTTGCAAAAAGATATATGAATTTTGTTTTAAGAAATTATTTGGCCCATTAAAAAGATCAGCAGCTTTTGACCAATCCTTACCAGCATTTCTTTTATCATTTAAATAATAATAACATACACCTCTATTGAGATAAGCCACAAAATTATTTTTGTCAATACTAATTGTTTTATCAAAATAACTGATAGCAATTTTTAATTGATTTTCAAATTCTCTTATTTCCGAATCAGTATGATTTTTCTTTTCTGAATATTTTTTAAAAATGGTAGTATAAATATTTGCCCCAGCGTTACAGTTTGCAAGCGCACTGTTTGGCACTGTTTTTACATCAACTAAAAATAAAGTTGCATCTGATTTCCAGTCTTTATTTCTGTCAATTGTTTTGAATGAAAATAGAATTAAAATAGATAAAAGTAATACCGTACTGACAATTTGTTTTCCAATATTAGAAATTTTAATTTTTTGATAAATCCAATCTCCATAAAACACCAGTAGTAAACACAATCCAAATGAAGAATGATATACTAATCGTTCTCCCATTGTTGCTCCAATATTAAATAACAAGTTGTTAACTAAAAAGAAAAAGCCTATAAAAATAGTTATTGGAAAGGCAATTTTTAATCTCTTTTTCAAGGCATATAGAAAACCTAGTCCCATTGAGATGTAAATTAGTAATGAGATAATAAATTTCCAATTTCCAAATTTAATATAGACAAAATGTGAATACGAATAATCAGACGATAAGATTTTTGGAAAAAACAAAACACGTAAATATTCTAAAACGATTGCTACCTTTGAGGCTAATTTTTCAATCGGTGATGCGTATAAATAAGGATCATTTAATACGTCTTTTATTTCATTTACAGTGTTGGCATTGCTAAAATAACTGAAACGAATATACATGAAAAGAACTGCTATTGAAACAAAACAAAAAAGTCCAGCATTTACAATCTCCTTCTTTTCTTTTTTAGCAATGGTATACCAACCAATAACAATTATAATTGGTAAAATCATAGCATATTCTTTGGATAAAAGTGCTAAAATAAAACTAATAACCAATATCAATAAATTACGTTGTGTTTTATTTTGTATGTAATTAAAGCTGAAATGTAATGTTAGAATAATGAATAAAAAGGATAGAATTTCATCTCTACTTTTAATATTAGCAATAACTTCGGTATGAACAGGATGTGTAACAAAAAGTAAAACAGTAACTAACGCCAATATCGAATCTTCACTAAAAATGTGTTTTCTTAAGAAGTACAACAAAACAATCATTGAAAATATAAAATAAAGCAATTGCAGAAAATGTCGGATAGGAGCAATCGACAACGTACTCTTATCCATTTTATTTTTTATATCTTGAAGTATATTTATTTCGGTTTTAATCATTATTTCAGAACCACCAAAGCTTTCCAAATCGGATAGTTTTTTTTGATGTTCACGATATTCTAATCCATAAGTCTCTCCAAAAAAAGATTGTTCTAAAGCAAAGGAAATAATTGATAATGGTCGATAACGTCCGCCACTTAATGGTGATTCCGAATTAACCATATCTAAATAACCTTGAAAAGCATCGGTAGTGAGAATTTTTCCAATACCTTTTATTCCTGCTTGTACATTTAAATTTTGATGAATGATTATTCCGTCATCTAAAGCATATTCATTACTTAACGTATTAACATTAATTACAAAACACAAAACAACAACTAATGCAATTTGTATTTTTATTGGTTTTAAGTATTCGAACATAATTATTTTTTTGCAGGTCTCTGAGCCTTTTGAAAGTTTTTATGATAATTTTTTATTTCTTACTTGTTTATTGCAGCTAGTGCACTTTATAGTGCTTAGACCACTTTGCAGTGTCGCTAATTTGTGTATCGTATGTGGAGCTCATGCTCACAGTTTAATAAAATTAGAGCAAAACAGGCTAAAACTGATTTACGATACGTTTTGATTTGTATTTTACAATCCGTAACATAATGGTTTTTCATTTAAAAAACAGAAAAGCTTTCTCAGCTTTTCTTCCCAGAAGCAATTTAAAATAAAAAAATGCCTGTTTTCCTTATCTTCTAATAAAAACAAATTCTACTGTTAAGTAAATAAACTTCATTGCTGGTTTATAAACTGCACATATCATAGTGTATCAAAAATAATAACTTAGTAATGATTAATAAAAAATGGTCATACGTATATATACACGTGTAGAAAAATAATTTCTCAATTTTCCGTAATTCAACAATTTAACAATCTATTTTTAACTAAAAACGAGTATTTAAAAAGATTAAATAAGGCTGATTTCTTCCTTGTTGGTATTTCTTCTATTGTGAACTCTAGTGTAATAGTATCTTTAAGTAAGTTAACTTATGGGTATAGTGAAGCGCAACCGAAACAAGCAAGAAAAGTATCAGTAACAAGCAAAAAACCGCGGGTCTAACTTCTAATTACACAATTTAAAATAATATGCTAGATTATTTTAAAACTATAACAGAGTTTATAAAATCAAATTTTACTCCTGGCAATCCAGAAGGTGCCAATGTAAAATTCACTACAGCTGATTTTCTTTGCTTTCTCTTTAAGACCTTTCCAGAAAACTATATTTCCAATTACGAGCTGAACGAAATTTTAACTTCGGAAGGTTTTAAGCGGCTTCCTTTTGCAGTAGAACATTATTCTGAAGTAAAAAAGAATAAAAAGAAATTTTATCAAATCACTAAAAGCCTTGAAATTGGGTGGTGTTTAGTATCTGGACTTGATCTTAAAACAGAAGAAATGGAAAAAACCTAAGACATTCAAACATTTGTGTAATAAAAAAACTTAAAGAATCATTTACTCAGTTGAACATATGAAACAATAAAAACCAATAACATTCATTTATTAAAATTACTCGCGTGTATAGTTGCGTAATCTGTTTCTGCAGGTCTTAATTGTTTCTTATGTAATTTTATATTTTTTTTTAAGATTAGTATTGGGAGGATCTTCGTTTACTCCGGGAAAGGATGCTCAGCAATGGGCATCTTCTTTTTTTAAAGAATTCTAATTGTATTAAACTACTATACATTATAAGGAACTACCTTATGAAAACATTAGAATTTATTTATCCGGAAATAGAAATTCAATTTCTTATTGGAAATAACAATAGTGTAAAAATTATTGCTAGTGGAATGGCTAAAATTTTTATAAAAATGTAGACGATTTTTTAATTTTAAAAACAACAAATGATTTTATTGATGCGTATCTTGAAAGTGAAAAAGCAGACATAAATACCGAGAATTCTCGATATTTAAATAAAGAAGATATTTTATTTTCAAAACCGAACCAGGACATCTGTATGAGTGGTTTACTTGCTTTGAAATTTGCAGGGTGGCTCGATCCAAAATTTGAACTAAGAATCTATAAAATGTTAGAGAACTTAACACTCTCTCATTACGATGCTCCTCTAATATCATTAAACTCACAACAGAAAGAGTGAATTTATTTTGATGAATTATATAAAAGGCTATTTCCAGTAAAAACGAGTTGGCTTCACAAGAATAGAAAAGTTATAGACGTTTGGAAAAATTTAAAAGTGATAGTAGAAATATCAAACATTTATTAAAATAACACGTGTGTATAGATGTGTAGTGCTTTTAGCAAATTGCACTTATTTATTTAAGTAAATTTGAAATAGTTTTTTAAGAATAGTAGGATATATTTCAAAACTCCGGAAAAGATGTTCAGCAATGAGCATCTTTCTTAATTATAAACAATTCTACTATAATTTGAGTATTTCAACAATTAATATAAAATTAAAAACTATGGAAAATAGAATTAAAGTTTTTGCTGTTGTCATGGTGGTATTGATAAGTACTTTTATTATTCTATTGATCGCACGGATCTTATTTATTGCCTGGTAAAAGATGCACTATTAAATAGATTTATTAGAATTTATAATCCGGATATTATAAAAGAACACTCATATGTTTAAACGCGAGGATTTGCCCTTCGCCTTAATCATTTCTCCACAATGCAGATCGTCAATAAATGGATTAAAGACAAAGAACTTTCACAGGCTCAGGCATACCAGGATATCCGTAATTCAGAAAAACTTTTCGGGAGCGTCTAAAATCAGATACTGAAGGTTCCCGCGCCATTTGGCTGGAATATATCCGGGATTTTCTTATGATTTGCAAACAAAAGCGCGATCGGAACAACCACGCCAAAACGCTGCTTTTACTAGCTAAATATGGAGGACTGGCACACGCGGAGAATCCGGAATTTAATTCCGAGAAATTCGAGAACATGGAAATTCATGTGAATGTCAATAAAGAAGTCGAAAAACGATTACTCGAGATGCTTGCCACTGGCTCTGCGGATTTTAATAATTTAAATGTAACGAATATTGATTTTGAAGAATTAAAAAGCCCTGAATTCGATGATCAGTAAGAAAAATGTCGAGCTTACCATCCCCCACAGGCCGCCTGTGTATTAACTCCCCAAAAGCACAAGTATCTGGAGATTGAAAGGGGTGGCCGTAAAACTACCATTTTTGGCTATCAGATGCGAGAGCTTGTGCGCCAGATGCCACGCGCTTCCTTTGCCCTTACCGGCTATACCTATTCCCAGATTCTAGCCCGTACCCTTCTCTCGGCCATTGAGGGCCTAACTATGTTTAATTGCTTGTCCCTTATAAATAACTCCCCCAGACATTATTCCTGATCTTGGCATAAATTCATTTTTGTGTATTCCACGACCATTTAAATTACTAGGAATTTACAATAGCATCTCACTAATGCATCTCCTTCCATTATACTACCACCAAAAATAAGAATCAAATTATTATTAAATTTAAAGGCGAATTCATCATCAATCCAGAGAAAGGGGCACATTTTTGATAGTATTGCAGTTACTACAAAATAACCGTATAAACAAAATTATAATTAAACTTCTCATGTTAATTTTATTAATAGAATAGATAATTAGAATTATAACTTCCCGAATAGCTATATGGTTTTGATGAAAAACCTCTATCAGAAAAATATTCAGTTGTAACAACATTTCTATGAATCCAATTTTGGATGCTATGAAACCTTTTCTCACTATTATGCCCATAAAAACTTGACTGACCCTTATAAATGACTCCTCCAAACATTGATCCAGATGATTCTCCTAAACTACTGGTTCCAGAATTGTATCCAAGTCCAATACTTGCGCCAAAAGCAACATCACCAACTTTACCATCAACATTTAAATCACTATTGAACTGAGTTCCTATTGATGGAACAAAATAACTCACTCTACTCTTACTGCAAACAATCATTATTACCAATTCGGCTTATAATGCTCAATTCCTTCAACTTTTAATTTGGTCCAAAATGACCTACCATTATAATCTTCTGTTTTTGAAAAAATTAATTTCCCTGTTGGTTGTTCATAAAAAATTAGATTACCATTTATACTAACCTCTCCAAAATAATCAACAATTATCCCCCCATTTATGTTTTTAAACATACTTTTTTTTATTTTTTTATCTTCGATATAATAATACCCCGGGATCCCAATATTCTTATTATTAATCATTTCCAAATTGGGTACTCCATTCTTATAGATAAATAAAACTTGACCTCCTGAAAAAAATCTTATAAACCTGTAGCTTTCTTTTTTAATTTTAATATCATCCCATTTGTTATAAGTAGAATAAAGTAAAATCACCAGCCAATATAGTAATTGCTGCTACACCTTGTGCTGTTTTTCCACCAAATGAATTATATGAATATCCTAATCCATAATTAGCATGTCCGTCATTATATGCCAGAGAACCACCATAATTATAAAATCCACTGCTCCCAGATGATTCCCCTAAACTACTGGTTCCTGAATTGTATCCAAATCCAATACTTGCACCAAAAGCAACATCACCAACTTTACCATCAACATTTAAACTGGCTCCAGCATTAAATCCACTAGTTCCGTATCCAATCATTGGAGAAATACCTATATTAAAATTACCAGATTGATAAATTGAAATACTCGGCATAAACTTATTTAGCTGCCCTACTCTAGCGCCTATAAATGCTCCTCCGACAATTGTCGCACCACTAGTAAAACCGCTCAGTGCACCCATGCCTGTTGATAATGTAATTCCTCTAAAATTCATTTTACTCTTATTTTGAATCAAATCTACACCTACATTTATCGCAGCATATTAATGGAGCAAACAAAATAAATTCTCCGCTTGGATCTGTATATTTAAATGGGTTATTAAGCACATAACCATAACAATTATAGTTTTGGGTATTAAAGGGTTTCTGTACAAAATTATCAGGTTGTAAAAAACGATGCAGTGGGATCATATAAACGACCACTCATGTTGGTAAGTTCTATGTCCGGTGCATCCCAAAGCTAAGAGCAATAAGCTATCAAAATTATTCCTCATCTATCGAAACATCTTGAATTTTAAAATAAAAAAACTAAAAGACAATAATAAACTTTCTAAATCGTTGTTAATTTCCTTGTTTTCTTCTACTTCAATAACAATTGCAACATGTTGTTTGGACAAGAAGTTTCTTCAACAACTTCTCCTAATCCTCTTTCCTCGATTGTACCTACGCTAATTTGACGAAACTCTAAATCAGATTTCTCCATGAGATTATTTAAATAGATTTCTATTAAAACTGTTTTCATACTTCCTTGAAAATATTCTGTAAATCTGATTTCAACAATTCTATATAGGTAGCTAATTTTTTACTACCTCTGCAAGCAAATCTAGCTTTTGCGAAATAGAGTCTCCTATAAAACCATAACGCTTTGATTCTATTTTGCTAAAGAAATTCTCATCGTTAACAATTACTGGAATACCAATGGATTTTTTATTTTTTCTGTAGGATTCAATATCTCTTAGATGTTCCAATAAATAAGATATTGGATCTACATAAATTGAAATATAATTAAAGTTAAATCTGTACCATAATTTAAATATTGCAATTTTTTTATAGTTTCAACGAGCTCATTTTTCCCTTAATTATACCATATGAATAACACTCCTTTTGTTAATGCTACATCTTTTATTTCTTGACTATCTTTCGAATTTGCTGATCCACTTGAAAATTGATTTGTTTGTTATTTTTAAATCAAGATATTTCACATCCCATTTATTAATTTTTTGCCTGATGGTTTTCCAATAACAGACATAACATCAATATCTTCTTGCCGATTTAGATATTTTTTTATTTATATCATCTAATTCTTTTCTTCCAATTTTTTTGTAGGCGTACCAACTCTTATAAATCCATCTCCATATTTAAACTCTGTTTTTGTATCAATTGGATTCTTACAATCTTTCTTAGATAAATATGGTCGATTATTGTTTTTGGAAAGTTAAAAAAAACAAAAAGTTTTAATTTTTATAATAAAATAATTGTACTCAAAATTTATTTGTGGTTCAATGTTCTCATTAATAAACTGTCGATATTTGGCTTCATCAGTGGGATTTATCAATTCCAAAAGTTTCTTTTGATTTCTCTTCCTTTTCTTTTATACCAATTACTATGAATTTATCATCTTCAGATAAGTGATTAACAAAAGCATAAAAATCCTTAAGGACTTCATTCTTTTTGGTGTCCTTTCCTAACGGATATTCAATTTTTTAAAGTCTACTCTGTGACTTTCATTTTCATATTCAATAATTTCGATTATTTTTTGTACCATGTAGTTCTTTAAAATATAAGACAACGTCCTGTGGCTTTGCGGCAGCTGCGGAAATTGGAATTGAATTCGCTCGGCCTGACTGAAAAGTGCGTTCCCGCAACCACGAATATAGCAGTTGCGCAAAACTTCTGTTAGCTAATAGTACTACTTCGGTTCATTATCAGTAAACTCTTTATTCTAATAATACCTTAATTGTACAGATTATAGCAACTATCAAGGCTTTTAAAAGCATTGTAAACAATGTTCAGCCTATGGTAGAAAAGGAAGAAGCAGGAACCGGAGGGTCTAAAGGCAATTGTGATACAACTGAATCTCGGTTGCTGTAATATTCCAATGCCTGGGGAGAAAGCAAGATCAAATTGTTTTGATACGGCTTGTCCTGGTTGCTATACTACTATTTAAGTTTCTATTTTCAGGTTGCTGAAAATTATTCGATAAACTACTATAAGATAAGTTCTAGTTGGATTTTATTTTCAAAATAGCTGTATTCGCAATTTTGTTTTAATAGCATTTTCACCATATTTTTTGAATATTCAATTTAACAAAACCATAAACCCCCAAACATATATCTATGATTTAAATAAAAGAATTAAAAAGATGCACCAACTCCAATATTAAATAAATTATCGCTGAAGGAGTATGAACCATAATCCCAAACATCTTTAGTTTTATATTTTAGAAGTGTATAATTTATATCTAAAAATATATTTGAATGTAAAAAATACTTAATACCTGGAATAACGGTAAATCCAGTAGACTTTACAGCATACTTCTTGGATGGTGAGACAAGATAAAGCTCACTTATTGTTAATTCATACTCATCAAAATAATACCCAAATGCTGCATAAGTTTTGAATTTATTATTTAAAAAGGAATAAGAAGAACTAATATTTGGATTAAAACCCCAACGAGTGGAAAAGTTTTTGCTATATTCAGATTCAGGGCTAAACATGTAAACCTGAATACCGATGCCTAAACCAATGGCTCTCCATTGTTTTAATTGATAATTTAATGATGCATTGAAAGGATTTTTGTAAGCTATCTCATCTGAAGTAAGTGCATAACTTACACCGAACTGAAATTTGTTAATTTTAATATTTGAACTGTTATTTTGAGCATTTACGAAATAGCAAGATAAAGCAACAAATAATATTGTTATTTTCTTTTTCATTTTAATGTATTTTGAGTTTAAGTTATATAATTGTTTTTTTAGCGCTTCCAAGCAGCATTTTTTACTTTTGAGTTATGTCATTTGTTGTTTCTCCAAGAAAATAGGAGGCATCCTAAAACAGAAACTTTTGTAGTAATATTATAATCGCAAGGTATACAAGTAAAGAACTTATAATTATTCCGATAACTTTGAGATACTTATTAATCAAAGTTCCTTCTTGTCTAAATAATTTCTAGTATAGGAATTAGATCCGGAAAAGACTGTTTGGGAAAAGCTTTTGAAAATTCATTATTGCCTTTCGGAATAAGGAAAGGTTTTCCTTTTTCTTTTGCCCGCTTCAATTGTTGATTATTCATAAACAATTTTGAACGACCTGTCCAAATCGATACTTCAAGCGCAAAATTTGAATCAGGCAAGTCTGGTAATTTAAAATGATGTTTAGTTATCTTATTTTTTGCGGAATCTCTAACAGTTGCATTGACATTATTTTTTTATATTGCTTACATAATAGGTAATTCATAACCGCAAACATGACAATATTTAGTATTTCTATTAATTGTTTCACAATTATTACATTCAATTTGTTTCATTTTTTTTATAGTTTAGATTTTATTCGTTGTTTAAACGAGTAATCTTATAATTCTCTTTTAATACTTTTTTTTCAATAAATTAGAAATGGAAAATGTTTATCACTAACCTTTAAAAATACTACCCTTATTTTCTACTGGTACATTTCTGGTTTTACCATATTTTTAGTAACACACGTTCTATTTTTCACACTCCCGCACTAATACTTTTGTCGCGTACCGTGCTTAAACATCTAGCACCTAAAAACAGTTAGTGCTATTTTTCTTTCGCTTTCGTTTTCTTATATATCTTTCCTTTTTAAGTCAATTTAACCAACCTCTGCATACCACACGATATCGGGTGCTGTTCTTTTATCATTCGCTAGCAAACTCTTTTAATTCGTTTAGTTCGTTTAGGATCAGTAATTCCCATTCTGTCTGCTTTTTTTGAGATTGTCCAAAATCTGATTCTCTGGTATATAAAACTCTACGGTTAGCAAAATCAGTCATTAATTTTTGATTTAATGCTTCAACAAATTGGGTTCCAGAAATAATTTTCTTTCTGTTCTCTTTTAATGTTTTTCTAAATTGCCGGGTATAGATTTCGCAAATATCAAAAAGTGTTTGTTCGTAACGAAGAGAATTTGAAACATTTGATGTTGTATCAATCCAGGAAGCAGATTTAATGAAATAGTTACGAACTTTTTTATTAAAATTTTTCGTCATACAATCAAATCCATTAACTTTATAGTCTACCCCAAATTGAGCAAAGGAAAAATTCACTTCTCCATTCTTTGTCTTAATTTCAAAATCATCAGTTGTTAGTTTCTTTGTCGACCTCCAAAAAATAAGATTATCATCATTGATGGTTTGTCCGAAAAGACTGTTAAATGATTGAAAGAATAAGAATTCCTATTCTGATAATGAAACTTGCTTTACTTAATATTGTTATTTTTTTCTTTATTAAACTTGATTATTATTGGTAATGCTTTCAACTAAAATCAGCTCTTTAAACATTTTTTAGTTAATTTAAGCTATTAGAGTTATTTAACTGGATGGTATCAGTTACTATTCAAAATCAGGGTAATAAACCGGATATTTGCGCATTCTCATTAGCTTTAGCTAATCCTGATGGGTTAATAGTAATGGGTACTTTTGACGGAACATCAATACCTTTTTAATGTATTTCCGTTTCTTAAGGATTAGTCATTCTCAATCCATATCTAAACATTTTACTGCATCTGTTTTTACAAAGTATAATATTTGGGGCTCAAATAAATGGGAATTTGAATGGAATCTCTTTTCAAGTTTGCCAATTTTTATTGGGTAAGGCGGTATCACTTTCCAATCTGTAATAGTATCTCTATTCTTAATAAATCCTCTATAGTTTGCATTACACAGTTTTAAAGCCATCCCAGGCATCCTAAAATAAACCGGTAGAGAAGCATAAATAGAATCATTTTTGATAGTAAACCTTCCCATAATATTTACATTCTGATTCCTGTAAAAATCATTAATCCTTTTATAGGAATCGCAATCAAAAGGAGTAGTCCCTTTTGCAACTCCATAACTCAAATAAATTTTTTGATTTATTTTAAATATTACCTCATGATTTGAAGTATATTCTTCGGATGCTTTAACACCATTAAAAACAGTGGTATCCAATGTGTTATAGAATCCATTAAACCTAATTTTTGTACTGTCAATTGGTTTACTAAGAAAAGAGAAAGGGGGCACATTTTTGATAGTATTGCAGTTACTACAAAATAACAGTATAAACAAAATTATAATTAAACTTCTCATGTTAATTTTATTAATAGAATAGATAATTAGAATTATAACTTCCCGAATAGCTATATGGTTTTGATGAAAAACCTCTATCAGGAAAATATTCAGTTGTAACAACATTTCTATGAATCCAATTTTGGATGCTATGAAGCCTTTTCTCACTATTATGCCCATAAAAACTTGACTGACCCTTATAAATGACTCCTCCAAACATTGATCCTGCTCGTAATTGAGGCATGATTTCTTGTGCATGCAACCCTTTGGTCATTTTAGGATTTCCATAAGGACTAGCAATTGCCTTTTTAGAATCTGCATCACCGGTCATCATACTCCCACCAAAAGCGAGAGTTAGATGATTATTAACTTTATAAGTAGCGAATAAGCCTCCGGTCCTGTATCGATCTCTGGTATCACCTAAATAATCTTCATCGACTCTTAAAGTAAAATCACCTGCCAATATAGTAATTGCTGCTACACCTTGTGCTGTTTTTCCACCAAATGAATTATATGAATATCCTAATCCATAATTAGCATGTCCGTCATTATATGCCAGAGAACCACCATAATTATAAAATCCACTGCTCCCAGATGATTCCCCTAAACTACTGGTTCCAGAATTGTATCCAAATCCAATACTTGCACCAAAAGCAACATCACCAACTTTACCATCAACATTTAAACTGGCTCCAGCATTAAATCCACTAGTTCCGTACCCAATCATTGGAGAAATACCTATATTAAAATTACCAGATTGATAAATTGAAATACTCGGCATAAACTTATTTAACTGCCCTACTCCAGCACCTATAAATGCTCCGCCGACACTTGTCGCACCACTAGTAAAACCGCTTAGTGCACCCATACCTGCTGATAATGAAATTTCTCCAAAATTCATTTTACCGTTATTTTGAATCAAATCTACACCTACATTTACCGCAGCATATATTAATGGAACAAACCAAACAAACTCTCCGCTAGGATCAGTATAAACC